>CAJURH010000001.1 GCA_910588775.1 uncultured Lachnospiraceae bacterium
GACTAAAGCCCGACCCGTCCGGCAGTCAGCCGGATAGGGAACGGCAAAATTTTTACACTTCTTTTACTTCTTTATCTCACATGAGCAAACGGGCGGGGGTGGCGGTACAGTATCTGAACACAGGGGATCGGGTGCAGGGGGAAGAAATCGTCTGGCGGGCAGTGTCGCCGCTGGCGAAAGGCCAAGTGCAGGATATAAATGAAAATTCTCTGGCGTTGTTTTTGGAGTGCGAAAGTTTTCGGGGAATGTTTACAGGGGACATGGGGGAGGAGCAGGAGATGAGAATCGCCGGATATTTGACGGAATGTGATTTTCTCAAAGTGGCTCATCACGGTTCAAAGCATTCCACGGGAAAGCGGTTTTTGAGAAAAGTGCGTCCAAAAATTGCGGTGGCGTCTTCCAGCGCGACCAATACATACGGCCATCCTCATCCGGATACGCTGAAACGGCTGGAGGAAAATCGGTGTCAGGCGTTCTTGACAAAAGACAGCGGAGCGGTTAATTTAAAAGTAAAGGACGATGCGGTTGAAGTGAATGCATATTTGCGGGAAGCGATGGAGGTTCAATGAAAGATATACAGCAGGATATAAAGACCGGAAATTTTAAAAACGCGTATTTGCTCTATGGCGAGGAGAATTATCTTAAGCAGCAGTATAAGCATAAATTGCTGGAAGCGTTAAATCCCGATGGGGATACGATGAACATGGCGTTTTATGAGGGCAAAAAGATAGAAGTGGGTCCACTGATTGAGTTGGCCGAAACCATGCCTTTTTTAGCGGAAAGAAGAATCCTACTGGTGGAGGATAGCGGATTTTTCAAGAATAAATGTGACCAGTTGGCGGAATATATGAAACAGGTTCCAGATTATTTATATATGATTTTCGTGGAGGATCAGGTGGACAAGCGCAGCCGCATGTATAAAGCGGTTGGGAAAATCGGCCGGACCGTTCAGTTCTCCGTCCAGAGTGAAGAAACTCTGATGCGGTGGGTATTGGGGATTTTCGCCAGGGAGGGGAAGAAGATAACCAGAAAGGATATGGAACTTTTTATGTCCCAGGTTGGCTCGGATATGGGGAACGTCTATCAGGAGGTGGAAAAGCTCCTCTGTTACACCATGGGAAGGGAGCGGATTACGGCCCAGGATATCCAGGCGGTATGTGTGCCCCAGATAACCAACAAGATTTTTGAAATGGTGCGGGCGGTGACGGAGAGAAATCAGAAGAAGGCGTTGGATCTATATGAGGATTTGTTGGCATTGAGGGAGCCGCCCATGCGGATTTTATATTTGTTGGCCCGTCAGTTTCGGCAGCTTTTGCAAACGAAGGAAATGCTGGAGGAAGGAAAAGGGCAGCAGGAGATTGGAAAGACTCTTGGTATACCTGGCTTCGCGGCGAAGAACTGTATAAAATGCGTGAAAGGATATAAGGCGATGGAACTGCGGGAAGCGGTGGAAGATTTTACCAGTGCGGAGGAAGATGTGAAGACTGGAAAGCTGGGGGATGTGTTGAGTGTGGAATTGCTGATTGTGAAATATAGTTCGGCGGGAATTTTATAACATAATTAAAGAAGGGCAGCCACAGACGGAATGGCTGTCCTTCTTAAAAAGGCATCTAGAAATTAGTTAAGCGCATTAACGGCTTTGGATAAGCGGGAAATTTTTCTAGATGAAGTATTTTTATGGTAAACACCCTTTGACGTAGCTTTGCCGATTGTGGATACAGCATTTTTCAGGGCCTGATTTGCTGCTTCTTTGTCGTTCTGGTCAATGGCTGCGTAAACTTTCTTAATAGAAGTTTTCACAGCGGAGCGAATTGCTTTGTTACGGGCAGCTCTTGTCCTGTTTACTAAAATTCTTTTTTTCGCAGATTTAATATTAGCCAACTGGTACACCTCCCATCCTTGTGATTTCATCAATCTTTGTGCGTTGCTATTTTTACCGATAAAGAGACACGAACATTTCATCGGAAACATACTTTATGATTATATTATATAAGGAACATTTTTGTCAATAGAAATAGGCACAAATATTTCTGATGTTGCAAATCTCTCCAGTATTTGGTAGAATACAGACTTATAGTAGTGGCTTATGTGAGGGGATTTTATGATTAGTCTGATTATACCCTGTTATAATGAAGAACAAACGTTGCCGATTTTGTATACGGCTTTGTGTCAGGTGGCGGAAGAAATGTCGGCGCATGAATTTGAGTTTTTATTTATAAATGATGGGTCCAAGGATAGGACGCTGGAGCTTTTGAAGGAGTTGGCCGGAACGGATTCGCGGGTGGCATATCTCTCCTTTTCCAGGAATTTTGGAAAAGAGGCGGCTATGTATGCGGGTTTTTGCAATGTGCGGGGAGACTATGTGGCTGTGATGGACGCGGATATGCAGGACCCGCCGGAACTTTTGAAGGACATGTTTTCGTATCTGGAATCCGGGGCATACGATAGTGTGGCCACCCGACGGGTGTCCAGGAAAGGGGAGCCGCCCATCCGCTCTCTGTTTGCCAGGATTTTCTATAAGGTTATCAACTGCATCGCGGATGTGGATGTGGTGGACGGCGCCAGGGATTTTCGTCTGATGAAGCGCGAGATGGCGGATGCTCTGGCGGCCATGGGGGAATACAATCGGTTTTCCAAAGGCATGTTTGGATGGGTTGGCTACCGGACGTACTGGTATCCTTATGAAAATGTGGAGCGGGCGGCCGGGGAAACCAAGTGGAGTTTCTGGAAACTTTTGAAATATTCGCTGGACGGAATTGTGAGCTTTTCCCAAGTTCCGCTTTCGCTGGCGTCTTACAGCGGTCTGTTTTTTACCTTTTTGTCCTTTCTGGCTATTTGTTTTATTGTTGTGCGAAAATGCATCTATGGGGACCCGGTGCCAGGCTGGCCATCCCTGGCCTGTATCGTCACGTTTATTGGCGGCATACAGCTTTTTTGCATGGGGATTATGGGGCAGTACTTGGCCAAAGTCTATATGGAGGTGAAAAAACGCCCCCATTATATCATCAGCGAAAGCAATAAGGAGGATGTTCGGAAGGTTCAATGAGCGGTGTTTGGATAAAAGTAAAAAATAGGGTAAAGGAATCTGGGGCGGCGCTTTGGCAGGATAAAGGGATGGCTTTGTCCCTAGCATATGTTTTTCTGCCGATTCTTCTTTTTTTCTTTGGCTGGTTGCGGCTTTGGCTGGCGGTTTTTTTGGGGCTGGCGTGGCTTTGGCTGTATGGTTGCATGGGACAAAGTTTGTGTGAGAAAGGCTCTGGCGCTGGGTTTCGCGTAAAGCCGGCGTACTGGGTTGTTTTAAGTTTCATTGTTTTTATCTGGGTTTTCTTTAGCGGAATTGGCGGGTTTTCTTTTCAGAATTCGGATTATTTTGTGCGCAATCCCATTTACCGGGATCTGGTAAATCAATCCTGGCCTGTGTTCTTTGACTTTTCGGCCCAGAGACAGGCTGTGCAGGATGTGATAGGCAACGGCACGGCGGCGTTTGTATATTATTTTTGTTTCTGGCTGCCTCCGGCGCTGCTCTCCAAGCTGTTTGCCGGGCAGGAATTGTTGGCGAATTTGTTCTTGCTGGGGTGGGCATATCTGGGCGTGATGCTGGTCCTGTATCAGATACATCGTTATTTGAAACGGCATTCCTGGGTGATTCCGGTGGTTTTTCTCTTTTTCAGCGGCTTTGACGTGTTGGGCTATTGGCTTTTAAAAGGCAGTTTCCAGCTGGGAGCTCATCTGGAGTGGTGGTGCACGTATTTTCAGTATTCTTCCCACACGACGGTTTTGTACTGGGTCTTTAATCAGTCCATTCCCATCTGGCTTCTGACGGCCCTGCTTCTCAATATGCGGGAAAATCGTTCGGGGGCCGGGTTATGTGCACTGGCTTTTGCTTATTCGCCTTTTGCCACTTTTGGGATGATTCCGCTGGCCCTTTATTCGGTTTTCCGGCGGGGGCAATCGTGGAAAAAGGCGGTAACGGTGCAAAACGCGCTGGCTTCACTGGCGCTGTTATTGGTTTTTGGAAGCTTTTATCTGTCCAATGGAGGCAGTGTATCTGTGAAAGGGTGGATTTTTCAGTATTATCCGTTTAAGAAACTGGCGCTTGCTTATCTGTTGTTTTTTGTTTTGGAGGCGGGGATTTATTTATGGCTGTTGCGAAGGTGTTTGCGAAGATATGAATATCTATGGGTGGCATTGGTGGAATTGGCGCTGCTGCCTTTGTACAGGATGACGGCGGCCAATGATTTTGCCATGCGCGCTTCGCTGCCCGCGCTGTTTATCTTATCGGTCTGTCTGATGCGGTATATTCTGGAATGCCGGGAGAAGCACAGGCGTTGGAGTTTTGCGTTTCTGATTCTGGCGGTGATCGTTGGGGCGGTTACGCCTTTGTCTGAGATGTACCGGAGCGTTTCCAATACGGTGCGCCAGGGATCTAACCCGGTGGAGACAGTGTATAGTTTTCAGGCGTTTGCCACGGATGATGAAAATATTTTGCGGGTCTGTCGGCAGCAGTTTTTTGCTTATAATTATGAAGAAAGTTTTTTCTTTCGTTGTTTGGGAAAAAGAAAGTAGGGCTTTTCTTTTGGATTGTTCTGTGATAAGATAAACATATTCGTAACTATTCAGGACCCTATCCGGTCTGGCGTTTATCAACCGTTCTTAAATGCCAGACAAACATTCACTGTCGGTTCGGACAGATTACCCATATAGGATTGCGTAGTTTTTTGACGATTAAACGGCTTTTTTGCAGTTTATTGGATATTGCTTTGCTTTTGTGGCATATGGGATAGCTGCTGTATATTATTCAAGGAAAAGAGTGAATTCATGAGAGAAAAATATGAATCCTTGTCGGTGATGACATTACGGGATTTAGCAAAAAAAAGAGGTCTGAAAGGCATTTCTACGTTAAAAAAGAGCCAGTTGGTAGAGGTTATGCTGGAAGAAGACGAGAGGGAGAAAATGCAGGACAGGCCGACTGCAAAGGAGGAATATAAGGGAGACGACAGAGATCCGTCGGAGAAAGTTTTCGTGGAGAGAACTCCTATGGATAAGGTCCCTGTGGAGAGAACGTCTGTGGAGAGGACTCCAGTGGAGAGGACTCCAGTGGATAAAGCTTCCATAGACAGAGTTCCCATGGATACAGCCCAGTTGGACAGCGGGCAGAAAGCGGACGGGATTTTGGAAGTGATGCCAGATGGATATGGATTTATTCGCTGCGCCAATTATCTGCCAGGGGAGAACGATGTGTACGTGTCCCCCTCACAGATACGCCGGTTTGGGCTGAAGACAGGGGATATCCTGCAGGGAAATATACGGATTAAGACCCAGTCGGAGAAATTCAGCGCCCTTTTGTACGTGACTTCCATCAACGGGATTGCTCCCAACGAGATGCGTCGCTATAATTTTGAAGATATGACGCCGGTTTTTCCAAATGAACGGCTTGTGCTGGAAAGGCCGGGAGGGAGCATGGCCATGCGAATAGTGGATGTGGTCAGTCCCATTGGAAAGGGCCAGCGTGGAATGATTGTGTCCCCGCCGAAAACGGGAAAAACGACGCTGTTAAAGGACGTGGCCAAATCTATATTAAGAAACAGTCCGCAGATGCATCTAATTATCTTGCTGATTGATGAGCGTCCAGAAGAAGTCACCGATATCCGGGAAGCCATTGTGGGAAAAAATGTGGAGGTCATCTATTCCACGTTTGATGAATTGCCGGAGCATCACAAACGGGTTTCAGAAATGGTGATTGAGCGGGCGAAGCGGCTGGTGGAGCATAAGAAAGATGTGACAATTCTTCTAGACAGCATCACTCGTCTGGCAAGAGCTTATAACCTGACCATCCCGCCCAGCGGCAGAACGCTGTCCGGCGGTCTTGACCCGGCCGCTCTTCATATGCCGAAGCGTTTCTTCGGCGCCGCCAGAAATATGCGGGAGGGAGGTAGTTTGACCATTCTCGCCACCGCGCTAGTGGATACCGGCAGCAAAATGGATGATGTGGTCTATGAGGAATTTAAAGGCACAGGCAATATGGAACTGGTGTTGGATAGAAAACTACAGGAGAGAAGGGTTTTCCCTGCCATTGATATTGCCAAGTCCGGCACCCGCAGGGAAGATCTGTTGCTTAGCAGAGAGGAGCAGGAAGCTGTCTACAACATGAGAAAAGCCTTGAATGGACTGAAGACGGAAGAGGCAGTGGAACAGATTTTGAACATGTTTGCCAAGACGAAAACAAATGCGGAGTTTGTGCAGATTGCCAGGAAACAGAAATTTATTTAAAGATATTGCATTCCCATATAAAATATGCTATAATGCATTGACCGTTTACATGAAGTAAATGTAAAAGAGGAAGCAGTGGGCCAATGTAGCCGGCTGCAAAGATATTAAGAAACAGACAGGGGTGAAAATCATGAAAGAAGGCATCCATCCAGAATACTATCAGGCGACGGTGACCTGCAACTGCGGCAATACATTTACCACAGGATCTACAAATGCAGACATTCACGTGGAAATCTGTTCCAAATGCCATCCATTCTATACTGGACAACAGAAAGCCGCACAGGCGCGCGGACGCATTGACAAATTTAATAAGAAATATGGTATTCAGTAATCATATGTCTGTCCAGGCAGACATCGCGTGGAATGAACAGGGTGAGGTGGGCAACCTCGCCCTATTTTTCGTATGGAGGTATGAATGAAGTCATCAAATATTGGTGGTCAGGCAGTGATGGAGGGGATTATGATGCGCCATGGGGATGTGTACTCTGTGGGCGTGCGTAAGCCAGATGGGGAGATTGAAGTAAAAATTGAAGACTATAAAAGCGTATTTGGCAAGCATAAATGGATGAAGTGGCCGTTGCTGCGGGGTGTGGTCAGTTTTGTAGATTCCCTTGTGGTGGGGACCAAGTGCCTGATGTATTCGGCCTCGTTTTTTGAAGAAGAGGAAGGAGAAGCGTCCCAGAAAGAAGGAAAAGAGGATGCGCAGGCGCAGAAGAAAAAGCAGCGCACGGAAGATTTATTCATGTACGGCACGGTGTTTGTGTCCCTGATTTTGTCGGTGGGACTTTTTATGGTATTGCCCTACTGGGTGGCGCAAGCGGTGAAAACATTTACCCAGTCGGATATGGCTTTTGCCGTCTCGGAGGCTGTGGTGCGGATTGCGATTTTCATGGCGTACCTGGTGTTGATTTCCCAGATGAAGGACATCCAGCGGGTATTTATGTACCACGGGGCGGAGCACAAATGCATCAACTGCGTGGAAAACGGCTGGGAGTTAAATGTGGAAAATGTGATGAAAAGTTCCCGGCAGCACAAGAGATGCGGCACCAGTTTCCTGTTGTTCGTGATGGTAGTCAGTGTGATTGTTCATTTCGGCGTCACTCTTTTGCCCATCGAGGAAAAATGGCTGCAGGTGTTGCTGCGGATTGTGTTGCTGCCCTTGATTGCTGGGATTTCCTACGAATTTATCCGGCTGGCGGGAAACAGCGACGGGGGATTCATCGGCCTGTTAAGTAAGCCTGGTCTGGCGCTTCAGAAACTGACGACCCGGGAGCCGGAGCCCGATATGGCGGAAGTGGCTATCCGGGCGGTGGAAGCGGTGTTTAACTGGCGGGCTTATCTGGCGGGCGAGGAAGATACCTCCGTGCCTAAGGAAGGTCTGAGCGGGAAACGCGCGGTAGATGGAGAAGTTTCGGTATGACGGATAAACAGCCGCTTACCTTGGGCAGTATATGGACATGCGGAAGAGATTTTCTGAAGAAAAAGGGCGTGCCGGATGCGGATTTGGATGCCTGGCTTTTGATGGAAGAAGTCTGGCAGATTAGTCGTTCCTTTTTTTACGCCCACAGGGGGGATGAATTAAAAAAGAAGGAATGTCAGGGGCAGCTTAAGCAGTATGAAGAGTATTTGCAAAGGCGGGGCCAGCGGGAACCGCTACAGCATATTTTGGGTTATGCTTGGTTTATGGAGCTGAAATTTCTGGTCAATTCCCATGTGCTGGTTCCCAGGCCGGATACGGAGATTCTGGCGGAAGAGGCTCGCAGGCGGCTGCGTCCCCAGGGCCGCGTGCTGGATATGTGCACCGGAAGCGGCTGCATTCTCTTAAGTTTGCTTTACTGCTGTGAAGATGCGCAAGGGCTGGGCGTGGACATTTCCAAGGAGGCGCTGGAAGTGGCCAGGGAAAATAGCCGTCGGCTGGAGATTCCCGCGGAATTTCTGTGCAGTGATCTCTTTGAGAAAGTGGAAGGAAAGTTTCATATGATTGTGTCCAATCCCCCGTATATCCCAGCTGGCCAGATTGATTCCCTGATGGAAGAGGTTTCTGGATACGACCCGCGTCTGGCGTTGGATGGCGGCGAGGACGGACTGGATTTTTACCGAAGGCTGATTGAGGAAGGATGGGGCTGTCTGGAACCGGATGGCATGATGCTTTTGGAGATTGGTTCTGACCAGGGGGACTGGGTGCGAAGGCGTATGGAGGATCAGGGTTATCGACAGGTGCAGATTATCAAGGATTTATCCGGGTTGGACCGGGTGGTTCTGGGGTATAGAGGATAGTGCAAGATGGAATTAGGAGGATGGCATGTTTGATAAATTAGAGAATTTGCTGATTCGATTTGAGGAGGTTTTAGGGGAACTGGGGGAGCCGGATGTGGCGGGCAACCAGGAGCGTTTTCAGAAATTGATGAAGGAGCAAAGTGAATTGCAGCCCATTGTGGACGCTTACCGGGAATATAAGAAATGCCGGCAGACGGAAGAGGACAGTCTGGCCATGCTGGAAGAAGAATCGGACGAAGAAATGCGCGAAATGCTCAAAGAGGAACTGTCCCAGTCTAAAAAGGATATGGCAGAGCTGGAGAAGAGGCTGAAAATTCTGCTTTTGCCCAAGGACCCCAACGACAATAAGAACGTAATCGTGGAAATCCGCGCCGGAGCAGGCGGTGATGAGGCGGCTCTTTTTGCGGCGGACATTTACCGGATGTATGTGAAGTATGCGGAAAACCAGCGGTGGAAAACAGAGATGCTCAGCATGAATGAGAACGGGATTGGCGGATTTAAGGAAGTGATTTTCATGATTAACGGAAACGGCGCCTATTCCAGGTTGAAATACGAAAGCGGCGTGCACCGGGTGCAGCGGGTGCCGGAGACGGAGTCTGGAGGCCGGATTCATACGTCCACCATCACTGTGGCGATTATGGCAGAGGCAGAGGAAATCGATTTCCAGCTTGATATGAACGACTGCAAATTCGACGTTTTCCGTGCATCGGGCAACGGAGGCCAGTGCGTAAACACTACGGATTCCGCTGTTCGGCTGACGCATATTCCCACAGGAATTGTGATTTCCTGTCAGGATGAGAAATCCCAGTTGAAAAATAAGGACAAAGCGCTGAAGGTGCTTCGGTCCCGGCTGTATGAGATGGAGTTGGAGAAGCAGCACGACGCAGAGGCGGAGGCCAGGAGGAGTCAGGTGGGAACCGGCGACCGCTCGGAGAAAATCCGCACCTATAATTTCCCCCAGGGGAGGGTGACGGATCATCGGATCAAATTAACGTTGCACCGTCTGGAGGCTGTGCTGGGCGGGGATTTGGAAGAGATTATCGACAGCCTGACCGCGGCCGACCAGGCGCTGCGGCTGAGCCGTCTAAATGAGGAAAGCTAATTTGTGAAATAGAATATAGGCGATTGCGAAACGCCTATTTCGTAGCTGGATTTTGGGCAAACTAAACAAATAAGGCGGGAATTAGAAGCGGTTTTGAGATGCGCTTTGTTTAGTTTATCCAAAATCGCGACATTTAAAAGTGATTTCGCAACCACCTAATGACATAGAACATGAAGAAAGGAGCGGTACAGATGAAAAAGACATCGTTGGTGATTATGGCGGCAGGCATTGGCAGTCGGTTTGGCAAAGGGATTAAACAGTTGGAGCCGGTGGGGCCCAATGGAGAGATTATCATGGATTACTCCATTTACGACGCGCTGCAGGCGGGATTTGACAAGATTGTTTTTATTATACGCAAGGATCTGGAAGCGGATTTTCATGCTGTAATTGGCAGCCGCATTGAGAAGATGGCAGAGGTGGCATATGCCTTTCAGGAACTGGATGGTCTGCCGGAAGGATTTTCTTGTCCGCCAGAGAGAACCAAGCCCTGGGGGACCGGACAGGCGGTGTTGGCGGCACGGGATTTGCTGGAAGAGCCCTTTGTAGTCATCAATGCAGATGATTATTATGGAAAAGAGGCATTTAAGAAGGTGCATGAATATCTTGTAAGTGAGAGGGAGCCTTCTGGGAAAATGGATCTGTGCATGGCTGGGTTCGTTCTTGGAAATACGTTAAGCGAGCATGGCACGGTGACCCGGGGAATCTGTTCGGTGGACGCGGCGGGGAATTTGCTGGGTGTGGATGAGACAAGAAATATCAAAAAAACGGCCGAGGGCGCCAGCGCAGAGCTGCCTGACGGAGGTGAGCGAAAGCTTGACCCCCAGGCGCTGGTTTCTATGAACATGTGGGGGTTGACGCCGGAATTTATGGAGGCGCTGGAGGTTGGCTTCCGGGAATTTCTGTCCCAGTGCGGTCCTGAAGATTTAAAAAGAGAATACCTGCTGCCGGATATTGTGGACGGACTGGTGAGTTCCCAGAGGGCACAGGTGTCTGTATTGAGAACCGAGGACGCCTGGTTCGGGGTTACGTATCAGGAGGACAAATACGCGGTTCGGGAGGCTTTCAAGGATTTGATTCGTCAGGGGGCGTATCCTGAGAAATTATAAGATGGGTAGGCGATTGTGGAACTCTTGACATTTAAAAATAGTTTTGCAATGGCCTATATAAAATAGCGGTAAAAAGGAGTGGAACAATGGGAAAATATTTTGGTACGGACGGTTTCCGGGGAGAGGCCAATGTGGCGCTTACGGCGGAACATGCATTCCGGGTGGGACGTTTCCTGGGATGGTATTACGGTCAGGACAAGAAAGCGCAGATTGCCATCGGAAAGGATACCAGAAGAAGCAGCTATATGTTTGAGTATGCGCTGGCGGCGGGGCTGACTGCCTCCGGGGCGGATGCCTTTTTGCTCCATGTGACCACTACGCCCAGCGTTTCTTATGTGGTGCGCACGGAGGACTTTGACTGCGGGATTATGATTTCCGCCAGTCACAACCCCTTCTATGACAACGGGATTAAGATTATAAACGGTCTGGGCCAGAAGATTGAGGCCACTGTGGAGGAACAGATTGAACGGTATATTGACGGGGAGCATCCGGAGATACCGCTGGCTGTTGGGGAGCGCATCGGGCGCACGGTGGATTTTGCGGCGGGCAGGAACCGCTATATCGGATATCTGATGTCTATACCGGCTCATTCTTTTAAAAACATGAAAGTGGGGCTGGATTGTTCCAACGGAAGCGCTTCGTCCATCGCCAAGAGTGTGTTTGATGCGCTGCGGGCCAAGACCTATGTAATCCACAATGAACCGGATGGGACCAATATCAATGCCAACTGCGGTTCCACCCACATAGAGGCGCTTCAGGAATTGGTAAAAGAGCAGCAACTGGACGTGGGATTCGCTTACGACGGAGACGCGGACCGCTGCATTGCCGTGGACCATCTGGGAAATGTGGTGGACGGCGATAAGATTCTCTATGTCTGCGGGAAATATTTAAAAGAGCAGGGAAAATTGACCAATGACACCATTGTGACCACGGTCATGTCCAACCTGGGCTTGTACAAAGCGTTGGACCGGGAAGGGATTTCCTATGAAAAGACTTCGGTGGGGGATAAATATGTGTGTGAAAATATGATGACCAACGGCTACAGTCTGGGTGGCGAGCAGTCAGGGCACATCATTTTCAGTCGCCACGCATCCACCGGGGATGGAATCCTAACGTCATTGATGCTGATGGAAGCGCTGGTGGAGAAAAAAGCGCGGCTGAAAGATTTGGCCGATGAAGTCCAGATTTTCCCGCAGATTTTGCAGAATGTGCGGGTGGCGGACAAAAAGGCCGCCCGGGACAACCAAAGAGTGCAGCGGGCGGTGGCCAAGGTGGAGAAGGCGCTGGGCCAGGAAGGCCGGATTCTGGTGCGGGAAAGTGGCACAGAACCGCTCATCCGCGTCATGGTGGAGGCGGCCAGTCGGGAAGAATGCAGAAAGTATGTGCAGGACGTGGTGCAGGCGATTGAGGAAGAAGGATTGGCGGTGGAGTAAGCCTATGAGAATAAAAAAAATCTTGTTCGCGGCGGCAGGGCTTTTTGCGGCGCTGGCCTTGACGGCCTGCGGCATGAAAAAACAAAGCGTTTATGAACAGGCGTGTGAGAGCCTGGAGCGGGGCGACTACCAGGAAGCGGTAAAAGATTTTCAGGAATCCGTAATTCGGGAGGTGAAAGTTCCCTATTGCCAGCGGGGAATCGGGATTGCCCAGTTGAAAATGGAGCAGTATGACCAGGCCATTGGTTTTTTTGAGGAAGCGTTGGCTGGCGAGGATGGCAAGAAATTTCAAAAAGACGTATTGTCTTATAAAGCCATGGCTGAGTACGAGAGTGGGCGGATGCAGGACGCGTTGGACAGTTGTGAGAAGATCAAGGAATTCGGGGCGGATGCCGAATGTTATTATATGATTGGTAAAATCGGTCTGCAACTGGATCAGTACGATGCCGCCAAAAGTAATTTTGACAAAGCGGTTGAAAAAGAGGCTAGCTATGCCATGTTTCTGGATATTTACCAGGCTTATGGGGAGCGGGACATGGACGCGGACGGGAAGGCGTATTTATCCAGGGCTTTGGAGCTAAGCCCTGGAAGCGGCCAGGATTATTATCAGAGAGGGCGCATTTATTATTTCATGGGGGATTACCCCAATGCCCAGACGGAGCTTCTAAAAGCGGCGGAAAAAGGCCAGGGGGACGCCCGGTTGTTTCTGGGGAAAGTATACCTGGAGCAGCAGGATTCCGCCAGCGCCAGGGCCATGTACCAGGAGTACGCCCAGGAAGAGGGCAACGCGGCCAGAGCGTACAATGGACTGGCTCTCTGCGATATGGCCGAAGGAAATTACGATGGCGCTTTGCAGAACATTTCCATGGGGCTTGCGGACGCTAAGCAGGAGGATATGCAGGAGCTTTTGTACAATGAGGCGGTGGTTTATGAGTACAAACGGGATTTTGCCACGGCCAAAAGTAAGATTACAGAATACCTGGTTCGGTACCCTGAAGATGAGAACGCCCAGAGGGAGGCAAGCTTCCTACAGAACCGCTAAATAACCAGTTTACATGATATTGATTCGAAAGATGAAAGAAACACAAGATGTTGTATCAGCGCTTGACGAAGGAGGATAATCCTGGTACAATGGTTTCGTGTCTGCGGGGTATGAGTATTGTTTACCGCGGTAGAAGGAATCATCAGAAAAGAGATGGGAGGCATTTTATGTTTCAAGTTATCAAACGGGATGGTCAAATCGTGGAGTTTCAACTGGACAAGATTAGTGAGGCGATCCGCAAGGCTTTTGAGGCGAAAGATAAGCAGTATGGAGACGATATCCTGGGGCTTTTGGGCCTGCGGGTGACGGCGGATTTTCAGGATAAAATAAAAGATGGTCAGATTACAGTGGAGGATATTCAGGACAGCGTGGAAAACGTGCTGATCCAGACTGGCTATGCAGATGTGGCGAAAGCATATATATTATACCGGAAGCAGCGGGAGAAAGTCCGCAACATGAAGTCCACGATTCTGGATTACAAGGAGATTGTGGACAGCTATGTAAAGGTGGAGGACTGGCGAGTGAAGGAGAATTCCACCGTCACCTATTCGGTGGGCGGCCTGATTCTGAATAACTCTGGGGCGGTGACGGCCAACTACTGGCTCTCAGAAGTGTACGATCCAGAGATTTCCCAGGCGCACCGGGACGCGGACATCCATATCCATGATCTGGCAATGCTCACCGGGTACTGTGCGGGCTGGTCCTTAAAGCAGCTCATTCAGGAAGGGCTGGGAGGCATCCGGGGGAAAATTACTTCTTCGCCGGCCAAGCATTTGAGCGTACTGTGCAACCAGATGGTGAATTTCCTGGGAATTATGCAGAATGAATGGGCGGGCGCGCAGGCGTTCTCATCTTTTGATACATATCTGGCTCCGTATGTGAAGGCGGATCATCTGTCCTATGGCGAGGTGAAAAAATGCATTGAATCTTTCATCTATGGGGTGAACACGCCTAGCCGCTGGGGCACCCAGGCGCCATTTTCCAACATTACGCTGGACTGGACTGTGCCCGATGATTTGGCGGAGCTTCCGGCTATTGTGGGCGGAAAGGAAATGGATTTCTGTTATAAAGACTGTAAAAAAGAGATGGACATGATCAATAAGGCGTTTATTGAAACCATGGTGGAGGGGGACGCCAACGGGAGAGGATTCCAGTACCCCATTCCCACCTACTCCATTACCCGTGATTTTGACTGGTCGGATACGGAGAATAACCGTTTGCTCTTTGAGATGACTTCCAAGTACGGAACGCCTTATTTTTCCAATTACATTAACAGCGATATGAAGCCCAGCGACATTCGCAGCATGTGCTGTCGGCTGCGTTTGGATTTGCGGGAGCTTCGGAAAAAGACGGGTGGGTTCTTCGGCTCTGGGGAGAGCACAGGCTCCATCGGCGTGGTGACGGTGAACATGCCTCGAATCGCCTATCTATCTCAGACTCCGGAGGAATTTTACCGCCGTCTGGATAAGATTATGGATCTGTCGGCGCGGTCTTTGCACATTAAGAGAGAGGTGGTCACCAAGCTTTTAAATGAGGGGCTGTACCCGTATACCAAACGGTATCTGGGGAATTTTGACCATCATTTTTCCACCATCGGCCTGGTGGGCATGAACGAAGTGGGGTTGAACGCCCGCTGGCTGGGCGGCGGCATGACCGACGAGAAGACCCAGAAGTTTACCAGGGACGCGCTGAACCATATGCGGGAAAAGCTGTCGGATTATCAGGAAGAATATGGGGAGCTCTTTAACCTGGAAGCCACTCCGGCGGAATCGGCGGCCTACCGCCTGGCCAAGCACGACCGGGAGCAGTGGCCAAATATCAAAACGGCTGGGGAGATGGGCGATGTGCCTTATTACACCAACAGCTCTCATCTGCCGGTGGGCTATACGGAGGACATCTTCGAGGCTTTGGATATCCAGGACGAGCTTCAGACCCTGTACACTTCCGGCACCGTGTTCCATGGATTCATCGGTGAGAAACTGCCGGACTGGAGGGCGGCGGCTTCCCTGGTGCGCAAAATCGCGGAGAATTACCAGCTTCCGTATTATACCATTTCCCCCACGTATTCCGTCTGCGCGGACCATGGGTACATTACAGGAGAGCATTTCACTTGTCCCATATGCGGGGAACCGGCAGAGGTGTACAGCCGCATCACTGGCTACTATCGTCCGGTACAGAACTGGAATGACGGCAAGAGCCAGGAGTATAAGAACCGAAAGTTATATAAGATAAAGCCGCCGCGGGGAAGGAAAGCCAGCAGCCAGGTGGTTACCATTCGGGAGGACGATGTGGACATTCAGCCAATTTCCGGGGTGAAGTATCTGTTTACCACCAGCGCCTGTCCCAACTGCAAGGTTGCGAAGGCTATGCTGGCGGACAAAAAGGTGGATGTGGAAGTAATTGACGCGGAGCAGAATCCGGATTTGGCGCGCAGATTTGGCATTATGCAGGCGCCTACGCTGGTGGTGGACAGCGGGGAGACGATGTTGAAATACGTCAATACATCCAATATACGAAAATACATACAAGATCAGGCGTAAAGTTATGGCGCCTGTATGAGGGAGGGGAACAAGTGAATGGTTGTTAAACTTTTGTTGCTTGCCGTCTTTTTTGCGGTGATGGTGGGTGTGGGTATTTATTCCAGGAAACACGCGGCAAGCGTGAATGATTTCGTGCTGGGGGGACGCTCGGTGGGTCCATGGCTTACAGCGTTCGCCTACGGAACTTCTTATTTTTCCGCGGTGGTGTTTGTGGGTTATGCGGGACAGTTTGGTTGGAAATACGGGTTGGCTTCCACCTGGATTGGGATTGGAAACGCGTTGATCGGCAGTCTGCTGGCCTGGGTGATTTTGGGACGGCGGACCCGGATTATGACCAACCATCTGAAAGCGGCCACCATGCCGGACTTTTTTGGGAAACGTTTTGGAAGCAATGCGCTGCGCATCGCCGCGTCGGCTATCGCTTTTGTGTTTTTGATTCCTTATACGGCTTCGCTGTATAATGGTTTGTCCCGCTTGTTTGGGATGTCTTTTGACATTCCTTATACGGTATGCGTGATTATCATGGCGGTTCTCACCGGAATCTATGTGATTCTGGGCGGGTATATGGCCACGGCTATCAACGATTTCATCCAGGGAATTGTTATGTTGGGCGGTATCGTGGCGGTGATTGCGGCGGTGTTAAATGGTCAGGGCGGTTTTATGAACGCAGTGGCGCAGTTGGCGCAGCTGGAAAGCGATGTGCCCATTACGGCCGGGCAGCCGGGGGCTTTCACATCCTTTTTTGGACCGGACCCGCTGAACTTGCTGGGTGTGGTGATTCTG
Organism: uncultured Lachnospiraceae bacterium; assembly: GCA_910588775.1. Classification (GTDB taxonomy): domain Bacteria; phylum Bacillota; class Clostridia; order Lachnospirales; family Lachnospiraceae; genus MGBC164599. The sequence goes on from CAJURH010000001.1 coordinate 16,554, forward strand.
ACATCCCTGGGCACCTGGGGTCTGCCGCAGATGGTGCATAAGTTTTACACCATTAAGGATGAGAAGTCGGTGAAGGCGGGAACGGTTATTTCCACGTTTTTCGCGCTGGTTATCTCCGGTGGCTGCTATTTCCTGGGCGGTTTTGGCCGTCTGTTTGATGACGCGTCCATCTATGGGCCGGATGGCGCCATTGTGTACGACGCCATCATTCCGTCCATGCTGTCCCGACTGCCAGATATCCTCATTGGAATTGTGATTATTCTGGTGCTATCCGCGTCCATGTCCACCCTGTCTTCCCTGGTTCTCACATCCAGCTCCACGCTGACGCTGGATTTTATTCAGGGTAACCTGGTGAAAGATATGAGTGACAGGCTTCAGCTTCTGGTGATGCGGGTGTTGATTGTGTTCTTTATTGCGATTTCCGTAGCGCTGGCATTGAATCCTCCTACGTTTATCGCGCAGCTTATGGGCATTTCCTGGGGCGCTTTGGCCGGAGCGTTTCTGGCGCCGTTTTTGTACGGCCTGTGCTGGAAGCGGGTGACTCGTCCAGCCGTATGGGCCAGCTTCATCTGCGGCGTGGGAATTACCGTGCTGAATATGTTCCTGCATTTCATCCAGTCGCCCATCAACGCCGGGGCGGCGGCTATGATTGCCGGATTGATTGTGGCGCCTGTGGTGAGCTTTTTGACTCCTGTGTTCGACAAGAAAGAAGTGGAGGAGATCTTCTCCTGTTACGATGAGACAGTCTCCGTAAGCAAGAAAACATCTCTGCCGGAAAAGGCTTGAATACGAAAATTCAAAGAAAGTCCCTCTGCGGTTATCAAAGCAGGGGGATTTTGTCTTGTCAAAAACATTTGATGCGGCAAAATACAGGGATGTCAAAAACATTTGATAGACGAAATCTGCGGATTGCGGCATAATAAATAGGCGATTGCAAACAAAACGGAGCCCAAATTCTGGATGTTAAATGGGCGTTTCGCAATTACCGAATAAAAGTAAGGAGAGGGGAAAAAAGTGGAACTGGGGAAACAGATTAAGAAGTATCGAAATGAATTTGACATCTCACAGGACGAGCTTGCGGAGAAGATTTATGTCTCCAGGCAGACCATATCCAACTGGGAAAATGATAAAAACTACCCGGATATTAACAGCCTGCTTCGTCTAAGTGAAGTCTTTCATGTATCCATGGACGTTTTGATTAAGGGAGACATAGAGGAAATAAAAGAAGAAATCCGGCAGGAAGATATGTATCGGTTTAAGAAAACCAGCAATATTTTTGCGGCATCGTTTTTTGCGGCTGTCATAACGCCGATTCCTCTGTTGCATTTTCTGGATAATCTGGGGATTGGCATTTGGGTGGCCTTGCTCGCGGTGACTTTGTGGTTTGGGTATAAGGTGGAGAAGGAGAAAAAGGAATTCGATATTCAGAGCTATAAAGAAATCGCGGCGTTTCTGGAAGGAAAAGGCATGGATGAGATTGCAAAAGCCAAGGAGGAGGGAAAACGTCCTTATCAAAAATTCCTGTTGGCAATGGCGTCGGCGCTGGTTACGCTGGCGGTGGCGGTTTTGATGATGTGGATTTTGAAGTAGGAATTTTCAAAAAAGGAAGGCAGGCCAGTGGAGCGTCTGTCTTCCTTTTAAAGTTTTTCAGATATTTAAAAGCGCGGCGGCATTTTTCCAGAGAATCTGTTCCTGCTCTTCCTGGGTCAGCGGCAGGGAGCGGAGAATGCAAAGAGCTTCTTTCTGGTCTGCCCAGGGGGCGTCGGATCCAAAGAGAATGCGGTGCGCGCCGTGATTTCGGATCATGCGGGTGAGCTGTTCTTTGTCCATATGGCATATGGAATAAGCCGTGTCAAAATATACATCCTGTCCCACCAGCAGCTCTTCCGACTCGTTGTATAATTCGTTGCTGCCCATGTGGGCCAGAATCAATTTTTTGGGCGCGACTTCGTCCAGCACGTGGCGGACGCGTTCGGCGGTGCAGTGTACCTGCTCTGGAGAATAGGGGTCGTATCCGGCATGGGTGATGGTGAAAAGATCCAGTTCGGAAGCCTTGTCCAGAATCCGCATATAGCGAATGTCGTCAAAAAAAGCGTCTTGATAATCAGGATGTATTTTAATGCCCTTGAATCCCATCCGGTGGATGAGCGTCAGCTTTTCCTTGTAGTCCGTCATGTCTGGATGAATGCCGGCAATGGAGAAAAGCCTTGGTCCGTCCTTGGAATATTCCCGCTCATTGATGGAGTCGGCGAAGCGGATAATGGAGTCGAACTGTTTTACGTTGGTGATGGCGGGAAGTATAACGCTTAAGTCAACGCCAGCGCACTCCATGGAAGATAGCAGGCCATCTGCGGTGCCGTCCATGCTGGGGGCCAGGTGGATGGTTTCTGATAATTTTGGAATGGCTTTTTCAGCCACTTTATCGGGAAATATGTGGGTATGTATGTCGATAATCATGAGTCAGACCTTCCTTCTCTTGAGAAATGTTTTCAAAATACATTCTAAATTATACAGATTTGTTGGGTATTGTCAATGGAGGAGCGCGACAAACGCATAAATGAATTATTTGTGAACATATGATAATGGAACGCTGCCAGCAGGGGATGCGCCGTCTGACAGGCTCAAGCAACACAGGTATGAACAAACCGTTAACTACAATCATCGACAAAAAGACTGTGCCTTTTTGCCGAGTTTCCGTAAGCAGTGGATGTTTGTCGTGGTAAAATTACAGGAGACGGTTTCATTTTCCCTTTTTTTGTGCTAAAATATGGTTATATTCAGTCAGGCAAAAATGAAGTCAAAAGTGTCTGATTTTTATAGGATTGTTTTATAAAATACGAAAAAGAGGAGGCGGTATCTTTTGATTACAAGGGAAGATGCACTGGACTTGCTGAGAAAATACAATCAGGAGCCTTTTCATCTGCAGCATGCCTTTACCGTGGAGGGAGTCATGCGATGGTATGCCAGGGAACTGGGATATGGACAGGAAGAGGATTACTGGGGCCTGGTAGGGCTGCTGCACGATATTGATTTTGAGATGTATCCCCAGGAACACTGCCAAAAAGCGCCAGAGCTTCTTCGGGAAGGTGGCGTGGAAGATGATATGATTTATTCCATCTGTTCCCATGGATACGGCATCTGTTCGGATTTGAAACCGGAAAAAGAGATGGAGAAGGTGTTGTTCGCGGCAGACGAATTATCCGGGCTAATCTGGTCGGCGGCTTTGATGCGTCCATCCAAAAGCGTCATGGACATGGAAGTGAAAAGCCTCAAGAAAAAGTTTAAGGACAAACGGTTTGCGGCGGGCTGTTCCAGGGATGTGATCCGCCAGGGCGCCCAGATGCTGGGCTGGGAGCTGGATGAGTTGTTTGAGAAAACGATCTTGGCCATGCGGGACTGCGAAGAACAGGTGCGGCAGGCCATGGAACAGATAGAGGCGAAATAGGCGGGCATACGAGATGACAAAAGAAGAGTTAGCAAAAGAAATCATTGAGAGATTGAAAATAGAATATCCCGATGCGGGGTGCACCCTGGATTACGACCAGGCGTGGAAGCTGCTGGTCAGCGTAAGGCTGGCCGCCCAGTGCACAGACGCTCGTGTCAATGTGGTGGTGGAAACGCTGTATGAGAAATATCCCACGGTGGATGCGCTGGCTGAAGCGGATGTGGCGGACATTGAGGAAATTGTCCGGCCCTGCGGGCTGGGCAAAAGTAAGGCCAGGGACATCAGCGCTTGCATGAAGGACCTGAAAGAAAAGTACGACGGAAAAATTCCCAGAGACTTTGACGCGGTGCTGGCTTTGCCAGGGGTGGGCAGAAAGAGCGCCAATCTGATTATGGGGGACGTGTTCGGCGAGCCGGCCATCGTGACGGATACCCACTGCATTCGCCTCACCAACCGTATGGGGCTGGTGGACGGGATCAAAGATCCGAAAAAGGTGGAGATGGCATTGTGGAAAATCATTCCGCCCAAAGAGGGCAGTGATTTCTGTCATCGTCTTGTCTATCACGGCAGGGAAGTTTGCACAGCGCGCAGTAAGCCCCGTTGTGAAAGGTGCTGTCTGGAAGATATTTGCAGTAAAAATGGCATATGAAAATAAATAGGAGGTACTATGAAGGAACAGGAAAGCGGCAAGGTCTGGCTGGTAGGAGCCGGGCCGGGAGATATTGGATTATTTACCAGAAAAGGCATGGAAGTCTTGGAGCAGGCCCAGGTGGTGGTTTACGACAGCTTAGTGGGCCAGGGCGTTTTGTCCCAGATTCCCGACACGACCCGGAAGATTTACGTGGGCAAGCGGGCGGCCAATCATACCATGCCCCAAGAGCAGATCAACCAGGTATTGCTGGAAGAAGCGCAGAAAGGTTACCGGGTGGTGCGGTTAAAAGGAGGCGACCCGTTTTTGTTTGGCCGGGGCGGCGAAGAGCTGGAGCTTTTGGAAGAACATGGCATTCCCTTTGAAATCGTGCCGGGCGTCACATCACCTCTGGCAGTGCCCGCGTATAACGGCATTCCAGTGACTCATCGGGATTTCTGCTCTTCGGTGCATATTATTACTGGACACAGAAAAGCGGGGCAGGAGTACGACATTGATTTTGAGGCATTGGTCCGTACCAAGGGCACGCTGGTGTTTCTGATGGGTGTGACGGCGCTGCCCGACATCTGTAAAGGGCTTTTGGACGGCGGAATCAACCCAGAGACTCCGGCAGCGATTCTTCAACAGGGAACCACAGCCAAGCAGAAAAGGATAGTGGCCACCGTCTCCACGCTGCCTGACGAGGTGAAGAAACAGGGAATCGAGCCTCCTGCGGTAATCGTGGTTGGGCAGGTGTGCTCTTTGGCGGATAGATTTGGCTGGTATGAGAAGCTGCCGCTTTCTGGATGCAAGGTGTTGGTGACTCGTCCAAGGGGATTAAGTTCCGTGATGGCATCCAAGCTGCGCCGTCAGGGTGCGGAGGTGCTGGAGCTGCCGGCCATATCCACCCATCCCGTGGAAGATCTGGAACCCCTTCGCAAAGCCTGCGGCCATTTGGAAGATTTCCAATGGATTGTGTTTACCAGTCCCACAGGCGTAAAGGTATTTTTTGCGCAGATGCAGGATCTGGGTGTGGATGTGCGCCGTCTGGGCGGCATGTCGGTGGCCGCGCTGGGCGAGGGGACAGCGAAAGAATTGAAGAAACGGGGAATTTTCCCAGATCTGATGCCGGAAGTGTTCGAGGGGGAAGCCCTTGGAAAGGCGCTGATTCAGGAGGCTGCGCCTGGCGAACATATTTTCCTTCCGAGGGCTGGCATGGGAAATCCCTTGTTGGTGGAGATTTTGGAAAAAGCCGGCCTTATCGTGGAGGAAGTGGCCACGTATGATACCGTTTATGAAAACCAAGATGTGATCGATCTGGCCGGGGAATTTGAGAAAGGCGCCATTGACTGCGCGGTGTTTACCAGCTCTTCTTCTGTACATGGATTTTCCAAGGCTGTGCCAGGACTGGACTTTTCCAAAGTGCGGGCCGCATGCATTGGAAGGCAGACCCAGGAGAAGGCGGATCAGCTTGGCATGAAAACTTGTGTGGCCAAACGCGCTTCCATAGACAGCGTTGTGGAATTGGTCTGCCAGATGGCGAAAGAAGGAGGAAATTAAGATGGATATGTTAGTCAGGCCCAGAAGGCTGCGGGGAAATCAAACCATCCGCAAAATGGTGCGGGAGACAAGGATTGACAAAGCGTCTTTGATTTACCCCATGTTTGTCATAGATGGAGAGAATATTGAAGAGGAAATCGGAGCGATGCCGGGACAGTTCCGCTACAGTGTGGATAAGATGGCCTATGAGCTGGAACGGCTGGAGAAAGCCGGCGTTACGCAGGTGATGCTCTTTGGCATACCAGCCGTGAAAGACGAAGCAGGCAGCCAGGCGTATGCCCCCGATGGAATTGTGCAAAGAGCGCTGAAAGAAGCGAAGCGCCAGTTTCCCAATCTGTATTACATTACCGATGTGTGCATGTGCGAATACACTTCTCACGGCCACTGCGGGCTGTTAAAGGGGCAGAAAGTGGATAACGACAGCACTTTGGATTTGCTGGCGAAGACGGCTCTTTCCCATGTGGAAGCCGGGGCGGATATGGTGGCGCCTTCCGATATGATGGACGGCCGGGTTCTGGCCATACGAACAATTCTGGATGAGAAGGGATACCAGGATGTGCCCATTATGTCCTACGCGGTGAAATACGCGTCCGCGTTCTATGGGCCTTTTCGTGACGCGGCTGGATCTGCGCCCTCTTTTGGCGATCGCAAAGGCTATCAGATGGATTATCACAACCGCCGGGAAGGTTTAAAAGAAGCAGGGCTTGATTTGGAGGAAGGCGCGGATATCCTGATGGTAAAACCTGCGTTATCTTACTTAGATGTGCTTTCGGACGTGAAAATGGAGACTTGTGTTCCTGTGGCGGCTTACAGCGTAAGCGGGGAATACGCGATGGTAAAAGCGGCGGCTCAGGCGGGATTTGTAGATGAGGCCAGCATGATCTGTGAGATGGCGGTCAGCACGTACAGGGCTGGAGCGGACATTTATCTGACATACTTTGCAAAAGAACTGGCGGGATTTATACAGGAAGGGAGGATTGGATAATGGCAGCGGGCAAATCAGAAGAATTATTTAACCGGGCCATAGACTGCATACCAGGCGGCGTCAACAGCCCGGTGCGCGCTTTTGGCGCCATTGGGGATACGCCCCGTTTTATGCAGGAAGCCAAAGGCAGCCGGATTTATGATGTGGACGGGAATTCTTATATTGATTACATCGACTCCTGGGGGCCGTGCATTCTGGGACATAACGATGAGCGAATCCGGGATGCAGTGGTAGAAGCTGCCGGCCGGGGCTTAAGTTTCGGGTGCGCCACGGAGATCGAAGTGGAGATGGCGGAATTTATCTGTGAACACATTCCTTCCATTGAGATGGTGCGGATGGTCAATTCCGGTACGGAAGCGGTGATGAGCGCACTGCGGGTGGCCAGAGGATTCACTGGACGGGAGAAAGTGATCAAATTCGCGGGATGCTATCATGGCCATAGTGACGCTATGCTGGTCAGCGCTGGTTCCGGGGTGATGACCAGCGGCGTGCCGGACAGCGCCGGGGTAACGCCGGGCTGCGCCAAAGATACCATGACGGCCATCTACAATGATTTGGGAAGCGTGGAGAGGCTTCTGGAAGAAAATCCCGATCAGGTGGCGGCGGTGATTGTGGAGCCGGTGGGGGCCAACATGGGCGTGGTTCTTCCGGATGAAGGATTTCTTCAGGGGCTTCGCAGTCTGTGCGACAAGCACAAAGCGCTGTTGGTGTTTGACGAGGTAATTACCGGGTTCCGTCTGGGATTTACAGGAGCGCAGGGGCTTTATGGCGTTACGCCTGATTTGACCACTTATGGGAAGATCATCGGAGCTGGAATGCCTGTGGGCGCTTACGGCGGGCGCAAAGAAGTGATGGAAATGGTGGCTCCAGCCGGTCCGGTTTATCAGGCTGGGACTTTAAGCGGCAATCCCATCGCCATGGCGGCGGGACTGACCCAGCTGAAGATTTTACAGTCCAGCCCGGAGATTTATCAGAAGCTTTCCGACATGGGGGATCGCCTCTATGGAAAAATGGAAGAGCTCATAGAAGAAAAGCAGCTTCCTTGCCACATGAATCATATCCAGTCTCTAGGATGTCTTTTCTTCACGGGAGAACCAGTGACGGATTACGCCAGTGCTAAGACAGCCGACACAGCCAAGTACGCTTCTTATTTTAAGCATATGTTAAATGCGGGCATCCATCTTGCGCCGGCCCAGTTTGAGGCAATGTTTTTGTCGGCGGCGCATACCCAGGAAGACCTGGATGCTACCATAAAGGCGGTTCAGGAATATTTTGCTTAAGGCAACCATAGAGGAGGACTTTTCTATGAGTGAAAAAAAATATGTGGCGTATGTGGGTACGTATTCCCATGGAAGCAGCAAGGGAATCCATATTTACGATGTGGATATGGAGGAAGGCACGCTGACAGAGCGGTGTGAGGTGGCCGTGCGCAACTCTTCTTACGTGACAAGATCCAAGAATGGAAAGTATCTGTATTCCATCGAAGATGAGGGCGTGGCGGTGTTTGCCGTAGACCGTATGGGCAACCTGGAGCGCATGAACAGCGTGAGAATCGAGGGAATGCGCGGCTGTTTCCTGTCGCTTGACCGGGAAGGGAAATATCTGTACGTGGCCGGCTATCACGACGGAAAAGTGACCGTGGTGCACACCCATGCCGACGGGAGCTTGGGCGATGTGATGGACGGCGTGTTCCATAAAGGGCTGGGCAGCGTGGCGGAGCGAAATTTCCGTCCTCATGTAAACTGCGTGCGCCCCACGCCGGACAATAAATATCTGTGCGCAGTGGACAACGGCATCGACCAGGTAAAGATCTATAGCATCGATCGGCGAAGCAATAAGCTGCGGTTGGTGGATGTTCTCCGGTGCAAACGGGAATCCGGACCACGGAAACTTCGGTTCAGCGCTAATGGAAAGTTTGCCTATTTGCTGTTCGAGTTGAGCAACGAGATCAATGTGTACAGCTACGACGGTACGGGGAAAAATCCCCAGTTTGAACTGCTGCAGACAGTGAGCACTTTGTCCGATGAACTGGACGAGACGCACGACGCCGCTTCTGGCTTGGCGTTGTCATCCGATAGGAAACATTTGTTTTGTTCCACGGCGGGGGACAATTCCGTGGCTATGTATGAGATAGACGAGAATACGGGATTGCTCACGAAGAAGTTTGCTCTGCCCATCAGCGGCGAATATCCAAAAGATCTGGCTATTTTCCCAGACTGCCGCCATCTGGCCGTGGCCAACCACGAGAGCAACACCATCACCACATTTACCATTGATTACGAGAAAAACCTGCTGATACAAAAAGGGCGCCCCTTACAGGTGGAAACGCCCAACTGTATCATGTTTTGTAGAATAGACGGATAGGTTTTCACCTTTTCCAGATTTTTTCCAGGTATTCCATGCGGGCGCTCATACCGCACAGTAAAGCGTCCGCCAGCACGAGGGCAGCCATGGATTCCACTACTACAACGGCGCGGGGGACAATGACCGGGTCGTGCCGTCCCTGAATCTGCAGGTTTATGTTTTCGCCTTTTTTGTCGGCGGTCGCCTGGGGCTGGCTGATGGAGGGAGTAGGCTTTATATAAGCCCGCAGTAGAATCTGGCTGCCGTCGCTGATGCCGCCCAGGATGCCTCCCGCATGGTTAGAGGTCTTAGTCAGAGAGCCATGGGCATCGTAATGAAAGCCGTCGTTATTTTGGCTTCCGCAGGAGCGGGCAACTTTGACGCCGTCGCCGATTTCCACGGCTTTTACAGCGCCGATGGACATAAGCGCTTTTGCCAAATCAGCGTCTAATTTATCAAAAACCGGATCTCCCGCGCCAGGGGGGCAGTTCTGGATGGTGCATTCCACCACGCCCCCTGCGGAATCCTGGTTTTTTTTGCATTGTTCCAGATATTCCCGCGCTTTTTGCGCAGCCTGCGCGTCCGGCATACAAAAGGGGTTTCGCGTAATTTGGTCGGGGTCAAAGCTCTGAATCTCTACGGGGCCAATGGAGAAAGCGTAAGCCTGTATGCGGATGTTTAGCTTTTCTAAAATTTTGCAGGCGATGGCCCCGGCGGCTACCCTGCCTAAAGTTTCCCGGCCAGAAGAACGACCGCCGCCCCGGTAATCCCGGAAGCCGTATTTGGTCTCGAAAGAGTAGTCGGCATGACCCGGACGGTAAGCGTCGGCCAGGTTTCCATAGTCGCGGGAACGCTGGTCTGTGTTTCGCACCAGCAGGGAGATGGGAGTTCCTGTGGTTTTGCCTTCGAAAACCCCAGAGAGGATTTCAGCCTGGTCAGCTTCCTGGCGGGCTGTGGCAAAAGGGCTTTGCCCCGGTTTGCGTCTGTCTAAGAATGTCTGTATGTCCGAAGCTGCAAGGGGAAGGCCTGCTGGGCAGCCATCAACCACAACGCCCAGGCCGGGTCCGTGGGATTCCCCCCATGTGGTGACGCGAAATATTTTTCCAAAAATTGAACCGCTCATATGCAAAGATTCCTTTCTCTGATAATGGATGGTATGTACGGTCTTATTATAGCCAGATTCAAAAAAAATGTAAAGACAGGAGCTAGGAGTATGTTTGGATGGAGATTTAAAATGAATATTCGAAAAAAGTTTATTTTTTTATGTATGTTTTTATTTATGATTCTGAGTATAGAAAGTATATCCGCGATGCCCGCGGAGGACATATCCGAAAATCAGGCCGGGAGTCTCTCGGAAAATATTCCGGAGGCGCCGGAAGACATTTCAGATGCTTTGGAAAACGTTTCAGAAAATATGGCGGAGATCCTCTCGGAAAATGAGATGGATGAGCCGGAAGTGGAAAACACTGTGTCGCAAGAGGGTTGTATCCCAGTGGACGATGCCGATGCTGTATCTGAAAATGCAGAGGAAAATGCATCGGAGGCGTCAAAAGAAAAGGATTTTGTCTTCCATGGGTTTTTAGGCGTGGAGGAAAACGATTATTGGCTGACATCTGTAAATCAGCACGGTTTGTCAGTTATGTTTATCTTACAAAACAATACAGATGTTGAACTTAATGGAACAGTCGCCAGTGGAGATGATAAAATTGTGGTCATTGACGATGCAAATAAGAATTTCACGTTGAGACCCAATGGTTCCGATATATTTTCGATAGACTTTTCTACAAAAAGGGCTGGTTCCACAAACATTACGGTTGCGATAAAAGGGGAGAAACATTCCTTCCGGGTAAATGTGACGCCGGCGGAAGTGGAGATTACGAATATAGCTCAGACGGCTTACAAGACATTGAAGCTTAGCTGGAAAAAGAGCGATGGCTGTAGCGGATATTACATTGAGCGCTCTGCGGCGGGCAAAGAAGACTACTCTGTCATAAAGACGGTGAAAGGCGAAAATAATACGACTGCGACGTTGAAAGCTCCAGAGGAGAAGAAATATGCGTATCGCGTGGTGGGATTTATAACGGATGACGGCGGTATTTACCGGGGAGAGAAAGGAAATTCACAGATTTACACGGTGAAACGGATTGACACGCCCATAACTTCTGTGAAAAGGTCCGGCTCTTCTTCTCTGAAAATTACCTGGAAGAGATTGAACGCAGCCACCAGTTATGTGCTTTATCGGTCTACGAAAGAGAATGGAAACTACAAGAAAGTATATACGGCAAAGAAGGGGACGGTGACTTCCTACACGCAGAAGGTCCGCAAAGGGGTGACATATTATTATAAGTTGGTGACTGTTACGGCGCTCGGAACGAGTAAGGCGTCTCCGTCAGTTTCTCAGTTTATTCCCCAGTCTTCCAAAAAGAAGGCGAAAAAAGTGAAGATTCCCCAGCAGTATAGCGACGCTTTTTATTATTATGAATCAGGCGGCCGGATGTATATTGTGCGAAAGACCAAAAATCTGAAGATTTATACCATGACTTCTAATATGAAAATAAAAAGTCAGAAAACGGTTAAACTTGGGAAATATGATATGTGGGGCGGTTTTCATCATGGATTGGACGGGAAATTCTATGTGGCGGTGGGATACAGCAATTTAAAAGAGAGCGGGACAAAGACGGTGATAAAGGTCATGCAGTTTGGAAGTAACTGGAAAAAGCAGAAGACCGCCGTTATCAAAGGTTCCGTGGCAAATATGTTTAAGGGAATCTGCAGCCCCTTTGCAAGCGGCGCATGCAGAATGGATATGCAGGGCAATATATTATATATGCATACATCCCGCACCATGTTCGCCCTGGAGGACGGGGTTCGCCATCAATCCAACATTTCCTTTGCCATTGACACAAACACAATGAAAGCCAACGTATCTAACGACAGTTATGTGAGCCATTCTTTTGACCAGTACGTGCGCTTCAAAGACGGTAATTTGTATCTTCTAGACCATGGCGACGCGTATCCCAGAGCGATTTATTTGACCATGGTGAAAAATTTTGGTTCTTCTGACGTTCTGGAAAACGGATACGAAATCTTTCAATTTAAGGGGAAAGAGGGCGACAATTACACAGGCTGCCAAATAGGCGGTATGGAAGTCGGCGGCAGAAACGTGCTGACAACTGGCATTTCAAAACCCCATGGCTATAAAGTGAAAGGCGTGACCGGATTTAAGAGTTCATATGCGGACAATCTATTCCTTACGGTGACCAACCGGGAGACCGGAAAGAATACAGTCAAGTGGCTGACGAAAAACAATCCCAAATCTTCGAAAGTGAGACTGAACGCGGCGAAAATGCTGAAACTCTCAGATGACCGTTTTGCAATTCTCTGTTCCCAGACCAAAGGCATTCGTTCTTCGGTGCAGTATATAGTTGTGGACGGCAATGGCAAAAAGGTTTATACAAAAAGTTATGCGAATATGAATTTGGACAACGAACAGCAGCCAATCCTGTTAAATGGAAAGATTCTATGGTTGGAAAGCGGTACACTGTATAGTATTCCCGCCGTATATTAGAGATTCATTTGACAAACTGACGCTCTTGAATTTATAATGGGAATTGTCGGGAAAACATTTCCAGATGGAAAGGAGGGGTGGTTATGATCCGATGTTTTCGGACTGTGGACGGTGTGATCCGTCAAGTGGATGAGCCGGAGGATGGTTGCTGGGTGGCGATGACGAGTCCCACAGCCACAGAGGTTTTTCATATTGCGGAAATGTATCATATAGAAGTAGATGACCTGCGGGCGCCTTTGGACGAGGAAGAACGCTCCCGTATAGAAGTGGAAGACGAGTACACTTTGATACTGGTGGATATTCCTGTGATTGAAGAGCGAAACGACAAAGACTGGTATGGGACAATTCCTTTGGCGATCATCGTAACCGACACGGCGATTTTAACCATCTGCCTGGAGGATACGCCTGTGCTGAACCGCTTTATGGAAGGGCGGGTGCGCAGCTTCTATACGTACATGAAAACTCGGTTCATTTTGCAGATCCTTTATAGAAATGCGAGCATGTATCTGCATTATCTGCGGATTATAGATAAGAAAAGCGAACAGGTGGAGGAAAAACTTCATGCATCCACCAGGAACCAGGAACTGATGGAACTGCTGGAACTGGAAAAATCTTTGGTGTATTTTACCACATCTCTGCGCTCCAACGAAATTGTGCTGGAGAAACTTATGAAAGTGGATAAGATAAAAAAATATCCAGAGGATACGGATTTGCTGGAAGATGTTATTATTGAAAATAAGCAGGCCATTGAGATGGCCAATATCTATAGCGGTATTTTAAGCAGTATGATGGGCACGTTTGCTTCTGTTATATCCAATAACCTGAATATCGTTATGAAATATTTGGCAACGGTAACGATCGTCATGTCCATTCCCACAATGATTTTCAGCGCCTATGGAATGAATGTGAATGTGAAGGGGATGCCTTTTGCAGGCAGCGTCTGGGGATTCGTTATTGTAATTGGCATTTCGCTGATCAGCAGTCTGATTGTGACTTTGATTTTCTCGAAAAAGAAGCTGTTTTGAAACTGGAAAAAGGAGATTTATGAGACTGATTACGAAATTAGAGCAGAAATTTGGCGGGTATGGAATTCATAACCTGACTATTTATATCATTATCTGTTATGTGTTGGGGTATGTTCTGGAGCTGGTTCAGCCCCATATGCTCAGCTATCTGACCTTGGACCCGGGGCAGATTCTCCGCGGGCAGGCGTGGCGGATTTTCACATGGATTTTGATTCCACCCAGCAGTCTGGATATTTTTACAATTATCATGCTGTGCTTTTATTATTCCATTGGCTCTACTTTGGAGCGCACATGGGGGACTTTCCGGTATACCTTGTACATTTTAAGCGGGCTGGTATTTACGATTATTGGTTCTTTTGCCCTTTATTTGCTGATGGGGAATATGTATACGATTGTCAATTTGGGGATGGCTTTTTCTACTTATTATATAAGCACGTCCATTCTGTTGGCCTTTGCAGCCACATATCCGGACATGCAGGTGTTGTTTTGGTTTATTTTTCCGCTGAAAATGAAATGGCTGGGAATTTTGTACGGCGCGATGATTCTATACCAGGTGATCGGGTATTTGCGCGGAGGCGTGTGGTTTATGGCGATTCCCATTGTGGCTTCACTCTTAAACTTTGTAATTTTCTTTTTGGCAACCAGGAACATGGCCAGGTATACGCCCAAGCAAATTAAGCGGCGCAGAGACTATCAGAAGGCGGTAAGTCCCGGCCGGGCGTCCAGCGGGGCGCCTACAAAACATAAGTGCGCGGTTTGTGGGCAGACAGAGAAGGATAACCCGGATCTGGAGTTTCGGTTCTGTTCCAAATGCAATGGAAATTATGAATACTGCCAGAACCATTTGTTTACCCATACACATGTGAAATAGGAGGAGAGGCAATGAAACGGACGAAAATTATCTGCACCATGGGTCCTGCCACAAGAGACAGGGAAGTGGTGAAAGCTTTGATAGAAAATGGTATGGATATAGCCAGGTTTAATTTTTCCCATGGAACGCATGAGGAACAGAAGAAACAACTGGATGTAGTAAAAGAGATGCGTGAAGAGACAGGGGTTCCGGTGGCTTTGCTGTTGGACACCAAAGGGCCAGAGATCCGCACAGGCGCATTGAAAGACGGCAAAAAGGTCATGTTAACCGAGGGACAGTCCTTCGTACTGACGACAGAAGAAATAGAAGGAGATCAGGAGAAAGCGTACATTTCCTATGCAGGTCTTGTGGCGGATGTAGAGCCAGGTTCCAGGATATTGATTGATGACGGTTTGCTGGAATTGGAAGTGGTTTGCGTAAGCGCGACAGAGATTGAATGCCGGGTTTTAAACGGTGGCGAGTTGGGAGAAAGAAAAGGCGTGAATGTGCCCAATGTGAAAGTGGGTCTGCCAGGCATTACGGAAAAAGACCGGGAAGATATCCTGTTCGGAATCGAGCAGGGATTTGACTACATTGCCGCTTCCTTTGTACGAAACGGACAGGTGATTCAGGAAATCCGGGAATTTCTGGACAGTCATGGAGGCGGGGAAATCGACATCATTGCCAAAATTGAGAATGCGGAAGGCATTGATAATATTGACGAGATTATCCAGGCGTCGGACGGGGTTATGGTGGCGCGGGGAGACATGGGCGTGGAAGTGCCAGCCTATAAAGTTCCCCATCGCCAGAAAATGATTATCCGAAAATGCAACGAGCGTTATGTGCCCGTGATTACGGCGACCCAGATGCTGGATTCCATGATGCGCAATCCTCGGCCCACCCGTGCGGAAGCTACGGACGTGGCCAATGCTATTTATGACGGCACCGACGTGATTATGCTATCCGGTGAGACCGCGGCGGGAAAATATCCGGTGGAATCTCTGAAGATGATGGTGGAAATTGCGGAAAATTCAGAGAAACATATGAGAAATGATAAATTTATTGATCACCGTCGAATGGATCAGCAGGAATCCGTGTCCAGTGCGGTAGGTTATGCGGCGGTTTTATGCGTGAAAAATCTTCGGGCAGACGCCATTGTGGCGCCAACTATGGGGGGGAAAACGGCGCGATTGATATCCAGTTTCCGACCCAAAGTCCCCATCTATGCGGTTACACCCAGCGAGGCCGTGCGTCATAAGCTACAGCTTTATTGGGGCATCACTTCCCTGAAAGGAAAGGAGCGCAGCACCACCGAGCATATTATTAAAGACGCGGCCAAAACGGTGACGGATATGGGGCTGGCAAAGGCTGGAGATGTGCTGGTATTTACCGCCGGGGACCCGGTTACAAACGTAACCACTCGGGAGGGCGCTTCCACCAATATGTTGCAGATTATAGAGGTTAAAGAATAAAGACGAAAGAGGAGACAGGACTTATGCAGAAAACACCTTTTGTATCTCTTGAAAAAATCCGGGAAATTGCAAAAGAGTTCCCGACCCCTTTTCATATCTATGATGAAAAGGGAATTCGTCAAAATGCGCAGGCTTTACACAGAGCTTTTGCGTGGAATCCAGGTTTCAGAGAGTATTTTGCGGTAAAGGCGACGCCAAACCCGTATTTGATGGAAATTCTCAAAGAATGTGGTTGCGGCTGTGATTGTTCTTCCCTTACAGAATTGATGCTTGCCAAAGCGGTGGGCTGCGGGCCGGGAGACATCATGTTTTCATCCAATGTGACGCCAGCGGAAGAGTACGTTTATGCCTATCGGGAACAGGCAATTATCAATTTGGACGATATTACGCATATAGATTTTCTGGAAAAGACCATCGGCGCCATGCCAAAGGTGATTAGTTGTCGTTACAATCCGGGAGGGATTTTTAAGATTAGCAATGATATTATGGATAATCCAGGAGACTCCAAGTACGGCATGACCACTGAGCAGTTGTTTGACGCTTTTCGCATTTTAAAAGGGAAAGGAGTTCAGGAATTTGGCATTCACGCGTTCCTTGCCAGCAATACTGTGACCAACGACTACTATCCCATGTTGGCGAAGATTTTGTTTGAAATGGCTGTGAAGCTTCAGAAAGAGACGGGGTGTCATATTGCCTTCATCAATTTGTCTGGGGGGATTGGAATTCCCTATCATCCAGATCAGGAACCCAATGACATTCAGGCCATTGGTGAAGGGGTGCGCCAGGTATATGAAGAAGTCCTGGAGCCTGCCGGAATGGGGGATGTGGCCATCTATGCGGAGCTTGGCCGCTATATGATGGGACCTTACGGAGGGCTGGTTACCCAGGCGATTCACGAGAAACATACTCATAAAGAGTATATCGGTTGCGACGCCTGTGCGGTAAATCTGATGCGTCCAGCTATGTATGGGGCTTATCATCATATTACAGTTTTGGGAAAAGAACAAGAGCCTTGTTTGAATACGTATGATATAACGGGGTCTCTGTGTGAAAATAATGATAAATTCGCTATTGACCGTAAACTGCCTGAAATCCAGCTAGGAGACTATCTCTTCATCCATGATACAGGCGCCCACGGGTTTTCCATGGGGTACAATTACAATGGTAAGTTGCGCTCAGCGGAAATTCTTCTGAAAGAAGATGGCTCTTTCCAGCTAATCCGGCGGGCAGAGACCCCGAAAGATTATTTCGCCACGTTTGATGGATTTCCCATTTATGAAAAAATAATGCAAGACTGATATGGAAAAACCACCCTTGAACTTTCGAAGAGAGACAGGGTGGTTTTTTTGATGCAGAATTTTCCTGTTATCCCTTCAATAATTTGGCTTCCCATTCCGCCTCTTTGAAGCCAGTTAGAACGAAATCTTCGCCTACCAAAACAGGACGTTTCACCAACATTCCATCGGTGGCCAGTAAGGAATACTGTTCTTCTTCGGACATGCCAGGCAGCTTATCTTTCAACCCTAATTCCCGGTAAAGCGCGCCGCTGGTGTTAAAGAATCTCTTTAGTGGCAAGCCACTCTTTAGATGCCATTCCTTTAATTCTTGGGCTGTGGGGTTCTCTTCCTTTATATGGCGGCTTTCGTGCTCCAATTCATGATCGGCTAACCATTTTTTGGCTTTTTTGCATGTGGTGCATTTGGGATATTCGACAAATAACATACGTGTTCCTCCAGAGAATTTTTTATTGGATTATAGCATACGGAAGTTTTGAATACAAGGATGGAAAAATAAAGAAAATTAAAAAACTATAAACAAATTCGTAAAAAAGACGTAAAACTCTTGTTTTCTAATTTGGTTCTATGCTATAGTATAGACAATCAATTTGGCAGGAGGTTTTTATGGGGGAGAAAAATGGAAAACTTCTGGCAGTTCTAACCATTTTGTGTTTGACTCTTGTTAACGGCGCTTTTTCTGTTTATGCTTTCAATGAGAATCAGCAAACGCCAGAAGATTCGATGGATTATATTCTGGGGAGGCCTATGACGGATGAGGAAATAAAGGATCAGGAGTCCATGGCGCCAGAGCTTCATGAGATGCCGCTACCGGAGGAAGAAGCGGAACCTGTGTTGAACCGGGAAAGTCGGGCCAGAGCGTCTTATGAAGGCGTAAAATCTTTTGATCTGCGTGATCTGGGACTGGTGACCAGTGTGAAAGACCAGGTGATTGGCGGGCCATGTTGGGCTTTTTCAGCCGTGGCGTTGGCAGAGTCCTCTTTATTGCAGCAGGGCGCGTCTCCTGGTTTGGATTTGTCGGAAGAGCATTTGGCTTATTTTTTCTATAATCGGGCAAATGATCCATTGGGAAATACTTCTGGGGATAAAAATTTAATTGCGGACAACATTTATTATAATTATAAAACCTGTGGAGGAAACCTGCAGCTTGCTGGCAAATTTTTATCCACCTGGTCCGGCGTTGCCCGAGAAGAAACGGCGCCGTATTCTATAAAAATTTCTCAGTGGGACAATACGCTTGCGTATCTGGCGGACGCACATCTGCAAAATGCCTATTTTATTGACGCGTCCGTGGAGGAGATTAAGGAAGCTCTGTATGTCAATCAGCAGCCCGTGGGGATCACTTACAATCATCAAAGCGCT
Source organism: uncultured Lachnospiraceae bacterium (assembly GCA_910588775.1). Classification (GTDB taxonomy): domain Bacteria; phylum Bacillota; class Clostridia; order Lachnospirales; family Lachnospiraceae; genus MGBC164599. The sequence goes on from CAJURH010000001.1 coordinate 35,087, forward strand.
TATTATAATCCTAATACAGGGGCATACAGTTATCCCATATCGGGGAGCATCAATCATGCAGTTACTATTGTAGGATGGGATGATACATATAAGAAGGAAAATTTTGTTTCGGCCAGTCAGGTGTCCCAGGATGGGGCATGGATTGTGAAGAACAGTTGGGGCCCTGCTTCAGGGGATGGCGGATATATCTACATATCTTATGAAGACGCAAGTCTGTCTGGGTGCGTCTCCGCTCGTTTTGATTTTGGGGACAATTACGACCACAATTACCAGTATGATGGATCCGCCGGAAGCGGTTCGGTGTTGGTTCCGCCTGGAGCTTCCCATGCCAATGTTTTTCAGGCGAAAGGCAATCCATTTGGTAGCGAGGCATTAAAAGCGGTGGGAATTCTCATGCGCTCAGCATATACGGATTTGTCTGTGGACGTGTATGTGGATTTGGAAGATCCTGGAGACCCTGTAAGCGGCGCGCACGTTGTTTCTGGCCAGCTAGTATCTACCACATACAGTGGATATTATACGTTCCCTTTGCAAAAGGATGTGGCGTTGAAAGGTGGCAGTTATTTTAGTGTAATTTTCACCAACCGCAGTGAGGAGGAGAAGTCCTTCAATATTGAATCCACTGGAAACAGTGGCTGGATTACGTTTGAAGCCGGCGTGCAGCCGGGCCAGTCCTTTTACAGGGCCGGGGATGGAAAGAATTGGCAGGATATGGCAGGAGATTATTTGAGCAGTGGGAAATATGTAAATGCCCGGATTAAAGCGTATACCGTGGATGTGGAAGGTCCGGAACCGTGGGAAAGCCCCAGTCTCTCTCCGACAGAAAGTCCAGAGTCGTCAGAAAGTCCCAAGCCGATAGAGTCTCCAGTGAAAGAGCCGGCTTTGGGAAAGGTCTTCGTCAGTAAAGTGACTCCTGCGGTGAAAACCGTTGCTCTCAAATGGAAAAAGGTATCGGGTGCGGATTCCTACGAAATATATCGTGCAGCGGCGACAGGAAAGAAGTGGACTCGTGTGGGGGTCACAGCAAAGACAACCTATACAGACCGGAAGCTTTCAGGCGCATCGGCGTACCGTTACCGGGTCCGTGCGGCAAGGGGAAAGGGCGTGTCCGCCCGTTACGGCGCATACAGCAGCATCCAGAAAACGCTGACCAGGCCGGCGGCGCCGATACCCACGTCAATCCGTCCAGTGGGCGTGCCGTCCAGAAACGGCAAGGCAAAACTGACATTGAAAGCCAGTCCAAGGGTTTCAGCGTATTATATCTATCAATACAGTCGGATTGCGAAGAAATACCAGGCAGCTTATAAAATCCAGGGGAATAAAGTATACAGATATAAGAAAAATCAAAAAAAATATATCAAAATCGGCACGGTGAAAAAAGCAGGAGGTAAAATAAGCTGTTATTTGACGAATATCAATCTGAAAGCATATGGAAAACAATATTTTAAGGTGAAAACTTATTTGAAGAAATCCGGCTATGGACAGCAGTATAGCAATTACAGCCGCAAAATTACGTTAAAAAGATGAGTCAGCCAGAATTTTTAGGATTGTTGCCAGCTTTTAAATGTGTTAAAATAGCCAAATAGCTATAAAGTTATTAGGATTTGAGCGTCAAAAGACCAGAATCTCCCTTGCAGGCCAATCTCTTCAATCTTTGCGCCCTGCACCACAATATCAATCAACGATGCTCCGCATCGCCTCAAGATATTATAGCGTGATTTCGAAAGAATTTGCTCTGCAATGAAAATGGATCTTTTGACGCCCAAATCTTATTAGGTGTTTGCGAAGCAGTTATTTTGTACTTTGGGTTTGTTCAAAATAGATAAAATGGAGCCTAAAGCCGTTTCTAATTCGCTCCTTATTTATCTATTTTGAACAAACCCTGGTTACGAAATGGATGTTTTGCAATCATCTATATAAAGTTATTTTAGAAAGGACGGTAAAATATAATGTCAACAGAAAGAGTCTATAACTTTTCAGCAGGTCCAGCGGTTCTTCCGGAAGAAGTTTTAAAAGAAGCGGCAGAGGAGATGCTGAATTATCAGGGGAGCGGTATGTCTGTAATGGAGATGAGTCACCGTTCCAAAGTTTTTGACCAGATTATTAAGGAAGCGGAAAAAGATTTGCGGGAGTTGATGAATATCCCCGATAATTATAAAGTTTTATTCCTTCAGGGAGGCGCTTCCCAGCAGTTTGCCATGATTCCAATGAACTTGATGAAAAATAAAGTGGCGGATTACATCATTACTGGGCAGTGGGCGAAGAAAGCTTGGAAGGAAGCCTGTAAATTTGGAAAAGCCAATGTGGCGGCCTCTTCGGAGGATAAGACTTTTTCCTATATACCCGATTGTTCCGATCTGCCCATAAGCGAAGATGCGGACTATGTCTACATCTGTGAGAATAATACCATTTACGGTACAAAATATAAAAAGCTGCCCGACACAAAGGGGAAAATTCTGGTGGCGGATGTGTCCTCCTGTTTCCTGTCAGAGCCAGTGGATGTGAGCAAATACGGCATTATTTACGGCGGCGTTCAGAAAAATATCGGTCCGGCAGGCATGGTAATCGTAATCATCCGGGAAGACCTGATTACGGAAGATGTGCTGCCTCAGACTCCAGCCATGCTGACTTATAAGACTCATGCGGATGCGGATTCTTTGTACAATACGCCGAACTGCTACTGCATTTATATGTGCGGGAAGGTTTTCAAATGGCTGAAGAAAATGGGTGGCTTGGCGGCTATGAAAGAACGCAATGAGAAAAAGGCGAAAATCTTATACGATTATTTGGATGAGAGCAAGATGTTCCGCGGCACAGTGGTTCCCGAAGACCGTTCTCTTATGAATGTGCCATTTGTCATCGGAGACGATGAACTGGAGAAGAAATTTATCCAGGAATCCGCCGAAGCTGGATTCGCGAACCTGAAAGGTCATCGGACTGTGGGCGGTATGCGGGCCAGCATCTACAATGCCATGCCTATGGAAGGCGTGGAAGCTCTGGTAAAATTCATGAAAGAGTTTGAAAGCAAAAATTCATAAAAATTTTATAAATGCGCCTGCACAGCTTTTATTTATGGTGATGGGAAGGTTTTGTAAGCGCATGAAGATTTAGTTAGGAGAAAACTATGGCAATATTTCGACCATTTCGGGCGATCCGTCCCCAAGCCGCGTTGGCGGCCCGGGTGGCGGCCCTGCCGTATGATGTAATGAACAGCCAGGAGGCCAGGGAGGAAGCGAAGGATAATCCATATTCCTTCCTCCATGTGGATAAGGCGGAGATAGATCTGGACCCTTCTGTGGATATCTATGACGCTCAGGTGTATGAGAAAGCGGCGGAGAACCTTTCTCGAATGGAAACGGAAGGGGTTTACATACAGGAAGAGTCCCCTTGTTTTTATATTTATCAGCAGGAGATGGATGGGCGCGTGCAGACGGGGATTGTGGGATGCGCGTCCATTGACGATTATTTGCAAAGTCATATTAAGAAACATGAATTTACCCGGGCGGATAAAGAAGCGGATAGAATCCGCCATGTGGATGTCTGTGACGCCAACACAGGTCCTATTTTTCTTACATACAGGGCAGTTGCCCATATATCTCAAAAGATAGAGAGCTGGATTGGGCAGCATGCGCCAGTCTATGATTTTGTGGCAAAAGACGGTATTGGACACCGGGTATGGGTGGTGGACAGTGCAGAAGAAGTCGCAGCTTTTGAGGCGGCTTTTGCTGAAGTTCCGGATTTCTACATTGCGGATGGACATCATAGGACAGCTTCCGCAGTGAAGGTGGGACAGAAGCGCAGACAGGAGCATCCCGATTACACCGGAGAGGAAGAATTTAATTATTTTCTTGCCGTTCTCTTTCCAGATGCTGAGCTTAAGATTTTGGATTATAACCGGGTTGTTCACGATCTGAACGGAATGAGCAAGGAAGAATTCCTGGAGAAATTGGATAAAGTATACGAATGCCAGGAAGTGCAAGGACCATGCAGACCCCAGGAAAAGCATGCGATGGGTATGTATATGGATGGGCAGTGGTATCTTTGCTGCGCCAGAGAGGGCAGTTATCCCGCGGAGGACCCGGTGGGACAGTTGGATGTGTCCATTTTGCAAAATCAGGTTCTCACGCCATTGCTGGGAATTGAAGATCCCAGGACCAGCAGCCGTATTGATTTCGTCGGCGGCATTCGTGGGTTAGGAGAACTGGAGAAAATGGTGGATGGCGGCATGGCAGTGGCATTTGCCATGTATCCCACAGGTTTGGATGATTTGATGAACATTGCGGACAACGACTGTATTATGCCGCCAAAATCCACCTGGTTTGAGCCCAAACTGCGCAGTGGAATTTTTGTTCACCGGTTAAGTTAAGGAGAAGCGAAGGAGTCACATGAATTTCGGGGAGCTGCATATAGAAGGGGGAAAGGCGCGTTTTTTCGCGGATGGAAAGGAACGCGTCATATCGTGCAAAGATATTGTCTGGGCATATCATAAGGATGCGGATGATGAAATTGTATTCCATACCCGTTCGAAAAAGAAATATCAATTCGAAATGCCAAAAGCAGAGGCAAGAGAGTGTCTGAATGTTTTGAAACGGCAAAATCCTAAGCTGATGATTGGTTGTTCCCAAAGAGGGGGACGGTTACCGATGAACAGTCTGGACAATACCCGGGATTTGGGTTCTATGCAGACAAGGGATGGCCAGCATATTTTGCCGGGCCGTCTTTTGCGCAGTGGAGATTTGTATCATGCTTCATATGAAGATCAAAATTATCTGCGGAAGAAATGTAACCTGAAGCAAGTCATTGATTTTCGTGCAGAGAAAGAGAGAAAGGAAAGGCCGGATGTAGTCATCCACGGAGCAGAGTACATCGGCCTTCCTATTATGGATGAGAAGTCTGGGGAAATGCTTTGGGAAGAAAATATGTTGAATCGTTTTGCGCACTTTCAGGGAGACGCAGAAGTATACATGGTACAGTTCTATGAAAAACTGGTGTTGGATCGTAAAGCGCAGCACGCCTATGGGGAATTTTTTCGGTTCTTAAAATATCAACGAGAAGGCGCCACGTTGTGGCATTGCGCTTTGGGCAAAGACAGAGCGGGGGTGGCGACTGCGTTATTGCTGTATATTCTGGGCGTGCACCCATCGGCTATTTTGGAAGATTATATGTGTTCGGGGGATTGCCTGGGCAAAGATATAGAGTCGGCGCTCCGCCTGTTGGAAAACTGGGGACTTCCCCGCCGTGCGTTAAAAAATGCGGAAGTTATGTTAAGCGCAAAGGAAACGTACATGCAACATGCATTTGAAAAAATATTGGAAAAGTACAAAACGATTGATAAGTATATAAAAAGAGCTATTGGATTGACGGCTTTTGATATAAATTTCTTAAGAGATAAATATTTATTTTGAAAGCTATGTCACAGGTTGCTAAAACGTTTTATAAATAACATATTGCAGCTATTTCTCTATGGAATAGTTGCAATATTTTATTTATTTTAGAAAGATTTCAGAATTAGTACACGCCGCATTCACATTTAATTGTTATAGTAATAAATATAAGAAACGAACATAGAATATCTCTTAGGGAGGAAATCCGGAGATAGCGGACTGGAAATACCCTCAGTATACGAAATGGAGGTAATGGAGTATGAAGTACCTGACTTATTACGAGAATGGAGAAATTATATCTACAAAAGATTATAAAGAAGCTGTGGAAAAACTAAAGAAAAAGAATAGAAGAGAAACTGTTCAGAAATTTATTCTTCATAAATATATTTTTGCGTTTTGCTTGGATGAGGTAGAGGATTCTTCGCAGTATTCTCTGTGCAAAAAGAATGGCGATAGCCTGGAAGTTTATCTGGAGAAGAAGAATGTACAGGGGAATCTGATCTGTAAACAGAGGGAAGAAATCAGTGAGGAGGAAGGCAACCGGATATTGAAGGGTGAAATTGAATGGATGAACGGCGATGAACGTCCTCTGGTCCGGGATTTTTATCTTCAAAGCATATTAAATGGGTTGGAATATAGCCATATGATGGAGTTTGAGAGAGAAGTATACCATTATGAGAAGCAGGATTATATAGTGTTTGATAGAGCGATTCGTCGTAAAGTGGATCATTATTTCCTTGAATGCCTTTTTGAAGACGATGTGCAAGTCCGTGTACGGCGGGCGAAGACGATTCCCCGGTACATATTAAATATGTTGGTTAATATAGAACCGGAGTCTGAGCAATGGGCCTATGCCTAGACGGAAGAGGCCCCCGATGCCCTGTGGGCGGAGGGGGCGTCTCCAACGATGGGGATTACATATAGGGTTTCTAAGGCATATAAAGTATAGTTGACAAATAGGTAATGTAGGAATATAATGTTACCATTGGAAAACATATAAAGCTAATAGGAAAGGTAGGAGAATAAAATTGGCGAATGTTTGCAAGAGTATATTAGACTTAATTGGAAACACTCCGCTGATGGAGGTTGTAAATATAGAAAAAACTTTTGGTTTGGATGCAGTTGTTTTAGTTAAGCTTGAGTATATTAATCCAGCTGGAAGTATAAAAGACAGGACTGCCAAGGCCATGATTGAAGATGCAGAGGAGAAGGGAATTTTAAAAGAGGGATCGGTAATTATAGAGCCAACTTCAGGGAATACAGGCATTGGGTTGGCGGCCATTGGGGCGGCAAAAGGGTACCGGGTGATTTTGACTATGCCGGATACAATGAGCATTGAGAGAAGGAACATTCTGAAGGCGTATGGCGCGGAAGTTGTATTGACAGACGGATCGAAGGGGATGAAAGGGGCCATTGCCAAAGCGGAGGATTTGGCGGAGGAGATTGCAGGAAGTTTTATCCCAGGGCAATTTGTGAACCCGGCGAATCCAGAAATTCATTGGAAGACGACGGGGCCAGAGATTTGGAATGACACGAATGGAAATGTAGATATTTTTGTCGCGGGCGTAGGCACGGGCGGCACGCTTACAGGCGCTGGATCTTTTTTGCGTTCGCAAAAGCATGATATGGAAATTGTTGCAGTGGAGCCGGCGGGTTCACCGGTTCTATCTGAAGGGCGAAGCGGTCCGCACAAAATTCAGGGGATTGGAGCGGGATTTGTGCCGGAGGTGTTGGACACTGCTTTATACAACGAAGTTATAAAAGTTGAGAATAAAGATGCATTTGAAACGGCAAAAATGCTTTCTAAAAAAGAAGGAATCCAGGCGGGTATATCTTCTGGGGCTGTTTTGCATGCGGCTATTCAGCTTGCGAAACGTCCAGAGAATAAAGATAAGGTGATCGTAGCTGTGCTGCCGGATACGGGTGACAGGTATTATTCCACGCCGTTATTTGAGGAATAATTGAAAAGCCCTCCGGGCAGTATGCGCTGCGGCGGAGGACAAGTTCTTTTATGTACTTATGCGCGTTTATGTTTGCCTATTTTTCGTGTGACGCCACCGAAGGCAGCTATGCCGATGAAAAGTAGGAGTGCGGGAAATATAAATTTGGATGATTGCGTCGTTTCTGAGAAGGAAGATTCCGAAACGGATTTTTGTATATTTCCTGAAGGCGTCTCTGTGGCGTTTGAATTTGCGGGCGTCTTAGCTTTGGTGGTGTGTTTGGCTTTCGTTGCCGCTTTTGGAACGCTTTGTTTCTTTTTTGGCGTATGGCTGTTATTTGCAGATACATTTTGCGTGTCGTTTTTTATTAAACTGGCGGCAGGCGTACTGTCAGTGGGCGTTTCGGTTTGTCCTGGTGTTGGGGATAGGACTAAAGTTGGGGATGGAACATACTGCAAAGGCGTGTTTGTTTCCTCTTGTTTATTATGCGTGCTCTTTTGAGTTGTTTCAGATTTTTCCATAGGCGCTTCGGTTTCGGCGGTTGTTTCTTCTTTTGCATGTTCAGTTTTGGAGATTGTATTTGGTGAAACGGTGGCGTTGTCAGATTTTTGGACATTTTTCTGTGGAGTTTCTATGGAAAATGAAGTCACATCATAGGAAGTGGATGTAACCTGGTTGATTTCATCTGGTCGGAAACTGTCAGAGGAGGCCCTTGTAAGCGGTGAATTGGATGGCTCTTCTGTAATGGTTTCTGTGATGGTAGGTGTGGGAGTGCAATCTTTCTCATTCCCGTCGTTCTTTTTTATCTTCTGGTATGTGGCTATATAGGCAGCGCAATCTGTAACGGTTTCGTTAAGTTGTGGCTTCCATGCTATAAATTGATAAATGTATTCACTGTCTTCCCATGGTTCTGGAGTTTTTATATCTGACAATTTTTCGCCGTAGGCACAGATCCTTGAATCCAGTAAATTCCCATCACAATCCAGAAAATCAATTATGTAGCAGGAACTTTCAAAATTTTCTTCAAAAGCGTCGTAGTTGATTGGATGATCTGCACTGGCATATGCAGGAATTACAGTGGGCAAGTAGATAGATGCAGTAATAGCCAACGCAAAACAGGTTTTTCTTTTGTTCTTCATGTGATTCCTCTTTTCTGTTTTTGTTTTGAAAATGAGTGCATTTATGTAGACATTGCCATATAAGAAGGGGGATATTTAATAATAATGTAGAGTATATACCAGCCCCAATTAATTTACAACTGCTTCATATGCAGGAAAGATAGAATAAAACCGGGAATTCTAAATCCAGCAAACTTTCTGGTTGTTTTTTTGTTGGACAGGGTTGTGTTGGCGCACAAGAAAAAAATATGCCAAAAATATATGGGAACAGACGCAAAAAATTGTCATTAATGCCAAATGAAGATGAAAATTTATGGTGCAGTCGTTGACGGGTAACTCTTAAACTTCCATAAATTCATTAGATATTGGTTGACAAGTTGAAAAGACAATATATAATGAGAATGTAGGGGAAGATCCTGTATACTTGGCTATCGTCTAGTGGCGGTAGATGAGAGAAAATGGAGGAATTATTATGAAAAAAAAGTATTTATTGCTTATCAGCATGCTGGCTGTTTGTTGTGCGCTGGGGGGCTGTAAGAAGAAAGAGGATGCTGCTAAGGTTTCCCCTTCCGAGGAGCCGACGATCATTACAAAAGATGATAGCGTCTCAGGCCAGGTGGTGGAAATGCAGCAGGGCAGTAATATAGATAAAAGTAAAATTACAAATATAATGGGCGTGCAGACTGCAACGTCCAGCGATGTGGTTCTCACAAACTTAACAGGGGATGAGATCAGCGCGTTTTATGCTCGTCCGTCTGGGGAGGAAGAATGGGGCGATGACTATGTGGCGGGAAAATTCACATTAAAAAATAATGACAAGGCTTTGTTTTATTATGAGAAAAACGCAGAGGCCACTACTGGAACCGCATCTGTAAAATATGATTTAAGAGTGTCTTTTGCGGATGCCAGTAAAGATGATTGTTTCTTTAGAGAGTTGACTTTAACTGATATTCAAGAGCTTTCTTTGAATCTTGAAGATGGCGTGCCATATGTGAAATATCAAAGTTTGTCGACTAAACAGCAGGTTTCCACTTTGTCTGAGGCAAGAAAACGGATGGGGTTAGAGGACGTGAATACAAGTGGAAACAGTGCGGGAGCTGCATCTAATCAAACAACTGTGGGGACAGGACGTTCCAATGCCAATGCCAACGGCTCCACCAATACGAATGGAAATGCCAGTGTGGGAGTGGGCGGTTCTACCGCAGATCCCTCTCAGGGACAGCCTGCGGATACAAATCCGGGGACAGATTCTTCCACTACAAACCCGTCTGAGACGACATCTCCAGGAGAGAGCGGAGGGGATGGAAATGGTGGAAACGATATTCCTCCAGGGCTGAATGATGGTCAGGGACAGGATGTACGCGACACAGCGCAAGACTATGTAGGGCAGGATATGGATAATTTGGTAGGAGAGATTGGGACTGCCAATGCAACAGAGTATGGCACAGATGAGGCTACGGGAAATACGATTATTTATCATTATTATGATGGTTTTGCCGTTTCTGCGACTGAGGATTCGGATGGTAATCAGACTGTTACAGGAATATGGTAAAGAAAGGGAAGAGGATGAAAAGGGTATTACTGAAGCTAAGCGGTGAAGCGCTAGCGGGAGATAAGAAAACGGGCTTTGATGAAGGAACCGTTATGGAAGTGGCTAGACAGGTGAAGGCGGTTGTGGATGAAGGAGTCCAGGTAGGCATAGTGATTGGAGGCGGCAATTTCTGGAGGGGAAGATCCAGTGGGGCCATTGACAGGACGAAGGCGGACCAGATTGGCATGATGGCTACAATTATGAACTGTATTTATGTGTCAGAAATTTGTCGTCATACAGGGTTGAAGACAGAGGTGTTTTCACCATTTGCCTGTGGCGCTTTTACGAAGCTTTTTTCCAAAGACGAAGTTAATCTGTGTTTGGAACAGGGAAAAGTAGTATTCTTTGCTGGTGGAACAGGTCACCCCTATTTTTCTACAGATACGACGACCGTGTTGCGTGCCGTTGAGATTGAGGCGGAAACCATCTTGTTGGCAAAAGCGGTGGATGGGGTTTACGACAGTGATCCAAAGGATAATCCCCACGCCGTAAAATACGATGAGATACACATTCAGGATGTGATTCATCAACAATTGGCGGTAATAGATTTAACGGCATCTATTATGTGCATGGAAAATCATATGCCGATGCTGGTGTTCGGCTTAAATGAAAAAGACAGTATAATCCGTACAGTAAGAGGTGAATTTCATGGCACGAAGATAATAGTGTCTTGATGGTTAGAGTGTGTTTGAAAATCCATTCACGCTATTGGACGCAATCTTCCAAATCATGCCCTTTAAGGATAAATTGTGGTATAATGCGGTTTTCAAATACACTCTAGTATAATTTATACTAAGATATTTTACTGTTTGGCGCAAGTTATATTTAGTAGCTGCCTATGAAGAAAATTTTGAGGGAGAATAACAAATGGATGAGAGAATTCAAAAGTATGATGAAAAAATGACGAAGACTATGAGTAACCTAGAGGCAGAGTATGCGTCTATTCGTGCAGGCAGGGCGAATCCCAGGGTGTTGGATCGTTTGAGCGTAGACTACTATGGTGCGCCAACTCCTATTCAGCAGGTGGCGAATGTAAGTGTACCGGAAGCCAGAATGATTCAGATTCAGCCGTGGGAGCCAGATATGGTTAAGAAGATTGAGAAGGCTATTCTTACATCAGATCTGGGGATTAATCCTACAAATGATGGAAAAACAATTCGGCTGGTATTTCCAGAACTCACAGAAGAGCGTAGGAAAGACCTGGTAAAAGATATTAAAAAACGTGGAGAAGCTGCGAAAGTGGCTCTTCGGAACATCCGCAGGGATGCCAACGATGCTCTGAAGAAGCTAGGAAAAGGGGATATTTCTGAAGACGAAGTCAAGGAGCTGGAAGAGCAAGTGCAGAAAATGACGGATCAATATGTGAAAAAGGTGGATGCTGCTGTGGAGGATAAATCCAAAGAGATTATGACAGTATAGGCAGTCACTGGCGAAAACAAATAGCAGGGGGCCTTGTGTGAGGTCCCTTTTTATCTTATGGAAAATTGTTCAGTAAGTTTTGAGCAAAATAGCAGAGAGGAGACTTGTATGAATGTACCCAGGCATATCGCCATTATTCTGGATGGCAACGGCAGATGGGCGAAGAAGAAAGGAATGCCCAGGGGATATGGGCATATAAAAGGCTGTGAAAATCTGGAAAAGGTCTGCGAATATGCCCGTGAACTGGGGGTGAAATATCTCACAGTATATGCTTTTTCAACAGAGAACTGGAAACGGTCCCGGGATGAAGTGGAAGGATTGATGAAACTTTTTCGGGACTATTTGAAGAAATGTATTAAAATTTCAGAAAAATGGCAGATGAAGGTGCGGGTGATTGGTGAAATTTCCGCATTTGATCAAGATATCCAGGATAGTGTGCGGAAATTGGAAGAGTTTTCTAGTCAGTTTGAAGAGCTGCATTTCCAGCTTGCACTAAACTATGGGAGCAGAAATGAGATTGTCCGTGGCGTGAGAAATCTGCTGGTCAAATGTCAGGATGGGGAGATAACGCCGGAAGATGTCACGGAAGAGAATTTTGGGGATTATTTGGATACGGCGGGACTTCCAGACCCGGATTTATTGATTCGCACCAGTGGGGAACTGAGGCTCTCCAATTTCCTTTTGTGGCAGTTGGCATACACGGAATTTTATTTCACGGATGTTCATTGGCCGGATTTTAACCGGGAGGAATTGGTCAAAGCTATTGAGCAATATAATAGAAGAGACAGAAGGTACGGGGGGATTAAGGGGGAGAAAAATGTTTAGGACGCGGCTGCTCAGCGGGATTGTTCTGGTCTTGACGGTTTTTTTTGTCGTATCCCGTGGTGGAATGGTTTTGTATGCTGTAGTGGCCATGGTTTCCCTAATTGGCATGAGGGAATTATACCAGGCGATGGAAGTCCATTCGGACGCATCCGGCAAAAACAAAATAGGTTTGCTGGAGCTGGCTGGATATGGAGGGGCTTTGTTGTATGACGTCGCTGTTTGGTTTGGGGTGCGGGAATACGGGGTGTTTGCAGTGGTGGCGGCTTTGGTTGTCTTAATGTTTGTGTATGTATTCACTTATCCCAAATATCAGGCCAGCCAGGTGATGGCAGCCTTTTTCGGAGTGGTCTATGTGGCCGTCATGCTCTCCTGTATTTATTTGACGCGTCAGTTAGAAGGGGGATTTTACCATGTGTGGCTGATTTTCCTGTGTTCTTGGGGGTGTGATACTTGCGCATACTGTGTGGGTGTATTGTTTGGCAGACACAAAATGGCTCCTGTGTTAAGTCCTAAGAAATCCATAGAGGGAGCTGTGGGTGGAGTGGTGGGGGCCGCTTTGCTGGGGGTTCTTTATGCCTGTTTGACAAAAGGCGGTATAGTGGATTATGGCGTGATCTGCGCCACTGGCGCGCTGCTTTCTATGGTGGGAGATCTGGCTGCTTCCGCTATAAAAAGGCAGACGGGGATTAAGGACTATGGCAAATTGATTCCGGGCCATGGGGGCATTTTGGATCGATTTGACAGTGTGATTTTTACAGCCCCGGTCATTTATTTTCTGGTGATGTTTATGGCATGAGAAGGGAATACTTATGAAAAAAATTGGTATTTTAGGCTCTACTGGTTCCATTGGGACACAGACATTGGAAGTTGTCAGGAACAATGGTGATATCCAGGTATTGGGATTGGCGGCAGGCTCAAATATTCAGTTATTGGAAAAACAGATTCGGGAATTTAAGCCGGAGTTGGCGGCGGTTATGGACGAAGAAAAAGCCAAGGAGCTGGCGGTGCGCGTGCGGGACACAAACACAAGGGTATCCCAGGGTATGGATGGCATGTTGGAGCTGGCCGCTTTGGAGGAAATGGAGCTTCTGGTGACGGCAGTGGTGGGAATGATCGGCATCCGGCCAACCGTAGAAGCCATTCAGGCGGGAAAGAATATTGCGTTGGCGAATAAGGAAACGCTGGTGACGGCGGGGCATCTGATTATGCCGCTGGCGCGGGAGCGAAAGGTTTCCATCCTTCCGGTTGACAGTGAACACAGCGCTATTTTTCAATGTCTGCACGGAGAAAACTCCCAGGGATTTCGGAAAATTTTGCTGACCGCTTCTGGGGGGCCCTTTCGTGGGTATGACAGGGAGCGACTGGCAAAAGTCACGCTGGAAGACACGCTGAAGCATCCCAACTGGGTTATGGGGAACAAGATTACCGTGGATTCCGCTACATTGGTCAACAAAGGTCTGGAAGTGATGGAGGCATGCTGGCTGTTTCATGCGGATTTGGATCAGGTACAGGTGGTGGTGCAGCCCCAGAGCGTCATCCATTCTATGGTGGAACTAGAGGACGGGGCGGTGCTGGCGCAGTTGGGAACGCCAGATATGAAGTTGCCCATTCAATATGCCTTGTATCATCCCAACCGCCGTTTTCTGCCAGGGGATCGGCTGGATTTCTTCGCATTGAAAGAGCTTACTTTCGAAGAACCGGATATAGATACTTTTCAGGGGCTTGCCATGGCGATGGAAGCGGCCAGAGTGGGCGGCAGTATGCCTACTGTGTTTAACGCGGCCAACGAACAAGCAGTCCGCAAATTTTTGCGCAGGGAAATTCGTTTCCTGGACATATACGACTGGATTCGCAGTTCCATGGATCGACATCAGGCGGTGCGAGATCCTTCGCTGGAAACGATTCTGGAAGTTGAAGAAGACACCAATCAATGGTTGGAAAGCAGGTGATCATTTGAAAATTCTTATTGCTGTGATTATTTTCAGCGTTTTGGTTTTATTTCACGAACTTGGGCATTTTCTTCTGGCAAAGAAAAACGGCATCGTGGTTCAGCAGTTTTCGTTGGGGATGGGTCCCACGCTTGTAAGCACGCAAAAAGGAGACACCCAGTATTGTCTAAAACTTCTGCCGTTGGGCGGTTCCTGTATGATGCTGGGGGAAGATGAGGACAGTCAGACCCCGGGGTCTTTTAATTCCGCTTCTGTATGGGGGAGGATTGCGGTGATTGCCGCAGGCCCGATTTTCAATTTTATCATGGCGTTTATTCTTTCTGTGATTATTGTGGCTATGATGGGCTATGTGCCTTCCAAGGTATTAAAAGTTTCGGAAGAATCCCCGGCCTATGCCGCCGGACTGAGGGAAGGCGACCAGATTACAAAGTTTCAGGGTTATTCCATTGATATTGGTCAGGACTTGAACACTTGGCTTGCTCTAAATGAACTGAAGGATGCGCCCATTGAGATGACGGTGAAACGGGATGGAAAAAAGCAGAAAATATCCTACCAGCCGGAAACCACAAAGAAATATTTGATGGGTTTTAATCGCGGAGATACGGAAAAATTAGAAGTGGCTTCTCTAATAAAAGGCATGCCTCTTGAAAAGGCAGGGGTGCAGGCGGGGGATGTGATTACAGAAATTGATGGCACAGTTATTGACACTCAGGAAGATTACGAAAGGTATGTACAGGAGCATCCGCTGGAGGATAAACCTCTGGATATTACCTACGAGCACAAGGGAAAGATCCAGCAGATTACCATTACGCCTGCCAGCCGCACCCAGGTGGCGCTGGGATTCAATTACAATGTAGGGCGGGAGAAGGCGTCCTCCTGGAATGTGCTGAAATATGCGGCTTTGGAAGTGAAATACTGGATTCGCACAACGGTGGTCAGCTTAGGAAAATTATTCAGTGGCCAGTTTGGAATCCGGGATTTATCCGGGCCTGTAGGCGTGGTGGATGTGATTGGCGACACATACGAGGCGGCAAAACCGGAAGGAGGCGTGATCGTATGGGCCAGCATGTTGAATATTGCGGTGCTGTTGTCTGCCAACTTGGGAGTGATGAATCTTCTCCCCATTCCAGCGCTGGATGGGGGACGGTTGATTTTCTTGATACTGGAAGCCATTCGGAGGAAACCGGTGAACCGGCAGGCGGAAGCCATGATTCATATGGCGGGTTTTGTGCTGTTGATGGCATTGATGTTTGTGGTTATGTACCATGACATTGTGAAATTGTTTTAGATAAAGAGATAACGTACTCATCTGATGGGTGGATGTGGATTTGCAATGACATTTTGTCAAACATCTTCCTGGCAGATGAGTTTTTTATTTGATATAGGTTGTTGGTTTATAAAATATGAAATGGAGTGAGAATATAGAAAATTGATTTGTTTAAGATTTATCATTGAAAGAAAAGAAGAATGCGGTTTTGGTTAGGAGTAGAAAATTTTGCAAAAACTGAGAACGTGTAAGGGAAGCTTGCACAATTTCTGTTGGAGAAGAGCATAAGAACGGAGAAACCGAATGGGCAAATCCTGTGTATAATTCTTAGAAGATAGTTAATATGGTTTATTTGCCTTTGAATTATTAGGAAGCCAGTTGTTTGGAAAGATGGGAGTAAGACAGCGGATGAATGTGAATTTTTGAAAAAAATTTATAGGAACGGCGGCTTTGGTAAAAGTGGTTTTGCAATAGGATTCACATTTCATATGTATTTTACATATATTGAAATAACATTAATTGGATTCGGGCGCGTATGCCCGAGTAAGAGGTTTGGATGAATAACTATATGCGCATTATGGAGAGCGGTCAGACAGACAAAGGAAAACTACAGATTAATGTACAGTCTACAGTCCGCAATGTTCCCATTAAGGATGCACGAATACAAGTGTCTTATACAGGGAATCCTACGCAGATTCTTGAGGAAGTCACCACGGACGATTCTGGGCAGAGTCCGTCTCTGGATCTTCCGGCGCCGCCATTGGATTATAGCTTAAATCCGGGAGAGATTCAGCCATATTCAGAGTATACGCTGAATGTTACGGCGCCAGGCTACACGCCCTTCGACATCAGTGGTGTGGAAATACTGCCCACAGCAACGGCTTTGCAGTCTGTTTATCTGGAGCCCCAGGAGGCCGGGGAACAGATTGACAATTTGGTGATTCCAGCCCACACGCTGTATGGGGATTATCCGCCCAAGATACCAGAGGACGAGATTAAGCCCATGGACGAGAGTGGGGAAATTGTATTAAGCCGGGTGGTAGTGCCGGAATATGTGGTGGTGCATGATGGAGTGCCCTCGGATAGTACGGCCAGGGATTATTATGTGCGATATAAAGATTATATCAAAAACGTGGCTTCGAGTGAGATATACGCTACCTGGCCAGCGGACACCATCCGGGCAAATGTGCTGGCCATTATGTCTTTTACTTTAAACCGCGTGTATACGGAATGGTACCGAAACAAAGGCTATGATTTTACCATCACTTCGTCTACGGCTTTTGATCACAAATGGATACCAGACCGCAACATTTTTTCAAGCATTTCCCAGATTGTGGACGAATTATTCACCAATTATTTGTCGCGGCCCAATGTGCGCCAGCCCATTTTGACCCAGTACTGTGACGGTGAACGGGTGAGTTGTCCCAACTGGATGAGCCAATGGGGGTCCAAGTACCTGGGGGATCAGAACTATTCAGCCGTCGAAATCCTGCGGTATTACTATGGAGATTCCATGTACATCAATACGGCGGAGGAGATTTCTGGGATTCCCGCTTCCTGGCCCAGGTATGATCTGGACATTGGCGCTTCCGGGCAGAAAGTGACCCAGATGCAGGAGCAGTTGAACACCATTGCCCAGGTGTACACAGCCATACCCATGGAACCAGTCACCGGGTATTACGACGAGGCCACCAAAGAAGCTGTGCGCGCGTTTCAGAGGGTTTTCAAGCTTCCCCAGACAGGGATAGTGGACTATGTCACCTGGTATAAAATACAGGAGGTTTACGTAGGCGTTACCCGCATAGCGGAATTAACATAGCACAAAGGGTGTTGGAGAAACATTGTTGTTTCAAAAGAAAAAATATGCCGCGCTGTTTCTCCTTTTGGCGCTTGCTGTATGCATGGCCGGCTATGGGCGGTCGGTGAGAGAGCGAAGGGCGCAGGCGCTCTGAGAACAAGAGGAAATGCGACAGGAAGCGAAAGAAGACAGAGAACAACGGCTGCGCGGACGGAAAAGGGATAACCGCTAGGGCCATGCTGGCGCAGAAGGAGATGGAGAATTTTCGGGAGAGTTATGAGCGGGAAGCGGAGGAATATGCCGGGGAGACATACCGTATTTTGGAGAAATTTTCCCGGTTGGCGGAAATCTTTTTGCAAATAGAGGAGGCGGAAGCCATACTGGCCTTTCAGGTGGTGATTGACCGGGTTTCCGAGGAATGGGACTATGTGAATGCTCCCTGGCATTACGAAACCAGCAGGTTGAAGGTGAACATGGAGGAACGGGAGACCTCCGATATCTGTTAGCTAGGTCTGCCATATTCAGACATTCAGCCTGGCCCAACTGTGTTTTGCGCTATGCGGCGACGCGTATGGAACTCCACGGGCGACTGCTTTGGAGGAAATGGCGGTACATGATGGGGGCGTAAGCGGCAGTTTTTTTCTACAGTTCTGGAAAGCCGAGGCTGGGGATGGAGTTCATGACGGTATAATCCGTGCACAGTTTTCAGTATAGCGGCATCTATTGCTTTCAATTCTTTCTGATGTTGTACACTTTTAGTTGACGCCTTATACTCAAGGATTTGATGTTTAAAGAGAAATAAGGAGGCAACTAAAATGACAAGAAAACAACGGAAATGTGACATGGAATACAAAATCAAGTCCGTTAAAGCTGACAAGGGAACTTGGCGGCGCAAAAGCTGCCGCTGAACTGGGTATCCCTAAAAACGCCATGTATGCATGGCCGAAAGCTGCAAGGAAAGGGCGGTTGGATGTCGGTCCCGGCTCGCGCACACCACAGACGGGCATGAATCTCACAGAGGAGCTGGCTCTTCTGCGCAGACAGGTTAAGGAGCGGGAAAAAGAAATCCGCCATTTGAATAGAATGCGCCTCCATCTATTGTTATATAAAATGAAATTTAGAAATTGTAAACTGTATGGATTAGAAAAGGCTGGGGGACTCCTCGTATAATAAGTTTATAGCCTGTTTCGACTGGCTATGAACTTATTATACGAGGGGAGGATATCATTGTCCGTGAGGAAGAGGCAATACTGCCGCCTTAGAGTGTGTTAATAATAGAACTCATGCAATATTAATAAAAATTTTGCATTTATTATGTTATAATAATATAATTAATACAATGAAAAGCCTATTTATGAAGAAGGCACAAAAGGGGGAATATGTAAGAGAAAGAAACTGACAATCCTGTTTATGATGGCTTTATTTTCACTTGTATGTGTGGGATATAATTCTACATATGCTCTTGCCGGATCGGTGTGTGAATAAGGAGCTTGGAGAGGCAAACGTATGTGAGGTTGTTGGAACTGTAGCAGGTCTTCAGGGAGAAGACTATGCAGAGGCGAATGTGATTTTGTATAACGGCACAAATGCATATCAAGAAAAACTGGATGCTCAAGGAAATTATTCATTTGTGAATGTTATAGCAGGTGAATATTATATAAAAGTGGAAGTGGAAGGTTATACAATACCCCAGCCAGTGGCAGTTGCGGTAAACGGCTCTGCAGCAGCAGGGGAACTTAAGGTAGAGAAGGCAGAAGGAAAAGATTATTTTTATCAATGGAAAGCGGACGAGACATATTTTGGATATGAGGAATCTGCAAAGGTTCCAGAAAAAAAGCAGGTCACGTTTTTAGGCAACGATGTCTATGTCTGCGACAGCTTAGCGGCAGATAAGCTGCATGAAAAATATAATATTGTTTTAAGCGATGAAGAGGAGAAGTGGAGCAGTGAGTATGCCTCCCGGATGTTTGAATTGGTTTCTAAAATTCAGGGCTACAACAAAAGTCAGATAAGCAGTAAATGGATTTTAACAAAGAGGCATTTACCAATGCAATCCCCAGAAAAGCGCAGATGGGCACACTGCAGGGAAAGTATTTTTCAAATCGGCTGTACCATGCGCTGGTGCGCTATATAACCGATGCAGGGACAAATATCCATGCAGTGGATAAGATTTTGAAAAATGATTATGGCTGTTCGATTATTGTGGAGGATTATTCCGCGCTGACAAAGGATACCACAGGGGAAACCGCAGCGGCTTTTGAACAGTTTAAGCCGGAAGAATTGCTGGCTATTCTGGAGATGTTCGCGGAAATGCCGGAGGGCTTCCATAAAACGCCGGGGTTGGAATATCTGGTCAGAAGGATTGATGGAAGCGTAAATCCGATTTATCCAGCGGCTGGGGCAGTTTCCTGGGTGGATGCAGAGCATGGGTTTATCGAATTTATGGATCAAGCGTTTCTGGGAAGCCATGTGGAAGACACATTCCGTCTGGTTCTGCATGAGAAGACGCACTTTCTCTGGAAAAACATGTTTTCAGAGGAATTAAAAGCGAAATGGCAGGAAGTTGGCGGATGGTATCAGACAGAAGACGATCCGGATGGCTGGGCGACCACAAAAGAAACAGAATTTGTGTCCGCCTATGCGCATGCCGTTAATCCAAATGAGGATATGGCGGAATCTGTCGCTTATTATATTATTATGCCGAATAAACTTGAATCCCGCTCAGAGGGAAAATATAATTTTATTAGAAATTATATTATGAATGGCGAGATTTACATGACGCAGATACGGGAAGACCTGACATTTGAGGTGTATAATTTATACCCGGATTATGCGTTTCCAGGCAGAATGGTGGGATTGGATCTTGAAGTGGAAGGAGAAGGAAAAGAGGATAAACGCCTTACGGTGACGGCACAGCTGGATACACAGGGAAAGGAAGAGCTTGGGGCTAATAAGGCGTATTTACGTATTCACAGTGAGGCTGGCACGCACTATGATATGAATTTATATCCGCTGGATGGTGATACATCTGTGCTGCGGGGGACATTGAAAATAAGTAAATATGCAGATAGAGGTTATTGGAGCTGCGAGCAAATTGAATTTACGGATCTGCAGGGAAATGAGCGTTTTGTGGGAACGGGCCGTTTTGGCTGGAAGCTCTACGTAGATAATTTACTGGCGGATACGGAAAAACCGCAATATGTGGCGAATTCCTTAAAAGTGGACTTAGAGCCAGGCGTTCTGGAAGGAAAAGACGTCACATATGTGAACGTATCATTTAAAGCGACAGATAATGTTGGAGTGGAGAGCAGTTATTGTGAAATGTCGAACAAGACCCATGGTTCTTATCGGATAGAAGAGTGGGGGGAATACGATCCGGAAACGCAAACGTGCAAAATAAGATTTATTTTTACAGAATATATGCAATCAGGTGAGTACGCTATCACTTATATTATAGTCCGGGACTACGCACAAAACCAAAAAGATTATTACTTCTATTCGGATAATTCAGGAGCGGAGTCTTACACAACATTTGTTTACGAAAGCGATCAATCGGATTATGAGGCGCCGGAAATCAATTTAAACAATATTACATTAACCGCGTATCCAATGCATCCGGAAAACCCAAATGGCGAGACCGTTTTAATTATAGAATATTTTGCAAAGGATAACGCTTCTGGTTTGGATCTAGTTTCATATAGGCTGCTCGATCCGATGGGAAATACCCATTTTGAATACCATTATCATGAAAATTATAGAACGACCTTTTTCAAGGGTGATCCGACTGCGTGGAAAAAATACACTATCCATGCGACATTGCCCGAAGGTTCCGCGCCAGGTATGTGGGGGGGGGGCGCTGGAAATGAAGGTTTGTGACAAGGCCGGAAATTTTAGAAAATATAATTTCCTGGAGATTTTGCATTTTGCGGTGGACACAGACGAAAGCCCTGCAACGTACGCTTTGGATTGTTCATCGGATGAATTGAAAGAAAAAGGAACGATTCCGTTCTCAATTCAGAATAAGAACAATGAAGTGGAATATGTGTGGGAATGCGTGAACGGCACAGGAGAAGCGCTGATCGATCAATCGGGTAAGCTGACAGGCATATCTGCCGGAACGGTTACGGTTATCGCTTATGAGAAGGACGATTCTTCCAAGTATGGAATGCGTGAAGTTACGGTGACGCATGCGGTCGTGGAAGATAAGGAAGTGGCGCCAACTTGTACGACAAGCGGCCTGACAAGAGGAGAGCGCTGTGAAATATGCAAGGAAGTCATTGTTGCGCAAGAGGAAATAGAGGCCAAAGGCCATGGAGAGACAGAGGTAAGAGGCGAAAAGGAAGCCAGCTGTCAGAAAGCAGGCTATACAGGCGATGTATATTGCAAAGATTGTGGCCAGAAACTGGAAGGAGGAAAAGAGATTTCCAAAACTGAGCATGTTTGGGGCAACGGGAAGGTAACTTCTAAGCCCAGCTACCAGAAAGAGGGAATCAGAATTTATACCTGTCAGGTTTGTAAGGAAACGAAATCCGAATCTGTTCAGAAACTTTCTTTGGAACAGGCGGCGATTTCAGACGTTCAGAATGTGAAAAACGGCATATCTATCCGTTGGCATAAAGTGAAAGGCGCGGCAGGGTACAATATATACAGGAAGACCGGAAATAAAAGCTGGACAAAAATAGCGCAGGTTAAGAAGAATGGCGTTGTGAATTATATAGACGCTACTGCGAAAAACGGCACAAAATATGCATATGCCATTGGCGCATTTAATGGAACAAACGTCGGAAAATATGACACAGCCGGTAAAGAGATTATCAGGCTTCAGGCGACTAAAATTTCTATGTTGAAAAATAAGTCTGAAAAGTCGCTCGTCCTTAGATGGAAAAAGAATGCGAAAGCAAGCGGATGCCAAATACAGATTTCCACATCCAGTAAATTTAAAAATGCAAGGAATATTAAAGTTTCCTCCAAACAAACATCTAAGACGATCAAAAAATTAAAATTAAATAAGAAATACTATGTCAGAGTCAGAAGTTATGCGCGTTCTGGAAAAAATGTATATTATAGCTCATGGAGTCCTGTAAAGAGTAGGAAAGTAGTGAAATAGTTTATCAAGTTCCAGATAAGCAATGCGGATGAAAAAGTATGTTCGGTGCACACCAGGTGAATGCCGATTGCTTTTTCATCCGTTTTCTATTATAATATCCTATGTATAAAACAGATTTATCTTATGAAAGTGAGAAGACTTCAGGAGGATAGCATGGGGAATCAGGATTGGAACCAATTAGGTAACGACATTAAAAATATGGTGCAGGACGCGATTAATTCTCAGGACTTCAGCAAGCTGAATCAAGGGATTAACCGCGCCATAAACGGGGCCGTGGACGGGCTGGGAAGTCTTTGGAACGGCGGGCAGTCCGGTGGCCACTGGGAAATTCGCGACGATGGACAACCCCGTCCGGGCCAGCCCTTTTCCGGCGGATGGCAGACAAAAAGCGGGATGAGAAAGAACCAGAGCTGGGCGCAGCAGGGACCCCGGTTTAACGATCAGCGGGTAAACCAGTTGGCGAATCAAACAAAGAAGTTTCCGCCGGGACCCTATAAGAACCCGTCCGGCGCAGCGGCGGCGGGGTACGTCATGGCCATTTTTGGAGGCATATCGGCGGTCGGGTCCGGCATTGCCCTGTTTATTTGTCTGGTGGTGGCTTTGATGACTCCCAATATTCCCGTTGACGTTTCTGCCGGTTTGAATATTGCCAACAGCATTTTATTTGCGTCCACGCTTTCTTGTGGAGCGGTTTGTCTGGGCGGTTTTAAGAAAATTGGTTTCGTGCAGCGTTTTCGCAGGTACGTCAACTGCATTCAGGGAAGAGGCTATTGTCAGTTGGAGGAGCTCTCAAAGAGCATTGGAAAGCCCGAATCTTTTATCCGAAAAGACGTTAAGAAAATGTTGAATAAAGGGATGTTCCTGGAAGGGCATCTGGATAGCCAGGAGACTTGTCTGATAACTACCAATCAGGCTTACAGTCAGTATAAAACGGCGCAGAGGCAGTTGGAGGAGCGACAGGAGAGAGTGGCCGCTCCAATGCCGGCAAAAGAGTCAGCGCCAAAGACAGACAACGTTCCTGCCGAGGTAAAGGAACTGTTGGACGAGGGAAATGCATATTTGGATCATATCCGTAAATGCAACGACCGGATATCCGGCCAGGAGATTTCCGGGAAAATATCCAAAATGGAGTTGATTGTGCAGAACATTTTCAAGCGGCTGCAAACCCACCCGGATGTGGCGCCGGATCTGAAGAAGATGATGGAGTATTACCTGCCCACAACGGTGAAATTACTGGAGGCATATGCAGAGCTGGACGCCCAGTCTGTGCAGGGGGAAAATATCACCAACTCCAAACGGGAAATCGAGGAAACGCTGGATACATTGAATCAGGCGTTTGAAAAATTGCTGGATTCAATTTTCAAGGATACAGCCTGGGACTTATCCACGGATATTTCCGTATTGCAGACATTGCTGGCGCAGGAAGGTCTGATTGGCGATGATTTTAAGATGAAGGATAATAAAACAGAAGAATAAAGGAGAAGTTTTATGAGTGATGAGATGAACGGGCTGCAGGCTTTTGAGGAGGAGATCCCGACGCCGACCCTGACACTGGAGCCAGATTTGCAGCCAAAGGAACCAGTGGCGGAAAAGATTCAGGAGAAACCTATGCCCCAGGTGGAGGAGCCTAAGCTTACGCCCCAGGAGCAGAAAATGGTGGATGATTTCGCCAAACAGATTGATCTGAGCAACAGCAATCTAATTTTGCAATATGGCGTGGGCGCCCAGAAGAAGATGGCGGACTTTTCCGAGTCGGCGCTGGCCAACGTGCAGACCCAGGAACTGGGCGAGGCCGGAGAGTTAATTACAGGTTTGGTGAAAGAGTTAAGAGGATTCGAGAACCCAGAAGAGGAAAAGGGCCTGTTTGGTTTCTTTAAGAAAAACGCCAACAAGATAGGCGCCATGAAAGCCAAGTACGACAAGGCGGAGGTGAACGTAAACCGGATTGTGGAATCCCTTCAGCAGCACCAGGTCCGTCTGATGAAGGATACGGCCACTCTGGACAAGATGTATGCGCTGAATTTAAGTTATTTCAAAGAACTGTCCATGTATATTCTGGCTGGCAAGAAGAAGTTAAAGGAAGTGCGGGAAACCCAGCTGAAAGAATTGATGGATAAAGCGCAGGCCAGCGGTCTTCCCGAGGATGCCCAGGCGGCCAAAGATTTGGACAGCATGTGTAATCGTTTTGAGAAGAAACTGCACGATCTGGATTTGACCCGGATGATTTCCATTCAGACGGCTCCGCAGATCCGTCTGGTGCAAAACAACGATACATTGATGGTGGAGAAGATACAGTCTACGCTGGTGAACACCATTCCCCTGTGGAAAAGCCAGATGGCGCTGGCGCTTGGCATCGCCCATTCCACGGAGGCGGCCAGAGCCCAGCGGGCGGTGACGGACATGACCAACGAGCTTCTTAAGAAAAATGCGGACACATTGAAGATGGCCACCGTGGAGACGGCCAAAGAGTCGGAGCGGGGCATTGTGGATATGGAGACCTTAAAACATACCAATGAGTCGTTGATTCAGACGCTGGACGAAGTGTTGCGCATTCAGAAAGAAGGCCATCAGAAACGGGTGGAGGCAGAGGCGCAGATGCAGCAGATGGAGACGGAGCTTAAGAATAAGCTTCTGGAAATCCAGGGATAACCAAAAGCAGCCAGAAAGGGGGCCAGTCATGCACCGGGACCATACAAAAGTCGTAACAATCGGAAACTGTAAAATCGGCGGCGGAAACCCCGTTCGAATCCAGTCCATGACCAACACAAAGACAGAAGACGTGCAGGCCACGGTAAAGCAGATTCTGGAGTTGGAGAAGGCGGGATGTGAGATTATCCGCTGCACGGTTCCCACCCAGGAAGCGGCCGAGGCGCTCAAAGAGATTAAGAAGCAGATTCACATTCCGCTGGTGGCGGACATTCATTTTGACTATCGAATGGCCATAGCCGCCATGGAAAATGGGGCGGACAAGATTCGCATTAACCCCGGAAATATCGGGGGCGGAGACCGGATACGGGCTGTTGTGAAGACGGCCAAAGAGCGCCACATACCCATACGGGTGGGTGTGAACAGCGGATCCCTGGAGAAAGAGCTGATAGAGAAATACAAAGGCGTGACGGCGCAGGGACTGGCAGAGAGCGCGCTGGATAAAGTGCGCATGATTGAAGAGTGCGGCTATGACAATCTGGTTATCAGCATGAAATCCTCCGACGTGAATATGTGCGTGTCGGCCCATGAACTTCTGGCGCAGCGGACAGATTATCCACTGCACGTAGGAATCACGGAAGCGGGAACGCTGCATTCCGGGAATATCAAATCAGCCGTGGGGCTTGGCATTCTTCTTTACCAGGGCATCGGCGACACGCTGCGGGTATCCTTAACCGGACCGCCGGTGGAGGAAATACGGTCGGCGAAGACAATTTTAAGAAGCCTGGGCCTTCGTCAGCAGGGAGTGGAGGTGGTTTCCTGTCCCACCTGCGGGCGCACGGAAATCGACCTGATTGGCTTGGCCAACCAGGTAGAGGAGGTTGCAGAGAGATTTTCCGTAAAAAATCCTTCCGTTCATCTGAAAGTGGCCGTTATGGGCTGTCCGGTGAATGGCCCGGGGGAAGCCCGGGAGGCGGACTTAGGAGTCGCCGGAGGCAAAGGCGTGGGACTTTTGTTCCGAAAAGGCGAGATTGTGAAAAAAGCGCCGGAGGAGGAATTATTATCCTGCCTTCAGGAAGAACTGTTGCACTGGGAAGGGTAAGGCGAATATGGAAAAGAAATTTTTTGATGTATTTCCCAATCTTCAGGTGAATCCAGATGTAAAAGGGTGGTTGGACGAGGCGGCCGTTACCCGGGTGACTTGCAATTCGGAGCGGACGCGGTTGCGGATTTACCTGGTCTGTGACCGATGGATTCACAAAAAATATATTTTCCAGGTGGAAGAGGAAATACGTCGCCAGTTTTTCGGGCAGATTTCCATTCAGGTGAAGATTATCGAGCGTTTTCTTTTGTCCAAACAGTACACGCCGGAGAATTTCATGGAAGTTTACAAACCCAGCATATTGGCGGAATTGAAAGCGTACAACCAGTTGGAACACAACCTTTTTTTGGGCGCGCAGATGGAATTTCCCCAGGCCCACTCTCTGCGGCTTCTGATTCCTGACTCCATGATTGCCAGGGAGAGGGGAGAAGTGTTGGTGGAATATCTGGAGAAAGTGTTCTGCGAGCGCTGCGGCATGGACCTGAAAGTGGAGTCCCAGTTCGTTGCTCACAAAGAGAGCAAGTACCGGAAGAACGCTGAGAGGAAGCTGGAACAGGAAGTAGAGCAGGTATTACAGCATGCCTCTCTGGGCAGCGAAGAGGTGAAAGAAAAGAGCGCGCCAAAACCCGGTCCGGCGCCATCTGGAAAGTCCGGCAAAAACGCGCCCCAGCCGCCCAAGCGTTCTGGCAATTTGGATCTGGTCTATGGCCGGGATTTTGAAGGGGAGTCCCTGCCCCTGGAGGCCATTGCCGGAGAGATGGGGGAAGTAATTGTCCGTGGCCAGGTGATTTCCCTGGACGAGCGGGAGATTCGAAATGAAAAGACCATCCTGATTTTCGCCATTACAGATTTTACTGACAGCATTGTGGTGAAAATGTTTTTGGAAAATTCTCAGGTTTCGGAGATGAAGGAGTCCATACATAAAGGAGCTTTTCTAAAAATCAAAGGCGTGACTGCCATTGACCGCTTTGACGGAGAGCTGACCATCGGCTCAGTGCGGGGAATCAAGAAGATTGGGGATTTTACCGCCAAGCGCATGGATACAAGCCCGGAGAAACGGGTGGAGCTACATTGCCATACCAAGATGAGTGATATGGATGGGGTGACCGATGCCAAAGACCTGGTGAAAAGGGCCTATGAGTGGGGGCACAGAGCCATCGCCATCACGGACCACGGGGTGGTGCAGGCGTTTCCGGAAGCCCACCATTGCTTCGACGCCTGGGGCGGATGCGTGCCCCCGGAGGCGGATTTCAAAGTGATTTACGGCATGGAAGCCTACCTGGTGGACGACACCAAGGGGATGGTGCAAAACGATAAAGGCCAGAAGCTGACGGATAATTTCGTGGTGTTTGACCTGGAGACCACCGGGTTCAGCCCTATTGCCAACCGGATTATCGAAATTGGCGCGGTCCGGGTGGAGGGTGGGAAAATCGTTGACCGTTTTTCCACTTTCGTCAATCCCCAAACGCCCATTCCCTACCGGATTGAACAGTTGACGGGAATCAATGATTCCATGGTGATGGACGCGCCGGAGATTGGAGAGGTTCTGCCGGAATTTCTAAAGTTCTGTCAGGGGGCGGCGCTGGTGGCTCATAACGCTTCTTTTGACGTGGGATTTGTGGAGCGAAATTGTCAACAGTTGGGATTGTCCTTTGATTTTACCTCGGTGGATACCGTGGGCATGGCCCGGTTCCTCTTGCCGTCCCTGAATCGTTTTAAGCTGGACACGGTGGCGAAAGCGTTGCAGATTCCCCTGTACAATCATCACCGGGCCGTGGACGACGCGGGCTGTACGGCGGAGATTTTCGTAAAATTTGTGGAAATGTGCCGGGAGCGGGAGATTTACGACCTGGAACAGTTGAATATCCAGGGCAGCGTTTCGGAGGACCAGGTGAAGAAGCTTCCCACCTATCATGCCATCATTCTGGCCACCTGTGAGACGGGCCGGGTGAATCTGTATAAACTGGTGTCCATGTCCCATTTGAAATATTACAATCGCTGTCCAAGAGTGCCCAAAAGCGTGTTCTTAAAACACCGGGAGGGACTTCTTATTGGCAGCGCCTGTGAAGCGGGGGAATTGTACCAGGCGGTGTTAAATGACGCGCCGGCACCGGAAATTGCCAGGCTGGCGTCTTTTTATGACTATTTAGAAATCCAGCCTTTGGGGAATAATAAGTTCATGATTGCCAGCGAGAAGACGGAAGTCCACTCCATGGAAGATCTGATGGAAATCAACCGGAAAATTGTCAAGCTGGGGGAACAGTTTGAAAAACCGGTGGTGGCCACCTGTGACGTGCACTTCATGGACCCAGAGGACGAGATTTACAGACGAATCATTATGGCGGGCAAAGGCTTCAGCGATGCGGATGACCAGGCGCCGCTGTATCTGCGCACCACAGAGGAAATGCTGGAGGAATTCCGGTATCTGGGAGATGAGAAGGCGGAGGAAGTGGTCATCACAAATCCCAATAAAATTGCGGATATGTGTGAGAAAATTTCACCCATTCATCCCGATAAGTTTCCTCCAGTGATTGAGGATTCGGATAAGAATCTGCGGGAAATCTGCCTGCAAAAAGCCCACGAAATCTACGGGGACCCGCTGCCGGAAATTGTGGAAAACCGTTTGAACAAGGAACTGCATTCCATTATCTCCAACGGCTACGCGGTGATGTACATCATCGCCCAGAAGCTTGTGTGGAAGTCCAACGAGGACGGATACCTGGTGGGGTCCCGGGGGTCGGTGGGGTCTTCCCTGGCGGCTACCATGGCCGGCATTACGGAAGTGAATCCGCTGCCGCCTCATTATTACTGCAAAAACTGCCACTACAGCGACTTCGACTCTCCTGAGGTGAAGGCTTTCGTGGGCCGGGTGGGATGCGACATGCCGGATAAAGTTTGTCCCAACTGCGGCAAGCCGCTGAAGAAGGAAGGGTTTGACATTCCCTTTGAGACATTTCTTGGATTTAAGGGGGACAAGGAGCCGGATATTGACCTGAACTTTTCCGGAGAGTATCAGGGGGTGGCCCATCGGTACACGGAGGAGATTTTCGGAACGGGCCAGACCTTCAAGGCCGGGACCATTGGCACGTTGGCGGAGAAGACGGCTTTTGGATATGTGAAAAAATATTTTGAGGAAAAAGGTTTAAGAAAACGCAACTGTGAAATCACCCGGATTGTCCAGGGCTGCACGGGAATCCGAAGGACCACCGGACAGCATCCCGGCGGGATTATTGTGCTTCCCTTGGGGGAGGAGATTGAGAAATTCACGCCGGTGCAACATCCGGCCAACGACGTGAACTCGGATATTGTCACCACGCATTTTGACTATCACTCTATTGACGGCAACCTGTTGAAGCTGGACATTCTGGGTCACGATGATCCCACCATGATTCGGATGCTGGAAGATCTGACGGGCACAAACGCCAGGGAGATTCCCTTGGATCAGCCGGACGTGATGTCATTATTCTCCAGCGCCCAGGCGCTGGGAATTTCGCCGGAGGATATTGGCGGTTGTCCGCTGGGGGCTCTTGGCATTCCGGAATTTGGCACAGAGTTCGTCATCCAGATGCTTTTAGACACCAAGCCCACTTGCTTTTCCGATTTGATTCGGATTTCCGGTTTATCCCATGGGACCAACGTGTGGCTGGGGAACGCCCAGGTCCTGATTCAGGAGGGAAAGGCCACCATTTCCACGGCCATCTGCACCCGCGACGATATTATGACATATCTAATTAACCAGGGGGTGGAGAGCAGCCAGGCGTTTACCATTATGGAAAGCGTGCGAAAGGGAAAGGGATTGAAGCCGGAGTGGGAAGAGATTATGAAGGAGAACGATGTGCCGGACTGGTACATCTGGTCCTGTAAGCAGATTTCTTATATGTTTCCCAAAGCCCATGCGGCGGCCTACGTAATGATGGCCTACCGGATTGCCTGGTATAAGATTTTCCATCCGCTGGCCTACTACGCGGCCTTTTTCAGCATCCGCGCCACGTCTTTTTCCTATGAGTTGATGTGCCAGGGCAAGGAAAAGCTGGAATATCATATGCAGGAATTTAAGAAACAGGGGGACGCATTGACCAAGAAGGAGCAGGACACGCTAAAAGATATGCGCATTGTGCAGGAAATGTACGCCCGCGGGTTTTCCTTCGTGCCCATTGACATTTACGAGTCGGACGCGCACCGGTTCCGCATCGTGGATGGGAAGCTGATGCCGTCTTTAGACTGCATCGAAGGTTTAGGGGACCGGGCGGCGGACGCGGTGGTGGAGGCGGCCAGGGAGGGGAGATTTCTGTCCATCGACGATTTCCGCCAGCGCACGAAGGTGAGTAAATCGGTGATTGATCAGATGGAAAGCATGCATTTGTTCGGGGATATTCCCCAATCCAACCAGATCTCTTTGTTTGATATGGGGTTCGCTTAAATCTATCGTGCGCATGGCATGCGCGAAAGGCCCTCCAGGCGGGAACGCGCTGCGGCGCATAGGAACTTGTGTTGTTGAAAGCAACTTGCCGCAGGCAGACAATCCTGCCGTGTAGGATTCTTTTTTATAGGAAGGAGGCAGTATGAAAAAAGAAGAATTAAAATATTTGCAGCGTCTGGCAGAGCTTTATCCCACCATTGCCCAGACGGCCACGGAAATTATCAATTTGCAATCCATATTGAATCTGCCAAAAGGAACGGAACATTTTCTAACGGATCTGCACGGGGAGTACGAGGCGTTTTCCCATGTGCTTCGGAATGGTTCCGGAGCCATTCGCAGGAAAATTGATGATGTATTCGGGCACACATTAAGCACGGCGGATAAGAAATCCATTGCCACCTTGATTTATTATCCCAAAGAGAAGATGGAGCTGGTGAAAAAAGAAGAGGAGGACATGGAGAATTGGTACAAGATTACCCTCTATCGTCTGATTGAAATCTGTAAGACGGTGGCTTCCAAATACACCCGCTCCAAAGTGAGAAAAGCGCTGCCCAGCCAGTTCGCGTATGTGATCGAGGAGCTGATTACGGAGAAGAAAGAGGTGATGGATAAGGAGGATTACTACGATTCCATTGTGACAACCATCATCGATATACGAAAGGCCGAGGACTTTATCATCGCCATGGCGGAGCTGATTCAGCGTCTGGTTATCGATCATCTCCATGTGCTGGGGGATATTTACGACCGGGGTCCGGCGCCTCATTTTATCATGGACAAGCTGATGGGCTATCATTCTCTGGACATTCAGTGGGGAAATCACGACATTGTGTGGATGGGCGCGGCGGCCGGACAGCTCTCCTGCATCGCCACCATTGTGCGCATCAGCGCCCGCTACGGGAATCTGGATATTCTGGAGGACGGTTACGGCATCAACTTGCTGCCGCTGGCCACGTTTTCCATGACCACTTACCGGGACGATCCCTGCACCTGCTTTAAAATCAAGGGGACCGGAAGCGAAAGCCAGGAGGAGGCCAAGCTGAATATGCAGATGCACAAGGCCATTTCCATCATTCAGTTTAAGCTGGAAGGCCAGTTGATTGCCAGAAGGCCGTCGTTTCAGATGGATGACCGTCGTCTGCTCCACAGGATTGACTACGAGAGAGGCGTACTGAAGATGAACGGGAAAGAATATCCTCTGTTGGATACCAATTTCCCCACTATCGACCCGAAGAATCCTTATGCTCTGTCTCCAGAAGAAGCGGATGTGATGGAGCGACTGCAGTCGGCTTTTGTAAAATGCGAGAAGATGCAGCAGCATATGATGTTGCTTTTGAACAAAGGAAGCCTGTATAAAGTATTTAACGGGAACCTGATGTACCACGGCTGCGTTCCGTTAAACGCCGACGGAAGTTTAAAAGAAGCGTTGGTTTATGACAAAACTTATAAGGGCAGAGAACTGTATGCCGCTCTGGAGGTCTATGTACGCAAGGGATTTTTTGCCCAGGACCCGGATGAGAAGAAAAAGGGCGAAGACATTATGTGGTACATCTGGTGCGGCGCCAATTCACCGTTGTTTGGCAAAGACAAGATGGCCACCTTCGAGCGGTATTTTCTGGCGGAAAAGGAAACCCATAAGGAGGCCAAAAACCCATATTATAAATTCCTGGAAGAGCCGGAAATCATGGATCGGATTCTTCTGGAATTCGGGCTGTCCGGCGATGAAGTGCACATCATTAATGGACACATGCCCGTGCATCACACATCCGGGGAAAGTCCGGTAAAATGCGGGGGCAAGGTGCTGGTCATCGACGGAGGATTTTCCCGCGCTTACCAGAAGGAAACGGGGATTGCCGGCTATACGCTGATTTACAATTCCTTTGGACTGCTCCTGTCCGCCCACGAGCCTTTTACGACTACGGAGGCGGCTGTGCAGGAAGAGGCGGATATTATATCCAAGAGAGTGGCCGTGAAACTGACCCAGAGGCGCAAGCTGGTGGGGGATACGGACACGGGAAGCGTGTTAAAAGAGCGCATTGAAGAGCTCAAGCAGCTTTTGCAGGCTTATAGGGACGGCGTGATTATTGAAAAAATTTAGCCGTCAACTGTAAAATAATTGCCGCATCGTCTGCGTTTGTGGAAATGGGCGCATTTCGCAATCGCCTAAAAAATTCAATGGATAAAGGAGAGAAAGATTATGTTGCTTGTCACAAAAGATCAGATTGGGGACCGGAAATTGCAGGAACTGGGCATTGCCAAGGGCAGCACCGTACAGAGCGTGCATTTTGGAAAAGACTTTATGTCGGGGTTGAAAACGCTGGTGGGCGGAGAGCTGACTTCCTATAACGAGATGATGGCTGACGCCCGCAATATCGCCACCCAGCGGATGGAAGCGGACGCCGCCGGCATGGGCGCCGACGCAGTGGTGTGCGTTCGCTATGTGTCAGCGGAAGTGGCCCAAGGAGCGGCAGAGATTATGTGCTATGGCACGGCTGTAAAATACTTGGATTAAATTGTGTGTGGGGGCCTTTTGGGGTCCCCCTTTTGTCCTTTTTTGTGAAAGAAAATGACTTTTTTTGTGTGGTATGGTATAATAATTCTATCAATTAAGAAAAGGTTAATGGTTTACATGAATAAAAGCAAGAAAAAGGGTAGAAAATTCCAAGGCGTTTCATTTATTATTTTGGTTATGATTGTTTTTTGCATTTTAGGAGGCGTTGTGTTTTCCATTGCACGGAGAATATCGGCGGAGATGTCTGAATCAGCGGTCAATAACTTGGGAGAGAGTTTGAATCTAATCCAGGGCACTGTGGAAGTCATCTTAAAGAAAGAGGCGGAATTTCAGAAGCTGATGGCGGAAGAAATAGCAATCATGGATGAGCCAGAAGAATTTATCCACTCTTACAACAGAGATGGAACCATCATCATGCTGTCAATGGTTTGGGCTGGGGAAACTGAGGGTTTTTCCAACACAGGGGAATCTTTTTCCGCTGAGGAACTGGATTTTTCATTGGGCAGAACGGTGGATGGACTGCCAGTTTCTGAATCTTATCTGAATAGTCTGGGAACTTGGGCATACACCATGAAATGTCCGGTGGTCAGGGATGGAGAAGAGATTGCGACGCTTTATGTGGAATATATTTACGATTCGTTTGACAAACCCTTACCCAATAAATTTTATAATGGAAGCGCCACCATTTATATGATGGATGCACAGAGTGAACGGTTTGTGTTAAAGCCCAAAGGGATTGGGGAGCGGGAAGCCGGCCATATTAATTTGGATGATTTTTACCGGGCGAACCGGATTCTGGAACCGGACATCCAGGAACAGATTGATAGTGGGATCAAGGCTGGAGAGAACGTGATGTTTTATCATGACATTCAGGACAAAGAATCGCTGATCTATATGTGGGCAGTTAACGATGGAGCGGTTTATCTGATCGGATATGTGCCCATTGAAGCCATTCAACAGGAAGGCCGGGCAGTTAATCAAAACATCCTTGTGGTGGTGATTATTATGCTGGTGGCTTTTATAAGTTGTTGCGGGTTATATTTCTTCAATGGAAGACAGCAGGCTAAGATCCGGGCGGAAAGGGAAAGGGAGAGGGAGATACATAATAAGCAGTTGGCGGAAGCGTTGCAGACGGCGCAGATTGCCAGCCAGTCCAAAACCACTTTTCTTTCGAATATGTCCCATGATATTCGGACTCCGATGAACGCCATCCTTGGATTTACCACATTGTTGACGAAGGACGCGGATAATCCGGCGAAAGTCCGGGAATATACGAAGAAGATCACTTCTTCCGGCCAGCATCTGCTCAGTCTGATTAATGACGTTTTGGATGTCTCCAAGATTGAGAGCGGAAAAGTTGTGCTCACCATGGGGGAATTTAACTTGAATGATATGGTGTCTTCGGTGGATGCCATTATACGTCCGTCCGCTAAGGCAAAGGGACAGAACTTCGAGGTTGTGGTGACAGGCATAAAACATGAACGGTTGCTCGGCGATGAGACCAGGATTAACCAGATTTTGATTAATTTGCTTTCCAACGCCGTGAAATACACCCAAGAAGGAGGAAATATATATTTCCGAATGATTGGGCTTAAGCAGCGCACCAGCCAGTTTGAACGCATTCAGATTGAGGTGGAAGACAACGGCTATGGGATGACCCCAGAATATCTGGAAGTTCTTTTTGACGCGTTTACCAGAGCGGAGAACAGCACAACCAACAAAGTGCAGGGCACCGGGCTTGGCATGGCGATTACAAAAAATATCGTGGAACTGATGGGTGGAACCATTGACGTCTTAAGTCAGGTGGACAGGGGCACGCTCTTTACAGTAGAGCTGGAGCTTCGCATACCAGATGGACAGGTGGATGAGCAGTTCTGGAAGAAGAACGGCGTTTCCCAGATTTTGGCGGTGGATGATGACGAAGATATTTGCAAAAACATTCAGATGCTCATGGAAGACACTGGCGTTCTGGTGGACACAGCTTTAAGCGGTGAAGAGGCGGTTCGCATGGTCCAAGAAGTCAGCAAACAGGAGAAATATTACGATGTAATCCTGCTGGATTGGCAGATGCCGGGAATGAACGGTATGGAAACGGCGAAGCGAATCCGGGCCATTGTGCCCGATCATATCCCGATTTTCTTTCTGACGGCATACGACTGGGATGATATAGAGGATGAGGCGGTTCACGCAGGGATTGACGGATTTCTGGCGAAACCATTCTTTGTATCTGCATTTAGAGAAAAATATCTGGAAGTTCGGGCGGGTCATAGCCAGACGGCTTCGAGTCTGGATGAAGCGGAAGAACACGCGTTGGAAGGACGGCATTTCCTGGTGGCGGAGGACAATGAGATCAACGCGGAAATTCTGGAAGAGCTTCTAGATGTAGAAGGCGCAACTTGTGAGATCGCCGAGAATGGGAAGTTGGCGACAGAGCGTTTCAGCCGGGCGGCGCGGGGAGAATTCGACGCTATTTTGATGGATGTGCAGATGCCGGTGATGAATGGCTATGACGCCACAAAGGCGATCCGGGCTATGGAGCGGGAGGACGCGGATACCATACCAATCATTGCCATGACTGCCAATGCATTTGCGGAAGATGTAAAAGACGCCATGGACGCTGGAATGACGGCGCACATTGCCAAGCCAGTTGACATGAAATTATTAAAGAAGACAATTCATTTATATCTTTAAAAGGGAGGAAATTGAGAAAATGAGAAAAGTGACCAGAAAGATGTGGGCGATTCTGCTGTCTGGCACAATGGTTTTTACAGTGTCTGCTTGCAGCAATCAAAAGGATGTGCCCAATGAAAATCTGGCAGGCAATGAGAAAGAACACAAAAAATTTGTCAACTTATTTGGCCCCATGGAGAAATCCGATCCAGATGCGGACAATACGGCAAGAACCGCCCATGAGCAGACCGTGCGCATGGCGGAAGAAGAATTGGGCGTGTATATGGAATACCGCACATATACAGCGGAGGACTACCAGGATAAAACTTATGACGATGTGACCCTTGACCGGGCCCGCAACAACATGGACGATCTGTATCTGTTAAATCCCGATACTATTCAGGCGCTTGGCAGAGAGGGAAGACTGGCGGATTTGTCTGGACTGGACATCGCGAAGAACCTCCGGGAGGTTGTGAGAACGGCCAATACTGTGGATGGAAAGCTGGTGGCCATTCCTCAGGAAGTAGTGGCCTATGGATTGTTTGTGAACAAAGACATGTTTGATAAATATAAACTAAAGCTTCCCAACACCCCGGAAGAATTCCTGGAGTGCTGCAAAACATTTAAAGAAAAGGGCATCGAAACGCCCATTGGCGCAAATCGTTGGTGGCTGGAATGTTTTGTTTTGGCCCAAGGCTATGCGGACATGTACAACGGAGGCGATACGGAAGAAGAGGTGGCGGCACTGAACAGTGGAGAGGCCAAGTTGAGCGATTATATGCGTCCCGGTTTTGAGTTTTTGAAAGAGCTGATGGACCAGGGATATATTGACGCTGAGAAAGCATACGTTTCCGAAGCCATTGAAGGGGAGAAAGAAGATTTTCTTGGTCAGAAAACGCCGATTGTCATGGCGTACTGGGGAGCGGCCAATACAGATACGGCTTATGGCGATCCGGATTTTGACATGCAGGTAATCGGGTTTCCCAGCCACCGGGGACAGATGCCCATTATCTCCATGTCAGGATATGGCGTCGTCCCAGAGGCGGAGAACTACGATGACGCCATGGAGGTGCTGGACATTATGCTCTCTGACGAGGCCCTTCAGGAATATAGCCAGGTCAATCAGGTGATTTCACCGTCTAAGAACGTGGAAGTGGACTGCATAGACGCGCTGAAGCCGCTCAACGATCGGATCAATGAGAATATCTATGTGCTGGGTTCCAATGCCAGCATGAATGTGGAACAATGGGGGAATATCTGTATTATTGTCCGGGAGCTGTTGAACGGTTCATCCGTAGACGAGTGTATGGCGCAGTTTGATAAACTGCAGGAAGAATCTTTAGATAAATAATACTTCATGCCGCATATTCGTGGGCAGGAAAGGGCATTCAACCACAAAAACAGTTGGATGCCTTTTTTGTAGGAATTGATTTTAAGAAAATCTTAAAAAATTTCCAACCATGCTTTTAAGAATCCAGTGTTATCCTTAATTACAAGAAAGGGGGGAACAATGATGGCGGGGATTTTGGTATGCGACGACGATCCGGAGATTGTGGAAGCCATTGAAATCTATCTGAATCAGGAGGGGTATCAGGTGTTCCGGGCCCATGACGGCATGGAAGCGCTGAAAATACTGAAGCAGCAGGAGGTTCAGTTGATTATTATGGACATAATGATGCCCAAACTGGACGGCATACGGACTACCTTAAAAATTCGGGAATACAACACAGTTCCCATTATCATTCTGTCAGCCAAGTCGGAAGATGCGGATAAAATCCTGGGGTTAAACATCGGGGCGGATGATTATCTCACCAAGCCGTTCAATCCGTTGGAACTGGTGGCCCGGGTGAAGTCTCAGCTTCGGCGTTACACCAAGCTGGGCGGCAGTCCGGATTTGTCAAGGGCGGGGATTTACGCCACCGGCGGTCTGGTGCTGGACGACGACCGTAAGGAGGTGACGCTGGACGGGCAGATGATTCGTTTAACGCCTATTGAGTATCAGATACTTCTTTTGCTGATGAAGAACAAGGGCAAGGTATTTTCCACCAGCCAGATTTATGAATATATCTGGAAGGAAGACGCTATTGGCGCGGAAAACACTGTGGCGGTTCACATCCGGCACATCCGTGAGAAGATCGAGATCAACCCCAAAGAGCCCCGGTATCTGAAAGTGGTCTGGGGCGTGGGTTATAAAGTGGAAGTTCTATAAATAGGGAGGCATGGGTTATGAAAAAATGGTTGGAATCCCCTTGGGGGAAAGCGCTGGGCGTGGCAGTGTCCTGTCTGGCTGCGGCAGGACTTGTGGTCAGTCTGCTTTGGATGAGGTCAGTTTCCTATGTGGAGCCGACGGATCTGCTGTTGGATGAAGGAGAAGAGAGCTTCTTAAAAAGCGGAACCTTTCGGAATCTGCTGAGAGGGGAAATCGCCCGTGAGCTGAATTTTTACGGGGAAGCGCAAGCCTTGGGCGGTTCTGGGGAGCTGAATAGGGAAGCGCTGGTGGACATTCTGGAATTCGACAATCGGGGAAAGATTACCGGCAAGGATGTAAACGGCCTGTCTTATTCCCTGGGGGATCTGCTGGAGTGGAAAGTAAGTGGGAAAAGAGCGATGGTTTGTCCAGGAAACGTATTATAGTCTGTCAGAACTACGAGGATGAGATTTATTATTACTACGTTTCCGACCTGCGCAAGCGAATTGAGTCGGGCGAGCTTGTGATGGCGTGGGAGAATGAGGAGGATAAGAGGGAAATCCAGCAGGTTCTGGATGCTTGGGAAAATATAGACGACATAGAATATACGAACAGACTTTATGACGAATACGTCTATGAAATTCCCTCGGTGGTCTACCCGGACAGGATTGTAGATAAAGATGGAAATGTGCTGTATTCCAGTTTCTGGCTCTATGAAGGAAGCCAGGTGGATGAGTCAT
This sequence comes from uncultured Lachnospiraceae bacterium, assembly GCA_910588775.1. Taxonomy (GTDB): domain Bacteria; phylum Bacillota; class Clostridia; order Lachnospirales; family Lachnospiraceae; genus MGBC164599. Next base: position 73,760 of record CAJURH010000001.1, read on the forward strand.
ACAAGCCCCAGGGAGCGGACAGTCTCCTGGAGATTGTCAACGAGAAGAGGTGGAGTCTGGAGGAGATCTTTTCAGCGCTGGAGCGGACCATCGATGGAATTGCAGGGCAGATGGAGTCTTTTGAGTCCTACAAATATGAACATGCGCAGGATAGCAATGTGCGCTACCTGTACGTGGATTTGGAGGAGGAGAGGGCTTTTTCCAATAAACAGGAATGGGGAGAATACAAAGACTGGAAAAGCAATCTGGAGAAATCTCGTCAGATGGGCAGTTACGCCATATTGACAAAAAACGTCCAGGAGATAGGGTACGACAGCATTATGAGCGGCAGCCAGGAAAGCTGGGAGCATTGTGTTGAGAGCGCTTTGGCAGACACGGTTCTGGGAGGCGGCAGTTACGTATTTGCGGTGGCCATTGACACAGATTTTCCCGTTCAGGACTGGCTGTATGAGGCGCGGGAATCCTTCCAGAGGAATACGGATATTTTGAAAAAAGCCATCGGTGGGGGCGTTGTCAGCGCAGTTTTGTTCCTGTCGTCTTTTATCTGGCTTACCTTGGCTGCAGGGAGAGGAAGAAAAGAGGGACAGGTGGCCTTAAATTTCTTCGATCGTTGGAAGACAGAAGTTGCGGCTATATTGGTGATGATCGTCTGGGGATGTCTGCTGTCGTTTTTCCTGGAGACCGGGATTCTGGGGTCTTCCATGTTCTCAGAGTATTTGAATGGCGGATCGGTTACGGAATCACAAGTGCAATTCTATGTCTTTGCAGTGGCCACGCTTATCATGGCCGCAGATTTATTTTTCCTGTGGGGGTATCTAAGTCTGGTGCGCCGTATGAAAGCGAAAACCCTCTGGAAAAACAGCATCCTGCGCAAGGCGCTGCATATAGTGAAAAGCACGTTCTGGCTTAAGGGAAAGGAAGCGTTCTTCTCTTTGAAGGATATTCCCAGGAAAGCGGCGGCGCTGGCCGGTTTTTTGTGCATACAGACGTTTCTGGTTCTGTGCCTGGGGAATTTTTCCTACGGAGGTGGGTTCTTGTTTTTTCTATTGTTTCTGACCCAGGCGGCGGGGATTGGCTGGATTGTGAAAGTGGCGGTGGAATATCAGAAAATTCAAAAGGGCGTAAAAAGAATTGCCGCTGGGGATATTGCCTGGCAGATTCCAGAGCAGGGGCTGAGCTTTGACCGGAAAACCCTTGTCCGGGATATCAACCATATCGGGGAGGGACTGGATAAAGCGGTGGACGAAAGCTTGAGAAGCGAACGGCTGAAGACGGAATTGATTACGAACGTGTCCCACGACATCAAGACTCCGCTTACGTCCATCATCAATTATGTGGATTTGCTGCAGAGGGAACAGTTTGCCGACGAGAAAATACAGGGCTATCTGAATATTCTGGAAAAAAAGTCCCAGCAGTTAAAGACCCTGACGGAAGATGTGGTGGAAGCGTCCAAAGCCAGCACCGGAAATCTGAAGCTGGAGTATGAGGATCTCAATCTGGTGGAAATGATTCTCCAGGTGAACGGAGAATTTCAGGAAAAATTTGGCCAACAGGATCTGGAGTTGATTCAGCGCCTTCCGGAAAGACCGGTGATCATCTGGGCGGATGGCCGGCGGGTGTGGCGTATACTGGAAAACATTTACCAGAATGTATACAAATACGCCATGCCCCACACAAGGGTGTACCTGGAATTGGAAGCCCAGTCCATGCAGGCGGTCTTTACCATGAAGAATATCTCCCAGGAGCCTTTGAATATTTCCCCGGATGAGCTGACGGAGCGTTTTATCCGGGGGGACAGCGCAAGGAACACCCAGGGCAGCGGCCTGGGACTGTCTATAGCCAAGAGCTTGACCCAGCTTCAGGCGGGGGAATTCAAGCTGCATCTGGACGGAGATTTGTTCAAAGTCTGGATTGCCTTTCCCATTCAGAAAGAAAAAGGTAAATAGGGCGTCAGAAGAAACCACAGGATAGGAATCAGCAGACTGGGCAGCATATTTAAGGTCTTGCAGTCCTTCACGCCCAGGATGGACAGCCCGGAGCTGAAGATTAAGACGCCACCCACAATGGACACTTCCCCCATCAGTTCCGGGGAAATGAAGCTGGACAGCAGTCCCGCAGACAGATAGATGCTCCCCTGCCACAAGAAGAGGACCCCGGCGGCCAGAGCCATGCCGATTCCGTAGGTGGAGGCCAGGACCGTGGAGGTCACAAAGTCCAGGGTGGCGTTAGTGAATAAGTAAGTATGGTCGTTGTTTAAGGCGCTCTGTATAGGGCCTAAGATGGACAGGGCGCCGATGCAGTAGAGCAAGATACCTGTGGAAAGCCCCTGTCCCAAATTGGAGTGAGAGAACTTTCCCACCAGGGATTGGAATTTTCCGTCCAGGTTAGCCATGGTTCCCAGCAGACTGCCTAGAGCCAGGCTTAAGATAAACAGCACGGGATACTTGCTGTCCGGCAGATTTCCCACCACGGAGTTGACTCCCAGTACGGCGGCGGCTAGCCCCATAGCGTTGTATAGGGCGTTCTGGTATTCTTCTTTGATTCCCTTTCGGATTAGACTGCCCAGCAAGCTGCCAGCCAGGATGGTTCCCGTATTGACGATGGTGCCGATCATATGATACCTCCTAAAGTATGCATTTTCTTTTCAGCATACTATTTTTCCAGAAATTTTTCAACAGCCGCATTGACTTTTTGACCGTTTCGAGGCATAATATAATTACTTAAGTAAAATCTTTAAGAAAGTGTCAAGAAAATGTATGAAGGAGGATCTGTTCAATGGAAGGTAAGATGAAAGTGGCAGTGATGCTGGGCATAGGAAAAATGGGGTTTGAAGAGCGGGATATCCCAACGCCTGCTGCTGACGAAGCGCTGGTGAAGCTGGATTACGTGGGCATTTGCGGTTCTGACTTGCACTATTATGAGACAGGCGCCATTGGGGATTATGTGGTGAAGCCTCCGTTTGTTCTGGGTCATGAACCAGGCGGGGTGGTTGTGGAAGTCGGAAAGGACGTGAAGCATCTGAAGGTGGGCGACCGTGTGGCCTTAGAGCCGGGAAAAACCTGCGGACAGTGCGAATTCTGTAAGACAGGCAGATACAATCTCTGCCCGGATGTGGTATTCTTCGCCACGCCTCCGGTGGATGGCGTCTTTCAGGAGTATGTGGCCCATGAAGCCAGTCTGTGCTTCAAACTTCCGGATAACGTGAGCACGCTGGAAGGGGCGCTGATCGAGCCTCTGGCAGTGGGATTTCATGCGGCGGTGCAGGGCGAGGCCCACGCAGGACAGACTGCGGTGGTTATGGGCGCCGGATGCATCGGTCTGGTGAGCATGATGGCTTTGAAAGCCATGGGCGTTTCCAGAGTCTATGTGGTGGACGTAATGCAGAAACGTCTGGATAAAGCCATGGAGCTGGGCGCAGACGGCGTGATTAACGGCAAGGACAAGGATGCGGTGGAAGAGGTGATGCGGCTCACCGACGGCAAAGGTTGTGACCTGGTTATCGAGACGGCGGGCACACAGATCACCACGGTCCAGTCTATCCATATGGCCAAGAAAGGCTCCAACATTGTTCTGGTGGGTTATAGCGCTAGCGGTGAAATGACATTGCCCATGAGTCTGTTTCTGGATAAGGAACTGACCTTCAAGAGCGTGTTCCGCTACCGCCACATCTATCCTATGGCCATCGACGCAGTGGCTGCGGGAAAGGTGAACTTAAAGGGCATTGTCACAGATATTTTCGATCTGGACGACGTGCAGGAAGGCATGGACCGCAGCATCCATAACAAGGCGGACATTGTGAAAGGCGTGATACGCATTTCCAAAGACGCGAAATAAAATAATTTGGTGAAGTTTTAGGCCATCGGCAAAAGAAAGGCAGTTGCTGCCCGTATATTCCGATGGCCTTTTTCCAATACTAGAGCGTGTTTCAAAACACGCTCTAGTTATTCCCGTTAAACCGCCGCATCCGGCAAGCGTAATAGATGAGAAAAGCTGTGCCGCTGAGCAGCCAGGTCACCGGATAGCCTGCCATGATGGTGGAGATTTCCGGCCGCATGGGCAGCGCCACCAGAACCCAGCCAATTCGCAGCAGGCACACGCCGCAGATGGTGATGGCGGTGGGAATCAGAACGTCGCCGATTCCCCGCAGGGCGCCGGAGAGGATTTCCACGGGGGTGAAGAAAACGTAAAAAGGCGCCAGTATGGCAATCATTAGGCAGCCGATTTCGATGACCTGCCTATCCACGGTGAAGATAGACAGAAGCGGCGCCTTAAAAAGGACAAAGACGGCAGATATGAGAACGGTGGCGGCGCTCTGCATACCGGCGCATATGTATACGCTTTTCTTGATTCTCGCGTATTTGCTGGCACCGTAATTCTGGCCCACAAATGTGGTGATGGAGATGCCAAAGGCGCTGCTGATCATCCAGAAAACCGCGTCCAGCTTCCAGAAAGCGGCCCAAGCGGCCATGGAATCCGTCCCGAAACGGTTGATGGCAGTCTGGATGATAATGTTGGAAATGCTATACATGGCGCTTTGCAGTCCGGTGGGCACGCCGATGTAGAGCTGGGAGCGCAGAATCCTTTTGGCAAACCGGATGCCGCGAAGTTGCAAATGAAGCCCGTCCCTGGCCCGCATCAAAGCTCTGGTCACTAGAAAGGCGCTGACCGCCTGGGACAATACGGTGGCGATGGAGACTCCGGCCACGCCCATTTTACAGACCAGCACGAAGAAAATATCCAGCGCAATATTTAAAATACAGCACACGGCCAGATAGTACAGGGGCCGCCTGGAATCCCCTGCCGCCCGCAGGATGCTGGAGCCTGTGTTGAAAATAAACACAAACAATATGCCCACATAATAAATGCGCAGATACAGGACAGAGTCTGCCATCAGTTCTTGGGGCGTGTGCATCCAGCGCAGGAGCATGGGAGTCAGAAGGATTCCCAGCGCAGTGATGGCCAGACTGGCGGTTATGGAAAAAGCGTAGGCCGTGTGAACGCCTTCTTTTACGCGGGCATGGTCCCGGGCGCCCCAGAACTGGGAGACCACAACGGCGGCGCCGGAAGTCAGCCCGGTGAAAAACCCTACCACCAGATTCACCAGTTGTCCGGCAGAGCCGCCCACGCTGGCCAGGGCCTCTTTGCCCACGAAACGGCCCACGATCACCGTGTCCACTGTGTTATAGAGCTGTTGAAAAAACGTCCCCAAAACAATGGGGAAAAAGAAAATCAAAAGCTGCTGCCAGATCACCCCTTCGGTAATCTGGTTCTGAGAAGAAATGGTTATGTCTTTGCGGACCTTGCTCATTAGCCGTTACCTCCTGTTCTTAATATTTTTTTTGACAATGAAAATTGAATAATATTACCATATATATCACAGGCGCAGGGAAAACACAAGAGAAATTCTTAAGTGAAAATTCCATGGACTTTGCAGTGTGTAGGCGCTATAATAGCCTGTACGGGTAATATGACGTTGCGCATATAGAAGAAAGGGGTTCTATGGACTGCAAGAGAGCGGAAAATCTGGTGTCGGCTTACATCAATAAAGATATGAGCTTAAATGAATTAAAAGAATTTATTGCCCATGTGAAAAAATGTTCTTCCTGCTACGACGAACTGCAGACCTATTATACGGTGTATTTCGCCATGGAACATCTGGAAAACGGGGAGAGCAATCCATCTTATAATATGAACAACGTGCTTCTGGAAGATTTAAAGCACAGGGAGCGGTATGTGAGGCGTGTAAAGATACAGCGGATGGTTCTGGCTGTGTCCTTCGCTTTGTTGGTTTTACTATCTCTGTTTGCCTTGTGGTATATGTAGAATCATATAGGAGTATTATGAGCGAGAGAATATTGTTGATTGATGGCCATAGCATTCTGAACCGGGCATTTTACGGCCTGCCGAATCTGACAAACTCGGAAGGGCTGCATACCAATGGAATATATGGCTTTTTGAACATTTTACTGAAAACGCTGGAGGAAGAGGGACCCCAGTATCTGGCTGTGGCCTTTGACCTGTCTGCGCCCACCTTCCGCCACAAACGATACGATAAATACAAAGGCACGAGAAAACCTATGCCGGAAGAATTAAAAGAACAGGTTCCGGCGCTGAAAGAAGTTCTGGCGGCCATGGGAATCCATGTGGTTTCCCTGGAGGGATACGAGGCGGACGACGTACTGGGAACGCTGGCCAAAAAGAGTGAAGCCAAAGGTATGGAAGTGACCGTTCTCTCCGGCGACCGGGATCTGCTGCAGTTGGCCACCGACCGGATTAAGATACGCATCCCCAAGACCAGCCGGGGCAACACCACCATAGAGGATTATCTGGCGGACCAGGTGAAGGAAAAATACCAGGTGACGCCGCCCCAGATTGTGGAGTTAAAAGCGCTGATGGGGGATTCCTCCGATAACATTCCGGGGATTCCGGGCGTAGGGGAGAAGACGGCTACGAAAATGGTGGTGCAGTTTGGGAGCATCGAAAACGCCTACGCCAATCTGGAGCAGGTAGTTCCTAAGAAGGCCAGGGAATCCCTGCGGGATCACTACGATATGGCCCAGTTGAGCAAGGAGCTGGCTACCATCGACGTACAGGCGCCGGTGGTTTTCTCCTACGAGGAGGCGAAGATCGGCGAGCTGTACACGCCCGAAGCTTACGAAATGTTCCAGCGGCTGGATTTCAAAAATCTGCTGGGAAGGTTTTCACAGGATATGCAGGAGACTCCGGCGCAGAAGAATTTTCTGACTTGCCAAAGCGAAGAACAGGCCAGAGAGTATTTTTCCCAGGCGGCGCGGGAGGGATCGGCTGGGATTTGGATTTTTGGCCGGGGAGAAGAGTTGGGAGCCGTCTGCCTGGCCTGGGGAGAGCGGGCGGTTTATTTTCCCGTGGAGGCGCCCTTAAGCGGAGAGTTTTTGACGGCTCAGATAGAAGCGCTGGCGGAGCATGCGTCCCTGGCGGCCATGGATGTGAAGCGTCTGCTGCATTTTCTCCCTTTTTTGAAAGAAGGGGAAACTTTTGACGCGGGGGTGGCGGCATACCTTCTGAATCCCCTGAAGTCCCACTATACCTACGAAGACATAGGAAAGGAATATCTGGGGCTTTTTGCGCCGTCCAGAGAGGAGACGCTGGGAAAAATGTCGGATGAGGAAGCGCTAAAAAGCCAGCCGGAGGCGTTGATGCAGGTGGGTTGTTATATGGCGTATATCGCCCAAAACGCTCGCAAGCCTCTGGAGAATGCGTTGAGAAAGTCCGGCATGGAGTCGGTGTTCAGAGACATTGAGATGCCGCTGGTGCGGACGCTCTACGAGATGGAACGGGAAGGCATTCAGGTAAAAGCCCAGTCTCTGGCCGAGTACGGGCAGCGGCTGGTGGGCCGGATACAGGAGCTGGAGGAGAAGATCTGGCAGCAGGCAGGGGAGAACTTTAACATCAACTCTCCCAAACAGCTGGGCGTGATTTTATTTGAGAAAATGGGCATGCCGGGGGGAAAGAAAACCAAGACCGGGTACTCCACGGCGGCGGATGTGCTGGATAAGCTGGCCTGCGACCACGAGATTGTCCGGGACATTCTGGAGTACCGCCAGCTTGCCAAGTTAAAATCCACCTACGCAGACGGACTTTTGAACTTTGTGGATGAGACCGGACGGATTCATTCCCATTTCAATCAGACCATAACGGCCACTGGGCGCATCAGCAGCACGGAACCCAACCTGCAGAATATTCCGGTGCGCATGGAACTGGGGCGGCTGATTCGCAAGGTTTTTGTGCCCAGAGAGGGCTGTGTGTTCCTGGACGCGGATTACTCTCAGATTGAGCTGCGGGTGCTGGCGCACATGTCCAAAGATGAGAAATTGATCCAGGCGTACCGGGAAGCCCAGGACATTCATCGGCTGACGGCCTCCCAGGTGTTTCACGTGCCTTTTGAGCAGGTGACGGATCTGCAGCGGCGCAACGCCAAAGCGGTGAACTTCGGGATTGTGTACGGCATCAGCTCTTTTGGACTGAGCCAGGATCTGAGCATCAGCCGGAAAGAGGCGGCGGACTATATTCAGTCTTATTTTGAGACCTATCCCCAGATTAAGGGGTTTCTGGACGGTCTGGTGGAGCAGGGCAAGTCCCAGGGCTATGTGTCCACCATGTTTGGCAGGCGCAGGCCCATTCCGGAGCTGAAATCCAGCAACTATATGCAGCGGGGATTCGGGGAGCGGATTGCCATGAATTCCCCCATTCAGGGATCGGCGGCGGACATTATCAAGATTGCCATGAACCGGGTGCGCCAGCGGCTTTCCAGAGAGGGCTTACGTTCGCGGCTGGTTTTGCAGATTCACGACGAACTGCTGGTGGAAACCTGGATAGACGAGACGGAGGCTGTGTCCCGGATTCTGGAAGAGGAGATGAAGAGCGCCGCCCATTTGTCAGTGGCCCTGGAAGTGGACATGCACCAGGGAAATAGTTGGTACGAGGCGAAATAGATGAAAATTATAGGGATAACAGGAGGCGTAGGAGCTGGAAAAAGCGCCGTGTTGGATTATCTGCAAAGCCGCTACAACGCGTACGCGATTCAGGCGGACCGGGTGGGTCATCAGTTGATGGAGCCTGGGGGGAGCTGCTTTTTGTCCGTTATAAATCTTCTGGGCCGGGAGATTTTGGATGAGAAGGGAGAGATTGACCGGGGAAAAGTGGCGGCCCTGGTCTTCCCTTATCCCCAGACGCTTGCGCAGCTCAACGGGATTATCCATCCGGCGGTGAAGCGGGAGATACGAAGGCGCATCGCTCTGGAGGAAGAGGGTGGGCGCAAAGTCTTTGTGATCGAGGCGGCTCTGCTTTTAGAAGATCACTACGATGAGATTTGCCACGACATATGGTACATATATGCGCCGGATAAAGCTCGCCGAGAGAGGTTGAAGAAGCAGCGGGGATACACAGAGCGAAAAATTGCGGATATTTTCAAAAACCAGCAGACGGACGCGGTATTCCGGCAAAAATGCAGCTATACAGTGGAGAACGGAGGGGATCTGCAAGAGACATACCGGCAGATTGACAAGAGGATGGAAACGTATGAATTTATGTAGCATTGCCAGCGGCAGCAGCGGGAACTGCATTTATGTGGGAAGCGAGCGCGCCAGCGTGCTTGTGGATGTGGGAATCAGCGGTAAACGGGTGGAAGCCGGGCTAAATTCCATAGACCGTACGACGAAAGAAATGGACGGGATTTTGATTACCCACGAGCATTCGGATCATATTAAAGGTCTGGGCGTTTTGGCCAGGAAATACGGCTTGCCCATCTACGCCACGGCGGGGACCATAGAGGCCATTGAGCGGATGGACCTGGGGAAAATGCCGGAGGGTCTGTTTCGGGAAATACGCCCGGATGAACCGTTTTACATAGGGGATATGAAAATCCTGCCCTTTACCATTTCCCACGACGCGGCGCAGCCAGTGGGATTTCGCCTGGAGTGCGGGCAAAAGGCGGTGGGCATTGCCACGGATCTGGGCCAGTACAGCGAATATACCGTGGCCAGGCTGCAAAAACTAAATGCCCTTTTATTAGAAGCCAACCACGATGTGCGCATGCTTCAGGTGGGCAGCTATCCATATCATTTGAAACGCCGAATCTTGAGCGAGAGGGGGCACCTGTCCAACGAAAACGCCGGGCGGCTTTTATGCCGATTGCTTCACGATGATTTAAAGGCGGTTTTCCTGGGACATCTGAGTAAAGAGAATAATTACGACAAACTGGCGTACGAAACCGTATGCGGGGAAGTGGACAGTGGGGACAATCCCTACAAGTCCCGGGATTTCTACATACAGGTGGCCAGCCGGGAGAGGGTATCCCCTCTGGTTGCCATATAAAAGGAGGTAAGAGACGATGAAAAAGACAATTATAACCGTGGTAGGCCAGGATAAGGTGGGCATCATTGCAAAAGTATGCACATACTTGTCCAACAATCAGATCAATATCCTGGATATTTCCCAGACCATTGTGCAAGGATATTTTAACATGATGATGATTACGGACACCAGCAAATCTTCCAAAGACATGGGCGTGCTGTCCCAGGAACTGGAGGGACTGGGGGAGGAGATTGGCATGGTGATCCGCTGCCAGAATGAAGACATTTTCACAAAGATGCACCGGATTTAAGGAGTAAAAGGCTTATGATAAACATATTTGAGGTAAATGAAACCAATCAGATGATTGAGCAGGAAAATCTGGATGTGCGGACGATTACGCTGGGAATCAGTCTGCTGGACTGCATTGATTCGGATCTGGAGAGGATGCGGCAGCGTGTGTACAAGAAGATTGTGGACAAGGCCAAAGATCTGGTGCCGGTGGGCAGGGAAATTGAGATGGAATATGGCATCCCCATTGTGAACAAACGTATCTCCGTCACCCCTATGGCGCTGATCGGCGGAAACGCCTGCAAATGTCCAGAGGATTTTGTCTCCCTGGCTAAAGTTCTGGACGAGGCGGCGAAGGCCGTGCAGGTGAATTTCATCGGCGGCTACTCCGCGCTGGTGTCCAAGGGCATGACGGCGGCGGAAGAATATCTGATTCGCTCCATTCCCCAGGCGCTGGCGGAGACAGACCGGGTGTGCTCTTCGGTGAACGTGGGGTCCACCAAGACGGGCATCAATATGGACGCGGTGAAGCTGATGGGTGAGGTGATTCTGGAGACGGCCCAGAAGACCAAGGACAGGGATTCTTGCGGGTGCACGAAATTGGTGGTATTCTGCAATGCGCCGGATGATAATCCCTTTATGGCGGGAGCCTTTCACGGAGTGACGGAAGCGGACAGCGTCATCAACGTGGGGGTCAGCGGCCCCGGCGTGGTGAAGAGGGCTTTGGAAAACGCCCATGGGGTTGACTTCGAGACCCTTTGCGAGACCATCAAGCGGACAGCTTTTAAAGTGACCCGCGTAGGCCAGTTGGTGGCCCAGGAGGCTTCCAGAAAGCTGGGCGTGCCCTTTGGCATCCTGGATCTGTCTCTGGCGCCAACCCCGGCGGTGGGCGACAGCGTGGCGGATATCTTAAGGGAAATCGGTCTGGAGCATCCGGGTGCGCCGGGAACCACGGCGGCGCTGGCCCTTCTAAACGACCAGGTGAAAAAGGGCGGCGTGATGGCTTCCTCGGCAGTGGGCGGCTTAAGCGGCGCGTTCATTCCGGTGAGCGAAGACCAGGGCATGATTGACGCGGTGGACGCTGGAGCTTTGACGCTGGAGAAATTGGAGGCCATGACCTGCGTCTGCTCCGTGGGCCTTGACATGGTTGCCATTCCTGGCGACACCCCGGCCAGCTCTATCTCCGGCATGATTGCCGACGAGGCGGCCATTGGCATGGTGAACCAGAAGACGACGGCGGTGCGCGTCATACCGGTAATCGGAAAAGGCGTGGGGGAGACGGTGGAATTCGGCGGGCTTTTAGGCCATGGGCCGATTATGCCGGTGAATGGATTCTCCTGTGCGGAATTCGTGGAGCGTGGCGGGCGGATACCGGCGCCCATCCATAGTTTTAAAAATTAGACGTTTTATAGCCGCATCATTTGACGGCAGGATTCATGGACAAAGGGAATCCCTGTTTTATAGGCCAGGACGCTTTCGTATAAGTTGGCCGCGTGGATATCCTGCTCAAGCATGGCGCGGGCGTGGGGGCTTAACAGGGACTTGTTTTTCAGAAATTTGGCAGGCTGGGTGATAAGCGGTATCCGGCCTGCTTTTTTGATCTGCGTCAGAAGTGGAGTCGCCTCCTTTCGAAATCCCAGCACGCGGGCGTAAGGGCACAGTTCAGTCACAGACAGATTTTGGGCAGGCTGGCGCAAGTTTAAAAGAATATGCAGCAGGCTTCTGGCTGCGCGGGTATAGGTAATCTGGCTGGTTTTGATGCGGGCGATGAAATCCCGGTATGTGGTAAAATCATTCAGGCAGTGGCGAATCCGATTGGCCATCTCTTTTGACACGTCAAAAAAGCTGCAGAGCTTATCGGCAGGCGTCTCCATGCATTTATATTTCAGCAGAAGAGAGAAATCATCTTCCGTTAGCCATCCTCTGTTTTGTAAAGTTTGCTGCAAAATTTCTCCAGCGGCGCCGGGAAGATGCCCGCCCCAGGCAGAAAAGGATTCTCCCCGCTGAATGGCCTGCCGGATGGCGGTGGCGGAGCTGTATTTTACGCCCAGGTCTGTCTGGTGGTATGCGGACTCCTGGCGGCGGATGGCGAAGGGCTGTATGGGAGAGTCAAAGTCCTGCAGGGCCATGCAGTATTCCAGCGCCAGGATATTGTTGGGGGAGTCTAAAAGCCCGGCTGGAAGGGAGAAACTTTCTGAGTCGTTTTCCAGACACTCTGTCAGAGCCTGCTGGCGGGCCGAAGGAAACGTATGGCCCAGACAGAGGAGCAGGCGCAGTTTTTTTTGAAAGGTGGGAAGTTCCCGTCTTAGAATCCGGCTGATTTTCAGGAATGCGTCCATTTGATTTGTCTCGCAGCCAAAACACAGGCAGTCCACAACCTGTAAGTTATCCAGAAGGGCTGCGGCGCCTCTGGCGAAATAGGGCGCGCTTCCCGTGGCGTGGATGGCCGGGAGTTCCAGGACCAGGTCCGCGCCGCAGGCAAGGGCCATCTGCGCCCGCGCGAATTTATCCGCCAGGGCCGGGGCGCCCCGCTGGGTAAAATCGCCGCTCATGACGATTACCAGGTAATCGGCTCCTGTGTCCCGCCGCGTCTTTTCTAAATGATAGAGATGGCCATTGTGAAAGGGGTTGTATTCGGCGACAATGCCCGCTGTTTTCATAAAAATTTCACCTCAAAAAGTATTTTCCCGCGTATTTTATCATGCCAAAATTCCAAAGACAAGCGCCGTTATGGGCGGAACTTTAATATTTTTCACATAATTTTACCATTATAGAACTTGAAATACGAGACCGCAGGGTTTATAATGAAAAAAGCGGTGGCATTTTGTAGAAGTTGCCGTTTGGTGATGAAAATAAAAAATAATTGCTGCATGAAAGAGATAGGAAAGGAGTCAAAAAATCATGGGATTTATTGACACGATTAAAGCCAGGGCGAAAGCTGCCCAGAAAACCATTGTATTGCCGGAGACAGAGGACAGAAGAACTTTAGAAGCCACAGAGATGATTTTGAAAGAAGGAATCGCGAAAGTTGTCCTGATCGGCAGTGAAGAAGCTATCAAAAAAGGCGCAGAAGGACTGGATATTTCCGGTGCTGTTATTGTAGATCCGGCCACATCCGATAAGACAGCTGCTTACGTGGACAAGCTGGTGGAACTTAGAAGCAAGAAGGGAATGACTCCAGAGCAGGCAAGAGAGATTCTTCTGAATCAGTATCTGTATTATGGCGTTATGATGGTGAAAATGGGAGACGCAGACGGTATGGTATCCGGCGCTTGCCATTCCACCGCGGACACGTTGCGTCCATGCCTGCAGATTCTGAAGACAAAACCAGGAACCAAGCTCGTTTCCGCTTTCTTCCTGATGGTAGTGCCAGACTGTGAATACGGCGCAAACGGAACCTTTATCTATGCAGATTCCGGCTTAAACCAGAATCCGACATCTGAAGAGTTGGCTGCAATCGCCGGTTCTTCCGCAGAGTCCTTTGAACTTCTGGTGGAGAAAGAACCTGTTGTGGCTATGCTTTCTCATTCCACCATGGGCAGCGCCAAACATGCGGACGTAGATAAAGTGGTAGAGGCTACTCGTATTGCAAAAGAACAGTATCCAGACCTGAAACTGGACGGAGAATTCCAGTTGGATGCAGCGATTGTTCCCAGCGTAGGCGCTTCAAAAGCTCCCAACAGCCCAGTGGCAGGTAAGGCAAATGTATTGATTTTCCCAGACCTGGATGCTGGAAACATTGGCTATAAACTGACCCAGAGACTGGCCAAAGCGGAAGCTTACGGACCTATCACACAGGGAATCGCTATGCCAGTCAACGACCTGTCCAGAGGATGCTCTGCAGAGGATATCGTGGGCGTAACGGCAATCACAGCGGTACAGTGTCTGGCACAGAAATAGATAGAAATAGAAAATCGGAGGAAATAAAGATGAATGTATTGGTAATCAACTGCGGAAGTTCTTCTCTGAAGTTCCAGATGATTAATTCAGATAGCGAAGCGGTTCTGGCAAAAGGTCTTTGCGAGAGAATTGGCATTGACGGCAGACTGACTTATCAGCCGGCAAACGGCGAGAAAGAAGTGACAGAGGCAGCTATGCCCACCCACAAACAGGCGATCCAGATGGTCTTGGACGCTTTGATGAACGAAAAAACTGGCGTAATCAAGAGCCTGGACGAAGTGGACGCAGTAGGGCACCGCGTGGTGCACGGCGGTGAGAAATTCGCCTCTTCCGTAGTAATCAACGGTGAAGTGATGGCAGCGATTGAAGAGTGTAACGATCTGGCTCCGTTACATAATCCTGCAAACTTAATCGGGATTCGCGCATGCCAGGAACTGATGCCAAAAGCTCCGATGGTTGCCGTATTCGACACCGCATTCCATCAGACCATGCCAGAGAAAGCTTATCTCTATGGCCTTCCCTATGAATATTATGAGAAATACAAAGTGAGAAGATATGGCTTCCACGGAACCTCACACAGCTTTGTATCCAAACATGCCGCGGAATTCTTGAAACTGGATGCAGATAACTGCAAGATGATCGTAGCGCATTTAGGAAACGGCGCATCCATCAGCGCGGTTGTGAATGGAAAATGCGTGGACACTTCTATGGGTCTGACTCCTCTGGAAGGTCTGGTAATGGGAACCCGTTCCGGCGACATCGACCCGGCGATTATGGAATTCATTGCCAAGAAGGAAAACCTGGACATTGCAGGCGTTATGAACGTGCTGAACAAGAAATCCGGGGTGGAAGGTCTCTCCGGCGGTCTCTCCAGCGATTTCCGTGACCTGGAAGAGGGCATGAACAGCGGAAACAAGCTGGCTGAAAACGCCATCGAAGTATTCTGCTACCGTGTGGCGAAATACATTGGTTCTTATGTAGCTGCCATGAACGGCGTGGACGCCATCGCTTTCACCGCAGGCATCGGTGAGAATGCAGCCAACGTGCGCGAGAAAGTGGTTGGATATCTGGGATATCTGGGCGTTACCCTGGATGCGCAGGCCAACTCTCAGAGAGGCGAAGACATCGTAATCTCCACAGCCGATTCCAAAGTGAAAGTAGCTGTAATCCCCACAAATGAAGAATTGGCCATCTGCCGCGAAACAGTGGCATTGGTTTAATGGATTGGAAAGTCCCCGCATTTGTTTGCGGGGATTTTTATCTTGAATTTTAGCTGGACTATTCTGGTAAAATATGAGAAAATAACTTTTGATAAATTTAATGGTTAATCAATCTATCATCGAAAGGAGTAGTAAAATGATTTATTCACATGAGATAGAAATGATGTGTCCAGTGGCACAGGGCGTGAGCCATGGAGCGGCCCCGATTCCGGAAGAAGCAAAATGGGTGAAGGCAAAAGAAGTCAAAGACATTTCTGGATTTACGCACGGCATTGGCTGGTGCGCGCCCCAGCAGGGAGCCTGCAAGCTAACCCTGAATGTGAAAGATGGAATCATTCAAGAAGCGCTGGTGGAAACCATTGGATGTTCCGGAATGACTCATTCAGCGGCTATGGCCTCCGAAATCCTTCCGGGAAGAACGCTTCTGGAAGCGCTGAATACGGACTTGGTGTGTGACGCCATCAATACAGCCATGCGGGAACTGTTCTTGCAAATTGTATATGGAAGAAGTCAGAGTGCATTTTCCGAGGATGGATTGGTCATAGGCGCAGGTCTGGAAGACTTGGGAAAAGGTTTGCGCTCCCAGATTGGGACTATGTACGGAACAGTGAAGAAAGGCCCCCGTTATTTGGAGATGACAGATGGTTATGTGACCGGCATTGCCTTAAACGAAGACGATGAGATTATCGGCTATCAGTTTGTGAACTTCGGCAAAATGATGGATTTTATCAAAGCCGGAGACGACGCAAACACTGCGATGGAAAAGGCAAAAGGACAGTATGGGCGTGTGGACGACGCAGTGAAGATTATCGATCCCAGAAAAGAATAGCCGTTATTTGAAAAAAGGTTACATAATTTGTCAGAATGGATAATTAGGAGGATAAAAGAATGGCTTTATTTGAATCATATGAGAGAAGAGAAAAACAGATTCTGGCTAAACTGGAAGAATACGGGATTCATTCCATTGAGGAAGCGGCTGAGATCACAAAAGCCGCCGGCATGGACGTGTATAAGATCGTGGAAGGCATTCAGCCAATCTGTTTTGAAAACGCCAAATGGGCGTATACTGTGGGCGCAGCCATCGCTGTCAAAAAAGGATGCCGCCGGGCCGCAGACGCTGCAGCGGCCATTGGAGAGGGACTGCAGTCTTTTTGCATCCCTGGATCGGTAGCCGACCAGCGTAAAGTGGGCCTGGGCCATGGGAACCTGGGCAAAATGTTGCTGGAGGAATCCACGGATTGCTTCTGTTTCCTGGCTGGCCATGAGTCCTTTGCCGCTGCGGAAGGCGCCATTGGCATTGCGGAAAAAGCTAATAAAGTGCGTCAGAAACCTCTCCGGGTTATCTTAAACGGTCTTGGAAAAGATGCCGCGCAGATTATTGCCCGCATCAACGGCTTTACATATGTAGAGACGGATTACGATTACCATGCCGGAGAGCTGAAGGAATCTTTCCGCAAAGCATATTCCAGTGGCCCCCGCGCGAAAGTGAATTGTTATGGAGCCAACGATGTGGTGGAAGGCGTTGCCATCATGTGGAAGGAGGGCGTGGACGTGTCCATCACTGGAAACTCCACCAATCCTACCCGTTTTCAGCATCCGGTGGCCGGAACTTATAAGAAAGAGTGCGTGGAAAAAGGAAAGAAATATTTCTCCGTGGCTTCTGGCGGCGGCACCGGACGGACCTTGCACCCAGATAACATGGCAGCTGGCCCGGCTTCTTACGGTATGACCGACACCATGGGACGGATGCATTCCGACGCGCAGTTTGCCGGATCTTCTTCCGTGCCCGCCCATGTGGAAATGATGGGGCTTATCGGTGCGGGAAATAACCCAATGGTGGGTATGACTGTGGCTGTGGCCGTTGCCGTTGAGGAAGCGGCGAAGGCTGGGAAGTTCTAAGGAGCGCCGTAAAAAAAGGGTTTCCATTGACTGAGAAAGTGGATGGAGACCCTTTATTTTTGCTATCATATAGTTTGTTTTGTGAATTGCCAAGTTCGAAGAGTCTGCACATAATTTCGGATTATGCCATACTATGATATAGAAAGAGGAAAATTGGGGGTTTTATATGAATTGTGGTAATTGTTCAAAGCAAACAGATAATGGTCCCGCTCCATACACTGCGAATATTGAGCGGATGACGATGCGAAACGATAAGTTCAGGACCGCCGTTTGGACAGGATGTCATTTACAGATGACGATTATGTGTATTCCGCCATGCGGTGAAATTGGTCTGGAATTTCATAAAGATACCGATCAGTTTATCCGGGTTGAACAGGGAAGAGCGATAGTGAAAATGGGAAAATGCAAGGAGCAACTGGATTTTCAACGAAATCTGTGCAGGGGAGACGCCGTTTTCATACCGGCGGGAACTTGGCATAATATTGTCAATGCAGAGAGAAAATGTTTAAAAGTTTCTTCCATCTATGCGCCGCCCAATCATCCCAAAGGAACGGTACAGCGGACGAAAACGGATGCGCAGAGGGAAGAATACGAAGTTGATGAATGGGTTTCCAAAAGCTCTTATGCTGCGGCTGAGTGGCAAGAGGATTGAGCAGAGTCTTATTTCGGTATGCGCCCAGGGTGGGAGGAAAGCTCTCGTCCTGGGCAGTTTTGATTTTAGATGCGATTCGGTTTACGATTTCCTATTGAATTTCTATATTTTTCTAAGTATACTATATCATATGTACAAGCATAGGATCGATGGGAAAGGTAGGATGCATCGAGTGAATAAAGTCAATTATCAGATTCAATTAGATAAGATTTTGGATAGATTAAAGGAAGAAAACGCGGCTCCCAGGCTGCTTCTTCACAGTTGTTGCGCGCCTTGCAGCAGTTATGTGTTGGAATATTTGTCCAATTATTTTCGCATTACAGTATTTTATTATAATCCTAATATTTCGCCGGAGCGGGAGTACATCCAGCGGGTGCAGGAGTTGAGGCGGTTAATCGGGGAGATGCCTTTTCGCTATCCGGTGTGTTTTCAGGAGGGCGCATACGAGCCGGATCGGTTCTATGAGATGGCAAAGGGAATGGAGCATCTGCCGGAAGGCCAGGAGAGATGTTTCGCCTGTTACAGGCTGCGGCTTCAGGAGGCGGCTTTAGCGGGCAAGGAAGGGAATTATGACTATTTTACCACAACTTTAAGCATCAGCCCTTTGAAAAACGCGCAGAAACTCAATGAAATTGGAAATCAGGTGGGAGAGGAGCGGGGGATTGCGTATCTGCCTTCTGATTTTAAGAAGCGGGGCGGATATAACCGTTCGCTGGAATTGTCCGCCCAATACCATCTTTACAGGCAGAATTACTGTGGCTGTGTATTTTCAAAGAGAGAAGATTAGTTTTTTAGGGGAAAATATATATGAAGAGATATTATAAGGGGTTATTGTGGTTTCTTGTGGCGGTTGCGCTTACCTGCATGGGGGGATGCGGGTATGTGAAACGCACAGTGGAGACGGCCAGAGAGACCATGGAGGCGGCCAGGAAGAGGGTTCAGACGCCTACGGTTACGGAGGAACCAGTGGCCGAGACGGATGGCGTGCATCAGGAGTATTATTTTAAACAGCTGTCCTTGAATGAGAAACGGACGTATCGCCAGCTTTTGGAAGGGATACTGGCGTTTGAGGAGGAGATTCTGTTAAGCGATACGGACAATGACGCCATTGACAAGGCATACCGGGCGCTTTTAAAGGATCACCAGGAGCTTTTCTGGGTGCACAATGGAAAGACTTATTATAAGACCATTAACAAGTCTGATACGGTTTTTGCGCCTTCTTATGGATGCACCCAGGAGGAAGCCGCCCCGGTGCAGACCTATATGGAGCAGGCATACCAGCAGGTGGCGGCTTCGCTTCCGGAGGGCTGCGGAGCATACGATAAAATACGCACGGTTTACGATTATGTGATTGGGCGTACGGATTATGTGGTAAATGAAAACGATCAGAACATTGCCGGCGTGTTTGCTCAGGGACAGGCTGTCTGCGCCGGCTATGCAGGGGCGGTGCAGTATCTTCTGGAAAGGCTGGACGTGGAGTCTATCTACGTGTCCGGGGAAACAAAAATGTCATCGGGCGGACACGCCTGGAATATAGTAAATATAGATGGGAATTACTATTATGTGGACGCCACCAACGGAGATCAGCCCACGCTTCTGGGATTGGAAGGAACGGTTCCACTGTATGATTATCTGGCGCCTTTTCCAGAAGAATATAGTCAGATTTGCTGGCCAGATGAGGAGTTTCGCCTGCCGGCGTGCACAGCCGTGGATTACAATTACTATATGATGAATGGAAGCTGTTTTCCCAACTACGACTGGGATACGTTATACGGCTATTTTATTTCCCAGATTGATCAGGGGCTGCATCTGATTCGGGTAAAATTCACGGACGCGGGCAGTTACCAGGCGGCTTACACGGACTTGATCGGCAATGGACGGATTGAGGAGATAGCCAGGTATTATATGGATAAACAGGGGATTCCCCAGGTGGAATATCATTATAGTAATATGGATGATTTATTGACTTTGTATGTACTGTTGTGACAGGCGGTGATTTATGGAAGAAGTATTGGAATATTTGTCCATGCTGGCCAATGAGATAGGAAGCGTGCAGATAAGCACAGCGGCAGTCACGCTGGCATTGGGCATTTTAAACTGCTTTTTTGGGTACCGTTTGATGAAAGCGTGGATTGGGCTGGCTGGGTTCGTGTTGGGCGCATCGCTGGCCTATTCTCTGGCTTCCCATTACACCAGAAACAGCCTGGTGCAGATTGTGGCCATTGTGGCCATCGGGCTGCCTATGGGGCTTTTGGCGTTTCATATTTACCGGCTGGGCGTCTTTTTGCTGTGTACAGGCATAGGCGCCACAGCGGCTAGCGTTGCCCTGCAGCCCGGGGATTCTCTGAAGTTTCTGCTCTGTCTGGGCATAGGCATTTTACTGGGGCTTTTGGGCATGGCTTTTGTAAAGCCCATGGTGATTCTAAGCACTGCTTTTGGAGGTGGGTTTTCCATTGCTGCGGCCCTAGCGGGAATTTTGAAAAGACAGGGGGAAATGAAAATCCTGATTCTGGGGACAGCGCTTTTCGTAGCGGGAATCGTGGTGCAGGCGCTGTCCACCAGGACAATGTCCACAAGGAACCAGGATGAAATGGAACAGAATTCGAATTAATTGTCTTCTTCTTTCATGGTGTAAATATGGCGTTTCTTGGCCATCTCGTCGCTGGCCAAGTATTCGTCGTAACTGGTGATCTTATCGATCAGCGTGCCGCCTGGAAGGATCTCCATAATCCGGTTGGCGGTGGTCTGTACAAACTGGTGATCGTGAGAGGCGAAAAGGATCACGCCGGGGAATTTAATCAGTCCGTTGTTCAGCGCCGTGATGGCTTCCATGTCCAGATGGTTGGTGGGCTCATCCAGAATCAGGATGTTGGAACCGGAAATCATCATTTTGGACAGAAGGCAGCGGACTTTCTCCCCTCCAGAGAGTACTTTTACCCTTTTTACGCCGTCTTCCCCGGCGAATAGCATCCGTCCTAAGAATCCCCGCACGTACGTGGCGTCTTTGATTTCGGAATACTGAGTCAGCCAGTCGGCAATGGTCAGGTCGTTGTTGAACTCGGCCGTGCTGTCCTTGGGAAAATAGGACCGGGATGTGGTTACGCCCCATTTATAATAGCCTTCGTCTGGCTCCATCTCACCCATCAGAATCTGGAACAACGTGGTCTTCGCCCGCTCATGGGAACCCACAAACGCCACTTTATCATCGTGGCCCAGGGTGAAGGTCAGGTTATCCAAAAGCTTCTCCCCGTCGATGGTTTTGGAGAGATTTTCCACCATCAGCACTTCATTGCCGATTTCCCGGTTGGGCCGAAAATCAATATAAGGATATTTCCGGCTGGATGGGCGCATCTCGTCCAGCTGGATTTTCTCCAGGGCCCGCTTACGGGAAGTGGCCTGCTTGGACTTGGAAGCGTTGGCGCTGAATCGGGAGATGAATTCTTGCAGCTCTTTGATTTTCTCTTCTTTTTTCTTATTGGCTTCTTTCATCTGCTTGATCAGGAGCTGGCTGGATTCAAACCAGAAGTCGTAGTTGCCCGCATAGAGCTGGATTTTCCCATAGTCGATGTCGGCGGTGTGGGTGCAGACTTTGTTCAGGAAATACCGGTCGTGTGACACCACAATGACCGTGTTGGAAAAGTCAATCAGGAATTCTTCCAGCCATTCAATGGCGTTTAAGTCCAGGTGGTTGGTGGGCTCATCCAGCAGCAGGATATCCGGGTTGCCGAACAAGGCTTGCGCCAGAAGCACTTTCACCTTCAGGCTTCCTTCCAGATCCTTCATCAGGGTATAGTGATGCTCTGTGTCCACGCCCAGCCCATTTAATAAGGAAGCCGCGTCGGACTCAGCCTCCCAGCCGTTCATCTCCGCAAATTCTCCTTCCAGCTCACTGGCGCGGATGCCGTCTTCATCGGTGAAATCTTCCTTGGCGTAGATGGCGTCTTTTTCCGTTTTCACATCGTAGAGATGTTGGTTGCCCATGATAACCGTGTCCAGAACCTGGTACTGGTCGTATTTAAAATGATCCTGCTGCAAAAAAGACAGCCGCTGTCCAGGGGTGATGACGATATCCCCTTTTGTAGCCTCCAACTGCCCAGATAAAATCTTCAGAAAAGTGGACTTTCCGGCTCCGTTGGCGCCGATTAGGCCATAGCAGTTGCCTTCTGTGAATTTGATATTCACATCTTCAAATAAAGCTTTTTTGCCGATGCGCAAAGTTACGTTATTAGCTGAAATCATATGCGAACCTCATTTATATTTTCTATGTTTATAATAACAACTCTATTTATTTTACCGTAAATTGGAGAATATGCAAGACTTAATTTTGACAGACGGGGAAAAATATGTTATGTTGTTTCAGACACGTTTTTTATATTTAGGAAGTTTTGCCAAACGGCTGGCTTTCATATTCATAGATGAAGAAGTCTGTGAAGGAGAGATGCGCAATGTGTTTTCCTGGAAGTTTCCCGTAGCTGGGTTTTCGGGGCCGTTCGCATTTAGAAATGGAGGAAATTATGAATGAGTGGCTGGAAACCATCGCCCGGTTATTGAACCAAAATGTGTGGATTGCGCCTGTGCTGTGTCTGGCAGCGGGAGTGATTACATCATTTACACCCTGCTCCTTGTCCACAATTCCAATGGTGCTGACTTATGTGGGCGCCACGGCTAAGGAGAATCTGGGGCGGGCGTTTTCCATTTCCCTTACCATGGCATTGGGGATGGCCTGCACTTTTGGCGTCTTTGGCTCTATCGCGTCTGCCATCGGCCATGTGATGCATCACGCAGGGGAATGGTGGAGTATCCTTTTGGGGATTCTGATGATCTTAATGGCGTTGCAGACATGGGGGGTTATACATATCGTCCCGCATGTTCATCTGGAAGGGGATAACAAGAAAAAAGGATACATTGGAGCGTTTTTGACAGGCGCCTTAGGTGGCGTTTTCGCCTCTCATTGCGCAACTCCGGTTATGATTGCTTTGCTGGCCATGGTGGCAAAAGCGGACAAGGGAACCCTGTGGGGGATTTTTCTGATGATTCTCTATGCAGTGGGACATAGCGTGCTGATGGTTGCGGCGGGCACGGCTTACAGCAGCATGGAAGCCATCATCAACAATGAGAAATATTTGAGAGCTGGGAATATTTTGAAAACTGTGCTGGGATTTGTGATTCTGGCAGTGGGCTTAGTGATTATATTTTTCCGGGAATAAAATTCGGAAGGGAATGTGTGGGAAATGTTTATTACCAGAGAATGTGATTATGCAGTTCGGGTAATCCGGGCTTTGGTGGACGAAGAGCGCTTAAGCGTGGGAGAGATTTGCAAAAGGGAGGAGATTACGGCTCCTTTTGCCTATAAGATACTCAAAAAGCTGCAGACGGCGAAGATTGTAAAAGGCTTTCGGGGCGTGCACGGGGGCTATGCGCTGGAAAAATTCCCGGATGAGATTACGCTTTTGGATATTTACCAGGCCATTGATCCGGAAATGTTTCTGGTGGAATGCTTAAACCCCCAGAAGAAATGCAGCCGCGACGGGGCCGGCGGGATGCCCTGCCAGGTGCACCGGGAACTGGAATCTATCCAGAAAGAGCTGTATAGCCTTTTATCTGAAAAATCTCTGGAAAAAATTCTGAACCAGGAATAGCGGCGGCTTATGGGGAAATACTATCAAAAATCTTATTGGACACACTTCCCAAAATATGGTATGATTTATGCAGTAAAAGGCGATGTCTGCGAAAGCAGGCATTCAGACTGTAGACAAAGCGATTTTTCAATAGGATTCCAAACCGGAACGCCATCAGAAGCAGCCGCCTGTGTTCATGCAGACTTTTAAAGGCGACGCGTGACTGAACGAACTGTCAACTGTGGCTAACGGCGTTCAGGGGAGCTTTCACGCTAAAACTGCCTTCGGGAAAAGTCAGCCTGGAGACAGGCGGCCGTTTCTGGCGTTTAGCATACGGATCATTCGATGGCGCTCCCATGGATGAATAATGTTTGAGAAAAGGATATATTTTAGGGAATATGGGCATTGTCTACGGTCTGCAATGTCTGCGAGAGCAGGCATTTTCTGATTACTTTGGGACTCCAGTTTGTATGCTATATGTGGACAGCAGTAGCAGCAGTTTTGGGGTATGTAATGTTTTTATCATTTTCTAAGGAGGAAAGAAAAATGGCAAGAAAGATGAAAACCATGGATGGGAATCATGCGGCTGCCCATGCATCTTATGCATATTCCGATGTAGCGGCGATATACCCCATCACGCCTTCTTCCGTTATGGCGGAAGCTACAGATGAGTGGGCTACGCAGGGAAGGAAGAATATTTTTGGACGTGAGGTGCAGGTGACGGAGATGCAGTCCGAGGCAGGGGCAGCCGGAGCTGTGCATGGTTCTCTGGCGGCAGGCGCGCTGACCACCACATACACCGCTTCACAGGGATTGTTGTTGATGATCCCCAATCTGTATAAAATTGCTGGCGAGCAGCTTCCCGGCGTGTTCAATGTGTCTGCCCGGGCGCTGGCCAGTCACGCGCTTTCTATTTTCGGCGATCACTCCGATGTATATGCCTGCCGTCAGACTGGAGCTGCCATGTTGTGTGAATCCAGCGTGCAGGAAGTAATGGACCTGACTCCTGTGGCGCATTGCGCCGCCATCAAAGGCAAAGTGCCTTTCATTAATTTCTTCGACGGTTTCCGTACCTCCCATGAGATTCAGAAAATAGAGACCTGGGATTATGAGGATTTGGCAGATCTGGTGGACCAGGACGCCATCGACGAATTTCGTCGTCATGCTCTGAATCCCAATCATCCGTGCCAGAGAGGTTCTGCGCAGAATCCGGACATTTTCTTCCAGGCAAGGGAAGCATGTAACGCCTATTACGACGCGCTTCCGGCCATTGTTCAGGAATACATGGACAAAGTGAACGCCAAAATTGGCACAAATTATAAACTGTTCAATTACTATGGCGCAGAGGATGCAGAACATGTGATCATCGCCATGGGTTCTGTCTGCGATACAATCGAGGAGACCGTGGATTATCTGATTGCGAAAGGGCAGAAAGTAGGCGTGGTGAAAGTGCGTCTGTATCGTCCATTCTCCGCGAAAGCTCTGATCGGGGCCATTCCCGCTTCCGTAAAACAGATTACGGTTCTTGACCGGACCAAAGAGCCAGGCGCTCTGGGTGAGCCGTTATATCTGGATGTGGTTGCCGCATTAAAAGGAACCCAGTTCCATGATACGCCTGTCTTCACCGGACGCTATGGCTTAGGTTCCAAAGACACCACGCCGGCGCAGATTGTTGCGGTATATGACAACAAGAATAAGAGTCCATTTACCATCGGCATTGTGGACGACGTAACCAATCTGTCTCTGGAAACAGGAGATTCTCTGGTAACCACGCCGGAAGGAACCATCAACTGTAAGTTCTGGGGACTGGGTGCGGACGGTACCGTAGGCGCCAATAAGAACTCCATTAAGATTATCGGCGACAACACAGATATGTATGCACAGGCATACTTTGATTATGATTCCAAGAAGTCAGGCGGCGTGACCATGTC
The DNA here is from genome assembly GCA_910588775.1 of uncultured Lachnospiraceae bacterium. Classification (GTDB taxonomy): domain Bacteria; phylum Bacillota; class Clostridia; order Lachnospirales; family Lachnospiraceae; genus MGBC164599. The sequence goes on from CAJURH010000001.1 coordinate 99,099, forward strand.
TCACTTAAGATTCGGAAAGGCGCCTATCAAGTCCACGTATCTGATTCATAAAGCGGATTTTGTAGCTTGTCACAATCCGTCTTATGTAAACAAATACAATATGGTGCAGGAGCTGGCGGACGGCGGCACATTCCTGCTGAATTGCCCCTGGGATATGGAAGGCATCGAGAAACATCTGCCTGGTCAGGTGAAATCATTCATCGCCAACCATGGAATCAAGTTCTATGTAATTGACGGAATTAAGATTGGCAAGGAAATCGGCCTTGGCGGACGCATTAACACGGTTCTCCAGTCCGCGTTCTTTAAATTGGCCAACATCATTCCTGAAGAACATGCCATTGAGCTGATGAAATCCGCTGCAAAAGCCACCTACGGCAGAAAAGGCGACGCCATCGTGCAGATGAACTACGAAGCCATCGACGCAGGCGCAAAACAGTTGGTGGAAATCCAGATTCCAGAAAGCTGGAAGAGCGCTGCGGACGAAGGATTGGCTCTGTCCCATGCGGAACATGGAAGAAAAGAAGTGGTTGAGTTCGTAAATAAAGTGCAGGTGAAAGTCAACGCTCAGGAAGGAAATAGCCTGCCAGTATCTGCATTCAAGGATTATGTGGACGGGTCCACGCCGTCGGGGGCTTCCGCTTATGAGAAACGTGGGATCGCCGTGGACATTCCTGTGTGGAAGCCGGAAAACTGTATCCAGTGCAACCGCTGTTCCTATGTATGTCCTCATGCGGTTATCCGCCCCATTGCCTTGAACGAAGAAGAGGCGGCTCAGGCGCCGGAAGGCATGCAGACACTGGCCATGACAGGCATGGATGGTTACAAATTCGCCATCGTTGTTTCTGCATACGACTGTACAGGCTGCGGCTCCTGCGCAAACGTGTGTCCTGGTAAGAAGGGCGCCAAAGCGCTGGCTATGGAAAATATGGAAGCCAATGCAGATCGGCAGAAATACTTTGATTACGGCGTGGCAAAACCTGTAAAACCGGAAGTAATCGCAAAATACAAAGAATCCACGGTCAAGGGAAGCCAGTTCAAACAACCGCTGCTTGAGTTCTCCGGAGCCTGCGCAGGGTGTGGAGAGACTCCATATGCGAAACTGGTGACACAGCTCTTTGGCGACCGGATGTATATTGCCAACGCCACCGGATGTTCTTCCATCTGGGGTAATTCCTCACCATCCACGCCATACACAGCCAATGCCCAAGGACATGGCCCGGCATGGTCCAATTCTCTGTTTGAAGACGCGGCGGAATTTGGATACGGCATGCTGCTGGCGCAGAATGCGGTCCGCGGTGGCTTAAAAGATAAGATCGAAGATGTGCTGGCAAATGGAGACAATGAAGATGTAAAAGCAGCTGCAAAAGAGTGGTTGGAGACATATGGTTGCGGCGCGGAAAACGGAATTGCCACAGATAAGCTGGTTGCGGCCCTAGAAGCTTGCGGTTGTGACAAAGCCCAGGAAATCCTGAAACAGAAAGATTTCTTAGGCAAGAAATCCCAGTGGATCTTCGGCGGAGACGGATGGGCCTATGATATTGGCTTCGGCGGTCTGGACCATGTGCTTGCCAGCGGACAGGACATCAATATCATGGTATTTGACACAGAAGTGTATTCCAATACAGGCGGACAGTCTTCCAAGGCGACGCCCACAGGAGCTATCGCCCAGTTCGCAGCAGGCGGCAAAGAAGTGAAGAAGAAAGACCTGGCCAGCATTGCCATGAGCTACGGCTATGTATATGTGGCGCAGGTTGCCATGGGCGCAGACTTTAACCAGACTGTAAAAGCCATTGCGGAGGCGGAGGCTTACCCAGGTCCGTCTATAATCATCGCTTACGCGCCCTGCATCAATCACGGCATTAAGAAAGGCATGAGCAAGGCTCAGACCGAGGAAGAGCTGGCGGTGAAATCCGGTTACTGGCATAACTTCCGCTACAATCCAGCGTTGAAGGCGGAAGGAAAAGACGCGTTCATTCTGGACAGCAAAGAGCCGTCTGAGAGCTATCAGGACTTCCTGGACGGAGAAGTGCGTTACAATTCCCTGAAACGCACGAATCCAGAGAAAGCGGCCAGATTGTTCGAGATGTCAGAGAATCAGGCAAAAGAGAGATATGCTTATCTGAAGAAACTGATTACGTTATATAGCGTACAGGATGCGCAGGAATAGGCGCTTTATGAAAAGGCAGTGCAGGCGAAGAAACGCCTGTGCTGCTTTTTTCTCATCCTTGCAAAAACAGGTGGTTTTTTTGCCCATATTATAGTAAAATATTGAGTATAGAAAAATGCATTCCGAAGAAAGGCGGCCCTATGAGAGAGATAAAAACTGGAAGAAAAACATGGTTTTTGCTGGCGGCATTCTTTTGCCTGACCCTATTTTGGGGAAAGACGGACGTATTTGCGGCAAAGACAGTAAATTTAACGCCCAACAAATGGTATAAAGACAAATCTCTGTACAACAACCAGACTGTGTTTCACAAGGTGACGGCGCCCAAGGATGGCATCCTGGTGATTGACGGTTACGGATATTCCCGCGTGCGCAAAGGAAAATTTGAGTTACCTATACAGATGTACAATCGCAGGAAAAGCGCAATGCAGACACAGAAGATTAATCTGAATAAACAAAACGGTTACCGCAGTTATGTGGGTGTAAAAAAAGGGATTTACTATATTCGGGTGGATGACAGTCTGTACAAGCTGAAATACAAGTTTAAGGCAGTTTCGGACAAAAGTGGATCGAGTCGTCTGCAGTCCAGGAACCTGTCCAAAGGTAAGACCATGGAGGGGCTGCTTCGCCTGGGAGAGAACGGAAAGAAATCGGATTGGTACAAATTCAGATTGAAAAAGGCCCGAAGCGTGACGTTCACATTCGGCTCCAGATCCAACGGGTGGGTGGAATTCAAGATTTTAAGTGATAAGCAGAAATTGAAGGATAATTCTGCTTATATATACAATAAGACCCTAACAGGCGCGTCGGCTAAACTGCCCAAAGGCACATATTACATACAGGTGAAGCACCAGGGGAATAACAAGAATACAACCGGATTTTATTCTCTGAGATGGAAGTGAAGATGTGAAAATTTCGTGACCATACGCGGGGACGGTTGATTTCAAAAATGTTCTGTGTTAGAATAAATTAATAAATATGGATAATGGGTTGTTTTTATATACAGAGATAAGATTTGGATAAGGTTATTGAAAGAAAGGGGTCTTAGGAATGAAGAATAATTATATCAGGAAGCTATTGTGCATAACGCTGATCTCTGCCTTGATTATTTCCAGCAGTTTCAGTGCGTCTGCCAGTGAGGCGGGGGCGGGAAGCGCGGCTGATGACATGACAGGGGAAGTGTTGGGACCGGAAGAGCCAGTGGAGCCGGAAGAGCCAGTGGTGACTCCTGATATACCAGAACCAACCGTAGAGCCAACAATTACGCCGGAACCCACGCCAGATCCGACGATCACGCCGGAACCGGTTACGCCCAAGCCGACAGAGACAGGAACGCCAACGCCCGACCCGAAGCCCACTGCCACTCCCACGCAGATACCGGGTGAGGAAGATATTTCAGATCTTCCTGTAGATGAGGGTGGCGATAAGCCAGTTATAAATGAGCCGACAGAGGAAGAGCCAGGAAACAATTCCATCACTGTGAACGCGGTGATTGCGGCGATTGACGCCATTGGAGAGGTGACTCTGGAGAAGGAAAGCGCGATTTTAAGCGCGAGAGGCGCGTACGAAGCGTTGAATGACGACCAGAAGGCGCAGGTAAGTAACTATGAAGTTTTGGCCGCAGCGGAAGAAACATTGAATCAGTTAAAAGCCGAGTCGGGCAATTTAGACCCAGGCGCGGATGGCCGTGTGAATCCGGAAGTGGAAGACGCTGAAAAAGACGGAGAAAATCAGGATTCCGTGGTGGAAGGTCCGGTAACCAGAATTTCTTCCGGCACTCATGTTGTGAACTTGAAGGCGGGCCGTACTTTTTATTTGAAGCAGTTAAAATCCAATTATTCGCTATCCTTCCATTCCAAATTTGAAGAGGTGATGGATGAGATTGAGGCGGAATTCATCAAGGCCAATAAACTGGATGCGGAAGATGAGTATTTAGTACATAATTGGCAGGATATTCTTGCAGTCTATGTGATGGAACAAAAAAGGGATGGGAAGAAATCTTTCAAGCTGAATGATTCCTCCAAAGAGCAGTTGGCGGCCATTTTCGCCGAGATGAACGCGGTGGAACGGGATAAGAAGAATATAGCCCTTGTCAATTATAAAGATATGCATGTGGAAGACTACATGAAGGAACATAAGAAAGATCTGACGAAAGAAGATGTGAAGGTTTTAAAGAAATACGCAGATCAGGATTGCGCCCTTCTGTGCGCCACCATTACAGCGGCGAAGGGGTTCATTCGTCAAAGCGCCGGGGAAGAAGTTTCGGAAGAGAGAGTGTCCGTGATTCAGGCTGGCTACAGTCTGGTGGGCAAAGTAGCCTATTTCTGGGGTGGCAAGTCCTCTGTTCTGGGCTGGGATGACCGCTGGGGAAGCGCGGCTAAGGTCAGTTCTTCTGGCGATTCCAGCACAGGCAAGGTGCGTGCGTATGGACTGGATTGCAGTGGATTTGTAGACTGGGCGTTTAATAATGGCTACGAAGATGTCAATATGGAAGATCGGGTGGGTCATGGAACTTCCGATCAGTGGAACAAAGCGGAAACCATTGTGGCCAAAGAGGCGCAGGCAGGAGACTTGGTGTTCCAGAGAGGCCCGGAAGCGGGCAGTGACAACCATGTGGGCATCTTGGTAGGGAAGTCCGGCAGTGGAGACTGGATTGCCGTACATTGTTCCGGCAGCCAGAATGGCGTTACGGTGGGAGAGGCATACTCGGCAAGCTTCCGCTATATCCGCAGACCGACCGTGTATCCAACGCTGGAAGAGATGAGAGCGGAAAAGAACAGGAAGAAAGAAGAGATTCTGGCAGCGGCCAATAGAAAAAGCGTGCTAAGCCAGGCGGTTGCAGAGGAAAATCCCAACAAAGCTGCACTGATAGATTAAATCGATTTAGAAAAGAAGCGTCTACAGGCTTGTTTCCAGAGCGTGTAGACGCTGTTTGTGCGGAAAATACTGTGTGATGAGGGAATAAAATGGACATTGTAAATATAGTTGCAGGCCCTCTGATAGGGGCTGTCATAGGGTATTTTACAAATTTCATAGCTGTGAAGATGCTGTTTCGACCGTTGCATGAAGTGAAAATTGGAAATTTTCGGCTTCCTTTTACTCCTGGAATCATTCCAAAAGGGAGAGAGCGTCTGGCCAAAGCTTTAGGTGTGGCGGTGGGAGACAATCTGCTGACGAAAGAAGATTTGGAAAAGATATTTTTCAGCGATTCGGTGAAGCAAGTGGTGGTGGATTCTCTAATGCAGGTGGCGTACAGCGAGAAAACGCGGGAATCTTCTCTGCAGGAGTTACTGTCCGCCCATATGGAGCCAGGGAACTATTTGGCTGAAAAAGAACGCCTGGAAAATCTGTTGTGTGAAAGGCTCCAGAGAGGAATCGACAGCCTGGATATTGTGAAATTAGTCAATGAGGAAAGCAAAAGAGTGATCCGGGAAAAGATACGGGGCAGTCTTTTCGAAAGAATGATCAGCGATGAACTGATAGAGGGGATCACATCCCATGTTGGAACGCGGGTGGAACGCTATGTACAGGAAAATGGAAGAGAGCTGATTTTCCCAGTGGTGGACGAGCAGGTTGCCAGCCTGGAGCAAAAAAGCGTTGAGGAAATTTTGGAAAACATAGGCGTCAATCAGGAGAAGATGCGTAAGTGGATAGAGGACGCATATATGCATTTCGTACAGGAGAAAGTGTCGGACCTGGCTGGCCAGTTTCCCATTGGGGAGATGGTGGAGGACAAGGTGAGGCGAATGGATGTGCTGGAGATAGAGGGGCTGGTTTTGTCCGTGATGAAACAGGAGTTGAACTCCATAGTAAATCTTGGGGCGGTAATCGGATTTGTAATCGGGATAGTGAATATTTTTATATAATTTATGATAATAGAAAAAATGTGCAGCTCTCTGTTTTCGGAGGACTGCACATTTTGCGCGTAAAATAAATGATCAAATATTTTCAATTGTTGCCTCAAATATGGCTACGGATCTGGGACCCAGAGTTATGCTGTTACCATTTAGGCGGCGGGGGTCCTGACTGTCTGTGTAGACCACCATTTTCCAGGTATAATTTCTGGGCAGGGGCGGCAGCCAAATCCGCTGGTCTTCCCAGTATGCGTTGATCGCCATGTAAACCAGGTCGTCTTTGGTAGAATTCTTTTTCTGTGAGGCGTAAAAGATGCAGACAACCTTGGAATCTTCCGTGATATCTTCCCCAGGATGATTGCTGTGGGTGCTGATGAGTGGGTAGCTCAGTGAACTGGGAAGGGCGCCACCTTGAATGCTGCAGTGATCTTTTCGGAACTGAATCATGAACTTAAAGTGTTCAAACAGTTCACGGTTTTTATCCAGCAGGGACCAGTCCAGCCAGGAGATTTCGTTGTCCTGACAATAGGGGTTGTTGTTCCCGAAACGCGTGTCGCCAAATTCGTCGCCGGCTAGAAACATGGGCGTTCCCCGGCTGCACATCAGCACAGATATGGCGTTTTTCATCAGCTTCAACCGCAGGGCGTTTACAGCCGGATCGTCGGTTTCCCCTTCTGCGCCGCAGTTCCAACTGCGGTTATCGTTGGCGCCGTCTGTGTTGTCCCACCCATTGGCTAAATTGTGTTTTTCATTATAGCTGTACAAGTCGTAAAGGGTGAATCCGTCGTGGCAGGTGATGAAATTAATGGAGGAGTTGTAACCCCGGTACTGTCCAGTGTACAAGTCCATGGAGCCGCTGATGCGTTTGGCCACTGCAGGCGCTGCCCAGTAGTCCCCTTTTAAGAAGCTGCGCAGGTCGTCCCGGTAAAGGCCGTTCCATTCAGCCCAACGGTGCCAGGCGGGGAAGCTGCCCACCTGATACAGACCGCCTGCGTCCCAGGCTTCCGCGATCAATTTCACATCGCCCAAAACTGGGTCGAAGGCCAGGCTTTCCAACAGCGGAGCATTCTGGATGGGCCGTCCATTCTTATCCCGCCCCAGAATGCTGGCCAGGTCGAAACGGAATCCATTGATCCGGTAGTTGGTCACCCAGTAGTGCAGGCACTCCAGAATCAACTGCTGGACAATGGGATGGTTGCAGTTTAACGTGTTGCCGCAGCCGCTGAAATTATAGTACTGGCCGTCGGGGGTGAGCATATAATAAACGTTGTTGTCAAAGCCTTTGAAACAGAAATAGGGTCCCTGCTCATTTCCCTCGGCAGTGTGGTTGAAGACCACGTCCAGAAACACTTCAATGCCGTTTTCATTGAGTTCTTTTACCAGGGATTTTAACTCGTATCCTTCGTGGTTATATTCATCCGCCGCCGCATAGCTAGTGTTGGGAGCGAAGAAGCTTACCGTGTTGTAGCCCCAGTAATCCAGAAGTTTTTTGCCGTCCACTTCCCGGATGCCCATGGTCTCGTCGAATTCGAAGATGGGCATTAATTCCACGGCGGTGACGCCCAGTTCCTTGAGGTATGGGATTTTCTCCCGGATGCCGGAAAAGGTGCCCGGATGCTTCACGCCGGAAGAAGAGTGCATGGTAAATCCGCGGACATGCAGTTCATAGATGATCAGCTCCTGCATGGGAAGCAGCGGCCGCACGGCGGTTCCCCAGTCAAAGTTGTTTAGAACCACTCTGGCCCGGTAGGGGGACAGTTCGTTGGGGCTTTGCCCCCAGATGCGTTGCCCAGTGACGGCTTTGGCATAGGGGTCCAGCAAAATTTTTGACTTATCAAAGATGACCCCGTTTTCCGGATCGTACGGCCCATCCAGACGATAGGCGTATTCGAAGTCTTGAACATTCAAGTGAAAAACGATCATGGAATACACGTCTCCAATACGGTAGTTATCCGGAAACGGGAGAACGGCAAACGGTTCATCTTCCTCTCTGTGAAAAAGCAGTAGTTCACAGGTGGTTGCATTGCGGGAATGCACGGTGAAATTAACTGCATTTGCGGAAAGCGCTGTGGCTCCATTCATCTCATAGAGACCAGGACGAACCTCGAAACCAGCGATGGTATCCAGGGGCATCAGATGATACTCTTGGGTTGGAATGGATGCGGAGGGGATGGATATCATGTCAGTTACCTGCTTTCTTAAGATTTTCGTTACGCTGCTGTTGTTCCGCAATCCGCTGTATTTTCTGCATATCGGAAATCAGCTCTCTGGAGTATGTTTCGGCTTCTTGATAAATCTGCCCCGCTTTGTTGTATTCTTCGTTTTCCAAAGCTGTGATGACGGATTTTCCAAATTGATGGAATTTCTTATGTTTTGCGCCCAGGTTTTTCCAGATGGGCAAAACCTCCGGGATATTGGGCGTCATGGCATAGTAGAAGTGCCCAAATCCGCATTTAGAAGAATCTAATTGCAGTGGCAAAACCACTCTTTCGTCCACCATTTTCTTCAGGTTGTTCAGCCATGTATGATGGGAGGAAATGGCGCGGCTCATGTAGTTGGCGAATTCTATGTTTTCTAAATGATAAAATGCATCTGTGGTCATGATTCCCATCTGTTTTAAGTTGACATCCAGAGTTTTTTCTATATCAACCACAGGTTCAACGGCCTTTTTCAATGCGTGGCTGACATTATTCATAAAGGTGGTGCTGTTTTTAATCTGGTTTTCCATTTCAGCCATGGAACTGCTGATTTCCTGGCTGACGGCTGCGATGGAACTGATGGACTCGTTGACTTTCGAGACATGATGCTGGCTTTCATCGGTTAATTCCCAGACATTTTTTATCTTGTTGGTCATGGAATCCAAGGCTGTAATGGTGTTTGTGGCGCTGTCAATGCTTTTTTGAGAAGCTTTTTTGATGTTTTCCACAAAATCATTCATGTTTTTGGTCATCTTCTGGGTTTCTTCCGCAAGGCCGCGAATCTCATTTGCCACAACGGCAAATCCCTTTCCAGCTTCACCTGCCCGGGCCGCTTCCGTGGAGGCGTTCAGCGCCAACAGGTTTGTCTGCATGGATATGGAATCAATTCCTGCAATGACGTTGCTCATGCGGTTGATAACTTGTGACAGTTCATCCATATCTTTTTGCATTTCCCTGGATGTGTCAATGGTTTGGGTGGACAGATCACGGATATTTGTCAACTCGTCCTGTCCGGCTTTTATTTTCTGATACACCTCTTCCGTTTCTGAAGCAACATGTATGATTGTGTTAGTTAATTCTTCGTGCTGGTTGCTGGATTTTCCAGTCATCATAGAGCCTTCCTGGGAATTTCCGAAAATAGTTTCGGTGGCCTTTGATATCTGATTAGATATATCCAGGATTTTATCTGTCTCATGCTGCATTGTCAAATCCAGAGAACTGATTTGCATAACCGCATTGATGTTTTTTTCAAAAACTTCCGCAAATTGCTTGCGACCCTTGGCCAATCGTTGATAAATTTCTTTCAATTCTGGCTCTTTTGAGTAATCGGCTTCTTTTAGTTCGGAAACAGCTTTCATAAGTACGGCTGTCTGTTTCTTTTTACTATTTAGCATGGGTGAATCCTCTTTTCTTTGATTGATTAAGGAGCTGTCGAGCGGCTGCTCAAGCAGAGTGAACAGAGACGCTTCTGGACAGCCAGTTAAAAAATATATACTTCTATGATACGGTATTTTGAAGTTTTTGCAAGCCTTTTTCAATATTTTTTTGCATGGATAGGCGCCGCCTTACAGTCGATTGCAAGGCGGCGTTGTGTTTCTGGAAAATGGGAGGATTTCAGAGATTTTCATTGGCTAAAATCTCTCCACAGGCAATCTTAATTCCTGAAGTTCCTGCGGGCTGGGTTGTGAAATCGTCGGGCATGGCATGAATGATGAGCGTATGTCCAATTGTTTCTTCCGGTACGAAATTACGGGTGTAGAAAAGCGTTAGGGCGTATCCGCAGCTTCCAAACAGGGGTGGAAGATCCCCTGCATGGGAAGGATGAGGGCAGTGCGCCGGGTTCCAGTGCTGTCCGACGTGGGGAAAGGTTTCCTTCGGGGTTGTGCCGCAGGAATTGCCCTCATGAATGTGGAAGGCGAATATGTCGTTGCTGCAGACCTGGGGAGTCTGGGGCAGGCCCTGCACTTCAGCCAGAAAAATTGTGCCGCCCCAACAGGGGTACATAAGGGCTGTTCCCCATACGTCGGGGTAATCTGGGCTTCCCTCGATGAAAGCATATGCCTGGGGAGGCGCTTGGGAGAGTTGGCTGAAGGTCTGGCGCAGATCGTGGGACATTTGAAGTTTAACCATGGGCGTACTCACCTTATTCACATTTTGTCGGCGCATCGAAACTGGGGTTGAATGCATAGAAGTTTTTGGCGTCAAGTTCTTCCTGGAGGGAGCGCAGGGCTTCACCGAAACGTTGGAAATGGACGATTTCCCGTGCGCGAAGGAAACGAATGGGATCGGCCACTTCCGGCATGTTTTTCACCACCCGCAGAATGTTGTCGTATGTGGATCTGGCTTTTTGTTCTGCAGCCAGGTTTTCGAATAAGTCAGTGATGGGATCGCCCTTAGACTGGAATTCACAGGAGTTTAAGGGGACTCCGCCTGCGGCCTGGGGCCATACGCCGATGGTGTGATCGATGTAGTAGGGGCCGAAACCAGAGCTTTCGATTTCATCCATACTTAAGTTTTGGGTGAGTTGGTGGACGATGGTGGAGACCATTTCCAAGTGGGCCAGTTCTTCCGTGCCTATATCATTTAAAACTCCCATACATACCCGGTTGGGTGCGGTAAAGCGCTGGGAGAGATAGCGCAGGGAAGCGTTTATCTCTCCGTCCGGTCCACCAGACTGAGGTTTCCTATGAACTATAGTAGTAAAACAGTAATTTTTTGTTTTTCTTGTCGTAGACGATTCTTTCAATTATGCAGCGCAGAGCCTGGCCTTTTGTCTCAGATGGGAGGTTTGGGTCAGAGAGTATTTGGCATATATCTGGGGATTCTTTGGATATTGCGTTGGCAGGAGGCGTTTCGCTTTTATTTTCCTGAAGTTTTTTCAACTGCGCTTCTAATTCGGCCTGTTTTTGTGTGAGGCGCATTTTGCTCATGCGGTATTCTTCTAAAGCGTCGATTTCATTTTCATAAGCTTGTCGGGCGCGTTCCTTTCGTATCTCCAGCCGGGCCAGTTCGTTTTTGCATAAATCAATCATCCCTGTATTTTCTGATTTCGGCGGGACATACTGGTATGTAATGTTTTGCGTATCCAGGATGTTGTGGATGGATTCATAAACTTTCTGGGTCAGTTTTTTTTCACTGATGCTTATGGATTCTTTATGCTTGCCTTTGGCGTAGTTGTAGCACTGGAAAAAGGGGCAGTTTTTAGAAGGGTTGTAAGACAGACTGGCTCCGCAGATCGGACATTTTACCAGTCCAGAGAGCCAATGTTTGCAGGCGCTTACTGGTCGTTGTCCCGCGGGCTTAGATATGCTGTCCATACGTGCGATCCGAGAGTCGTATTGTTCTTTGGAAAGCCTTACTTCATGAGCGCCCATGAATTCGTGTCCGTTCCAGCGAACCAGACCGTAGTAAAATGGATTTCGCAGTATCCGCGTTATGGTGCGTTTTTCAAAAGGGTTTCCACGGCGGGTACGGTAGCCGATTTCGTTGAGTTTGCGGGCGATGGCGGTAGGTTCCATGCGCTGTGAGTCATACATATGGAAAATAGCGTCTATAATTTTATAGTCTTTCTCGTTGATGATAAATGGCTGCCCGTTTCCTACGGCGCAGTAACCCAGGGGCGGCGTCATCTGGTATCCACTGTTGAGGGCTTTTTCCGTCATACCACGGACCACTTCACCGGACAACCGGATGGAATAGTATTCATCCATCCATTCGATGATGCGTTCAATCAGGGAGCCAAAAGGCCCTTCGATTAATGGTTCAGAAATGCTGACCACCTCCACGCCGCACTGTTTGCGCAGAAGGGATTTATAGACAATGCTTTCTTCTTGGTTGCGGGCGAACCGGGAAAACTTCCAGACAAGGATTATATCAAAGGGGTGAGCTGGAGATTTCGCGTCGGCTATCATTTTCAGGAATTGGGGACGTTTGTTTGCTTTCCGGCCGGAAATGCCGTGCTCTTGGTAGATGTGAGCAGCGCATAGATGCAGTCCGTTTTTTTCACAATATTCTTTGCCCAGCCGAACCTGTGCGTCGGGGGAAAGTTCATCTTGTTTATCGGTGCTGACGCGTACGTACAGAGCTGCTTTTTTGGGAGGATATAAGTTTAGCTCATCCATTTTTTTGCCGCTGGAAATGAAAATGAATCATGAACCGGTCGGATATTTTTTCGGCGATTTTTTTCAAATCTTTTTCCTCCAATTTGTTCTGCTGCACGTAACCTTTTTCGGTCTTGAATATATTAACTGTCTCTAATTGACTCATAGCATACACCTCCTGTATATACTATGCGCGAATGTTTGTCCGCGTTTCTTTCCACTATAGATTTATGAGTGATTCACGAATCGGCCAGAGCGTGTTTGAAAGACTATTCACGCCAACTGCATATCTCACTGTGCAGTGTATTTGCCCGCATTCAATCAGCGCAGGCCGTTACGTATCCCTCATATTTGGAACAAATTTCCCGTATTATGCCCTATGGGTGCAAAATTGTGATATGCGGTTGATATAAGAAAATTTTCAAACATAGCTAAGGAAAAGTGATTTGAGGTGATTTTGCGTACAAATTCAAGTTAGATAAGGCATGGAAGATTTTAACAGGGATTGGCTGGACAAACTGGCAGAGAGTATGTTATGATGAGTTTGTGCGAGACGCTAAAAGGCGATGAAATGGAGGCAGTGTATGTTTTAGACGTAACTTGCACAGTCTATGGAAAGCAGAAAAATTGAAAGGAGAAATGTTATGAAATACATATGTGACGCTTGTGGATGGGAGTACGACGAAGAAAAAGGCTATCCGGAGGGCGGCATCGCGCCGGGAACCAAATGGGAGGATTTGCCAGAGGATTTTGAATGTCCATTGTGCTCCGTGGGCAAAGACCAGTTTTCAGAGGAATAATAAATACAGATTCAAAAGCGATTTCATGTAAATTTTGCAGGCAGAGGCTAAAGCCGGTATGGTTCATTCCGGGTGAGGTTTCTGCCTTTTGTCATCTGTTTTTTCTTAATAATTTCTAAGACGACTTTGTGACGCAGCGGCGTTTGTAGTTGAGCTTTATTTTGCAGGCATTCATAAAAATAGAGGATTTCACAAATAGTAAGATTTATGGGTAAGTATGTTTGAAACTGGAAAAGGCGAAAGAAAGGAATAAAGTCATGAAAAATGAAAAGCGAGTGCAGGACTCCGCTACGGAACAGATTTACGTGGTGCGTTCTAAATATCTCAACCCACAGGGCAGGCTCTCTGGCGGCTGTCTGCTGCAGTGGATGGATGAACTGGCCGGGATTGTTAGCAGAAGACATACAAGAAAAGGCGTGGCCACGGTGGCCGTGGAATGTGTGGACTTCAAAGCGGGGGCTTATCCAAATGATATGATCGCGCTGGCGGGGAAGCTGACCTTCGTGGGCCGCACGTCCATGGAAGTGCGGGTGGACGCTTATATGGAGGATTCCTCGGGAAAACGGACGGGCATCAACACGGCGTATTTTGTGATGGTGGCGGTGGATGAAGCGGGCCGTCCGGCGGAAGTTCCAGGGCTTCAAGTGGAGTCAGAGGCGGAGCGAAAAGAGTGGCTTTGCGCACAGAAACGGCAACAACTGCGAAAACAAAGAAAGGCGGAGGGGTTTTAGTCACCGCCGTCTGGATGAATGTTCTTCATTTTTTTCTGGATGTTTTGGTACGCCTCTGGGATTTCATCCGGAGGCAGGGAGCGGACGTTTTCTTCCGTGCCGTCCTCAACGGCCTGCTCATAGTACCAGCATTTGAATTCCAGAAGTTCCAGGGTTTCCCGCATGGTTTCCATCTGTTCTTTGACCGCATCCCTTCGTGCCCGGAACAATTCCAGCCGCTGCACCAGCGATTCATCGCCCTGCCTGGCCATTTGGATAAACTGTCGGATATCTTTGATGGACAGTCCAGATTGTTTCAGGCATTCGATGACCTTCAGCCATTCGTAATCTCTATGGGTAAACATGCGGATGCCCCCGCTGGAGCGTTCCACGAAGGGGAGCAGCCCTTCTTTGTCGTAGTAGCGAAGGGTGGACGCGGGGATGCCAGACGCCTTGGCCATTTCACCGACAGTATACAACATAGAAATCTCCTTAAAAAATGTTAAAATAACTCTTGACTTAAAGTGAACTTTAAGGTGTATGATAAACTCGAATACATTATAGATAATTCGAGTTGGAAAGTCAATGAAAACATATGTAAGGAGGATATTACAATGGGTAAAGCATTGGTAGCGTATTTTAGCGCAAGCGGCGTGACGGCGAAAGTGGCAAAAAACCTGGCAAAGGAAACAGGAGCGGATTTGTTCTCCATTGAGCCGCAGACGCCTTATACAAAAGCGGATTTGAACTGGCAAGACAAAAACAGCCGCAGCACGGTGGAGATGAACGACAGGAACTGCCGTCCGGCCATTGCTTCTGTGGTGGCCAAGATGGGCGCCTATGACGTGGTGTTCGTGGGCTTCCCTGTGTGGTGGTACCGGGAGCCGTCCATCATCGACACTTTTATGGAAGCCTATGATTTCTCTGGAAAGACGGTGGTGCCCTTTGCCACGTCCGGAGGCAGCGGCATTGGCGATTCCGGCAAAAACATGCAAGAACTGGCGCCGGGCGCGAAAGTGGAGCAGGGGAAACGGCTGGCCTCCAATGCGTCCGGCAAAGAATTGGCGGATTGGGCCGCGCAGTGGTTATAAAAGATTGACAGTGGCGTTGCGGCGCGGCTGCTTCTGTGGGCGTTTTGATTATCGCGCCAGAGAAAGTTATTGTGAATATCCCTGGAACGGGTAACAAGAAAGTTCTGTAAGATGGACAAAAAACGGCGGGTGCAGAGTTTTGAAAAATGCTCTGTGCCCGTTTTGCATAAATCAAAAATCCATTTATGCCATCTGCGGCCCCCGCCTTCGGTCAGTGTAGCCTGCTACATCATGTCTCAAGCGGTTTTCAAACACATCTAAACAATGTATTTTGGATGGTAACTTGATTTCTAGTGAACATAGAAGGATGATGATATGAGGAAAAATGCGAAGCTGTAATGCCGGGGGAAGATTGAGCTTATAAAATGCATAGGGGAAAAGGAATGAATCACTCGTAAATTATATAGTATCTTGAGTTTTGCATGTTTTTGATGTATCATATTATCGTCATATGTCGGAAATAGGGAGTGTAAAACAGGTTGCTTTTGATTCCAGACTGGCGGCAGCCTGCGACAATGGCGGGCAAATTTTGAGGCAAATGGGAAAAAAGCTGGTTGATGGAATAGAATTGGGAGGTGGAAGAAAATGAAAATAGTGATAATCGGCGGTGTTGCGGGCGGAGCGACAGCCGCAGCGCGCATACGAAGACTGGATGAAAAAGCGCAGGTGATTGTTTTTGAGCGTTCGGGCTATGTATCTTATGCCAACTGTGGGCTTCCTTACTACATAGGCGGCGTAATCCGTGACAAGGAGGAATTGACGCTGCAAACGCCGGCCAATTTCTGGAAACGGTTTTGTATTGATGTCCGAACGAGACATGAGGTGACGGCAATCAATCCGGACAGGAAGACGGTCACGGTCTGTGGTTTGGATTCGGGAGAGGCGTATGAAGAAAGTTATGACAAATTATTGCTCTCGCCTGGGGCGAAACCTACAAAACCGAATCTTCATGGAATGGACAGTGGCAGGCTGTTTTCCCTGCGGACAGTGGAAGACACGTTACATATTCGTGAATTTATCGAACAAAAGAACCCTAAAACAGCAGTTTTGGTTGGCGGCGGTTATATTGGGCTGGAGATGGCCGAGAATCTGGTTGAGATGGGAATGCAAGTTACGATTGTGCAGCGGCCCAACCAGCTTATGAACACCCTGGATTACGATATGGCGGCTTTTGTCCATGCAAAAATAAGGGAAAATGGCGTTGCGCTTAAGCTGGGAAGCAATGTAACAGGGTTTGAAGATTGTGAAGATTCCATAGAGGTTCATTTGAAAGATGAAGAGCCTCTTTGTGCGGATATGGCGATCCTTGCCATTGGCGTAAGCCCAGATACGGGTATCGCTGATAAGGCTGGGCTCAAACTGGGACTCAAAGGCAGCATTGTGGTGAATGACAAGATGGAAACGTCCCTACCAGATATCTATGCGGTAGGGGACGCTGTTCAGGTTCGCCACAGAGTATCCGGCCAGGATGCGGTGATATCTCTTGCCGGACCTGCCAACAAACAGGGGCGCATTGCGGCCGACAATATTTGCGGCGGGGACAGTCATTACCAAGGTTCCATGGGCTCCTCTGTGATTAAAATTTTTGACGCGACCGCCGCCAGTACAGGGTTAACGGAGAAAGCGGCAAAGGCCGGAGAAATATCATATGATAAAATTGTGTTGTTTCCATTGTCCCATGCGGAGTATTACCCTGGCGCGAAGACAATGGCAATGAAGGTCATTTATGATAAAGAAACCCTTCGTCTGCTTGGCGCTCAGATTGTGGGATATGAAGGGACGGATAAGCGGCTGGATGTTTTGGCTACGGCCATTCAAGCGGGAATGAGGGTTGATCTTTTGAAGGACTTGGATCTTGCCTATGCGCCGCCGTATTCATCGGCAAAAGACCCAGTGAATATGGCAGGATTTATGGCTGAGAATCTTGTATCTGGAAAAATAAGACAATTTCACTGGAACGAGGTGGAGGAACTTCCCCGGGACGGCAGCGCGGTCTTGCTTGACGTAAGAACGGAAGAAGAATATAATAGAGGGCATGTGGATGGATTTACCAATATCCCAGTTGACCAGCTTCGGGAACGGATAAACGAGATTGACAACCGCAAACGAGTATATGTGATGTGTCAGTCTGGCGTGAGGAGTTATCTCGCCAGTCGGATATTGAGTCAGGAAGGCTTTGACTGTCGCCACCTTTCAGGGGGGTACCGGTTCTATGAAACAGTAACCCATGAAAAATATTTTCAGCCACTTTCGCATCCATGCGGTGTGGAAAAATCAGATCAGGAGGATAAGAAAATGAAAAAAAATCCATATGAGGGAACCCAAACGGAAAAGAATCTGGAGGCTGCATTTGCCGGGGAGTCCCAGGCGAGAAACAAGTATACATACTTTGCGTCTGTGGCAAAGAAGGAGGGCTATGAACAAATTTCCGCACTGTTTTTAAAAACGGCGGAAAATGAAAAAGAGCATGCCAAAATGTGGTTCAAGGAACTGAAAGGGATTGGCGATACTTCCGCCAACCTTGCGGCGGCCGCCGATGGCGAAAATTATGAATGGACGGATATGTACGAAGAATTTGCAAAGACAGCAGAGGAAGAAGGATTTCCAGAACTGGCGAAAAAATTCCGTGCGGTGGCGGCGATTGAAAAACATCATGAGGAACGTTATCGTGCGCTGTTAAAAAATGTGGAGACTTCCGCTGTATTTGAAAAAAGCGAAGTCAAGGTATGGGAATGCAGAAACTGCGGCCATATCGTAGTTGGCACGAAAGCTCCGGAGGTTTGCCCGGTTTGTGACCATCCGCAGAGTTATTTTGAGATCCGTGAAGAAAATTATTGAATGAAATGGTAGTGAGAAATTATAGGAAAAGACTATCCGGCCCACCATACTGACTCATAATATATTGCGCCACTTTTGCATTGGGCGTCTTAATATTTACTGGATATTGTAATCTTTTCTCATAATTCCACATAGTTATTTACAACCTCCTTTATTTTCCCAGGGCCATGGCTGCATCATCCACTCCCAGGACTTACTGGCGCAATCATCGGCAGTGTCAATGGTGAGTGGGCCATAGTTCTGGGCATACAATTTCAATAGTTCTTTGCGTTTCTTGATATTTTTCCGATAGAATTCCATTGCTTTTTCACAGTTGGGATGGGTATCCAGGTACAGCAGAATATCGCTGATGGCGAAACTGTATTCGTTGAGCATTTGCATGAGTTTTTGTTTGGGAGGGCATTCGCGCATTTCGTTATGGTTGGGATTCATCGACGGCACCTCCTCTGACCGCAGAACGGTTTGCACAGTTCCGGGAAAATGGTTCCAATCTGGAGGGCTTTGCATAAGTCAAAGGTGGTGTGAAATGATTGGCAAGGCACATATCCCATGGCCAGAGGGAGTGCGTCCAGCCCATCGAATGGCGACTTGGATTCTTCTTTTTTACAGGGAGCCGGCGCGCACTGGGGCCTTGGCTGTGGCGCTGGGCGCTGCGGCTGGCATCCGCAGCGGTTCATAGCATATCTATCCATAATACTCCTTTCAATTACAGCGAAATAAATGGTTTGTTACATAGTATCTTATGTCTGGGCTAAGCCAGTTGTGAATGGGCGACGGAACCAGCCGGCAAAATAAAGCTGTGCTTTTGGCAAAATTGTGTTATAATAGAAAACCGATAGAGTGAAATGCTTTTGTTTATGGGAGTGTGGATTATGGCAAGCATCCGTGCAAAGAAAACAATTCCCAGGTTCCAGAGCAAAGAGGAATACTATGATTACAGCCTGGTAGCTGTGATTATATTACTGATTGTTTTTGGCCTGATTATGCTTTACAGCACCAGTTCCTATGTGGCGCAGCTCAACCATGGGGATGATATGTTCTATTTTGGGAAACAGGCGATGATCAGTGGGGCCAGCGTCGTCATTGCTCTGATTCTTTCCAAGTTTGATTATCATTTGTTGGGAAAAATGCCCACGTTGATTTATTCCACAGCCATGGTTCTTATGGTGATGGTGAAGATTACGCCTCTGGGCGTGGAGGTAAATGGCGCCAAACGGTGGCTGCGGATTGCCGGCGTGCAGTTTCAGCCCTCTGAGATCGCCAAGATTGCGGCCATTGTGACCATCTCCTTCATGGTAATCCGAATGGGGAAGAAAGCGGCAGGCGCTCGGGGGATGGGGATTCTGGCCGGAACCGGCGGTGCGCTGGGGCTTGTAACATTGGTTTTTACGGATAATTTGAGCACAGCGATTATTATCTGGGGTATAACCGGCGTATTGATCTTCATCGCCCATCCAAAGACGAAGCCCTTTGTGTTGGGGTTCATCTGTTTTGCGGCGTTGGTGGCGGCCGGGGTAATCATTTTGGCGGCCAGCATTGACACCAGCAGCAATTTCCGTGTGCGCCGGGTGCTGACGTGGTTGCGCCCGGAAGAGTATTCCGCCTCCGGCGGGTATCAGGTACTGCAGGCTTTGTATGCGGTGGGGTCCGGCGGCTTCTTTGGCAAAGGTCTGGGCAACAGTATGCAGAAATTGAGTTGGATACCAGAAGCGCAAAACGACATGATTTTCTCTGTAATTTGTGAAGAGCTGGGGATTTTTGGCGCGTCTGTGATCTTGCTTCTATTCGCCTACCTTCTGTACCGGCTGATTTTTATCGCCCAGAATGCGCCGGATTTATTCGGTTCGCTGCTGGTAAGCGGAGTTTTCGTCCACATCGCGCTTCAGGTGGTTTTAAACATATGCGTGGTCACCAACCTGATTCCCACCACTGGGATTACGCTTCCCTTCTTCAGTTATGGAGGCACGTCCATACTGTTTTTGATGAGCGAGATGGGAATTGCTTTGAGCGTGGCCAGGAATATTAAATTTCAGGAAGAGATGATTTGAAATTATTCTTGACAAACATATAAGCAGCGGATATACTTTGGTTATCAAAATATTTTGTTTAAAATTAGGAAATATTTTTATAGGCGAATGCGAGACATTTATTTCATATTCTGCGTTTGTTCAAAACAGATAGAGCGGGGTTCAAAACCGTTTTTAATTCGCTCCTTATTTATCTGTTTTGGCCAAGCTTTGGTTACGAAATGGGCGTTTCGCAATTCCCTCGAATATTTTACGTTAAAAGGAGAATAAACCATGTTAGAAAAAATGAGAGAAATTATTGCAGACCAATTAAACTGTGACGCGGACAGCATTACGCCGGACACTTCCTTTAAAGATGATCTGGGAGCGGACTCCCTGGATCTGTTTGAGTTGGTTATGGCGTTGGAAGACGAGTACAGCGTGGAGATTCCAGCAGAAGAACTGACAGATCTGACCACTGTTGGGTCCGTTATTGACTATCTGAAGAACAAAGGCGTGGTAGCTGAATAAGAAAAACAAAAAGAGGTAAATATGCACAGCAGTTGCAAAGTTTGCCCACTTCAAGTATAATGTAGATAGACGGGGATGCTGGGTGACCGGTATCCCTTATTGTTGCATAAGGAGCGTAGAAGATTTCAAGCGTGCATGTTTGTGGACTCTATTTGAAAAAGGAGGGCAGCTTATGACGGCAAATAAAATCGAAGTGGCGCGGCGGACTATCATGAAAAGTTCTTATCTTGTATGTTTGCAGGGACATAATGCCAGCACAGATTGCGGGTGCATCGATTACAGGGATTCCAATGTGGCGTATGACATTGAAGAGAAGTATGGATATTCTCCAGAAGAGATGTTTCATGCCAGTTTCTATAATGCCCGGCCGGAACAATTCTTCAAGTATTATAAACAAGAAATGTTGGAACATACTGGAACGCCTGGAGCGGGAGCGCTGGCTCTTGCCCAACTGGAGAGGGAAGGGATTTTAAAATGTGTGATCACACGGGAAATTTTCAGTTTGGCGCGGCGGGCCGGGTGCAAGAATGTGGTGGAGCTCCACGGTAGCGTGTTTCAAAATATGTGTTCCCATTGTCGGAGAGACTATTCTTTGGAATATGTGAAGAAAGCCAAAGGAGTGCCTCTGTGCGAGAAATGCCACAGGCCAATTCGTCCGCAGGTCTGCCTGGTGGGCGAACAGGTGGACAACGCCAGAGTCACCCGCGCGGCGGAGGAAGTGGAAAAGGCGGATGTGCTTCTTTTGGTGTGCTGTTCCATGAACCAGCGGCTGGTAGCCACACATTTGAAATATTTTGACGGAAATAAGGTAATCTTAATCAATCCGCTGGAACATTATTCTGACATTCGGGCGGATATTGTGATTCATGGAAGAGCGGCGGAGATTCTTCCGAAGATTGTAAATGCGAAAAGAGAGGATGACGAGAAACAATGAATCGAGTAAGGACCAGATTTGCCCCCAGCCCAACGGGCAGGATGCATGTGGGAAACTTAAGGACGGCTTTGTATGCGTATCTGATAGCGAAACACCAAGGCGGAGATTTTATTCTGCGCATTGAGGACACGGATCAGGAACGCTTTATGGAAGGGGCGCTGGAGATTATTTACCGGACTCTGGAAAAGACGGGACTCGTTCACGATGAGGGACCGGACAAGGACGGGGGATATGGCCCCTATGTGCAGAGCCAGCGGTGTGAGGCGGGGCTGTATCGGAAATACGCGCAGCAGTTAATCGATCAGGGAGACGCTTATTACTGTTTCTGTACGCCAGAGCGTCTGGAAAGCCTGAAAAACAGTGTGTCCGATAAGGAGATACGCATCTATGACAAACATTGTCTAAGCCTTAGCAAAGAGGAAGTCCAGACCAAGTTAGACGCCGGGGAGCCTTATGTGATCCGTTTCAACATGCCCACGGAAGGGACGACCACATTCCACGACGATATTTACGGGGCGATTACAGTTCCAAATGAAGAACTGGAAGATCTGATCCTGATTAAGACAGACGGGTATCCTACTTATAATTTTGCCAATGTAGTGGACGATCATCTGATGGAAATCACCCATGTGGTGCGTGGAAATGAATACTTGTCTTCTGCGCCCAAATACAACCGGATTTACCAGGCTTTTGGATGGGAAGTCCCTACGTATGTACATTGTCCTCTGATTACGAATGAAGATCATCAGAAGCTAAGCAAGCGTTCTGGTCACTCCTCCTACGAAGATCTGGTGGAGCAGGGATTTTTAACGGAAGCCATTGTGAACTTTGTGGCGCTCTTAGGCTGGAGTCCTTCCGAGAATCGGGAAATCTATTCGCTGGAGGAATTGGTGGAAGCTTTCGACTACCGCCATATGAGCAAATCCCCAGCTGTCTTCGACATAGTGAAACTGAAATGGATGAACGGTGAGTACATGAAAGCCATGGACGAAGAGGCGTTCTACGAGATGGCGCTGCCCTGGCTGGAAAAAGCCATTTCCCGGGAAGTGGACTTTAAGAAAATTGCCAAAATGGTGCAGACCCGCATCGAGGTTCTGCCGGAGATCCCGGAGATGGTGGATTTCTTCCAGGAGGTTCTGCCCTACGAGATATCCATGTATGCCCACAAGAAAATGAAATCCACGCCGGAGACTTCTCTGACGGTGTTAGAAGAGGCGCTTTTGCTGCTGGAAAGTCAAGAGGATTACAGCAACGACGCCCTGTTCGCCACCTTAAGCGCCTACGTGAAGGAGAAAGGTTATAAGACTGGCTATGTGATGTGGCCCATCCGCACGGCGTTGTCCGGCAAACAGATGACCCCGGCGGGAGCTACGGAGATTATGGAAGTGATTGGAAAGGAAGAGTCCCTGCGCCGGATACGCCAAGCCATCCAAAAGCTCAGGGAGGATTCACAAGAAATTGGATAAGACATTAAATGCATCTCAGCAGAGGGCGGTCGCCCACCTGTCAGGGCCTATGCAGGTTCTGGCAGGCCCCGGTTCGGGGAAAACCACCGTTATTATAAATAGAATCCGGCATTTGGTCACTGTGCACGGCATACCAGCTTCGTCCATTCTGGTGGTGACTTTTTCTAAGGCGGCCGCTCGTGAAATGAAAGAGCGTTTTCGCACAAAAGGAGACTCTTATGCCAGGCAGGTGACTTTTGGCACGTTTCACAGCATTTTCTTTGGCATTTTAAAACACGCCTACGGGTTGCGGGGCGACCAGATATTAAGGGAAGAGGCGCGGCGGGAATTTCTGATGCAGTTGATTGGGAAATATGCGCCGGATCTGTCCGACGACAAAGATTTCCAGGAGGATATATCCCGGGAAATCAGTCTGGTGAAAGGAAGCGGCATTTCCCCGGAAAATTATCACTCCACAGGGTGCCCGGATCAGGCGTTTCAGAATATTTTCCACGGGTATGTCAATCGGTGCAGGCTGGAGCGGCTGTTGGATTTTGACGATATGCTGGTCTACTGTCATGATTTGCTTAAGCAGAGGGAGGATATTCGCAGAGGATGGCAGCAGCGGTTTCCCTATGTGCTGGTGGATGAATTTCAGGATATAAATACCATCCAGTATCAGACCATACGGATGCTGGCTGGGTACGAGGACAATCTGTTCATTGTGGGAGACGACGATCAGTCCATCTACCATTTCCGGGGCGCAAGACCAGAGTTGATGCTGAATTTTAAGAAAGATTATCCAAAGGCCGGGCAGGTTCTGCTGGATGTGAATTACCGGTGCAGCGGGCAGATTCTGCAAGCGTCCCAGAACATGATTCAGCATAACCGATTCCGCTTTCGTAAAAAAATCACCACGCCCAATCCGCCGGGCGATCCGGTGCGGATTCTGGAGTTTGACAATCCTCGTCAGCAGGCGCTGTATGTGTTAAAAGGAATTCAGAAAATGAGGGAAGATGGGAGTGATCCCCGGCAAGCGGCAGTATTGTTTCGCACACGGCAGGAGGTGGGAGCTCTGGCGGAACTGCTGGTGGAGTATCAGATTCCTTTTTATATGCGGGATCGTTTGCCCAATCTGTACGAACACTGGATTGCCAGAAATTTTATCGCTTACATACGGCTGGCCATGGGGCCGATGCGAAGACAGGATTTCTTGAAAGTGATGAACCGCCCCAACCGCTATATTTCCCGGGAGGCCGTCTACGAAAAGGAAGTGCGCATGGAAACGCTGCGCACGTTTTACGACGACCGGGAGTGGATGTGGGACCGGATCGATGAGCTGGAAGGGCATCTGAAGCGGATGAAATCCATGCCGCCTTATGGCGCGGTGAATTATATTCGTCACGCCGTGGGATATGAGGGTTATCTGAAAGAATATGCACAGATTCGGGGACTGGATTACCAGGATCTGAAAGAGATGGCGGATCGGATTCAGGAAAGCGCTATGGAATATGAGACTTTTGACCAGTGGCAGGCTCATATGGAGGATTATACGATACGGCTGCAGGAGCAGGCGGCCCGGATGGAGCAGAAACCCCAGGGGGTTACCCTGTCTACGCTGCACAGCGTGAAGGGACTGGAGTATGATAAGGTCTGGATACTGAATGTGAACGAGGGTACAATTCCCTATAAGAAAGCCAAGCTGGAGGCGGAGATCGAAGAGGAACGCCGTCTGTTCTATGTGGGCATGACCCGTTCCAGGAAGGAATTGACTTTGTGTCATGTGCGCCGTCAGTTTGAGAAGGAGATGGAACGGTCACATTTTTTGGATGAGGTAATAGTGAAGCAATGAAGGAGGGGGCTTAAGGCTCCCTTCTTTAATTTTATGGAACGTTGTACTGAAACCGGAATTGTCTTCATATATATTAAGTAGTGTTAGAGTGTGTTTGAAAATCCATTCATGTCTCTTCGGGTGCAAATTGTGATGCACAGTTGACATAAAGATATTTTCAAACGCCTTCTAGAAGATTTTCAGACACATGCTGGGAAGCGAGGTGGGAAAAATGGACGAGGACCGGGAGAAGGAGTCGCTTTACAATCAGATTGTACGGCTGTTTTCCAGAAATATCCGGCAGCGGCTGGAGAGAAATTCCCTTGATTACGGACAAGTCTACGAAATCCGGCTGCGAGTACATAGCCCTTGTCTGATTTTATATCAGGGGAAGGAATATTTTCTGGGGCAGAACGGCTCCATGACCAGAGACAAAAATCAGGCGTATTGCGTTACGGGAGAGGATATTCAGGAGACCATGGAGCGCATTGCAGGCTACTCCATGTATGCATATGAGGAGGAAATCCGCCAGGGATATTTGACAGTACAGGGCGGCCACCGGGTGGGCATTGCCGGAAAGGCTGTTATGGATGGGGAGCATATCCGGAGTGTGAAATATATTTCTTATATCAATGTGCGGGTATCCCATCAGATAAAAGGATGCGCCACATTTCTGATGCCCTATGTCCGCTCGGACCAAAGCATCTACCACACGCTGATTATCTCGCCTCCCCGGTGCGGGAAAACCACGATGCTGCGGGATATGATTCGCCAGATTTCCAATGGAGACGCACAATGTCCGGGGCTTACGGTGGGGGTGGTGGATGAGCGATCGGAGATTGGCGGTTGCTACCAGGGGGTGGCCCAAAATGATTTGGGCATCCGCACGGATGTGCTGGACTGTTGCCCCAAAGCGGAAGGGATGATGATGCTGATTCGGTCTATGTCTCCTTCGGTGGTGGCGGTGGATGAGATCGGGGACTACAGGGATATCCATGCCATTGAGGCGGTAATTCATTGCGGCTGCAAGCTGATGGCAACAGTGCATGGGGATTCCATTGAAGACTTACAGCAGAAGCCCTTGTTTGAACGTCTGATGAACGAGCGGGTTTTTGAACGGTATATCTTTTTGCAAAGCCGGAAAAGAGCCGGAGAGGTGCGGGCCATTTTCGACCAGAGAGGGACGTGCCTCTATCAGGAAGGGAGGAGCGTTTGATACGGATTTTGGGAGCTGTCCTGGTGGTGGCTGCCAGCGCGGGGATTGGTTTTTCTTATAGTTTCCGCCTGGGGCGCAGGTTGGAGCAACTGCGGCAGCTTCAGAGGATGGCCATGCTGTTAAAAGGCGAGATTTCATACGGTTGCGCCGCGCTTCCGGAGGCGCTGTCTTGCGTGGGAAGAAAGCTGCCGGAGCCGTTTGCGCGTTTTCTGGGGCAGATGGCCGGGCGGTTAAGGGAATATCCGGATAAAAGTTTTCAGGAGGTTTTCCAGGAGGAAGCGGAGGAGAATTTAGAACAGTCAGCCTTGACGGCGAAGGATAAAGAAGCTCTTATGCAAATGGGCGCTTTTTTGGGTTATCTGGATAAAGATATGCAACTTAAGACAATGGAGTTGTATTTGCAGGAACTGGAAAGAGAGATTGAGGACGCGAAAGATAGCGTTCCCGGCAAACAGAAACTTTGTCAAAGTCTGGGGATTATGGGAGGGCTGTTTCTGGCGATTTTGCTGATATAAAGCCGTCATAAGCAGTTTACGGGAGAATGGAGGAAATCCGTGGAAGTAAATATTATATTTAAAATTGCCGCGGTGGGCATCCTGGTGTCCATGTTAAGCCAGGTGCTAAAGCATAGTGGAAGAGATGAGCAGGCATTTCTAATTAGTCTGGCCGGACTTTTGATTGTTTTGTTCTGGCTGTTGCCTTATATTTATGAGCTATTTGAAACCATCAAAAATTTGTTTCTATTATAATGGGGGAGGATATGGATATTGTCAGAATTTCTCTGTTGGGAATTGGGGGCGTGGTTCTGGGATTTTTGTTAAAAGAGAACAAGCCAGAGTACAGTTTCTATGTATCCTTCGGCGTAGGCATTGCAATTTTATTTTTGGCGGTTGGCAAGATACGCTATCTGTTTGATTCCATTTTGAGCCTGAAGAGCTATTTGCCCATGGACAGCGGTTATGTGGAAACGCTGTTGAAAATGGTGGGGATTACGTATATAGGCGAATTTTCTTCCGGCATCTGTAAAGATGCGGGTTATGGAGCCATTGGAAGCCAGATCGAGATGTTCAGTAAGCTGGCTATTATGGCAGTGAGTATGCCTATTCTGCTGGCTTTGCTGGAAACCATCCATGGATTTTTGACATGAGAGGGCCGAAGTGGTTTTTCTGGCTGTTTTTCTGGCTCTGCTGTGCCTTTACGCCCGCCGTCGTGCATGGGGCGACAGCGCAGCAGGAGAGTGAGGGACAGTCGGCGCAGGAATTGCTGGAGGACATGCAGTTGGAGGAAATCCAACAGATGGTGGATGAGATGCTGGGGGAGGATGCGTTTTCCCTGACCCAGGCGGTGCAGAATCTCATGTCCGGCCAGGATGTGGTGAATAAGGAAAAAGCGCTGGAGATGGTCGGGCGGATTTTTTTTTCTCAGTTTGATAAACAGAGGAAGCTGGTATCCCAGGCCCTCATTCTGACGCTTTTAGCGGCTTTGTTTACAAATTTTGCCCAGATTTTTGACCGGGGTCAGGTGGGGGAAATCGGGTTTTACATTGTGTATCTGTTGTTGTTCACATTACTGCTCAATGGTTATTACAGCTTAAGTCAGCAGTTAGAGGAGCGGATTGCCGGGCTTTTGGAACTGATGAAAGGGCTGGCTCCGGCCTATTATCTGGCTGTGGCGGCGGCTTCAGGCGTGACCAGCGCGGCCATGTTTTACCAAATGGTTTTGATGTTGGTGGCGGCGGCGCAGTGGGTGATTCTGGCCTTTGTGCTGCCCTGCACGGGCCTTTACGTGCTTTTGCAGATGGTCAACGGCCTGTCAAAGGAAGCGGTTTTGAGTAAACTGGCGGATCTTTTTCGCACTCTGGTGGAATGGGCCATGAAAACCATGATGGGCGTGTTGGTGGGCATGCAGGTGATCCGGGGGTTGGTGTCGCCGGTGATCGACAGTCTGCGCCGGACAACCCTTGGGAAGACGGCCAGCGCCATCCCGGGGGTGGGAAATGCGCTGAATGCCGTGACGGAAATCGTGTTGGCCAGCGCGGTGCTGGTGCGCAACTGTCTGGGCGTGGCGTTTGTGCTGATTTTATTGATCTGGGGCGCGACTCCGTTGATTCAGTACAGCGTATGCGCCCTTTTGTATAAACTGGCGGCGGCGTTGGCGCAGCCGGTGTCGGACAAGCGGTTGGTGAGCTGCTTAAGCGTCATGGGCGAGGGCTGCAGCATGCTTTTGAAAATTTTGTTTACCACAGAACTGCTCTGCATGATCGCCATAGCGGTGCTGGCAGTGTCTTTTGGAGGTGGATAAGATGACCCAGGCGGTTTACCAGTGGGTGAGGAATCTGGCGGTTTATTACATTATTCTCACGGCTTTGATGCACATTATGCCCAATTCCCAATATGGCAGGTATATCCGCTATTTCATGGGAATTTTGCTGATTTTGATTTTGGCCTCTCCGCTGTTTAACTTATTGCACCTGGAGGAGCGGATGAATGAATTATTTCATAAGAAGATGTTGGAGGAAGAGTTCTGGCAACCGCAGTGGGGACAGATGCAGGAAGAGGCGCAGGCGCAGGAATACTATATGCAGGCATATGAACAGGAGGTGGCGGACCGGATTCGGGAATCTCTGGATGGCATATTGGGTGAAGCGTGTAAAGTTCTGGAGGTTCGGGTGCATATGGAGATAGAAGGGGAGTCCGGGAAATTGTGCGTGGGGGCGGTTCAGATATGGCTGTCCGGCGCGGAAAATCAGTGGATGAGGGAGAGGGTGGAGAATGAGCTGGGAGAATCTTACGAAATCACAAGAGAAAGGCTGGAGCTTTTCTTTGAAGAAATGGGGTAAACAGCAGTGGCTGGTGATGCTGCTTCTGGGGCTGCTTCTTTTGGTGACAGCCATTCCCGTTAAGAAACCGGCCAGCCAGACGGCGTCGGAGGAGGTGGAAAACGACGGATATAGAAGTTCCTATGGTAACGCCAATTTGACTTCTCAAGCTTTGACAGAGAAAATGGCGCTGGAGCAGCAGTTGGAGGAACTGCTTTTGCAGGTGGAGGGCATCGGGCAGGTGCGGGTGATGCTGATGCTGGAAAATTCGTCCGACAGCATCACCTCTTTTTCGTCCCAAAATCCGGAAGTTTCCATACAAGGCGTGCTGATTGTGGCGCAGGGAGGGGACAATTCTGTGACTGTGCGAAATATTCAGGAGGCAGTTATGGCATTATTTCAGGTGGAAGCCCATAAAATTAAAGTGATGAAAATGAAATAATAAAGGAGAGGAAAGTGAAGAAAGTTTTCAAGAAAAATCAAGTGATCATTACGGCGCTGGCAATCATGATTGCCGTGGCAGGCTATCTGAGCTTTTCCGATGTGGATTTCGGAATGAAAGAGGCCAGCACGGAGACTGCGGACAGCAACATCCTGGAGGACGATGTCTTAAAGGATATTGAAAGTCTGGATTACGATGTAAGCGATGAGACAGCTCTGCTGGAGGAAAACGGCTTAAGCGCCACAGGGCAGGCGTCTCCCACAGAATCGCCACAGGCGGAAGATGGAACCGGAACGGAAGCGGGAACCGAAGATACAGCCACGCCAGAAAGCGGCGCGGAGGATGGCGCACAGGAAGACGTAAGCACAGACACCCCTGGCGAGGCGGTGCTCACAGGGTCCACGGGATTTGCGGCGCAGGCTAAGATAAGCCGTGAGCAGGTGCGTTCCCAGAATAAGGAAAACCTGATGCAGATTATTGACAATCCCGACGTATCCGAAGAACAGAAGCAGGAAGCGGTGGCCAGCATGGTTACGTTGTCAGAGACGGCCGAGCGGGAATCGGCGGCGGAAGTGCTTCTGGAGTCCAAAGGATTTGCGGACGTGGTGGTGAACCTTACCGGAAACAGCGCAGACGTGGTGGTGCCGGATAATCAGTTGGATGACACGTCACGGGCGCAGATTGAGGACATTGTGAAGCGCAAAACAGAGATCGCGCCGGAAAACATTGTGATTACGCCACTTAGCCAGGCGTCAGATTGAAATGTGCGCCTTGCCAGTTACTGTTCACAACATACGGGCGCTCTGGTGACGGCATCCGGCCCATTTATACGTGGCGCCCTGTGAACAGAAGCCCTTGACAGTCCGTTTCCGGTGTAATAGAATGGAAGCGTTGTAAAGAAAAGGGAACTACAGGAGGTTTACGGTGCCAAAATACACGAAAGAGATTGAGAAAAGGCGCACGTTTGCGATTATATCCCACCCGGACGCCGGGAAAACCACGCTGACGGAAAAGTTTCTGCTGTATGGCGGGGCAATCAATCTGGCTGGTTCGGTGAAAGGGAAAGCGACAGCCAGACATGCGGTATCGGACTGGATGGAAATTGAGAAGGAGAGAGGAATTTCTGTGACTTCTTCCGTTCTGCAATTTCATTACGATAATTATTGCATTAACATATTGGACACCCCGGGGCATCAGGATTTTTCCGAGGACACATACCGGACTTTGATGGCCGCGGATTCTGCGGTGATGGTCATTGATGGATCAAAGGGAGTGGAGGCGCAGACCCGCAAACTGTTCAAGGTTTGCGTCATGCGCCATATCCCTATTTTCACATTTATCAATAAGATGGACAGAGACGCCAATGATACCTTTGACTTATTGGATGAAATCGAAAAAGAACTGGGAATCGCCACCTGCCCCATAAACTGGCCGATCGGGTCGGGGAAAGCGTTCCGGGGAGTTTATGACCGCCAGACAAAAAAGGTGCTCACATTCGCCGACACCAAGAAGGGGACCCAGGAGGGAACCGGTGAGGAGATTGCCCTTTCCGATTCCCATTTGCTGGATATCCTGGATGGGGAGCAAAAAGATACGCTGTTGGAGGAAATCGAACTTTTAGACGGCGCCAGCGCGGAATTCGACCAGGATCTGGTGGATCAGGGGAAATTATCCCCGGTGTTCTTCGGCTCTGCACTGACAAACTTCGGCGTGGAGACCTTCCTGAAACATTTTCTGGCCATGACGGCTTCCCCGCTGGCCCGGGTTTCGGACAAAGGTGAGATTGACCCCATGGGGGATGATTTCTCCGCTTTCGTGTTCAAGATTCAGGCCAACATGAACAAAGCGCATCGGGACAGGCTGGCTTTTCTACGCATCTGTTCCGGTCGGTTCGATTCCAGCGAAGAAGTGTACCACGTGCAGGGAAACCGGAAGATGCGTCTGTCCCAGCCCCAGCAGATGATGGCCCAGTCCAGACATGTGGTGGAGGAAGCCTATGCAGGGGATATCATCGGCGTGTTCGACCCTGGGATTTTCTCCATCGGCGATACAGTGTGTAAGCCCGGGGAGAAATTCGCCTATGCGGGGATTCCCACCTTTGCGCCGGAGCATTTCGCCCGGGTGCGCCAGGTGGACACTATGAAGAGAAAACAGTTTACAAAAGGGGTCAATCAGATTGCCCAGGAAGGCGCCATCCAGATTTTTCAGGAACTGGACTCTGGAATGGAGGAAATTATTGTGGGCGTGGTGGGTGTGCTACAGTTTGACGTGTTAAAATACCGTCTGCAAAATGAATACAATGTGGAAATCATTTTGGAAAATCTGCCCTATGAGCATCTGCGCTGGATCGCCAATCCCGATGAGATGGATGTGAAGAAAATTATGGGCACCTCCGACATGAAGAAAGTCACGGATCTGAAAGGGAACCCCCTACTTTTGTTTGTCAACGCCTGGAGCGTGGGGATGACTTTGGATCGAAATGAAGGGCTTGTCCTGTCCGAATTTGGCATTTGATAAAAAAGAATCCTGTTGAAACCAGCCGTACCTGTCTGAAGGCGGCTGGTTTTTGACATTTTTTTAGAATTTGTGGTAAAATGGTTTTAAAAAAATGTAGTGGGAGGAAAAAGATGTTTAGACATGTGATCCTATGGCAGCTCAAAGATGAGCTTGCACAGGAGGAAAAAGAGAAGGTGAAGCTGGGGGTCAAACAGGGTTTGGAGGGGTTGCAGGGAAAGATCCCCGGACTCTTGGAGATTCGTGTGTACATAGATGGGGCCGCGTCTTCCAACGCGGATGTGATGCTGGATTCAGTCTTCACCGATGAGGATTCTCTGAGAAATTATGCCGTTCACCCAGAGCATGTGCGCGTGGCGGACAGCCAGGTGCGTCCGTATATGAAGACCCGGATCTGCATGGACTATGAAGATTCGTGATTGTGTAGTTGGGCATGGATAAAAAGGCGGAGCGGATTTTCACAGGAAACAAGAATCGAGGTGCGGTATGCAGATATCAAGTAGATTTACGATCGCGGTCCATGTGCTCATATGTATTGAGGCATTTAAAAATGATTATAAAGTTACAAGTGATTTTCTTGCGTCAAGCGTGAATGTAAACCCTGTAGTTATAAGACGTCTGTTGCAGCAGCTAAAAAAAGCGGGACTGATAAATGTGAAGCGGGGAAGTGGAGGAGCGGATATAGAAAAACCCTTAGATGAGATTACATTATTGGATTTATACCATGCAGTGGAATGCGTGGAAAATGGAGAGCTTTTTCATTTCCATGAAAGTCCCAATCCACTTTGCCCTGTGGGGAAAAATATCCATGCACTGTTGGATGGAAGGCTGGATGAAGTCCAGAAAGCAATGGAAGAGGAAATGAGCTCGGTATCTATACAGGATATTATGAATGATGCGGAAAAATTGATACAGATATAAAACCTGCATGCGCCCGCGGATGAACGTGTGACATCTGTTTAGCGGTGGATTTTTATAGGGAAACTCCCGTAGTTCTGTTTGACATAGAGCTGCGGGAGTTTTTATAAAAAATTATGTTGTAACTATTGACATTACGATTGAAGGGTGATACTATTGATGTATCAAGAAAAGTTACAACAAATATTTGGAGGTAAAGAAGATGGAGAATTTTAGCAAGGTACGCGTAGCGCAGGACGAGAGAACAGAACTTCATGACAAACTTTCTTTGACAGGAGCGGAAATTAGCATGAACTATCTGCCAGCAGGGGCAAACGTGCCCTTTATCCATTCCCATAAGAACAACGAAGAGATCTATGCCGTTCTTGAAGGGAAAGGAAAAGTCATTATTGATGGAGAAGAGGTGGAACTTGCGGCTGGCGATTGGATTCGCATTTCCCCGGCAGGGAAAAGACAGTTTTTTGCGGCGGAGGATTCAGCGATTCGTTTCGTGTGCATTCAGGTGAAAGAGAATTCTCTTGAGGGATACACGATGGACGACGCAGTGGTTCAGAATTAGAAAGGATATTCCATAGGGCGTCTGTTAGAGCGGCTTTTGAGCGCACTCTAACGGTCGCTTTTTGATCTTTAATAGGTGATTTCTTGCGGGATATCCGGTATAATGGGACAATAAGATGAAAAGTTGTGGAGGGCAAACGAGAAAAGGAGCGCGCAATGAGCGATATAATGGAATTTGCAAACAGAGAGGAATTTAGGAAATGGCTTTCGGATCATTGTCTGTCAAATGCTGGCGTTTGGCTTTTATTTGGCAAAGCTGGCGGGCCGAAAACAATAAAAGCGAAAGAAGCGCTGGAAGAAGCCCTCTGCTTTGGATGGATTGACGGACAGATGCAAAAAATTGACGATAAAACTTATAAGAAATATTTCTCTATGCGCAGGGAGAAGAGCAAGTGGTCAGAGAAAAATAAAGCGCTGGCGGGAAGCCTGGAAGAACGGGGGCTAATGACCGAATTCGGCAGAGAGAAGATAGAGGAAGCCAAAAAGAACGGTCAGTGGTATGCGCCAAAACCTGCGGCGGTTACAGAGGAACATATTGCCCAGCTCTTTGCGTTGCTGGAAGGCCATGAGCCCGCTTATACGAATTTTAGCGCGATGTCCTTATCTGTAAAGAAAACCTATGCGAAAGCGTATTTTGACGCAAAGACAGATGCCGGACGGGAAAAACGAATGGCCTGGATGATAGACAGACTCAATAAAAATCTTAAACCGATGTAGCTGGCTTCTTGCAGGCGTCAATAATTTTGGCCTTTGTTGCCAGGACATTTTTCGTAATTTTATGCTGCCATGCAAGATCTAGGACACACTTTCCTTCACAATTATATGTTTCATATCCACTGTTCTATGGAAATTTGAAAAAGAAATCTATTGCTTTCTGAAAGCCTATCGTTTAAACTGGAAGTATTCATGAAGGGGGTGGGAAAATGTCAGAGTCTTTTTCCAAGCGGGATTCTGTGTGTTTGAAGGGGATCGCCATATTGATTATGATGTTTCATCATTGTTACAGGAGCAAGGACAGGTTTGAGGATTACGTCGTTGATTTTCGACCGTTTGACATGGAAT
Organism: uncultured Lachnospiraceae bacterium; assembly: GCA_910588775.1. Lineage (GTDB taxonomy): Bacteria > Bacillota > Clostridia > Lachnospirales > Lachnospiraceae > MGBC164599. The sequence goes on from CAJURH010000001.1 coordinate 133,129, forward strand.
TTGTGGTGGATGTAAGTGATTATTTTAAAATTTGCGTGTCTATCTTTGCATTCATTACAGGTTATGGTCTTTACTTGTCGGCGCGAAACCGGTGCAAGGACGTGGCTTCTACGGAGCGATGGATTTACGAGCGGTTGATTAAGACCTTAAGCGGATTTTGGTTTGTCTATGCGTTGGTGTTTGTGGTTACGCAGATTTATGCGGGTTATCCGGTGGAAATTTACTTTGGGCAAGGCGGAATCCGGGGCGTCATCTACGCGTTGATCGACTTCCTGGGGCTTGCAAATTTGCTGGAATCCCCCACACTGGTGGGCACCTGGTGGTATATGAGTGCGGCGGTTATCTATATCGTGCTTTATCCGGTGTTTGTGAAATGGACCCAGAAGCTGGGATATACAACGCTTTTTATGGCCATTGCTTTTCTTCCCAGATGCGTGTCGGGAAATATATATCCAGGGGGAATGGCGGTTTATACATTCCTTTTTCCATTGTTGTTGGGCATGCTTTTTTCCCAGTACGATGTTTTTTCAAAATTGTACGCTTTAAAGATTTCTGAGAATAAAACGCTGGATTTTTGCGTTCAGTTTCTTGTGTATCATGTGTTATTGATTGGCAGTGTTGTCCTGTGGGTCCGGTTTCCTAGGTATGTGGCCTGGGAATATCATGCGGGTCTTGCGCCGCTTATCTTTATCTGCTATTGTAAGAAATATCTGGTGCGCATGCCTGGCATACGGGATTTTCTCTTTTTTTGCGGAAAGCATTCCATGAATATTTTTCTGGTGCATTCCTTTATCCGGTATGTTTTCTTCGAAGAATTTACTTACAGTTTCAAGTATTTTTGTCTGATTGTAGTTGTTTTGTTCACCATATCCATGGGTATTTCCATTTTGATTGAGCTGTTGAAGAAGTGGACAAACTACGATGGATTTGTAAATGTTGTCTGTGAGAAAATACGCAGCTAGAATAATGTTGGAAAGGAAGTTTATATGGAAATCAGAACATTTCTTGGGGATATAACGAAGTTCGAATGCGACGCGATTGTGAATGCGGCCAATACCTCGCTGCTGGGCGGTGGCGGCGTGGACGGAGCCATTCACAGGGCGGCCGGTCCAAAGCTTTTGGAAGCGTGTAGGAAATTTAACGGATGCGAGACCGGGCAGGCAATTATCACCTGGGGGTACAATTTGCCTGCCAAATACGTGATACACACGCCGGGTCCTATCTGGCGGGGCGGCGGCAATCGGGAGGAAGAACTGTTGGCGGACTGCTATCGAAACAGCCTGGAGCTGGCCAGAGATCATGATTGTGAAACGGTGGCTTTTCCGTCCATCAGTACAGGCGTTTATCACTTTCCTCTGGATAAGGCTTCAGAAATCGCGGTGAGGACGGTAAAGGATTTTGGGCAGCAGCCGTCTATCATCCGCCAGGTGACGCTGGTGGCTTTCGACGCTAAGACGAAGGAATATTACGATCGGGCTTTGCAGCGCATATAGGCTTTATTTAACAGGAAAAGGTTTCAGAAATAATGCCGCGGACTTTTTTGCGGATGCGCTGGAGAGCGTTGTCGATGGACTTGGGGCTTTTTTCAAATTCTTCGGCAATCTGTAGGTAATTGTAGCCCCGCATATAGCAGTCCAGCACATGGTTTTCGAAGCGGCTGAGGCGTTGGTGGATGCGTCGTTCCATATCCAGGGCGGTTTCCCGGTCGATGACGATGGATTCAGGGTTGCTGATTACCAGGTTGTCGAAAATGCTTTCATCGGTCACTTCCTCGCTTAAAGATACATAGGAATTCAGCGGCTGGTGTTTCTGTCGGTTGGACCCCTGGATGGCGTTGTACATCTGTCTTTCGATGCACAAGACGGCAAAAGTGCCAAAGGACGCGTCCTTATCCGGGCGGTAATCCTGAATGGCTTTAAAAAGGCCCAGCATGCCTTCCTGGATTAAATCATCCGTTTCGCCGCCGATCAGGTACATGGCACGCGCTTTTTTTCGCACAACGCCTTTATATTTTTCGAGTAGATGGTCGGAAACTTTCTTTTCGCCGTTCCGCAGCCGTTGAATCAGCGTTTCATCGGTGTACTTTGCATAGTCATCTTTGATCATGGATTGCGCCTCATTTCATAGGATTAGATAATCGTTAATTGCAAACTAGAGATTTCATAACCAGAGCTTGAATAAATATAGATAGAATGGGGTTCAAAACGGTTTTATTCAGACTCTGGTTACGAAATGGGCGTTTTGGAATCATCTATATTTAGAATATAGTATACAGGATGGGAACGGGTTGATTCAATAGGCATTTTCTACAGATATGGCATTTTTTGATGGAATATGTTAGAATAAACAGATAGGCAGTTGCGAAATGGGCGTTTCGCAATCATTTCGTATAGAAAAATGGGAGGATTCCTATGAAGAGTTACAGATGGATGCAGGCGGGACTGGTATTTCTCATGTGGCTATTGCTTCTGGCGTTGCCTGTGAAAGCCGCGTCCAATGGGGGAATGGATGTCCAGCAGACAGGAGCTTCGGGGCGACAAGTGAAACTGTCCTGGAAAAGGCCAGGTCAGGCGGTCCGTTATAAATTTTATTACAAATTTGCATCGGATAAAGCCTATAAGCATTTGAAAGATGTGAATGCGTCGGGGCAAAATTGCGCCGGAACCTTTACGCTGCCCAAGGCCGGAAGAAATTATCATATAAAAATTGTGCCATATGATAAGAAAAATAAGGCAGGCACAGCCAGCCAGTTTAAAGACTGCCGCACCGCACCGGGAAAGATTACTCTGCGCAGCCAGAAAAGCTATGCCACATCCGCGTCCATGAAAGTTTACTGGAATGCGGTGGAGAGCGCCCAGGGCTATGAGTTTCAGGTGATGGATTTATACGGAGGTCTGGTGAAACGTTTTAAGGTGGAGAAGAAATCCAGCGCTACGCTGACGGGCATTTCCGCCGGAGCGTTCTACCATGTGCGCATTCGGGGATATTCCCGCGTGGGCAAAAAAGATTTTTACGGCGCCGCATCGGATACGTATATTGCCCAGCAGCCCCGGGTAAAATTCAAATGGGCCAGTCACTGCGTGGTGAAAGCGTACTGGCCGGCGGTGGAAGGGGCCATGAGCTATACCGTATATGTATCAGAGAACCCATCCAGGGGATTTCGAAAAGCCGCGACGACGTTTGACAGGCAGGCGTTTGTGCCGGGCCTGAGCAGAAACCGGAAATATTATGCATATGTAGTGGCCAACATGCGCAAAGGGAAGAAGACTTATGCTTCGCCCAAAACCAATTATTATACATTCCGGTTGCAGATGAATGAAGATTGATTTACAGGAGGAGAGAGTGATTCATGGAACAGGAGACCATATCCAAAAATTTTATTGAGCAGATGATCGATAAGGATCTGGAGGAAGGGGTATACGATGCAGTGTGCACCCGTTTTCCGCCGGAACCCAACGGATACCTGCACATTGGACACGCCAAGTCTATTTTGCTGAATTATGGGATTGCCAAGAAATACAAAGGGAAATTCAACATGCGCTTTGATGACACCAATCCCACCAAGGAGAAGGTGGAATTTGTGGAGTCCATTAAGGAAGACATTCAGTGGCTGGGTGCGGATTGGGAAGACCGGCTTTATTTCGCCTCGAATTATTTTGAGAAAATGTATGAAGCCGCTGTTACATTGATTAAAAAGGGCAAAGCGTACGTGTGCGATCTGACCGCAGAGGAAATCCGGGCATACAGGGGCACGTTAACAGAGCCTGGCAAAGAAAGCCCTTACCGGAACCGGAGCGTGGAGGAAAATTTACAGTTATTTAAGGATATGCGGGAAGGCAAAGTGGCGGATGGAGCAAAAGTTCTACGGGCCAAGATTGATATGGCTTCTTCCAATATGAACATGCGGGACCCAGTTATCTACCGGGTGGCTCACATGCATCACCATAATACAGGGGACGAATGGTGCATTTATCCCATGTATGATTTTGCACATCCGCTGGAGGATGCCTTTGAAGGGGTGACCCATTCCATCTGCACCTTGGAATTTGAGGATCATCGGCCCTTGTACGACTGGGTAGTGCGGGAAGTGGAATTTGAGCATCCGCCCAGACAGATTGAATTTGCTAAATTATATCTGACAAACGTGGTTACCGGTAAGAGATACATTAAGAAGCTGGTGGAAGACGGCATCGTGGACGGCTGGGACGATCCCAGGCTGGTTTCCATCGCCGCTTTGCGAAGAAGAGGATTTACGCCGGAGTCTATCCAGAGATTCGTGGACCTGTGCGGCGTGTCCAAAGCCCAGAGTTCCGCAGATTACGCCATGCTGGAATACTGTCTCCGGGAGGACTTGAAATTAAAGAGAAAGCGGATGATGGCGGTTTTGGATCCCATTAAGCTGATTATCGACAATTATCCCGAAGGGCAGACCGAAGAGCTGGAGGTGGCCAACAATCTGGAAAACGAAGAGCTGGGAAGCCGTACAGTTACCTTCGGCAGGGAGTTGTATATCGAGCGGGAAGATTTCATGGAAGAACCTCCGAAGAAATATTTCCGTCTGTTTCCAGGCAATGAAGTGCGCTTGATGCAGGCGTATTTTGTAAAATGCGAAAGCTTTGTGAAGGATGAAAACGGCGTGGTGACAGAGGTCCATTGCACCTACGATCCAGAGACGAAATGTGGAAGCGGATTTACCGGAAGGAAGGTGAAAGGGACCATTCACTGGGTGGCGGCCCAAGATGCGGTGCAGGCCCAAGTCCGTCTATATGAAAATATCATTGACGAGGAAAAGGGCGTGTACAACGAAGACGGCACATTGAATCTGAACCCCAATTCCCTGACTGTGAAACAGGCGTATCTGGAGCCGGCCCTTGCCCAGGCGAAGCCCTTCGAGAGCTTTCAGTTTGTGAGAAATGGGTACTATTGCGTGGACGTTAAGGATTCCAGGGAGAAAGAGCCGGTATTCAACCGGATTGTGTCTCTGAAAAGTTCTTTTAAATTACCGAAAGCATAAAATTGTTTGTAAGGGGAGGCCGCAAAAAAGGGGCGATAGGCCCGGAGGCGGTTCTCCTTTTGGGCCAGCGGTCAAATTTTTGTCATATTTATGTTGAAGAATAGAAAAGAATCCTTTATAATAAAAAATATCAAATACATAAATAAATCCAGGGAGGATAGTAATGAAAAAATTAGTTGCAGCAAAAAAAGATCAATGTATGGCATGTCTTCAGTGCCAGGTGGCTTGTGCATCCGCTTATTATAAGAGAGATGATACAACTGTAGCTTATTTGAAGATTGGCGCGAAGAAAGACGGCGAACCGAAGGTATTGGCATGTCCCCAGTGTGGAAAATGCGCAGAAGCCTGCGAAGCTGGCGCAATTACCCAGAACAAAAAAGGCGTTTACACAGTGGATAAGAAGAAATGTACAGGATGCGGTAAATGCGTGGAAGCATGTCCATTCGGTTTGGCTGTGAAAGCGGAAGACAAAGAAATAGCTGGAAAATGTATTGCCTGCGGTATTTGTGTAAAGGCATGTCCAATGGAAGTTTTGGAAATTCGCGAAGAAGATTAAGAAAGTTGCCCATAAGAAGGCAGTTACATATAAGCCCTGGAGTGTAAGGACCTGGTTTGTTCAGGTTATTCTCCAGGGCTTTTTTATGGATTAAAGCAGGAACTTGTGGATAATTTCGGCGATGCCGCTGTGGTCGCAGTCATTTTCGGTCACATAATCGGCGGCGGCCTTGCATTCGGAAGTGGCGTTGGCCATGGCCACGCCTATCTGGGCCGTCTGTAGCATGGGAATGTCATTTTGCGCGTCCCCTGCGGCAATGGTGCGGGCCATGGGGATGTTCAGGTAATGGCAGAGCCATTCAATAGATGCGCCTTTGGAGACGCCCAAGGGGACGTGTTCCAGGTAGGAGACGTTGGAGTAGAAGACGGATATTTTGTCCTTAGCCCAGACTTCAAGAGCCGCCCGGTAGGCGCTTAATTTTTCTGGGGCATTCAGTCCGATGACCAGGACTTTGGATGGCTCTTCCTCCAGGGAGTCTGGCAAAGTGGGGATAATCCGAAATGGGATTTTGTTTCTGGATATGTATGCGTCCAGGGCTGGCGAAGGATAAGGGGCCAGCAAATGGGTATCGGAATATGTTTGGCAAAATAAATCATATTGTCGGGATTTTTCAAATATGTATTTTACATAGGGGATGGGGATTGTCTTTTGGAAAATGACCTGGTTTCGGTAACAATCGTAGACGACTCCCCCGTTATAGGTAATGGCGTAGCATCCAGGTTTTGTCAAAGAGAGTTCCCGAATCTGTGGCATGGCGCCGATCAAGGGGCGGCCGGTGCAGAGGACGATTTGGCTCCCCTGGTGGATGGCCTGACAGATGGCCTGGCGGTTTTCGGGCGTGATTTGTTTTTGGCTGTTTAACAGTGTGTTATCCAGATCTGTGAACAGAATTTTCGAAGTTGATTTCATGGTTGGCTCCTTTTCACAGTAAATTTATCATGAGAATGAAGGGTTGTCAATAAAACTGGGATGAGAAAAACTCTTGCAGAGGCCGGTTTATCCATAGTATACTACAGATGTGCCAGAGCGTATTTAAAAATTATTCATGTCACCGGCATGCTTCACTTTGCGGTTGATTTGCTTCGCTTTCGGTTGGCGTAGTCCCTTATGCCTCTCTCATTTGGAACAAATTCCCCATATTATGCCCTACGGATGCAAATTATGACATACAATATTTTTCAAGCACGTTCTTAGACATATGTTGACAAAGAGGAGGCGTTATATCAAATGAAGAAAGCCTGTATTTTTGATCTGGATGGGACTTTGGCGGATACCGTGGAATCCATTGCGCGGGCTGTGAATCGGGGCCTGGAGTATTTCGGGTATGGCAAACGTCCGGTGCAGGAGTATAAGTATTATGCGGGAGATGGCCTGAACGTGGCTTTTTTAAGAGCTTTGCGCCGGGCTGGAGATGTGGACGGGCGGTGTCTAAAAGAGGGAACGCCTCTGGTGCGCCAGTGGCTGGCTCAGGAGCCGTTGTATCGGGTAAAACCATATCCGGGCATAGAGGAGACGCTTGCCAGAATGAAGGAAATGGGTTTACCAATCGCCGTGTTATCCAATAAGCCCCACAAGCAGGCTGTTCAGGTGGTGGAAACGCTCTTTGGCCAGGGGTATTTTGACCGGATACAGGGACAGATTGAAGGCGTTTTGCCCAAGCCGGACCCTGCGGGCGCTCTTAAGATGGCGAAAGATCTGGGTGTGTCCTGTGGTTCCTGTCTGTATGTGGGGGATACAAATACGGATATGTTGACGGGAAATCGGGCAGGTATGTACACAGTAGGCGTGACCTGGGGGTTTCGGCCACGGGAAGAATTGGAGGAAAATGGGGCGAAGAGGATTATTCAAAAGCCGGAGGAGTTGCTTCTTTTGGTGAAGGAATTGCCGTGATGAGTCGAAATGGGAGGATTAAAAGATTATGAATGAATATAGTGAAGAATGTCTGATGACGTTTTTGAAAAACCAAGGGCAGTTGTTTGAAGAACCGGTTGCGGGAAGTCTGGCGGAAGCGGAAGCTTTTCTGGAAGATTGCATGGCCATGGTGGTGGATTCCATGGAACAGGTTCGGAATTATTTTGAGGAAAATGGAGCGGACGTGGACGGCATGTCCGACGAGGAATTGGAGGAAGCCAGTGAAGTCTTCCTCCTGCCGGACGGTAAATATTTGATTGTGGAAGGATAAAACGGCGCAGTTATTGCGGCGCAGGGGTGAGCCGGCCATCGCCGGGCAGTTGTATGCTCTGGCCCTTCAGCCATTTGTTGTCCAGATGAGAGGCGTTGTAATAGATTGTGTGGCCATTGGAATGAATGTTGCTGCAGTCTTCCTGGGCATTTGTTAGGGTAGTTATGTAGGAATCACCGGTTACCTCCCAGGTGGAGGAATCGTCTAACTGAATGGAAGTTTCTTTTCCGGTGCGTTCCCTGTCAATGGATCCGGTGAACGAGGAATTTTCAGTTAAGTTTAGGCGTACGGCGCTGATGGCGTCGCAGCGGATGTCTCCCTCTAACTCCTGGCGTATGCCAGTGAGCGTGACGGTCCCTCCGTTTTGACCGGGGACGCCCCAGTTGTTGATCTCGTTTCCCGCTGCTTCTAATAGCACGCTGCCAGGGAAAGAAAGTTTTGTGGCGGTTAATGTGATTTCGGAGTCTGTGTTGGTGATGTAAATCATGGGTCCGCTGCTTGTGGTGGTAAGTTTGGAGTCGGAGGCGCGGAAAATAGCGGCGCCGTCTATGGCGTCGCCGGAGGCGCTTTGGTAGAGCATAAGGCCATTGGGGCCAGCGCCGTCCAGTTCACAACTTGTCAGGTCGATGGAATTTTTCCCTTCCACCACTAAAATCTGTGATCCGGAAGCGGTTCCGATGGCGTTTTGCACAGATATTTCTCCAGTGGAGTAGATACAAGGGCTGCCTTCTCCCGCGGTGGACAAGGTGGCCCCGTTTACGGTGATGGTTCCTTCACCCCGGTCCGTTGCCAGCGCGGCGCAGTGTGCCCCTTCGGTGTCTATTTCCACGCTGGAGGCTTGGATGACTCCGCCATAGGTAGCGTCCAGACCTCTGGCGGAATTTCCGGAGGTGTGGATTTTGACGTCATCGACTGTTACCGAGGAGCCTTCTCCGGTGGCGAATATGGCGTTGGCGCCTTCTCCAGTAGAATTAATTTCCACGTTGGTCAGTTCCGCGTCGCTTGCGCCAGTTACGGCCAGCGCAGCGTTGAGTCCATAGTAGTTGCTGTTGTCTGTGTTGGATGTGTCACCCGATTTGTTAATTGTTGCGCCAGCCAAATTTAGAGTTCCCCGGTTGGTGACCAATACGGCGTTTTCATCGTCGGATGAGGAAGAGAAAGTTTCGTCGGATGAAGATGCTTTTTTCCCATCTATGGACTTTGCTCCTTTTAATTTTACATTTTCTGAGACATTTTGTGGAGGCTCGCCTTTTTGAATTACAATGGAAGAGGCGGTAACGCCGTCTTCTTCCAAAGTGACCTGAATCATGGCGTCTGTGGGAATGTCTTTCAAACTGGATTTTTTGGAGTCCTTTCCTTCTATAACGGTGTAAATGGTATCTTCGGTTACGGCAATCTCCCGTTCCTCACCCGAAGGCTGGGGGCCGCCGCCATTTTTGTCTGTTGGATTGTCTGGCATAGAAGACGGAACTTCCATGTCATTGCCGGACATGGAGGGAGGCTGGTTCATGCCGTTGTGGGACCCGGAGGGAGGTTCAGGCATAGCATTGCCGGACATGGAGGGAGCCTCTTTTATGCCGTCAGGCGCAGAAGGCGGGTTTTCGTTTCTAAGAGCCAGGGTGAGGGTGTTGCCATCGATATTTGTCACTTGCCCGAAGAGGGATTGACTGGAGTGTTCTTTTGTCGTTGTTTTTTCGCTGCATCCTGCAAGCAGGCTGCAGGTTATGGCTATGGTGAGCAGTAGAGTTAAAGTTCTTTTTTTCATAAATTAATTCCTTTCTTAAGTAGCGTTAAAGGAGTTCATGATAGGGGTCATTATAAAGGTTATATTTGTTAAATCTGTGGTTAAAATGTGAAAGAAATGTGACAATGGCAAACATGGAAAAATATGTTGTATTACTAGAAATTATTTGAAAAACACGCTCTAAGGCATACATGAATGCAATTCATAGATTTGATGCAGGAGGATATGTACATAATCAGGCGATAGTAAATGAAATTGTGAATGCAATTTAGAAGTGAACTGTCGAATAGGTTGGAAAAAGCGTGTAAGGTATGATTTTATTGAAGTGTATATAGATTGCCGCAGCGCCATTTTTCCCAAACGTCAGTTATAAAATGGGCGTTTCGCAATCATCTAATAACGAATCAAAAGAAAGGATAGGAATATGCAGTCCAAAAAAACAAGACGTATGGTCCTTTTGATTCCTGCAGTCGCGCTTGTCATGCTGGCCGGAGGATATATACTTCTGTGCGCTCTGGCAAATACAGAGCGTATGCTGCCCCGGACCACTGTGAATAAAGTCGATCTCAGTGGCATGACGCGAGAAGAAGCCGTGGCTGCTCTGAAAGCCGATGTAAAAGAAAGCCGCAGCGCCGCTAATTTTACGGTGGCTTTTGAAGGAAAAAGTTACACCGTGGCCGCGGGGGACGCGCTGAAATACGATTACAAATCCGCAGTCCAAAAAGTATTTCAGAAAAGCCAGTCTCCCTTTATCTTAAGAGGCTTGTCGCTGTTAAGAGCGGTTCTTCTGGGAAACCACAGCCAGTATGCGCCTGTTATAAAAGATGTGAAAGCGCTGGAGGCGGCCATATTTGCCAGTGGCCTTCTAAAAGTCGGGCATACCGTCCAGACTTCCTATAAAACAGAGGGTGGTCAGTTGATTTTTACCATTGGCACAGCCGGAGAAGATGTGGACGCGGACGCTCTCCTGGAGAAAATCGCAGAGGCCGTTGAGGCCAACGATTATGAAAATGTCATCTCCTGTCCAGACACGGTCGGTGAAGTAAAGCCGGTGGATCTGGAACAGGTTTACCAGGAAGTGCATATAGATCCAGCCAACGCCACGCTGGACCCGGAAAGGGATTATGCCATTGTGGAGGCCGTTACGGGCGTAAGCTTTGACAAGGAAGCGGCGCAGGCAGCTCTGGATCTGGCTGAAGAGGGCAGCACAGTCGCCGTCGACCTGATTTATACGGAACCGGAAATCAGCGCCCAGGACCTGGAAGAACATTTGTTTACAGATGTATTGAGCACATTTACCACCCAGGTGGGCGGCTCATCCAATCGTCGCACAAACATTACTCTGGCCACCGAAAAATGCAATGGATCCATCTTAACCAGCGGCAGTGTGTTCTCTTTTAACAATACGGTGGGTGAACAGACGGAAGAGACAGGATTTAAGCTTGACAACGCCATCCTGGACGGACAGATTGTGCAGGCGTACGGTGGCGGCATCTGCCAGGTGTCTTCCACTATTTTTGCCGCTGCCCTATATGCCAATCTGGAAATTGTGGAAAGGTGGAACCATGATTTTGTTTCCAGCTATATTCCCGCCGGCGTGGACGCCGCTGTGGCCTGGGATGGCCTTGATCTGCAGATTGCCAATAACCACAGCTATCCCATCCGGATGGATGTGCGTTTTTCAGATGGAAATCTCACCGTGGACATTATTGGAACGAAGAAGGCGGAAACGCCTGTGGAAATCGAGACCAAAACTGTGCCCTCTACCACCCCAGGCACTCTGGCAATGGAGACTTACAGGAAGGTTTTCAATGGGGATAAGAGCCAGTTCTTTATTGAGAAAATTGCGGACAGTGAATATCTGAATTAATATTTTGAGGAATCACAAGAGCGTCGGGAAATCATCAAAACAGATGGTGGATCGACGCTCATGCTAATATTTTTCAAAGGGAGCCATAGGTATTGGTTGTGGTGTTTGCATGGATTGTGTTATAATAAAAGTCTCGGACAGCGGCTATATGGCCCTGGACAAAAAGCAATTTACGAATCATGCGCTCCTGTGAAATCTGCTTGTGCCAGATTCCAGGAGACTATGACATACATTAAGGAGGAGATAAAAATGATTTGGGCCCCAGAAGAGACATACTCCCGCGAGGAAATACAGGCGATTCAGCTTCGGAAGCTAAAACAGACTGTAGCTTATATATATGAGAAGGTTGCGGCTTACCGAAAGAAAATGGACGAGGCCGGTATAAAGCCTGGAGATGTGCAGACCCTAAAGGATCTGGAAAAATTACCGTTTACCAACAAATCGGATTTCCGGGAGAATTACCCCACCGGATTGTTTGCGCGGCCGAGAAAAGAGCTGGTCCGCGTACATGCCAGTTCTGGAACCACGGGAAAACCCACCATTGTGGGGTATACCCGAAATGACATGACGGTCTGGACAAATAATGTATCCAGGATTGCGTGTATGGGCGGGGCCATGCCGGACGACATTGCGCAGATAGCCTTCGGCTACGGCATGTTCACCGGAGCGCTGGGGCTTCATGCAGGACTGGAAAACATCGGGGCTTCTGTAATGCCCATGTCCTCTGGGAATACTAAGAAACAGATTATGTTTATGCAGGATATGGGGACGACGCTTCTGGTGGCTACGCCGTCTTATGCTCTTCATCTGGGGGAAATGGCGCGGTCAATGGGGATTGACCCGGAGGAAGATCTGGACGTACATATTGGTCTGTTTGGCGGCGAGGGCATGACAGAGCCTATGCGCGATGAGATGCACCGGATATGGGGAAAGCGTTTCTTGTGCACCCAGAATTATGGAATGAGTGAGCTGTGTGGCCCCGGAGTGTCTGGAGAATGCGAATATCTGCAGGGCATGCATGTGAATGAAGACTGGTTTATCCCAGAGATTATCAACCCGGAAACCGGAGAGGTTCTTCCGGCGGGGGAAAAGGGCGAATTGGTCATCACCTGTCTGGGCAAAGAAGCGTTGCCGCTGATTCGTTACCGCACGAAGGACATTTCCAGGTTGATGTACGAGCCTTGCCCCTGTGGAAGAACCACGGTGCGTATGGAAAATCTCTCCGGCCGTTCCGATGATATGCTGGTTATTCGTGGCGTTAATGTATTCCCTACGCAGATTGAGGAAGTACTGCTTCAGATACCAGAGATCGGACCTCATTATGAAATTAAAGTGGAGCGCAAGAACCGTCTGGACGTAATGTCCATCACAGTGGAGCTGATTGACGACCGCCTCTTGGATTCCTATAAGAAATTAGAAGAGTTAAATGATAAGATCCGCAGGAGTTTAAAAGCCATTCTGGGTCTGGATGCGGTGATACAGATTGTGGCGCCCATGAGTCTGCAAAGATTTGAAGGCAAGGCGAAACGGGTGACGGATTTGCGCGGCGAAGGTTTATAAACAGGCAGGACCATAATATAGAAAGGCATGGTGCATTGAATGTTAAAACAATTAGCAGTATTTGTGGAAAATCAGTCGGGGAGCCTGCGGAAAGTGACCACAGTTCTCCATGGGCAGAAGCTTAATATCTATGCGTTTGCTTCCTTTGACACGCCGGAGTTTGGAATTTTGCGTATGTTGGTGGATCGGCCGGAGGAGGCCAAGGACGCGCTGACCAGCCAGGGATTTGTAACCAGGGTTTGCGATGTGATTGCAGTGGAGCTGCCGGACGAGCAAGGTGGTATGGATTCTCTGCTGGCGGCGCTGCATGAGAGCAACATCAGCATCAATTACACCTACTCTTCTTTCGGCAGAATGAGTAAAGTTCCGGCGGTGGTGATTCACACCGACGAGGTTTTTGAGACAGAGAACGTGCTCAAATCCAAAGGTTTTGTATGTATGGAAGGTTTAAGCAAATAAAGGCGATTGCGTTTGTTCAAACGCAGGTTATTTTGGAAGAGGCGTTTTCGTAATTGCCTGTAATAATTTTAGAAAAGCGAGGGATCGGTTATGATATGGAATGAGACAAAAGAGTGTATGAGCCGGGATGAGCTGTCTCACCTGCAAGGGATGCGCCTGGTGAAAATGGTGGACCGGGTTTACCATAATGTGCCTTTTTACCGGAAGAAAATGCAGGAAATGGGCCTGGAGCCCGGCGATATTAAAGGGCTTGAGGACTTAGTGAAACTGCCGTTTACCACGAAAGACGATCTGCGGGACAATTATCCCATGGGATTGGTGGCGGTTCCGGAAGTGCAGGTGAACCGCATACATGCCAGCTCCGGCACCACGGGAAAGCCCACGGTGGTGGCTTATACCCGCAGAGACCTGGAAATCTGGAGTGAGTGCGTGGCCAGAGGTCTGGTGATGGCCGGGCTTAGCCGGGAAGACCGGGTGCATGTGGCCTATGGCTACGGACTCTTTACTGGAGGTCTGGGGCTTCATGACGGAGCCGCTTATCTGGGCGCTACCGTAATCCCCATGTCCTCTGGTAACACGAAGAAACAGATTACCCTGATGGAAGACTTCGGCGCCACAGCCCTGGCCTGTACGCCGTCTTACGCCATGCATCTGGCGGAAGCCTTGGTGGAGGCGGGAAGAGTTCCGCATATTAAGCTGAAAGCCGCTATCTGTGGGGCGGAGCCATGGACGGACGCCATGCGGGACACACTGGAAGGTATGCTGCACATCAAGGCGTACGACATTTATGGTCTATCCGAGATTATGGGGCCGGGCGTGGCCCAGGATTGTCCTTACCACAAAGGATTGCATATCTGGGAAGATCATTTCATACCGGAGATTCTGGACCCGGATACCCTTCGTCCCGCCGGACCTGGCGTGCAAGGAGAGCTGGCTATTACCACCATTACCAAGGAAGCGCTGCCGCTGTTCCGTTACCGCACGAAGGATCTGACCAGCATCACTTACGACAAATGTGAATGCGGCAGAACCCATGCCCGCATTGCCAGATTCACAGGCAGAACCGACGACATGCTGATCATCCGCGGCGTGAATGTATTCCCGTCCCAGGTCGAAGCGGCTCTTCTGGAAGTGGATGAAGTGCTGCCCAATTACCTGATGACCGTTGACCGGGTGGGCAATCTGGACACTCTGGAAGTGCAGGTGGAAGTGGAAGAGCGGTATTTCTCCGACCAGATGAACCAGCTCCAGGGGTTGTCCAGGAAAATCGAGCATGTGATTAAGCAGGCATTGGGCATTGCGGCAGTGGTGAAGCTGGTAGAACCGAAGACCATCGAGCGCAGCGAGGGCAAGGCAAAACGGGTGATTGATAAGAGAAAATTGAAATAGGAGGAAAAGATATGATCGTAAAACAGTTATCGGTCTTTTTGGAAAATAAATTGGGAAGGCTTCATGAGGTGCTGGACATCCTGGCGAAAAACGATGTGAACATTGTGGCCCTGTCACTGGCGGATTCATCGGATTACGGCATGCTGCGCATGATGGTTTCCGATCCGGAAAAAGGCAGGGAGAAGCTGCGGGAAAACGAATTTGCGGCAAAGCTGACGGATGTGTTGTGCATCGGCGTGGACCATGCGGTGGGTTCTCTCTCCCAGGCCATGGGACAGCTTTCCAGGGAGGAAGTGGACGTGGAATACATGTACGCTTTCGCCAACGGCAGCCAGGCAGCGGCGGTTATGAAATGCAGTGACCCGCAAAAAGCCATAAATGTATTAGAGAAAGGCGGCTTTCAGATTTATCAGGAAAAAGACGTGTATTTGAAATATGCCGGGGAATAAAAGGAGAGGAGCAGGGCAATGTTAGAAAAGGTGGATCTGACCAAGAAAATGTCGAAAGAAGAGTACCGGACGAAAATGGAACGGCTGGAACGGGAGCTGGGAGAGCTGCAGCGCAAATGCAAAAGGCTCGACATCCCGGTTATGATTGCCTTTGAGGGCTATCCGGCAGCGGGGAAAGGCGCCCAGATGGGAGAGCTGATTCACGCCCTGGACCCAAGGGGATTTGAAGTCCACACCGTGAAAAAAGAGACCGAAGAAGAGCGGATGCATCCCTTCATGTGGCGGTTCTGGACCAAAATGCCTGCAAAAGGTCGGATAGCTCTTTACGACACAAGCTGGTACCGGAAAGTACTGTCAGAAAAGCCGGAAAAAAGAGCTTTTGATTCAATTCTGTCCTTTGAGCGGCAGATTACCGATGACGGCGTGGTTTTGGTAAAACTGTTTCTGGCCATTGACAAGAAAGAGCAAAAGAGAAGATTCCAGAAGCTGGAAAAGAAGAAAGAGTCCGCCTGGCGGGTGTCGGATGCGGACCGGAAGCACTACGAACATTTCGAGGAATACGAAAAGATTTACGAGGAAATGCTCCAGCAAACCGATACCGACTATGCGCCCTGGCACATCATAGAATCTATGGACCGACGCTTTGCCACGGTGAAAATCTACACCATCGTCATTAACGCATTGGCGGAAGGCGTTGAGAGGGCCACGGCTCCGCAGACAACCGGGAAGAAGAGGGAAGTCTATATTGATGACAGCGACTTGAGAGAATCCATTCTGAACAAAGTGGACTTAAGCCTGGCTTATGGGAAAAAAGAATACAAGACTAAGCTAAAAGAACTGCAGTCAAAAATCCAGCTTCTTCATGGGGAGCTGTACCGGAAACGGATTCCGGTGGTTCTTGCGTTTGAAGGCTGGGACGCAGGGGGCAAAGGCGGCGCCATCAAAAGGCTTACGGAGAAAATGGACCCCAGGGGCTATATGGTCATCCCCACAGCCTCTCCCAACGACTGGGAGAAAGCCCACCATTATCTGTGGCGGTTCTGGCAGGCTATGCCGAAAGCCGGACATTTCTCCATATTTGACCGGACATGGTATGGCCGGGTGATGGTGGAGCGCATCGAAGGTTTCTGCACGATAGAAGAGTGGCAGCGCGCTTACAAAGAAATCAACGATATGGAGCGTGACTTGTACGATGCAGGCGCCATTGTGCTGAAGTTCTGGATGCAGATTGACAAAGACGAGCAGGAACGCCGCTTCAAGGCCCGTCAGGAGAACCCGGAGAAACAGTGGAAAATAACAGAAGAAGACTGGCGGAACCGGGAGAAATGGGACCAGTATGAAGCCGCCGTCAACGAAATGCTTATACGCACGTCCACTCCCCATGCGCCCTGGGTGGTGGTAGAAGGCAACAACAAATATTACGCCAGAATCAAAACGCTGCAGACGGTGGTGAAAGCCATTGAAGAAAGGCTGCGCAGATAAGGAATATAAGAATATGAAAAAGCATTTAAGGGTTTTTAATATAGAGATTTCGGCTCTTTTACTCCTTTTTATCCTGTTCCTCTTCCCGGCGGCGCCTGTGCAGGGAGCGTCTGACCTTAAGCTGAATTACGATGAAATTTCCATTGCTGTGGGAAAGACAAAAGCGTTGGCCGTGGATTTTGCCGGGGAAAACAAAATTTCGTGGAGCAGTTCCAATGATGGGGTGGCCTCTGTCACCCCTGCCGGAAAAGTTACTGGGAAAAAAGGCGGCTCGGCCTTTATCACCGCCAAAGTGGCTGGCCAGCGGTTGAAATGCCGGGTGACGGTGAAATCCCTGCAGATGAAAAAATCTTCCATGATTATGCAAAAAGGCAGTTCCGTCTCCCTGAAGCTTTCCCGCAAGAACATTTCCGGCAAAGTCATCTGGAGCGCCAGCGATGGGAAAGTTGCCGCCGTCAATGGAAAAGGGAGGGTGACCGGGAAGAAGCGCGGCGTTGTGACCATCACCGCCAAAGCGGACGGCTGCACGGCCACTTGCCGAATACGGGTGGTGAAAGCCAGCCTAAGCGCCACGAAGATTTCCATTGTGAAGGGAAAGACGAAAGCTTTGAGCATTTCCGGAACTTCCAAGAAGCCAGCCTGGTCCAGCAGCAGACCGTCCGTGGCTTCCGTGGATAAAACAGGGAAAATCACTGCCAAAAAGAAAGGAACGGCGGTGATTACGGCAGCCATAGACTCCATTGCGCTGACCTGCAAGGTTACGGTCACATATCCGGTCTGGAACAAACGGATGGACCAATACCAGAATAAATCTGGCGTAAAGCAGCTTCTATTTGTGAAATATACAGGCGGTTCCAGAGCTAATGTATTGCTGTATACGAAAGTAAAGAAAAAGTGGAAGAAAGTTCTCTCTTGTCCGGGATATGTAGGGTCCGGCGGGATTGGAGAGGCCAGGGAGTGGGCGCCGATTACGCCCAGCGGGACCTATACGCTGACCAGCGGATTTGGAATTTTGCCCAATCCGGGGGCGAAGACGCCTTATCTGCAAGTCAATCAAAACCATTACTGGTGTTCCGATGAGGCGTACTACAATCAGTTGATTGATATTTCCCAGAAACCCCACAACTGCAGCGGCGAGCATTTGATTGATTACGCGCCCAGCTACAATTATGGCATGTTTTTGGATTACAACAAAGAATGCGTCTATCCGAAAGGCTCCGCTATCTTCCTGCATTGCAGTGGAAATTATGCGTATACTGGCGGCTGCATTGCAGTCAGCCAGCCGGATATGATAAAAATCTTGCAGACAGTGGAAAAAGGAGCGAAGATCTGCATTTATAACAAGTAGAAAAAAGATTGCGCATTCCCTTGTTTTTTGCCTTTAGGGGCATTTGACAAGGGAATGTCTGTATGCTTAAAAGGCAGGCAAAAAGGAGGAGAGGGCGATGCAGGAAAGCAGATTATTTAAGATTGTGTACCATCTGCTTGACAAAGGACAGGCCACCGCCCCGGAATTGGCCAAAAAGTTCGAAGTGTCGGTTCGAACGATTTACAGAGATATTGATGCCTTAAGCGCGGCGGGCATTCCCATTTATACAGAGGCGGGCAGAAATGGCGGCGTTCATTTAATGAGGGACTTTGTCTTGGACAGGACCCTATTATCCAAGGAAGAGAAACAGGAAATCCTCACGGCATTACAGAGCGTAAATGCCACGCAGAATATAGGCCGAAGCCAAACATTGCAAAAACTTTCCGCGATGTTTCATCTCAACTGGCAGGATTGGCTTGAGGTGGACTTTTCCAGATGGGGGAATGAAAGGTTTGACAATGAGAAATTCGAGTCGCTGAAGTCGGCAGTTATCCATTGCAGAAATGTTAAAATTCAGTATGCCAGTTCTTATGAGGTTATAAGTGAAAGAATCGTGCAGCCCTGTAAACTTGCCTACAAGGCAAAAGCCTGGTATTTAAAAGCCTTTTGCACAGAGAAACAGGATTGGCGGACATTCAAATTAAATCGAATCTTGGATGTGGAGGTTTTGGATGAATGTTTTCAACGTCGTAGTTTTCCGGGGTCGGTAGACGTTTGCGAGGGGGAATATCGCCAAATTACGCTGCGGTTTCCCAGAGAAATGGCATACCGCGTCTACGATGAGTTTGATAAAACGCAAGTGCAACAACAGCCCAATGGCGACCTGATTGCCTCTGCAAAAATGCCAGAAGATGCGTGGCTCATAGGTTTTTTGCTCTCGTTTGGAACACAGGTGGATATACTTTCACCTGTTTATTTGAGAGAGACCATAGCAAAACAGGCAAAATTAATATATGAAAAAAATAAACCTTGACAGAGGGCGTCAGGATATGTGTGTTATATTCGTATTATAGTAAATATTGAACACATTGGAAAGACGGAGGTAAGGAAAATGGACGCGATGAATCAGAGATTTTGTCAGTGCTGTGGCATGCCGATGGGAGAGACGGATGAACTATGTGGAACAAATGCCGATGGCGGCAAAAATGAGGAATATTGCAAGTATTGTTTTGAAAACGGCGCGTTTACTTTTAAGGGTACAATGGAAGAAATGATTGAGGTATGCGTACCCAATATGGCGGCTGCCAACCCAAACATGGATGAAGAAGAAGCGAGAAAAATCATGCTTGAGTGGTTCCCCACATTAAAGCGATGGAAAAAGGAATAAATATTTCAGTTTTTTGCATGGGCAGGGGTCAGCTTTCTGTTTAACTGAAAATAGAATTTGGAGTGATGTTATGAAGAAAAGAATCCTATGCATCTTGTGCATAACACTGGCATTGTTCGCGCTGGCGTACGAAAAAAATGGTAAAGTCTCCTTAAAATCCGGCGCATATATATTACAAAATGCCCAGCGGGACGTTCCTGGAGACTTTACCATTACCATTTATGACGATGGGACTTTTCAGAGTTATGAAACGCCCATCAGTAGTTATATTGGGATGGGCAGTTACATAATAAAAGGGGACGTAGTTACTTTAAAAGAAGACGGGGCTGGGTGCACTGGGGATATAAACCGGTATCGAATTGTAGATGGTCATTTATTATTTCTTCGTGATGGTTCCGCCAATTATTCTTTTGTTCCTCTGGAAGACGGAGCCGCCTTTATGTGGGCGTCAGACGTTCCATAAGAAAATTCGAATTTCATAATCAATTCCTTGAGAATTTCTCCCTGTATTTTACTGGGCTGCACCCAAAACGTTTGCGAAAAGTCTCGGAAAAATAGCTGGCCCCGGAAAATCCCACTTCGTAGCTGATTTCAGAAATCGTCCTGTCTGTGGTAGCCATAAGCGCAATGCTTCTTTCCAGGCGATACGAGATCAAATAATTGACGGGAGTCTTATCCAGGTATCGGCGAAACAAAGAGCAGCATTTGCTCTTGCACACGCTGCCTGCAGCGGCGATTTCGTCCAGGGAAATTTTTTCGGCGTAATGTTTTTGTATGTATTCCATCATATCCCGCACAGCAGTTAGCTGGTCGGCGGATCTGGCAAAGCAGTGTCGCTCCCGGGGGACGTGATTATACAATTCCTGCCATATCTGGCAGAACAGGCTATGTATCCGCAGCGGGAAGGCCGGCTGGTTCAGAGAATCACGCATCTGTAGGAGCGCATCCAGGATACTGCGTTCCCAATCCACGTCCGCATGCAGTGGCCAGAAGTCAAGGGATGGATTGAGCAGAATGGGCGCCACGTATTCCTGTTCCATGGACAATGTGCAGCACAGAAGCCTGGGATGGAGCAAAATACAGAGAAACTGGCATTCCCTGCGGTCTTTGGAAAAACCGTAGTGGAGCTGGCGGGAGTTGACGAAAACGCCGTCGCCTTTTTGCATGGCCACAGTCTGTCCGTTGACGTTGTAGTTCATTTCCCCGGAGAGAATGACGATGAATTCCACATCGCTGTGCCAGTGGCTTAAGGCCGTATAGCCTGGGTACTGGGACAGACGGTCTTCTTCGATGAAGAGAAAATGCTCTGGGTAGCTGTAGGGGACATTTTCGGAATGGTCTTCATTCAGGTCAAGAATCATTTCTGGTATTCTCCAATTTTTTCACAGATTTTAAAATAACAACGATTGTTATAGTATTATACGATATATTGAAAGAAATGAAAAGTTTTTTACAATATAATTATAACAAGTAGCGTGCAGCGCTTTCTTTCCAGTGGTTCCATGTATGGCTATGGTGGAAAGGTAAGGGAAGATGGTGAAAACGGTATATGGATGCTCCCTTTTCCAATGCCGTTATGCTGCATGCTTTTTGTGAAAAATTGAAAGAAGGATGTGGAGAAGATGGGAAAGAAGCAAAAGGCAGTGATTACGGCCGGATGTTTTGGGGGATATTTTTTATTTGGATTTATTGATAATATGAAAGGCACGACGCTGCCAGCTATATTAGAGGATATGGGATTCGATCACTCTACAGCAGGTATGATTATTTGCAGCGAGTATACAGGTTTCTTTCTTGCCACGTTTTTGGCGGGGCTGCTTGCGGATTTGTTCGGCAAAAAAGCTACACTTGTCTTGGCCGGCTTTTGCCTGATTCTTGGCGTGGCGGGGTATGCGTCGTCTTTTCACCTGTTTCTTTTTGTTGGTTTTATTTTTTTGATTGGCCTGGGGCTTGGCGCTCTGGAACTTGGTGGGAGCAACGTTCTTTCAGGGCTTTGGGGCGGACGCAGCGGACGGTATCTGAACCTTTTGAATGCATGTTACGGCCTGGGAGCTATTGTTACGCCTGTGGTTGCGGGACATTGGCTGGGTCTGGGAATCTCCTGGCGGGCGGTTTACAGGTATAGTTTGTTTCTAATATTGCCAATTACTCTGTATTTTATTATAATGAAAGTTCCAAGAGAGGAAAAGAAGGATGGACGGCGGGAAAGGGTTGATGGTAAAGAGCTGCTTGCCATTATCCTGCACAAAAAAGTTTTGTTTATGTATGTGGTGATTTTTGCCTATGTAGCTGCGGAGATTGGCACAGCTACATGGTTTGTGGAATTTTTGCAAAAAGAGAAACAAATGCCGGCTTCTGTCAGTTCTGTCTGTTTTTCCATTTATTTTGTGGGTATGACTGTCGGGCGTTTGCTGGGAAGTCTGTTTGTGGATCGGGTGGGTCATAGGAGGAGTCTGTTGATTTTTACAGGGATTTCCAGTTTGTCTTTGGCAGTGGGAATCTTTGGTTCAGGCTATGTGTCGTTTGCGTTGATATTTACGGGCTTTGGATTTTCTATTATTTTTCCCACATCGACGACGGTGGTTTCCGGGATACCTTCGAAAAATTCGGGGATTTTGCTGGGCAGTTTCTTTGCTTTCGGAGGACTGGGCGGCATGGTAGGTCCCTATCTGATAGGGGTTGTGAATGATTTTTTGGGACTGAAGGCTGGAATGGCGGTGAATCTTGTATTTTGCGGGATGATTGCGGTGGCTTTATGGATGCGTGTGAGAGACAAAAAAGATATGGAGGTAAGCTGAATATGAATATTTATGAGAAAATGCACAGTGGGGAACTGTATTGTCCTCTGAAAAAGGAGCTGGTTGATCTGCAGGCGCGCTGTCTGGATAAACTCTATGATTACAACATGTCCCGTCCCACGGAGAAGGAGAAACGGAAACGTCTTCTTCAGGAACTGTTTGCCGAGATTGGGGAAGGGTGTTATATAGAGCCGCCGTTTCACGCCAGTTTTGGCGGGCGCCATGTCTATTTGGGCAAACATGTTTATGCGAATTTCAATCTGACGCTGGTGGACGACACCTATATTTATGTGGGGGATTATACCATGTTCGGGCCAAATGTTGTAGTGGCGACGGCGGGACATCCGATTTTGCCCCAGTTGCGGGAGAAGGAATACCAGTACAATTTCCCGGTCCGCATAGGCCGAAACTGTTGGATTGGAGCCGGGGCCATTCTTGTGCCAGGCGTGACCATCGGGGACGATGTGGTCATAGGCGCTGGCAGCGTTGTGACGAAAGACATTCCGGACCGGGTGGTGGCGGTGGGGAATCCCTGCAGAGTTCTCCGGCAGGTGAACGAACACGATGAGGAGTATTATTTCAAAGACCGGAAAATAAGTCTTGAGAAATGAGAGAGAAAAGCCGATAGTCAACCTAAAAATAAAATGGGTTGACTATCGGCTTTCGCTGTGTTATCCTTTCTTTACATGGAGGTGGAAATATTGGGAACCAAGGAATTGAAAACCAAAGATAAACTTCTTGCGCTTTTTGAGGAGAACAAAGGCGTCTATTTTTCCGGGGAGGAAATCGCTGAGAAATTTTCAGTTTCCCGTACCGCCGTGTGGAAAGCCGTCAACCGTCTGCGCAGTCAGGGTTACCAGATAGACGCCGTTCCCAATAAGGGGTACAGCCTTTCCGTTGACACGGACATTCTCTCCACCCAGGGAATGGGAAAATATTTGCGGCCCATCTGTTCAAAATTAAAGCTGCACATGCTGCCCATGGCAACGTCCACCAACGCCTGGATGCGGCAGCAGGCGGAGGCAGGCGCGCCGGAGGGGTATGCGGTGATTGCCAACGCCCAGACAGAGGGGCGAGGACGGCAGGGCCGTCGCTTTTATTCCCCTGCGGACACGGGCGTCTATATGAGCCTTTTGTTGCGTCCTGGCAAGTATTCCCCCAGCCAGTCGGTGAAGCTCACCACTATGGCCGCGGTGGCCGCATGTGAAGCCATGGAGAAAGTTTCTGGAAAGTCCGCGCAGATCAAATGGGTCAACGACATTTATATGGACGGCAGGAAAGTCAGCGGCATCTTAACCGAGGCCGCTCTGGGCCTGGAAGACGGCAGTCTGGATTATGTGATTCTGGGAATCGGCGTTAACGCCTATCCGCCCAGAGAGGGATTTCCGGCAGAAATTCGGGACCTGGCCGGAGCGGTGTTTCAACAGCCCCAAGACGATGGGAAAAACCGTCTGGCGGCTGAATTTTTGAACCGATTTATGGGTTACTACGCCGAAGAAGAATCGTCAGATTATGCAAAAGAATACCAGGCCAGGAGCTTGGCCATTGGAAAGGAAGTGGAGGTCCTGTCATCGGTCGGCGCTCGAAAAGCGAAAGCGCTGGATGTGGATGGGGACTGCCGCTTGGTGGTTCAATACGAAGATGGCCAGACGGAGGCGTTGTCCTCGGGAGAGATTCGCGTCCGGCTTACACAGCAGGGAGGATTGACATGAGAAAGGAAAAGACAAGAGATATGGTTTTGTGCGCCATGTTCGTGGCGTTGATTGTGGCAGGCGCGTTTATCAAGATACCCATTCCGGTGGTTCCGTTTACCTTACAGTATCTGTTTACCATGTTGGCGGGACTGTTGCTGGGCGGGAAAATGGGGGCGCTCTCCGTGTGCATTTACATGTTTCTGGGCCTGGCCGGGCTTCCCATTTTCGCCCAGGGCGGCGGCATTGGCTACATATTCCAGCCCAGTTTCGGCTACATCATCGGTTTTGCGGCGGGCGCCTATGTGACGGGAAACATCGCCAACAAGACAAGCCGGCCCGGTTTCAAACGGCTGCTGTCTGCCAATTTTCTGGGGCTGGGAATTGTGTATCTGTTCGGCATGGCATATTATTATCTGATAAGCGACCTGTATCTGGGAACGCCCATCGGGCTTTGGCCGCTTTTCTTATACTGTTTCTTGCTGGCGGTTCCCGGCGACATTGCGTTGTGCATTGTGGGGGCGATTCTGGGCAAACGATTGATTCCACTGATTAAAGAAAGAAGGATATAGACGATGCAAATAGAACAACTAGGCCATGCAGTGATGCAGGGCAGGCAAGTGACGAAAGAAGAGGCTCTCTGGCTGTATGAGCAGCCTTTGGAAAAACTGTGTCAGACGGCGGATGCCATACGGCTGCATTTCTGTTCCAATGGATTTGACGTCTGTACGATTATCAATGGCAAAAGCGGCCGCTGTTCGGAAAATTGCCGTTTCTGCGCGCAGTCTGCCCACAGCCATACGGGAGCGCAGGAATATCCGCTGCTCTGCGAGGAGGAAATCCTGGCGCAGGCCAAAACACAGGCCAGACAGGGGGTTTTGCGCTATTCCATCGTCACTTCCGGAAAAAAGCTCTCAGACCAGGAGGTGAATCAGATGTGCCAGGCGGTGCGCCGGATTCGTCGGGAGACAGACTTATCCGTCTGCGTCTCCTTTGGCCTTCTTGCAAAAGAACAATTTCAGAGATTAAGAGAGGCCGGGGTCTCCCGCGTGCATAACAATCTGGAAACTTCCCGGCGAAATTTTCCAAACGTATGCACCACCCATACATTTGAGGATAAAATAAATGCCATCCAAGCCGCCAAAGAAGCGGGGCTTTCTGTCTGTAGCGGCGGAATCATGGGTCTGGGGGAAACACTGGAGGATCGGATTGAGATGGCACTGACGTTGCGGGAACTGGGCGTGAAAAGCGTGCCCGTTAATTTCTTAAATCCTATCCCCAAGACGCCCATGGAGCGAAACGAAAGGATTACCGAAGAAGAGGCGCGCCGGATTGTGGCGGTGTACCGTTTTCTTTTGCCAGAAGCGGCCATTCGCCTGGCCGGAGGGCGGGGCCTGCTGGCGGATAAGGGACGGGGATGTTTTCAGTCTGGGGCCAATGCGGCCATTTCCGGCGATATGCTGACCACAGCCGGCATCACCGTCCAGACGGATTTGGAGATTCTAAGAGAACTGGGATACGAAGTGAGGGCTGACCATGCATAGAGGATTGTTTCTTACAGGAACGGGCACGGACGTGGGAAAGACGTATGTGGCCGGGTTGATTTTGAAAAAGTTAAAAGACGCTGGCGTGTCCGCCGGCTATTACAAGGCGGCCATGAGCGGCAATCTGCGGGATGAAAGCAGCCGACTGATTCCCGGAGACGCGCTGCATGTGAAAAAGGCATCGGCCATTGACCAGCCCTTGGCAGAGATGTGCCCCTATGTGTACGAACGCGCCGTATCGCCCCATCTGGCCTCGCGGATAGAGGGCAATCCGGTGACGCTTAAGGGGGTCCGGGAAGGATTTCAGGCGGTGGCGGGGAAATATGAATATGTGACCATGGAAGGGTCCGGCGGCATTCTCTGTCCCATTTGCTTCGACGAGGCGAAGATTTGGCTCTCAGACGTGATCAAAGCCTGTGGGCTGGGGTGCTTGCTGGTGGCGGACGCCAGGCTTGGCGCCATCAACAGCGTAGGACTTACGGCTTACTATATGAAAGGACAGGGCATTCCTCTGCGGGGAATCATCTTCAACCATTTTCAGCCGGGAGACGTTATGCAGGAAGATAACCGGAATATGTGCGAATATTTAACTGGAGTGAAAGTGGTTGCCTGCGTGCGGGACGAGGATACGGAGCTTAATATTTCGCCGGAAGCGTTGCAATCTCTGTATCAGCCGCTGTCATTTTCCGATGGGGAAGGAGAGAAAAGATGATCTGGTATCCATATGAACAGATGAAAACCATGAAAGCGCCTTATGAGATTGTGGACGCAGAAGGGGTGTATTTATATACCAGGGACCAGAAACTAATTGACTCCGTGTCCTCCTGGTGGAGTGTGATTCACGGCTACAAGCATCCGGATCTGACCCAGGCCATTGTGGCCCAGGCACAGGAATTTTCTCACATTATGCTGGGCGGGCTGACCCATGAGCCAGTACAGAAGCTTTCAGACAAACTGCAAAGCTGGCTGCCCGGGGATTTGGATTACTGTTTCTTCTCTGATTCGGGCAGCGTGGCCGTGGAAGTGGCGTTGAAAATGGCGCTGCAGTATTATATGAACCGGGGGAAAGAACGGCGCACCATGGTTCTTGCGCTGGAGAACGCCTACCATGGGGACACGTTCAAGACCATGGAGGCGGGGGACGATGAGGATTATCATTTTGTCCTGAAAGCGTACGGACCCAATCCCCATGTGGCCCACATCCCCACAGAGATAGAAGCCCTAGAGCGGGCATTTGAGAAATACCAGGACAGACTCAACTGTCTGTTGGTGGAACCGCTCCTGCAGGGTGCGGGAGGGATGCGGATGTATGACGTTTCTTTTCTGCAAAAGGCCAGGGAGCTGTGCGATCGGTACGGGGTGTTGTTGATTTTCGATGAGGTGGCCACAGGTTTTGGACGCACGGGAAATCGGTTTGTGGCGGATTTGGTTTTGCCGGATATTCTGGTTTTGGGCAAGGCGCTGACTGGCGGCTATCTAGGTCATGCCGTCACAGTGGCCAACCAGAAAGTATTCGACGGCTTCTATGACGACGACCCGTCCCACGCGCTGATGCATGGCCCCACGTTCATGGGCAACGCCCTTGCGTGCAGCGTGGCGTTAAAATCCATTGAGATCTTCGAAACCCAGGATTATATGGGGAAAATCCGCAGGATTGAAGAAATCACCCGTCGGGAGATGGAAGGATTCTCGGACCCGCGCATCCGGGAGATCCGGATTCTGGGCGGTTGCGTCTGCGTGGAAGTGACAGACGCAGCCGTGCTGGACGGATACCAGGCGTTCGCCTATGAACGGGGGGTGTTTGCCAGGCCGTTTCTCAAGTATCTGTATGCAATGGTCCCCTATGTAATATCTGAAGAGGATTTGGTGAAAGTGTTGGATACTATGAAAGCCTGGTTTCGGAATCAATAATGGTATTTGGCGCGTTTGGCCACGAGAAACAGGGAAGTCACAGTGGCCGCCATCAATTCCGCCGCCACGATGGACATCCAGATGCCGTCAATGCCCCAGATGAGGGGAAATATTAAAACCGCCGCCACCTGAAATAACAGAGTACGCAGAAAAGAAATCAGCGCAGAGATCAATCCGTTTCCCAGGGCGGTGAAAAACGAGGAGCCGTAAACGGCCAGGCCCGCAAACAAAAAGGAAAAGGAATAGATCTGAAAGCCGCGGCAGGTTAAATCAAAAAGTCCGTCGTCGTATCCCACGAAAAATAAGGCGAATGGTTTTGCCAAAAGTTCCGCCAGGGCCAGCATGGACATGGAGAAAATGCCGATGACCATCAGGCTTTTGCGGAGGATATTTTTCAGTTCCGCGTAGTTGGCGGCGCCGAAGTGATACCCGATAATCGGAGCGGAGCCCACAGAGTATCCGATGAATGCGCCCAGGAAAACCAGATTCACATACATCAGCACGCCGTATGCCGCCACGCCGTCTTCTCCGGCATAACGGATTAGCTGCATATTGTATAACATGCTGACCAGGGACATGGAGATGTTGGACATCAGCTCCGAGGAGCCGTTGGCGCAGGTTTTCAGTAAAGCCTTTCCGTCGAATTTTGTTCGGGTGAGCCGCAGAATGCTGGCATTGGGACGGCCAAAATAAATCAGCGGGATTACGCCGCCCACGGCCTGGCTAAGCGCGGTGGCGGCGGCAGCTCCAGTAAGCCCCCAGTGAAATATAGCCACGAAAAGGGCGTCCAGGACCATATTGGTGACCCCGGCGGCGACGGTGACGGCCAGCCCTAGCTGGGTTTTTTCCGCCGTGGCGAAGTAGCTCTGAAATTCGTATTGCAGCATAAACGCGGGCAGCGCCAGCAAAATAATCCGTCCGTAAGATACGCATTGATTCAGGAGAACGCCTTCGGCCCCCAGCAGAGCGGCAATGGGGCGGATAAACAGGATGCCAAAAACCGTCAGCAAAATGCCCAGCGCACCCGACATATAGACCAGAAGGGAAAACAGCCGATGCGCTTTATCCTTGTCGCCAGTTCCCAGCGTGATGGCGATAAGCGCGCTTCCGCCAGTGCCAAACATAAAGCCCACGCCGCCCAGAATCATCAGAAACGGCATGATGAAGTTAACGGCGGCGAACGGAGTTTTCCCCACAAAATTGGACACAAAAAAACCGTCCACCACGCCATAGATGGATGTGAAAATCATCATGGTGATGGAGGGCAGCGTAAAACGCAGCAATTTCTTATAATTAAAATGGTCCGATAACTGGATGTTCATTGCGTATCGCCTCCTTTGGTAAGGTCCGCTAGTTTATCACGGAAAGCGTCCAGGTACCGCTGGGTCAGTTCCAGATAGAGTTCCTGTTCGGCTTTCGTCCAAGAGGCGAAGATGGCGTTTTCAATTTCAATCAGGCGAGCCACCGTGTTTTCAGTTAGTTCCTTGCCTTTGTCCGTAAGATAGGCCCTTTTCTTCTTCCCCTGGAATGTTTCCAGATACACAATGCATTCCGTTTCCAGTTTGCGGATGGCGGAGTTGAGCGTCTGCTTGCTTATGCCAGACAACCGCTGGATATCAGCCAGCGGACAGGAGCCTTTGTAATTGCACAGAGTGTACAGAATCGTCAGGGCGCTGTCGGACAGGCCCAGCTTCAAGGCGGCCTCGTGGTAGGTGGCCTCAATCTCACTGGTCAGATAATTGAAGCGCTTTAATGAAGCGGTCATTAAATTTTCCATCGTTCTATCACTTCCTTTGTATGAAATCGTACTTGCATTATAGTACGATTTCGTACAAAAGTCAATGATGTTTACAATGAGAAATTCTACTGCAGGAAGGTTTAGTCGTTGAGTCCGATGATGCCATCCACCGGCAGAGACAGGACAATGCCGTGGGCTTCGCTTTGCATGCCACACTGCTGGCAGATTGCCTGCATAATTGGCAATTTCTTTTCTTTTTGCGCAAGGATCAGCACCACTTCCCGTTCCTGTTGAATGCGGATGCCCCAAAACTGCATGGCGTCTTCATTTCCAATCCGTCTACTGTGGAACACGGTGCCGCCGGAAGCGCCCATAGGGCGGGCGGCCTCCATGACTTCTTCGCTGAATCCCTGGTTTACAATCGCAACGATCAAGTCGTATTCGTTTTCTATCATTTCTGAATCATACCTTCCTAAAAATTTTTGTTTTTCTTCTGGATGCAGGTTTTCGATTAATCCTATGATACGGCCGTTGCAGCCGGATAGGATTAAAGTAAAAGCCACGCCGCTGTTTGGCATTCCAAGGTGCAGCTGTTTTTGCAGTTTGATTAACAGTCTGTCTGCAAATGTTTTGGGCAGCATGGTGATTAAGATGTTTTTTTCCTCTCCGCTAAGCCCCAGGGTGTCCATGATTTCGCTGGATGCGGTGCCTTGCCCGTGGAAAATGTACTGCACCGGTATGTTGTCTTTTTTGAACAAATCAATTCCTTTGTGGACCAGCTTTGGAGTGGCGATGAGGAACAGCATCCGAAAAGCTGGTTTTTTGCAGTTACTCATGATTTTCGTAATCCTCCTCGAATTCAAGTATATCGTCTGCGGCGTCCACAGAAGCTGCTTTCTGTGAGGCGGTTTTGTTTACGTTATGCTGGTAATAACCCCCCATAATCTGGATGGCGATTAAAGGGGTCAGGGCCACCAGCGCCACAACGCCGAATGCGTCCGCCATGATGTTTCCGCCCACAGCTTGGCAGGCGCCGATGCTCAGCGGAAGCAGGAAAGTGGTGGTCATGGGGCCGCTGGCCACGCCGCCGGAGTCAAAAGCGATACCCACAAACATCTTTGGAACCAGGCGGGAGAGCGCCAGCGCAAGGATGTAGCCGGGGATGAGAATCCAGTGAATGGGCATCCCGGTGAGTATGCGAATCATGGCCAGTCCCACGCTGACGGATACGCCCACGGACAGACAGCGGTTCATAGATTTTGCGGATACCGCGTCGTTGGTCACGGTTTCCACCTGATGGTTTAGCACCTGAATGGCCGGTTCGGCTTTTACAATATAATAGCCAATCAGCATGCCGATGGGCGCCAGCAGCCATTTGAAACGGTTGGAAGCGATGTCGCCGCCAAGAGAGAATCCCACTGGGGAAAATCCCACGTTTACGCCGCAGATAAATAATACCAGCCCTATGTATGTGTAGCAGAAGCCTACTAGAATACGTTTCACCAGACGGCGTTGGTAACGGTGGGTGAGCAGTTGGAAAATCAAAAACACGGCGGCAATGGGCAGGAAGGATACAAAGACTTCCCGGATGTACGGGGGCAGGCTGAATAAAAATTCCCGGACTACGTCTCGGGTGGTGGTCACATTGGCCATTTGGGCCATAGGATACGCCGTTTCCGTGGGATGATAAAAACTTCCCAGAATCAAGACGGCCAGAATCGGACCCACGCTGGAAAGCGCCACCAGTCCGAAACTGTCACTGTACGCGTTCTTATCTCCCCGGACGGAAGACATGCCTACGCCCATGGCCATGATGAAAGGCACCGTCATAGGTCCGGTGGTCACCCCGCCCGAGTCAAAAGCCACGGCCAGGAAGTCGACGGGGATGAAAAAGGACAGGGCGATTAATCCGGCGTACAAAATAATCAATATGGTGGACAGATTGATTTGAAACAAAATGCGCAGAATTGCCAGCGCCAGGAAAATCCCCACGCCCACAGCCACTGTCAGAATCAGAATATGGTTGGGGATGGAGGGAACCTGCTGGGCCAAGACCTGCAGATCCGGCTCCGAAATGGTAATCACCGCGCCCATGAGAAAACCAATCAAAAGGATGATGGAAATATGCCGCACTTTCGACATCTGGATTCCGATTCCCTCGCCTAAGGGCGTCATGGCCATCTCGGCGCCCAGTTGAAAGAATCCCATTCCAATGACCAGCATAATGGCGCCGACAAGAAACATCACCATTGTGCCCAGATCAATGGGAACCAGGAGAATGCCAATAAGCAGCACAATGCCTGTGATGGGCAAAACGGCTGAAACGGATTCAGATATTTTTTCTTTTAATTTTTGATTCAAGATTACATCACCTCATAATTCGCCTTTCTGAAGTTGGATTTATATTTTCGGATTTTAAATATAGGTTTATCATAACATTTTTCTGGTTGGAAAGTCTAGAGTGGGTTTGAAAACTCTTTTGCGGTAGATAAAGATAGAATTATTATTTTGAAAAGGATGTAATCTATGAAGAACTCTGCCGATTTTAGCGGCCCCTTCTACTTTCAACGCCCGTATCTGAATTCCAGACTGTTCAAAAAACAGGCGGATTCAGTTTTGGCGTTGAATAGAAGATGGCAGGGCAATGTCAACGTATCTTTTTTGCGGCTTTACTCGACGATATCATTGCCAATGGAGCGGAATTTAATAAACCGCAACTTTTTCAGATATTGCTGGCGGGCTGTATTGCCGGACGCTTGTTCCGCCAGTAGCCGTTTCTTCACTGCATGGTCATACAGCCTTAAGATCTTTTCCATACGTTCCTTATCTGCGTCCGTCCCAGAAGAGGACTCTACCTTAAA
Source organism: uncultured Lachnospiraceae bacterium (assembly GCA_910588775.1). Classification (GTDB taxonomy): domain Bacteria; phylum Bacillota; class Clostridia; order Lachnospirales; family Lachnospiraceae; genus MGBC164599. The sequence continues at coordinate 165,073 of CAJURH010000001.1, forward strand.
CAGATCCAGGATTTCGCCAATGGCATGGTCCACATAGGCGCTTGCGTTTTGAACGGTGGAAAGGGGCGCGTAGCCGAAACGGGTCAGCCATTCGTTCAGCTTCTTTGTATCCAGGTCCGGGATCAGCACAAGGATCAGAAACCGCAGAATGTTTTCTCTGGAAATAATAGTGTCAGGTTCAAAAAATTTCTTAAATTCACTGGCAAAATTCCGGCTGTAGAGGTGCTCTTTATAACAATGGTCCCGCATGGACTCTTCTACATCCAGACAGTCCAGCGCCTCTGCGAAGAAAATATGCCGCAGGTGCCTTCGCTGCGTGCCGGGCCGGATGTGCAGTTTCTTCAGGCGCGATAAAGGAATTCGGCGGAGATATTGTTCAAACAGGGATTCTGTCATTTCCTTTTTGTTTTTTACAGGCGACAGGCGCTGGCTGTGTAGTTCTTCGGTTAAGAAGCGGTCCATCTCATCGCCCGACAGTTCCAGCGCCTGTCCAAGACGGATGCTCTCGGCCCGGTTTCTCGGCAGATGCTGTTTTAGGCGCCAAAATCGAATTTTCTGTATTTCGTGGGGACGGGGATTTTTGGCGTACATGCGGAAAAAGATTTCCCGATCCAGCTCTTGCAGGGAAGATATGTCATGGCGTTTTCTGAAGTTTTCGAACCAGACAGAACTTTGCCGTGCCTTTTGTCCTGCCATTTGCAGGCACTTCTCAATGCAGGCTTGGATACGCGCTTCGTATGTATTCATTCGTAGTTTCCTCAATATTTAATGTGAGAGTCCCGACAAGCGGCTAAGCGGGGCAGGATTGCCTGCACAGGCGCTCAGACATTTGACGGGCGAACCCGTATGAACAAATAGGCCAATTAGGCTGGGATTGTGAATGCGTCCGCCCAGTTTTTATTTATGGAGGAGCGCCTGTTCTACGGGTTCAAGAAAGTTTACTTTGAAAGTCATGATGTCAGTTTAGATTGTAACACACGAAGCTGTTTTCAGAAAAGCAACTTAAAATTCACTTTTTGGACATATTGGGGTCAGATTAGGCCAATAAGGGTTTATAAGCCGTATATGGGCCAATCCGTTTTATTTTGTGTCGGAAAATGTGTTTTTTATAGAGGTCAAAAAAATATTGTAAAATAAAAGAATATAGCCGAAGAGGAACGAATTAAGGACATATAATATTTGGAAAGAATATGTTCTTATAAAATATTGTCTATAGAATCTGCCACATGGAGAATGTTGATTGCGGGGGAATAAAAAACAGACGTTGCAGCGTCTGTTTTTCACTTAATCCAGCAGATTTTTCAATATTTGGTCTGTCTCGTCTTCGGTATAGAACATATTGTCGGTGAGGGAACCTAGGTAATCATAGAAAGCATGCAGTAATCCAGGTTCAGTCAGATCCAGGCAGACCGGTTTACCGTCGGCGGCGATGAACATCAGATAGCCTTTCTGGGAGGTCACGTAGATATCCAGCGTACTGGCGGCGATGGGCACGTGCGGTTTCAGCATTCGGTAACCCTGTGTATGACAGGCATGGATTAAGTTCTGCATCATAAACGCCCGGTCGTCGTACTCCATAGGGCGGTAGATGGAAGGTGGCAGTTCAGATATGCGTCCGCTTTCAAGGAAATACTGGATGCCGCTTTCGCTGAAAAAATACTGGGTTGTCTTGGCGTGGCTGGCGGCGGCGTGTTTGGAAATATATTGCTTCACCATCGCCAGAAAATGCTCCTGGCCGGAAGTGACGCCTGTAAGGTATTTCTCCGGGAAGGACAGGGGCATTAATGGAATCAGGCAGGGTTCCTGTTGGAAAGAATATCCCGGCTGGTTTGCAATATCAATGTTGTTGAAAAATTCAAACTGCGTGTAAAAAGATTCTTGTTTGCGGATTACTAAGGAAGCGTTTGATTTTAACTCTTCAAATATATCCTGCAGCTTTAGAAGGATGTCTGGATGGTTGAATAAGAAACCATACTGAAGCTGTGGGGAAAAGACAAAAGCATGCCTTGAGGTAATAATCATGGAAGAAAACAGATTAAAAATGTTGTTATGGGATAAAATATTGTCATAATAGCAGTAAGGGGTGTAACTGCATACGCAGTTGTAATACATGGGAATGATTTTTTGCAGACAAATCAGGTTATAGTCATACTTGTCCGAGAGAATTTTATCGCTGTTGGTCATACAAAATAAATGTTCAATCTGCAGTGTCTTTTCCGCTTTTCCTATGTACATCAGCACATCCATAAATTCTTCCGTGTCCGGTTGGAAAAACAGTCGGATAAAACCATTTTCCGTCCCGGTTTCGGTGGCGAAAATATCGTAAATGACATGCTTTAACTTTGCCTTCCCAGATATTAGAATGCCGTTGGATTGTGCAGGAAAGTTCAGGTTCATGTTGTAAGAGAGCATTTCCGGAAAATTATCCGGCCGATGGGAAAAATAGGTGATAAAATCCTGTACATGTTTTCTTCGGTAATAAGTGTCGTAGCCTGTAATTGTAATCTGATAAGCTTCCAGCAGATCGTATCGCTCTAAAGGGGTGAGTCGGAGAAAATCAGCAATGCTTTGGACCATATGTATGGAAGAAGGGTTTCGTTTTCCGTTTAAAATTTTGTACATATTGGAACGATCCATGCCGCAATATTGGGCGAGGGAAAAAGTTTTTATATTTTTTGCTTTCACGTGGGCGGACAGTAAATCTGAAAATGGGGTCATCTTTTACAGCTCCTTTGTTTTTCATGCAATTTCATTATAATCCATAATCCCGGTTTATGCAAGTTAGGGGGCACACGCTTTTTCGGTGACTGCATAATATAAATAAACTTTCTTTTTAGGAGTTTTGAAATGAAATCCCCCATTTATAATTACGATTATGCGGTTATTGGCGGCGATATGCGCCAAGTGTATCTGGTGAATGCGTTTACCCAGAGCGGCAGCCGGGTTTGCGCGTACGCGCTTTGCGCCAAGACGGATCAAGGGCGCTGCGTGGATGCATTGTCGGAGATATGCAGCGCGTCGTCCTGTCTTATAGGTCCGATTCCTTTGAGTAAGAACGGGGATGTTTTGAACCAGTCTACGCTTAAGCAGGCTTTGCCGATAGATCAGTTTTTGGATTATTTAAAACCCGGCCAGACCTTTTTTGCCGGGTGCATACCCGAAGATTTTCGTTTAAAAGCTATGGACAAAGGCGTGCGGGTCTTTGATTTGATGAAAGACGCGCAGCTTTCGATTTTCAATACACTGGCCACGGCGGAGGGAGCCATATGTGAAGCGATACAGAGAAGCGCCATCAATCTGCACCATAGTTCCTGTGCGGTTTTGGGATATGGAAAATGTGGCGGCACACTTTCTTCCTATCTTAAGGGAATGTTCTGTCATGTATATGCGGTTTCCAATCAGGGTGAAGAGCGCGCCCGGGCAGCCCTTGTCGCCGACCAGACGGGGAACCTGGAAGCGTTCCAGGAATGCGCTGGATCATTTGACTATGTCTTTAACACCATCCCGGCTATGGTTATGGATGGAAAAATCCTTGAGAAAATGAAGCGATCGGTTACGATCATTGATATTGCCTCTGCCCCTGGCGGCGTAGACTACGAAGCGGCTCGCCAACTGGGGCTTAACGCTGTTTTATGTCCGGGCCTTCCTGGAAAATATGCGCCTTATTCGTCGGCCAGGGCAGTGAAAGAAGTTATTGAGAGAAGTTTGAAGGAGTGATGGAAAATGTCATTAAAAGGAAAGCATATTGGAGTAGCCTTTACCGGCTCTTTTTGCACATACGAAAAAGCGTTTAAAGAATTGGAAAAATTAGTGGAGGAAGGAGCCATTGTGCAGACCATCTTTTCCGACGCGGCGGGGACGCTGGACAGTCGCTTTGGAAAAGCGCAGGATTTTATTCAGAAAGCGCATGAGATGACAGGGAAGAAACCCATGATGACCATACCGGAAGCGGAGCCCATTGGCCCGGGCAGCCTGCTGGATATTCTGGTTCTCTTTCCGTGCACGGGGAATACCATCGCAAAGCTTGCCAATGGCATTACAGATACGCCAGCTCTGATGGCGGCGAAAGCGCATCTTCGGAATAATAAGCCTTTGCTAATTTCCATTTCCACTAATGACGCCCTGGGCATAAATATGAAAAACATTGGGCTGCTCTTAAATGCGAAGAATGTTTATTTCATCCCATTCGGACAGGACAATCCAAAAACCAAACCCAATTCCATGATCGCGCATACGGAGCTGCTCATCCCTGCGCTTTCGGCGGCGTTGGAAGGTAGGCAGTACCAGCCCATTATTGGATAGTGATGATAGCGCGCATGCGCCCTTTACGTGTTTTTGCAAGTGCAAGCGTGGGGCGCATGCCAAAATACTTGCATGTAGGAAATTGTGAAACTTGCCCAAACGCCGATTACGAAATGGAGGTTTCGCAATCGTCTAACACCTGAACAGGGAATAAGGAGAAGAAAAATGTGTGGAATTTCCGGTTTTTATAACCCACGTGTGGATTACACGGCGCATGCGCCCAAGTGGAGGCGCATTCTGGATGATATGAACCAGGCGCAGAAACGCAGGGGGCCAGATAACCAGGGGATTTATCTGGACAAATCCTGCGGGCTTGCGCATGTGCGCTTGGAGATCATCGATCTGGTCACCGGACAGCAGCCGATGGTGCGAAAAGAAATGGGACGCACTTGCGCCATCAGTTACAACGGTGAGATTTATAATATGAAAGAGTTGAAAACAGAGCTTATGCGGCAGGGAGCTGTATTTGAAACCACAAGCGATACGGAAGTGATTTTGGTAGGGTATATGATGCACGGGAAAGATTACGTCAAGAAGCTGAACGGGATTTTCGCCATTGCCCTGTGGGATTCTCGCTCAGAAGAAATCTGCCTGTTTCGCGACCGTTTGGGGGTGAAGCCTTTGTTTTACACAGTGAAGGATGGAACCCTTGTTTTCGCCTCAGAGATAAAAGGGCTGTTTGCCTATCCGGGGATACAGCCTGTATTGGATACGGCTGGGCTGTGTGAGATCTTTGCCCTGGGCCCGGCCAAGTCTTATGGAAAAGGCGTATTCAAAGACATCCAGGAAGCGCTTCCCGGACACTGTCTCACCTATGGCCGGGATTCTCTCCATACAGAAGCCTATTGGAAGCTTCAGAGCCGTCCCCATGAGGATTCTATGGAAAAGACCATCGAAAAAACCGCCTGGCTGGTGGAAGACGCTGTAAAATTGCAGATGCTCTCGGACATTCCCATCAGCACATTCCTCTCAGGGGGCGTGGACAGCAGTCTGGTCACGGCAGTCTGCGCAAAAGAACTAAAGAAACAGGGGAAGACAATGAATACCTTTTCCTTTGATTTTGTGGATAACGATAAGTATTTCCAGGCAAATGCATTTCAGCCCAGCCAGGACCGGCCCTATGTGGAGAAAATGATCGCCCACGCGGGAACGAACCACCGTTTCCTGGAATGCAGCAACCGGGATCAGATTGAATGCCTGTATCAGGCTGTGGACGCCCGGGATCTGCCCTGTATGGCGGACGTGGAATCCTCCATGCTGTATTTCTGCTCCAAGGTGAAGGACTATAATAAAGTGGTTCTCACCGGAGAATGCGCCGACGAGATATTCGGCGGCTACCCATGGTTCCACGACCCAAAAGCTTTCCAGACCGCGGCGTTTCCCTGGTCTATGAGCATGGATCCCCGGCAGGCGCTCTTGACGACGGACTTGATTGCCAGTCTTCCCATGGAAGAATATGCACGCGCCGCCTACGAAAAAACCATAAGCGAGACGCCCACTCTCCCGGAAGACGCGCCGGAAGAGAAGAGGCGCAGAGAGATTGCCTACCTGAATCTGCGCTGGTTTATGGTCACGCTTCTGGACCGTATGGACCGCACCAGTATGTACAATGGTCTGGAAGCCCGGGTTCCGCTGGCTGATCACCGCATTGTGGAATATGTGTTCAACGTGCCCTGGCAGATGAAATGTCCCGACGGAATTGTAAAAGGACTTTTGCGCCATGCGGGGGAAGGACTGCTGCCCAAAGAGGTTCTATGGAGACGCAAGAGTCCCTACCCGAAAACTTACGACCCCACATATGAGAAAATGCTTGGGGATCGCTTGAAAGAAGTTCTGTCCCAGCCGTCGGCGCCCATCCGCACGCTTCTGGACGCTAGAAAAGTTCATGCGTTTCTGGAAAGTCCTTCGGATTATGGAAAGCCCTGGTATGGGCAGTTGATGGCCGGACCCCAGATGCTGGCCTATATGTTGCAGGTGAATTATTGGCTGGAGAAGTATAAGATTCAGATTGTGTAGATTTATTTAACATTTACTTTAAATTGTGGTATAGTATTTCTTAGAATGGATAATTGCGAAACAGTTATTTTCTATCCTGCGTTTGTTCAAGACAGATAGAATGGAGCGCAAAACTGTTTGGAATTTGCTCCTTATTTGTCTGTTTTGTCCAAACGCTGATTACAAAACGGGGTGTTTCGCAATTATCTAATTATTTCGAAAAAGGAGGTAATGGCGCAATAGGATTCAATATATCGCGTCGAATTAGATGAAGCAACAGAAGAAAACATGGCAACCGATTATTTACGCACTTCTTTTCCTGACTGCCGTACTCATTTTATTTTTTATTTACACAACGCAGAATAAAGCGCGCATCCAGGAACAGAACAGGATCTATGCGGAGGATAGCGCCCGGCATACGGTGGATCGCATTTCAAGCGAGTTTGACAATGCGTTGCAGCGCATCCAGACCAGCGCCTATCTGATCAGCGCAGGCGGAAATGTACCGGAAATCAACGCCCAGGCGTTGGAAGCTCTGGAGGCGAACACCACCTTTGACGCTATCCGCTTTACCAGGGCAGACGGCGTCAACCTTGCATCCAATGGGGATACCAGCGACAGCTCGGACCGGGATTATTTTGCCCGTGGGATGAGGGGAGAGAGCGGTCTCGAGACCGTGGCAAAGTCCAGAATTACGGGCAAGTCCATGATGGTTTTTTACGCCCCCATATATGACGATAAAAATATTATCGGCATGTTTTTAGGCTTGTACTTTGCGGAAAAATATCTGAAGGATATGCTTGAGGCCAACTATTTTGGCGAGGCTGCCGATGTGTTTCTCTGTACGCAGGAGGGGGAAGTGATTGCCGGCTCAGGCGATGAAAATTATGAAGGTGACCTGCTGCGTTCCCTGACTGAATCGGGCGTGATAGACGCCGAAACTGCTGAATCGGCGCGAACCGTGTTTACAGATGGTGGGGAGGCGGCTCTTTTGTGCGATGAGGGCTGCAAAATAGATAATCTCTGTGTTATGAATTTGCCAGATCATGAGTATGTTCTTGTACAGGCGTTTCCCAAAGATGTCACACAGGCAATGGTGAAGAGGGCGAATATGGCGGGCGTGCGACTGGAAATCTGTTTACTTGCCCTGTTCGTGGTCTATGTTGCCCTTCTGGCCATCCATGGGAGTAGGCAGCGAAAGAAACTGGAAACGGAGAATAAATTAATAAACGATGTGATCCGTGGCACAAATATCATTTTTTCTTCCCGTTATCTTATGGTGGATCTGGAAAACGACTATTATTCCTACATGGCAGGGATTGGGCCGCTGAACACCAGCATTCCTATGGAAGGCGCATACAGCGATATGATGACGATCCAGTCTGGAGATGTCATTGGGGACGAGGAAAAAGAGGCGTTTTGTCGTTTTTGTCAGAGGGATACACTTAGAGAGAGTTTAAGCGTCGAGGATTTTGTGGTCCATGAATGCCATGTTTCCCGTTATGGGAAAGAGGACTGGGAGCATTTGATCGCGGTGTGTCTGGAACGAAAGGATGAGAAGCCCGTAAGGATCTTAATTGTCCGTCAAAACGTTACAGACTTGAAGCTCAAGGAACTGAGAGGGCAACGGGAACGGGCCATCTTAAACCGCAAGGAACGGCAGTACCGGATCGCCATTATGTCCAATTCCTTCAGCGCTTTTGAGTGTAATCTGACGAAAGACCAGATTGAACAGGATATCATTTGTATGAACGAACAAGAAGAAATCTCGCTGCTGGAGAAGGCGGGGTTGTCTGCTCCGTGCAAAGCCTCTGTATGCTTTGAAAAATGGGCCCAGTTCGTTTTGCCAGAATCGCAGGAAGATTATTGCGCAACCGTAAATGTAGATAATCTGAAAGCCCAGTATGAGCAGGGGAATATGGAAGTGGATGTGGATTATTGGGGCGGAATAAACGACGGGGAACCCGTGTGTGTCCGCCAGTCCTTCATTATGACCCGTGACGAGGATACCGACGATCTGATTGCCATGATCGTATCCAGAGACATCACGGAGCAGGTGAGAAAACAGCGGGAACAGACACAGGCTCTACAGGACGCTCTAGTGCAAGCGCAACATGCCAATCAGGCAAAGACCACCTTCCTGTCCAATATGAGTCACGATATCCGCACGCCCATGAATGCCATTATCGGTTTTGCCACCATTGCGGCCAGTCATATGGAGCGCACGGATCAGGTGCGGGACTGTTTACAGAAAATCCTCTCCTCCAGTAATCACCTGCTGGGGCTTATCAACGACATTTTGGATATGAGCCGCATTGAGAGCGGAAAGCTGCAAATTCACAATCAGGAGTGTAACATCCCTGAGTTAATGCACAATCTGGTAAACATTATCCAGCCACAGGTGAAATCTAAACAGTTGGAGATGTTCATCGATACCTTTGAGGTGGCTAATGAGGACGTAATTGCAGATCCGCTAAAACTGAATCAGATTTTCATCAATCTGATGGGCAACGCCGTCAAATATACGCCTGCAGGCGGAACCGTGACTTTTCGCATCGCGCAGCACACCAACTTTAAACACGGGTGGGGCGATTATGTTTTTACCATCAAGGACAATGGAATCGGCATGTCCAAGGAATTTGTGGAACATATTTTTGAGCCCTTTGAGCGGGAATCCACGGCAACCAGAAGCGGCATACAGGGCGCTGGACTTGGCATGGCGATCACCAAGAACATCATTGATATGATGGGTGGAGAAATCACCGCTGAGAGCGAAGTGGGAAAAGGAAGCGTTTTCACAGTAAAACTGCCTCTTCAGATTCAAGACACGCAGAAAAGCGCAGAACAGATCAAGGAGTTGGAGGGCTTGCGCTCTCTGGTGGTGGACGATGACTTCAACGTCTGTGACAGCGTGAGCAAAATGTTAAAAAGCATCGGGCTGCGCGCAGAATGGACCACCTCTGGCAGGGAGGCGGCTTATCGCGCCAAATCGGCTTATGAAGACGGAGATCCTTACCATACATACATCGTCGACTGGCAGATGCCAGAAACCAGCGGAATTGAAACTGCAAGAAAGATTCGCAGTGTGGTGGGGCAGGATGCGCCCATTATTATCCTCACCGCTTATGACTGGACGGATATCGAGGAGGAGGCCAAAGAGGCGGGCGTTACCGCGTTCTGCGCAAAACCACTTTTCATGTCTGACTTAAAGGCGGCATTGTTGGCGGCCAATAATATTGGCGGCGCAACATCGTCAGAGGCAGGCGCTGTCTGGACCCAGATGGACTTCAGCGTGAAACGGCTTCTTCTGGTGGAGGACAATGAATTGAACCGGGAAATTGCGGAAGTTATTCTGGAAGAAGCTGGCTTTGTCATCGAATCGGCTCCAGACGGAACCGACGCGGTCTCTATGATGGAAAAATCTCCAGAAGGCTATTACGATGCAGTGTTGATGGATGTGCAGATGCCGGTTATGAACGGGTATGAAGCTACGAAAGCAATTCGCTCCATGCGGAGAAAGGATGCGAAAACTTTGCCCATCATCGCCATGACGGCAAATGCGATGGAAGAAGATAAGGAAGCGGCGCTCAAAAGCGGTATGAACGCCCATGTGGCCAAACCGCTTGATATGGAACTGCTTATGAAAACGCTGTGTCAGTTCATTCAATAAGAACGAAGCGGTGAAAGGGGGCGCGCCATGGCATTTGTGAACGACGAAGATCCATTTTCCGTGGCGGCGCCAGTGGGGATTTATGATGAATTGAGCATTCCCATTGGTGAAATTGAATAATTCCTTTTATTTTTCCAGCTTTTTTGGTATAATAACAAAGAATGAAACTGGCCTTAGGAGGAACAGATTATGGCAGAAAAAAGGAATACCTACAAAATACACGAAAACAGTGACAATGGAGATGTGCAGATTGCGGACAGTGTGGTTGCCATTATTGCGGGTCTGGCGGCCACGGAAATCAAGGGCGTTGCGTCCATGGCAGGGAATATTACCAATGAGCTGGTGGCCAAACTAGGCATGAAGAATTTATCCAAAGGGGTAAAAGTGGATGTGCTGGAAGGCGTGGTGACGGTGGCTTTGAACTTAAATATTGAGTACGGATACAATATATATGAAACCAGCAGGACTGTGCAGGAGAAAGTGAAATCCGCCATTGAGAACATGACGGGCCTAAGCGTGGCGGATGTAAATATCCGGATTGCGGGAGTGGTCATGGAACCGGAGAAGGATAAATAGCCAGGAGGAGCGCCATGGGGAGAAGAGGGTTAAGGGAGCATATATTTAAACTCCTTTTTATGAGTGAATTTCACCCGGAAGAAGAACTGGCCGATCAGGTGAGCCTCTATTTTGGAGAGATGGAATCGCTTCAAGAGGCGGATGCGCAGTACATGCAGACAAAATATTCTTCCATCCGGGAGAAGATAGAGGAGACGGACGCGCTGTTAAATGAGATTTCCCGGGGATGGAAGACCAGTCGCATGAGTAAGGTGGATCTGAATATTCTGCGACTGGCGGTATATGAAATTCGACATGACGCGGATGTGCCTGAGCGGGTGGCGGCCAACGAGGCGGTGGAAATCGCCAAGAAATACGGCGGAGAGGAGTCGGCTTCTTTCGTCAACGGATTGTTGGGAAAAGTAATTCGTTCCAATGGGGAAGAGCGTGCATGAGCAGTATTTATTCAGTAAGCCAGGTCAACGCGTATATCAAAAATATGTATACCCAGGATTATCTGCTTCGGAATATATGTGTGGGCGGAGAAGTGTCCAACTGCAAATATCATACATCCGGGCATATTTATTTTTCACTGAAAGATGAAAGCGGGGCCATTGCGTGTGTTATGTTTGCCAGGCAGCGCAAAGGTCTGGCTTTTTCTATGAAAGACGGGGACAAGGTGGCGGTGGAGGGCAGCGTAGACGTTTACCAGAGAGACGGACGCTACCAGTTGTACGCCAGGAAAATTACCTTAGAGGGGGCTGGGCTTCTCTACGAGCGATTTCTGGCTTTAAAAGACCAGTTGGAGGAGATGGGCATGTTCGCCCCAGAGTACAAGCAGCCCATTCCGAAGTTTGTCCACACTCTTGGGGTGGTCACGGCGCCTACTGGGGCGGCCATACAGGATATCCGAAACATTGCCTCCAGGCGCAATCCCTACGTGCAGATTATACTCTATCCGGCGCTGGTGCAGGGCGAGGGAGCGAAGGAAAGCATTGTGAGAGGGATTCATGCGCTGGAAAGCTTGGGCGTAGACGTGATGATTGTGGGCCGGGGCGGCGGTTCCATCGAGGACTTGTGGGCGTTCAACGAGGAGGAAGTGGCGCGGGCGGCGTTCCACTGCTCCATTCCCATCATTTCCGCAGTGGGCCACGAAACCGACGTCACCATTATAGACTATGTGGCGGATCTGCGGGCGCCCACGCCCTCTGCGGCGGCGGAGCTGGCGGTGTATGATTACCGAGCCTTTCAGGAAACGTTGCTGGGGTACCGGCAGATGTTCCAGGAGAAGATGGACAGCCGTTTGCGGCTTATGGAGGAGAGACTTCGGCAGTACCAGATGCGGCTAGGGTACTTAAGCCCCCAGAGCCAGATCCGTGAAAAGAGGCAGTATCTGGTGGAGACGCAAGAGCGACTGCGGGCGTATATGAAGCGGCAGACGGAGCAGGCCAGAAATAATCTGGACCTGTATGTAGAGCGGTTAAAGGGGCTGTCCCCGCTGGACAAGCTGAAGCAGGGATTTTCTTACGGCATGGACAGGCAGGGAAAGACGCTGGTGAGCATTTCTCAGGTGCAGCCGGGAGATTCCATAACCTTACAGGTCAGCGACGGAACCATGAAAGCGCAGGTGACGGAAACCAGGTCCGTGGACTGGACCCAGAAGAGTGAATAAGGGAGATTGGACAATGAAGGAGCAGAAAAAACAGGATGCCGTGGACGAATCCATGACTTTGGAAGAAGCGTTCCGGCAGTTGGATGGCGTGGTGGAACGGCTGGAGAGCCGGGAGATTACTTTGGAAGAGTCTTTCAAAGTTTACCAGTCGGGCATGAATCTTTTGAAGACGTGCAATGACAAAATCGACCGTGTGGAAAAAAAGATGCTGTTGATGGACGAGGATGGAGGACTCCGTGAATTTTGAAGAAGTACTGGAACAGAAAATAGATAAGACGGAAAGAAGCATCGGCAGATACCTGCCCAGGGAAGATGGCTTTGCTGGGAAACTGGCCCAGGCCATGAACTACGCCATGAAATCCGGCGGCAAGCGTCTGCGTCCGCTGATTTTGCAGGAATCCTATGAGACGTTCGGGGGATGTGGGCAGGAGGCGGAACCCTTCATGGCGGCGCTGGAAATGATTCATACGCATTCGCTGATTCACGATGATCTTCCCGCGCTGGATGACGACGACTACCGCCGGGGAAGAAAGGCTACCCATGTGGAATACGGGGAGGCTTTTGGAATCTTAAGCGGAGACGCGCTTTTGAACTACGCTTATGAAGTGGCCCTTCACAGCTTTGATTTGACCAAGGATTATTCCCGGACGGCGCTGGCCCTGCAGATTTTGGCGGCCAAAAGCGGCCTTCATGGAATGCTGGGCGGCCAGAGCGTGGATGTGGACTGGGAGGGCCGCCCGGTGGATAAGGAGATCTTGCAGGGGATTTATCTTAAGAAGACAGCGGCGCTTCTGGAGGCGGCCTTCATGATTGGCGCCATTTTGGCCGGGGCCAATTCGGATCAGGTGCGCGCCATGGAACAGGTGGGGCGCAAGGTGGGACTGGCCTTCCAGATCCAGGACGATATTCTGGACGTGACAGGGTCCACCCAGGAGCTGGGGAAACCGGCCGGAAGCGACGAGAAGAACCGGAAGGCTACATACGTGACGCTGTACGGCATGGAAGCGGCGCTTAGCCAGGTAAAGGCTCTCTCCTCCCAGGCGGTGGAAATCCTTCAGGACGTGTCCCGTGGAAATGATTTCCTGCTCCAGTTAATCCAGTGGCTGATGACCCGAAATAAATAGTTAAGGAAGCGATACCGTGATATTAGAAAAAATCCATAAGCCCAATGATATACAGAAAATACCTTTGGAAGATTTTCCCAGGCTGGCCGGGGAGATACGCATGTTCCTGATTGAGCATATCAGCAAAACCGGGGGGCACTTGGCTTCCAATCTGGGAGCTGTGGAGCTGACCATGGCTCTTCATAACGTGTTCCATCTGCCAGAAGACAAGATCATCTGGGACGTGGGCCATCAGGCTTACGCGCACAAGATTCTCACCGGGCGCAAGGAGGAATTCTCTATGCTGCGGCAGATGGGCGGGATCAGTGGATTTCCCAAGCGCAGCGAGAGTCCTTGCGATTCTTTCGACACTGGACATAGTTCCACGTCTATTTCCGCCGGTCTGGGCTATGTAAGAGCCAGGGATCTGCAGAAACAGTCCCACTATGTCGTGTCCGTCATCGGCGATGGCGCCTTGACCGGGGGAATGGCCTACGAGGCTATGAACAACGCGGCGGAGTTAAAGAAGAACTTTATCATTGTGCTCAATGACAATAAGATGTCCATTTCTCCAAACGTGGGGGGGATCTCCGCCTACCTGGGCAGTCTGCGCACGGCGGAATCTTACTGCGGTTTAAAATTAAGTGTGCGCAAAAATCTGAAAAAAATCCCCAAAGTTGGGGAAGCCATGGTGCAAGCCGTCCATAAGACAAAGACAGGGATTAAGCAGTTATTGATACCTGGCATGCTCTTTGAAAATATGGGGCTGACTTACTTAGGCCCGGTGAACGGGCACAACACCCGTCAGATGATGAAGCTTTTGAATGAGGCTAAGCGGGTGGAAGGTCCGGTGATCGTCCATGTGCTCACGGAAAAGGGCTGGGGGTATGAACCGGCCATGCGCTATCCGTCTAAATTCCACGGGACGGCGCCTTTTGAGATTGCCACGGGAGCATTGAAAAATAAACCGGAGAAAGCGGACTACACGGATGTGTTTTCTTCCACTCTCTGTAAACTGGGCGGCAAGGATTCCAGCATTGTGGCTGTTACGGCGGCTATGCCTGCGGGAACCGGGCTGAATCGATTTGCGAGCCTGTATCCCCGGCGTTTCTTTGACGTGGGGATTGCGGAGGCTCATGCGGTGACCTTCGCCGCTGGACTGGCCTTGGGTGGGCTGACTCCAGTGGTGGCCATTTACTCCTCCTTTTTGCAGCGGGCTTTTGACCAGATACTCCATGACGTGTGCATGCAGAATCTTCATGTGGTCTTTGCCATCGACCGGGCGGGACTGGTGGGCAGCGACGGGGAGACGCATCATGGATGTTTTGATTTCAGCTATCTATCCCTGATGCCCAATATGACCGTAATGGCGCCTAAGAATAAGTGGGAATTGTCGGATATGCTGGAGTTTGCCCTGGATCAGCCTGGCCCGGTGGCTGTGCGTTATCCCAGAGGGGAAGCCTGCGACGGTCTGGAGCAGTACAGGGAGCCCATAGAGTTGGGTAAAAGCGAATGGCTGGTCCACGGGGAAGAGCTGGCCATTCTTACCATCGGGAGCATGACTATGACCGGGGAGGAAGTGCGGCTGGCATTACAAGAAGACGGTTGGAATCCCAGTGTGGTAAATATGCGTTTCGTGAAGCCCTTGGATGAGGAGCGGCTGGATGAGCTGGCGCAGCGCCATTCGATTCTGGTCACCCTGGAGGAAAACGTGTTGTCCGGGGGAATGGGCGAAAAAGTTTGTTCCTATATAAATGCCCATCACCCACAGATGCAGGTAATTTCCATTGGCATACCCGACCAGTTTGTGGGCCATGGCAGTGTAAGTCAGTTGAGAAAACAGATACATTTGGATGTGGAAGGCATTGTTACCACCATCCGGGAAAGGGCGGTCCGATGAAAGAGCGTTTGGATGTATTGCTGGTGCAGCGCAAACTGGCTGTGTCCAGAGAGAAGGCGAAAGCCGTAATTATGTCCGGCAATGTGTATGTGCAGGGGCAGAAAGAAGATAAGGCGGGAGCCATGTTTCCCAATACGGTTTCCATCGAAGTAAAGGGAAAGCCCCTTCCCTATGTGAGTCGGGGCGGGTGGAAATTAGAGAAGGCGCTGCATTGTTTTCCCATTTGTCTGGAAAAGAAAATCTGTATGGACGTGGGCGCCTCCACCGGAGGGTTCACCGACTGCATGCTGCAGAACAGAGCGGCGAAAGTGTACGCTGTGGACGTGGGCCACGGGCAACTGGACTGGAAGCTGCGCCAGGATGAGCGGGTGGTCTGCATGGAGAAGACCAACATCCGCTATGTGACGCCAGAGGACATAGCGGATTTCATCGACTTTGCGTCCATCGATGTATCTTTTATTTCACTGGAGAAGGTACTGGGTCCAGTGCGGGCCTTGCTGGCGGATAATGCGCAGGCAGTCTGTCTGATTAAACCCCAGTTTGAGGCGGGACGCACACAGGTGGGCAAAAAAGGGGTGGTCCGTGACCCGTCTATCCACCGGGAGGTGATCCGAAATGTATTGTCCTATGCCGCCGCCGCGGGATTTTCGCCGGGACATTTGGAATATTCCCCGGTGAAAGGGCCAGAAGGCAATATTGAATACCTGCTGCATCTGTATACAAAAAGACCGACGGCGGATGCAGGCCCTCTGGAAGAGCGGGTGCAGATGGTTGTGGAGGAGGCGCACGGGGCGCTGGATTAAGGATAAGACGCGATGGACAGGTTTTATGTGATTACAAATGAGGAAAAAGACAAAGATATGCATGTGGCTGGCCAGATTGCCGCATATCTGAAAAGGAGAGGGATCGCTTGCGGCGTACAGAAGCTATCCCAGAGGGCCATGCGAATCCCACTGGACATCCAGTGCATCATTGTGCTGGGCGGCGACGGGACGCTTCTGCAGGTGGCCAGGGAGGTGGTGGATACAGGCATTCCGCTATTCGGCGTAAATATGGGCACGCTGGGGTACCTGGCGGAGGTGGACAGGCGTGGGATTTTCCCGGCGCTGGATAAGCTTTTGCAGGACGAATATGAGGTTGAAAAGCGTATGATGCTTCAGGGAACCGTATATCACGGGGATCAGGTGACAGGCAGGGGAATCGCTTTAAACGATATTGTCATTGGACGGGAAGGACCGTTGCGGGTTATTTGTCTGCGCAATTATGTCAATGGCGAATATCTCAATGAGTACAAAGCGGACGGAATCATTGTGGCTACGCCCACAGGTTCCACAGGCTACAGTTTGTCCGCGGGTGGTCCTATTGTGGCGCCAAAAGCCCGTATGACGGTGATCACGCCGCTGGCTCCCCACACTTTAAATTCCAGAAGCATTATCCTGCCGGGGGACGACGTGATCACGGTGGAAATCGGTGAAGGGCGCCATCAGGCGCCGGAAGAGGCCATGGCCACCTTTGACGGGGACATATCCGTTTCCATGGTGACGGGGGATCGGATTGTGATCGAGAAGGCGCAGGCCAGCGTGGGGATTATCAAAATGAGCAATCTTAGTTTTGTGGAAGTCATGCGTCGGAAGATGAGCGGCCAATAACGGGCGCAAAAGAGGTGGGTATGAAGCTGGACAGGCATAGGAAAATTGTGGATTTAATTCAGGAATTTGAGATTGAAACCCAGGAGGAGTTGGCCCGCCGGCTTCACGCGGCCGGGTATGCGGTCACGCAGTCCACCATATCCAGGGATATTCGGGAGCTGAATTTGAAAAAGGCAGTGAACCGTCAGGGAAAACTGGTCTATGTGTCGGAGAAAATCCGGGACGGGGAGGCCAGTGAACGGTATGCCAGGATCTTGAAAGGGGCCTTTGTATCCATGGACGCAGCCCAGAATATCCTGGTGGTGCGAACCGTGCCCGGCATGGCTATGGCGGCGGCAGCCGTCTTGGATGAACTGGACTGGGAAGAGGTGCTGGGCTGTATTGCAGGGGATGACACGATTATGTGCGTGGTAAGAAGCGAAAGACATTGCCGTACAGTGATGGAGCGACTGCGGTCGGTTCTTGATGGAATGGAGGCGTAGAACACAAAGATGCTAATAAATTTACATGTGAAGAATCTGGCTCTGATACGGGAAGAAGAGGTGGAGTTTCAGTCGGGGTTAAATATTCTCACTGGGGAGACTGGCGCGGGAAAATCCATTTTGCTGGGTTCCATTCAGTTGGCTCTGGGCGGGAAGATGTCCAGGGAGATGATACGGGAAGACGCGGATTATGCTCTGGTGGAGCTGACTTTTCAGGTGGAAGATCCCAGAATCCGGCGGGAACTGGAGGCGCTGGGAGTCTATCCAGAAGACGATCAGATCTGGATGTCCAGGCGGATGGCTGGCAAGAGAAGCACGAACCGCATCAACGGGGAGACCTGCACAGCCGCCCAGATGCGCGCGGTGGGGGCATTGCTTCTGGATATTCATGGGCAGCATGAGCACCAGTCTCTTTTAAACCGGAAACGGCAGTTGGATATTCTGGATGAATATGGCAAGGAAAAGATTGAGCCGATAAAAGTGCAGACGGCAGCCGCATACCAGGCGTACCAGAAGTTGGCCAAGCAGATGTCTGGGGATCAGATGGATGAAGAACAGCGAAAGAGAGAGGTTTCTTTCCTGGAATTTGAAATCCGGGAGCTTCAGGAGGCCAATCTGCAGCCAGGAGAGGACGAAGAGTTGGAGAAACAGCACCGGAAGCTGAGCAATGGAAAGCGGATTCTGGAGACGCTGAACCAGGTGCATATGTGCACCGGATACGACGACGCGGGCGGAGCCGGGGACAGGCTTGGACAGGCGCTGCAGCTTCTTGGCGGCATTGTGGACCTGGATGAAGACTTGGAGCCCATGGAAGAATCACTTACGGATTTGGACGGCCTGCTCAACGACTTTAATCGGGAGCTGACGGATTATCTGTCTGAGTGGGAGTTCGACGAAGAAGAGTATTATCAGCTGGAAAAGCGGTTGGATCTAATCAATCATTTAAAGTCAAAATATGGAAATTCTGTGGAAGAAATCCAGAAATACCAGAAAAAACAGGAACAGCGACTGCAAAAACTTCAATCCTACGAAGAATATAAACAGGAATTGGAGCAGAAACTAGCAAGACAAAGAAAAAAGCTGGATGAACAGTGCAAAATTTTGAGCAAATACCGGATGGAATACGCAAAACAGTTGGAGAGGCAGGTGCAAACGCAGCTCACAGACCTGAATTTTCTGCACGTGGACTTCGCCATAGAATTTACCCAGCAGGGATATACGTCGGGTGGCGCGGACCAAGTGGAGTTTATGATTTCCACCAATCCTGGAGAGCCCAGGAAACCTTTCGGTAAAGTGGTCTCCGGCGGTGAGCTTTCCAGGATTATGCTGGCGATTAAGACGCTTCTGGCGGATAAAGATCAGATTGAGACCTTGATTTTTGATGAGATTGACACAGGAATCAGCGGCCGTACCGCGCAGAAGGTTTCCGAGAAAATGGCGTACATCGGCGGCCAGCGCCAGGTGATCTGCATTACGCATTTGCCCCAGATTGCCTCTATGGCGGACGCTCATTATTCCATAGAGAAGAAACAGCAGGACGCGGACACATTCACGTCCATACGTCTGTTGGATGCAGAGGATTCGGTAAAAGAACTGGCCAGACTTTTAGGCGGCGCGGAAATCACAGAGCGGGTTTTGGAAAGCGCCAGAGAGATGAAAGATTTGGCAGACCAACAAAAAAATTCAAGATTGAAATTATGATATTATCACATACTATGAGAGTGTACACGAGGCTGTACGCTCTTTTTTTCAACTTCTGATGAAGGGATGTGTGTGATAAAGTGAGCCGAAAAAGCAAATATAGAAAAATTCTATGGATGCTGGTGTTTCTATGCACGGCGCTTTTTGCCTGCATGGGATATTATGAGATGAGGGATGTTCTGCCGGATCAGGTCAGCATTGTAGAAGGGGAGCAGGAAAACTTTCTGGAACAACTGGAAAGACCTTGGCTGACCCTGGATGACGCTATACCAGCCTCTGGCCGGGAGAGTTTCACCCTGCATTGCAGTCTGTTTGGCGCCATACCTCTCAAACAGATCAAGGTCCAGGTGGTGGAGCCCACGGATATTTACGTAAGCGGCAATACGGTGGGCGTCTATATGGAAACACAGGGCGTGCTGATTATTGACAGTGGGGAGATTACCGGGGAAGACGGACTGAACTATCAGCCGGCGAAAAATCTGGTGCAGCCGGGGGATTATATTGTAGCCATGAACCAGGAGCAGGTGGGGAACAAACGTGAGTTGATTCATAAGATACAGACTTGCGACGGAAGTTCCGTGGAACTGTCTCTTCTTCGCCGGGGCGAGGAGATTCAGATGGCCCTGGACCCTATTGTGGACGAAATGGGGGACTACAAATTGGGCATATGGGTTCGGGATAACACCCAAGGAATCGGGACCCTCACATATATGGACCAGGACGGGAATTTTGGCGCGCTGGGCCACGGCATCAGTGATGTGGATACAGGCGAGCTGATGCAGATCAAAAACGGGGATTTGTACAGAGCGCAGGTGATGGGCATTCATAAAGGGACGAAGGGAAGCCCTGGGGAACTGTCCGGGCTGATACGGTATGACAATTCCAATATTATCGGGAAGATTTCCAAAAACGGCGAGAATGGCATCTACGGCAGTCTGGACCCTCAGTATGCCCAGAGCTTAAGTTTTCAACCTGTGGAAGTGGGATATAAGCAGGAAATGGAGCTGGGAGAGGCCAGCATCCTGTGCAGTGTGGACGGAAAAGTGGAGGAATACCAGGTGGAGATCACCAGCATCGACCTAAACCATCCAGACACCAATAAGAGTTTTGTGTTAAAAGTGACGGACCAGAGGCTATTGGAAAAGACCGGGGGAATCGTCCAGGGCATGAGCGGAAGTCCGGTTCTCCAAAATAAAAAGATTGTCGGCGCAGTGACCCATGTCTTTGTGCAGGACTCGACGGGCGGATACGGGATTTTTATTGAGAATATGCTGAAAAATAATAAAGATTATGCAATGTAAAATGTGTGTATTGTCGAAAATTGTTGAACGAAAATAAGGTATTTCAGCTATTTTGCTGTTGATTGTCGGGATTAATTCAGTCATAATGAGTTTATGTGCAGAAGCCATTGAGAGGAATGCGGGGCTGGATAGTTTCTGGACGAGAGAAATATAGAGACGTTAGGAGGAGCATCTATGGAAAAGTTAAACATTGCTATTGCCGATGATAATGAGAAAATGGTAGAAATACTGGCGAAAATGATTGATGAAGACAAGGATCTTCAGTTAGTCGGAAAAGCAAACAATGGAGAAGATATCTGTAATATTATCCGGGAGAAGCAGCCGGACGTAGTGCTGCTGGATATCATTATGCCAAAAGTGGATGGGCTGTCTGTAATGGAGCGGATCATCCATGATAAAGATATGAAAAAACAGCCGTCATTTATAATTTTGTCTGCAGTGGGACAGGAAAGGATCACGGAAGACGCATTCAATCTGGGTGCGGATTATTATATGTTAAAGCCCTTCGACAATGGGCTTTTGCTGGACCGCATTAAACATGTCAGGCAGACGGCGCAGCGCCGAGGCAAAGAAGTACAGAAGATCAATGCGTACGAAAGCTCCAGCCATTACATGGAACGGAATTTAGAAAGCGATGTAACGCATATTATCCATGAAATTGGCGTTCCGGCGCATATTAAAGGATATCAATACCTGCGCGACGCCATTATTTTATCGGTAAGCGACCAGGAGATGCTCAATTCCATAACGAAAATTCTGTATCCGACCATTGCAAAGAGACATCAGACAACGCCCAGCAGAGTGGAGCGCGCCATACGCCATGCCATCGAGGTGGCATGGAGCAGAGGGAAAATGGATACCATAGACGAGTTGTTTGGATATACTGTCAGCAACGGTAAAGGAAAACCCACGAATTCTGAATTCATAGCCTTGATCGCGGACAAAATAAGACTGGAATATAAAAATCAGACTTTCCATAGTGTGGAAAGTAGGATATAATAGGAGCGAGAAATAATTTCGTTTTGCTAAGGAGGATATGGGATGAAGAATATATTGTTTGCCACGTCAGAAGCCGTGCCGTTTATTAAGACAGGAGGGCTGGCAGACGTAGCGGGAGCGTTGCCCAGATGTTTTGACAAGCGTTATTTTGACATTCGGGTGATTCTGCCAAAATACATGTGCATTCCCGACGAATGGAAATCAAAGATGGAATATATCACCAATTTCTATATGGATTTGGGTTTCCGCAGTTGCTATGTGGGAATCTTCCGTATGGAATACAATGGAATAACGTTCTATTTTATTGACAATGAATATTATTTCAGCGGACCGAAACCGTATGACCAGGCCCCGTGGGATTTGGAGAAGTTCGCATTTTTTTCAAAAGCGGTATTATCTGTCTTGCCAGTAATTGACTTTCGTCCCCATATCATTCACTGCCATGACTGGCAGACGGGCCTTGTGCCTGTCTATCTGCATGACACTTTCCAGCAGGGAGAATTTTTCCGCGGCATCAAGACAATCATGACCATACATAATCTGAAATTTCAGGGAGTGTGGGATGTGTCTACCGTAAAGAGCATAACAGGATTGCCCAAATATTATTTTACAGCGGATAAGTTAGAAGCGTATAAAGACGCCAACTATCTGAAAGGTGGAATTGTATACGCCGACGCTATTACCACCGTGAGCCGCACCTATGCGGACGAAATCAAGATGCCTTTCTACGGGGAAGGGCTTGAGGGGCTTTTGTGCGCCAGAACCAACAGTTTGCGCGGGATCGTAAATGGCATCGATTACGATGAATACAACCCGGAGACAGACTGCCATATTGTAAAAAACTACAATGCCAAAACTTTCCGCAAGGAAAAGGTGAAAAACAAAATCGCGCTGCAAAAAGAACTGGGGCTGGAGGAAGATCCCAAGAAGATGATGATCGGCATCGTTTCTCGTTTAACGGACCAGAAAGGGTTCGATCTGATTGCTTATATTATGGATGAGCTGTGCCAGGACGCCATTCAACTGGTGATTTTGGGCACAGGGGAAGAACGCTACGAAAATATGTTCCGTCATTTCGACTGGAAATACAGAGGCAAGGTTTCGGCCAATATCTATTATTCGGAACCGATGTCCCATAAGACCTATGCATCCTGTGACGCATTTCTGATGCCGTCGCTTTTTGAACCCTGTGGCTTGAGTCAGCTTATGAGCCTGCGGTATGGGACGGTGCCTATTGTGCGGGAGACGGGAGGCTTAAAAGATACGGTGGAACCTTACAATGAGTACGAGAGCAGAGGCACAGGATTCAGCTTTAGCAATTACAACGCCCATGAGATGCTGGGCGTGATAAGGAACGCGGAGCGGATTTACTATGATAAGAAACGAGAGTGGAATAAGATCGTGGACCGTGGGATGGCCGTGGACTTCTCCTGGAACAGCTCAGCCAGGCAATATGAGGAAATGTATAATTGGTTGATTGGTGAATAAAATCACCGGGTCGTGGCACACTAACAGGGCAAATCAAACGTCTGCTCTGGCAGGCGAAAAATAGTCAGGAGGTGTACCATGACAAATATCACAGAATTGGATTTACAGAATCTGCGTCACTTGATTGGCGGATTTGAGGTCACCCATTGTAAAATGCAGGGCTATGCGGAACAGGCGCAAGATCCGCAGATTAAACAGTACTTCCAGAAATCAGCCCAGTCAGCTATGCAGAGCAAACAGCAGCTTCTGCAGTTCTTACAGTAGGAGGGATCGGACATGTTAGATGAAAAGACCATGGTAGTAGATACGTTGACGGCAGTGAATGGTGAGCTGCTGCGCTATTCAGAGATGATCACACAGACAGGCAATTCACAGTTGAAACAGACATTGAAGCAGATCCGTAACCAGTGTGAAATGTCCCAGGAAGAGATCTACAACATCGCCAGGGAGAAACATTACTATGTGCCCGCGGCGGAAGCGAAAGCGGACGAAATCAGCCATGTAAGGTCCGTCCTGACACAACAACCGATGGTATAGGAATAACAACAGCCTGCCCTACAGATGTGGGGCAGGCAAAAAAATGAAAAAGGTGGAGATACATATGATTAATCAAATAGCGGTGGTGGTAAAAAATAAACCAGGGAGCCTGCGGCACATTACCAGCCTTCTGGCTGAAAACCATATCAACTGCCTGTGCATTTCTACATACGATGCACCGAACTTTGGCATTCTTCGGATGATTGTGGATGATTTCGACAAATGTTACAAGGTTCTGGAAGAGCATGGACAGTTGGTGATGAAGGATCGGGTAATTGCCGTTCCCATGGAAGATAAAGCCGGATTTATGGACCAAATTCTAAGAGACATTGAGGAGGCGAATATTAGCATTGACTGTCTGTACTCTTATATCAGCGCACGCTTGCAATCAGCCGTATTAATTTTCCGCGCGGAGGACATTGAGGAGACGGAGAGCGTTCTGGCGAAGAAAGGGTATTCGGTTATTCGAAATGTGACGGAACTGTAAAACAGATGATAGAAAGGAATGTTTTATGAACATTCATTCGGTTCGCATTACTTTTGCCTGTTATGTATATATGTACATAGGAATATTCCTGTTTTTCCTGGGATGGGTGAAATTCTTCTGGGCTGTTCCCGCGCTGGCTCTGCTTGCTTTCAGTTTGTGGAAGCATTGGAAGACGCTACGGTCCTCCCATGGAATGGATGAGCTTTTTGTGCATCCGGCCATGCTTGTGGCGGCAGGTCTTTTTTGTCTGGCGCTGTGCACGCTTGCGGGGCAGGGGGCTTTTTTTGCTCAGACCGGGGATTGGGAGAAGCATAATATGGTATTGAATGACCTGGTCGCCTACCATTGGCCTGTGTGTTATCAGAACGATGACGGTAAAGCGATGCTTACATATTATATTGCCCAGTACCTGTTTCCGGCGCTGTGCGGGAAGCTTGCGCTTAGTTTCCGCGTTGCGGAGATTTCCCTTCTGCTTTACAATGCCGTGGGGATTTTTGGCGTTTCTGTTCTTTTATTTCGAGTGGTGAAGGCGGATACGGTGAAAAAGCAGGTCGTAAGCTTGGTGGTTTTCGCCTTTTTTGGTTCATGTCTTTTTTTGGGCAAAGCGCTTTATGGAGCCACAGGCATTGGCGCGTCCGATGTGTCCGAGCTGCGGGACTGGATCAGCAATTCCATGCAGTTGCAGTACAGAACGTTATTCGTAAGCCTTCGCTGGGCGTTTCCCCAGGCCATTGTTCCATGGATGGCGGCGTTGCTTTTTGCGGAAAATTATCGAAACGTGAGGCTGTACTGTCTGATTGGAGCGCCATTGCTTTTACATGCCACGTTTCCCTTTTTGGGACTGGCTTTTATGATGACCGGGGTTGTGGCGTATCAAGCATTTGCCCACACGGATAGAAAGGCTTTGTTGAAAGATATATTCTGTGTGGAAAACGTGGCCACGGCCGTTGGCTTTCTGATATTGCTGGTCTACATTCTGGGAAATGTTTTTCAGGAGAAAGTGGAAGAGGTGGGATTTTCTTATGTGAATTACGGCAGGAACGCCACAGTATATTTTTGTTTTGCAGTCACATTCCTGGCGTATTCGGCTGTTATTTTTAAAAAGTATAAGGACAACCTTCTGTTTTATCTTATCAATGTTTCGCTTTTGATTCTTCCTTTCTTCCGTATGGGGATTTTCAATGATTGGATTATGAGCGTGAGCATTCCGGCTCTCTTTTTGCTGATGACGCTGGTTTTACAGGCGTTGTTTGCTTATTGCGGCAGTTTAAGAGGGCGCAAATACGCGATTGCGCTTATATTCCTTCTGGCGGTGGGAGCGGTCTACCCCATGGAGGAAATGGCGGATGCATGCCGGGAGCCCATTTCTTTTCAGGGAGCGGCGCCGGGAAGCCTGAATGAGTGGGCGCACAGAGATGGCACAGTGGGCGTGGCGGAGGCGTATAATTATTTTACGTACGATTATGAAGATTCTTTGTTTTGGCGTTTCTTTTCCAAGCATCCAGATTAAAAGGACTTGACTTTATATAGTGCAAAAAATATAATATTTATATGGATTGTTATGACATTATAAAGAAATTTAAGGGATATAGTCGGATGGTTAATCAAAGGGGGTGCAGGACAGTGACCTTGAAGGAGTGTTATACGGCATTGGGCGGCGATTATGAAGGAGTGGTCGCCCGTTTGGGCGGCGAAGGACTGGTCAAGCGGTTTGTGCGGAAATTTCTGTTGGATGAAAGTTACAGCTTATTGCGCCAGTCACTGGAGGAGGAAAACTATAAGGACGCTTTCCGTGCCGCGCACACGCTCAAAGGCGTTTGTCAGAGCCTGCATTTTACCCGATTGTGTGAATCCAGCGAGAGTCTGTGCGATATGCTGCGCACTGGTTGCTGGAGACCGAAGGTGGACAGCCTGTTTTTAAAAGTGGACGAGGATTATAAACAGGCGGTGCAGGCGATCCAGTTGTTGGATATAAATTCTGCACAGGCGGTTTCGGATATGGATAGCAGGAGGAGCGCAAGATGAAGAACAACCAAATTATACGTTTTTTGACAGTCAGCCTTGTTCTTATATTTGTGCTTTGCGTTTTTATTTTTTCCTTTTTGGCCGTTTTCATAAACCGAAAAGGCGAGCAGACAATCAGTGAGATTGGCACGGCTTATATGTCCAGTATGAGCGAGCAGGTTTCCTTGCACTTTCAGACAACGATACAGCTGCGCCTTGCGCAGATGGAGGCCCTTGTGAGCACCATTTCCGTGACTGAGAATTCGGATGAGGATTCTGTTCTGGAAGCGCTTTCTTATAATGCGAAAGCGCGCGGATTTGAATACCTGGCCCTATATTCTCCGGATGGGGAATTTGAGATGATCGAGGGCGATCAGGTGAAAGTTACAGATCCCCAGCCGTTTTTGGAATCTATTAAGAACGAAGAAGACAAGGTGGCGGTGGGCACGGACGCTCAGGGGGATAATATTGTTTTGTTGGGCGTTTCGGCCAGTTATAGGATGGAGAACGGGAAAAAGTGCATTGCCCTCGTGGGCGGTCTGCATGTCAGCTATATATCGGATACGCTTTCTCTGGATGAAGAAGGCGGATTGGTGCATTCCCATATTGTCCGCAAAGACGGCAGTTTTGTGATCCGGAGTTTTGACGCCGTTGGCGATAATTATTTTGAACAGATTCGCTCCATGTGGAATACATCCAGCCAGGAAGCGGAAAGCTGTGTGCAGGAATTGGGAGATTCCATGAGAGAAGGGACGGAGTATTCCATTGTTCTGGACACCGATGCAAAAGGCCGGCAGCATCTGTTTTGTTCCAGTCTGCCCTACACGGAGTGGTATTTGATATCCGTTATGCCTTATGGATCGCTGGATGCGAAAGTTAACGCATTAAGCAGCCAGTGGATTTCGGTTACGCTGGGGGGCTGCGGCATTGTTCTATTGACGCTTCTTTTGCTTTTTGGCAAATATTATGACCTGACGCGCAAACAGGTATCCGCGCTGGATGAGGCCCGCCACGAAGCCATTGAAGCGAATAAGGCGAAAAGCGAATTCTTTTCCAACATGAGCCACGATATCCGTACGCCGATGAATGCCGTTGTAGGTATGACGGCTATTGCCATAGCTAATATTGACAATATTCAGCAGGTGAAGCATTGTCTGCGGAAAATTTCGCTGTCCAGTAAGCATCTTTTGGGACTGATTAACGATGTGCTGGATATGTCCAAAATTGAAAGCGGCAAAATGGTTTTGAATAAGGATCTTGTATCCTTAAGTGAAGTTATGGACAGCATGGTGAGTATCGTGCAGCCGCAGATAAAGGCCAAGAAGCAGAACTTCAATGTGCAGATTTACGATATTATTACGGAAAATGTATGTTGTGACAGTGTGCGGATGAATCAGATGCTGTTGAATCTGTTGTCCAATGCCATAAAGTTTACAAACGAGGGCGGGACGATTGAGTTTTCCATGAGCCAGGAGCCATCGCCGAAAGGGGACGAATACGTTCGCATTCATCTGCGGGTGAAAGACAATGGAATCGGCATCGCCCCGGAGTTTATGGAAAAGATATTTGAATCATTCAGCCGGGAGGATGATAAGCGGGTGCAACGGACCGAAGGCAGCGGTTTAGGCATGGCCATTACCAAGTACATAGTAGACTCAATGGGAGGTTCCATCGATGTGCAGAGTGAACTGGGCAAAGGAACGCAATTTTCTATTGTGCTGGACTTGGAAGTGGCGCCCGTTCAGGAAGCGGACATGGTGTTGCCTCAGTGGAAAATGCTGGTGGTGGACGACGATGAAATGATGTGCCAAACCACGCTCTCCTCTCTGAAAGAAATTGGCATCGATGCGGACTGGACCATGGATGGAGAATCGGCTGTTGAAATGGTTAAGAAACGTCATGGCATGCATGACGATTATCAGATTATCCTTCTGGATTGGAAGCTGCCAGGCATTGACGGCGTTGAGACAGCCAGGAAGATTCGTGAGCATATGTCCGATGTATCCATATTGTTGATTTCTGCTTATGATTGGAGTGAGATTGAGCAGGAGGCCAGGGACGCGGGCGTTAGCGGATTTATACCAAAACCGCTTTTCAAATCCACGTTATTCTATGGGCTTAGGCCATTTATGGATCTCTCAGAAGAGGGAGATGGCGTGGTGGAGGAAGAGGATATGGCCTTGAAAGGCCGACGGGTACTGGTTGCGGAGGACAATGAGTTGAACTGGGAGGTGGCCGAGGAGCTGTTGGGTGATTTGGGTCTGGAATTGGAGTGGGCGGAGAACGGACAGATTTGTCTGGAGAAGTTCCAACAATCGCCCATAGGGTTCTATGATGCCGTTTTGATGGATCTTCGGATGCCGGTTATGACGGGACTGGAAGCCGCGCAGGCCATTCGCCAGCAGGATAGGCAGGATTCAGATATTCCTATTGTGGCCATGACGGCGGACGCATTTGCGGAGGATATTCAGAAATGTCTGGATGTAGGCATGAATGCCCATGTGGCCAAGCCTATTGATATTCAGGAAGTGGCTCGTCATTTGAAGAATTTTATAAAAAAATAGAAAAAAGCGGGCAGAGAAATTTTGAAGTTTCTTTGCCCGCGTCTTTTGTTTTTAATCATTTTCGTTTTCTTTTTGAAGTGGCTTCACTTGTTTTTCACGCCATTGTTCTTTGTTTTCGTTGGACCAGACCACCATATTCCGCCCATATCTCTTGGCGTCATATAACATGGTGTCCGCAATCTGTGCATAAGAATCATATGTATTTTCCATTTTTGGGGTCAAAGTAATGCCCCCAATGCTGATGGTGACCCATTTGGCCACCAGTGGGTTCTGGGAAATATGCAGATCTTCCACGGACTGACGGATTTTCTTCATAAATTCATAGGAGGACTCTGCGTCGTTTTCCATGAGGAGGATCACGAATTCTTCTCCTCCATAACGGGCCAGAAAATCGGTGGCGCGGTGCAGTTGAGAAGAAATGGTCTGGGCCACGGAGGCCAGCACCTTGTCACCGGCCGCATGGCCGTAAGTGTCATTGTATAATTTGAAATTATCCACATCAATCATGCAGATGGTAAACGGTAATTCCAGCCGGATTGCCTCCCGCCATTTGATGCGGCTAGTCTTGTTATAGTGTCTCCGGTTGGCGATGCCTGTCAGATCGTCCACCAGCGCTTGTTGCCGGAAGTTCATCTGGTATTGATATAATTTTACATGGGTCCGCACTCTTGCCTTTACAATTAAAGGGTTAAAAGGCTTGGTGATGTAGTCCACCGCACCCATGGTAAGACCCTTTTCTTCGTGATGCGCATCGGAAAGGCTGGTAATCATGATTACCGGTATATATTTGGTGAGAACGGTTGCTTGTAATTCTTTCAATACATTGAACCCGTCCAAATCCGGCATAATGATATCCAGAAGAATCAGGGAATAATTACCAGTCTTTGCGGTGCGCAGTCCATTTTGAGCCGTTTGGCAGATGGTTATATCATATTCATCTTCCAGAATGGCTTTTAAAGCTTTGGTCTGTAATTGACTGTCATCAATGATTAAGATTCTTTTTTTGCTATTCTTTTTCATAGGCATACTCCGATGTGTATTTGATATAATTATATTATATATTTTTTTGAAAATTTTGTGGCCAAGACAGGAAGGGTTCCTGCCGGGCGTACGAAAGCGTATGAATGATTTTTCATGCACATTCCAGTATATGCAGCCCAGATTATTAAATCGGGGCATAGCATATGGTTTCTAATATATCAAGTATAAATGTAAATCCATATAAAATCAATCTTTTTTTATGATTTGCTGTATATTTACTTCGGATTGCGCCCGGTGAGAGCAAATCTTGGGGCTGGATGGAGAAGATTTCAGAACGATGATTGCGTACGGATGGAACTTCCTAATGATAACTGGATTGCGAGGAAATGGTGAAATAATATCTAAGAGAAATTTTGCGATCATATTACTCAAAAAAGTTGTTGACATATGGGGAAACATGTAGTATAGTAATAATGTCGAAAGCGAGAGCAAGACAATAGAGAATATGCGTGAATGGCTCAGTTGGTAGAGTACAACCTTGCCAAGGTTGGGGTCGCGGGTTCGAGTCCCGTTTCACGCTGAAGAGAAGACCGAGAGTCCCTGTTTTATGTTGGACGTTCTCGGTCTTTTTATCTACAATTATCTATAAGAGTGCGTCTGTGGGATGCTTTACTTCTAAGCATACGGGAACATGGATAAACAGCATTGGAAAACTATGATTTGGAGGAGTGTTATGAAGAGTGCGTCTGTGGGATGCTTTACTTCTAAGCATACGGGAACATGGATAAACA
>CAJURH010000002.1 GCA_910588775.1 uncultured Lachnospiraceae bacterium
ACCGCCATTCACACATCGGCAAGCCAAAGGAAACATTGACCGCCATTGCTCGGCATTTCCCTTCGGCCCGGCATGCAAGTGGATCGGGATGAGGTGGTGCGTCAGTTGATTGATATTCAATATGACCGCAATGAGATGGATTTTCACCGGGGGACTTTTCGGGTGCGGGGGGACGTGGTGGAAATATTCCCGGCGGATTATTCGGAGTCGGCATTGCGGGTGGAGTTCTTCGGGGATGAAATAGACCGGATTACGGAAGTGGATATTCTAACAGGAGAATTGAAAAAGAGCCTGAATCACATTGCCGTTTTTCCCGCGTCCCATTATGTGGTGCCGATGGAGCAAATTTTGCGGGCGGCGGGTGAAATAGAGCAGGAATTGAAACTTCAGGTGGAATATTTTAAGGGTGAAGACAAGTTGATCGAGGCGCAGCGGATTGCGGAGCGGACCAATTTCGATGTGGAGATGATGAAAGAAACTGGTTTTTGTTCTGGAATAGAGAATTATTCCAGACATTTATCGGGCCTTGCGCCAGGACAGCCGCCGTACACGTTGATTGACTATTTTGGGGACGAATTTCTTCTTATCATAGATGAGTCCCATAAGACGGTTCCTCAGGTGCGTGGAATGTTCGCGGGAGACCAGTCCCGTAAGCAGACGCTGGTGGATTATGGTTTTCGGCTGCCGTCGGCCAAGGATAACCGTCCACTAAATTTTGATGAATTTGAGGGGAAAATCGATCAGCTCTTATTCGTATCGGCCACGCCTGGGGAGTACGAAGAAGAGCATGAGATGCTGCGGGCGGAGCAGATTATACGACCGACAGGACTTTTGGACCCGCAAGTAGAGGTGCGTCCAGTGGAGGGTCAGATTGATGACCTAATTGGGGAAGTGAACAAGGAAGTTGAAAAGGGCAACAAGATTTTGATTACCACCCTGACCAAGCGGATGGCGGAGGATTTGACAGATTATATGAAGGACGTGGGAATACGGGTGAAATATCTCCATTCGGACATTGATACGCTGGAGCGCACGGAGATTATTCGGGACATGCGTCTGAACGTGTTTGATGTGCTGGTGGGCATCAATCTGCTTCGAGAGGGCTTGGATATACCAGAGATTACGCTGGTAGCTATTCTGGATGCGGATAAGGAAGGGTTCCTGCGTTCAGAAACGTCGCTGATTCAGACCATTGGCCGGGCGGCCCGTAATGCACAAGGACATGTGATTATGTATGCGGATACCATTACCGATTCCATGCGCGTGGCCATCGATGAGACACATAGGCGGCGGGCGTTGCAGGAAACGTATAATAAGGAGCATGGGATTACGCCCAAAACCATTCAGAAGGCAGTCCGGGATCTAATCAGCATATCCAAGTCGGTGGCGGAGACGGAAAATACTTTACAAAAGGATCCGGAATCCATGAGCAAAAAAGAGCTGGAAAAGCTGATTGGGAAGATCGAGAAGCAGATGAGAGCAGCCGCTGCGGACCTGAATTTCGAAATGGCCGCGGAGCTGCGTGATAAAATGGTGGAGCTGAAAAAGAATTTAGCGGAAATTACCGGATAACCACTGTTCCGCTGTCGCTTTGAATGTTCAGATGGCTCTCGCCCGTGCCGATGGTTCCCTGTTTGCAATCTGGTGCGTCCGTCTCATAGACGGCGCCTTGGAGTTTTGCCGAGATATCTTTAGAGTTAGAGGCGATTTGAAAATTTAGGTTGTCTGGGGGCGATTGGTAGGAAACGGTTATATCGCCGGATTGCGTGGAAATGCCCAAGTTTATGTTTCCTTCCACCTGGGAAATCTCAGCTTCACCAGATTTTGCGTGAAGTTCAATGTTAGTGACGGAAGGATTATCAAGAAACAAATAGCCGGAGGATGAATGCATTTGTATGTCCGTAATCTGGCTGTCTGCAATACAGATATCTCCAGAAGCAGTGTTTATCTTGGCGGTATCCATGGTTAAATTCGTAAATTTCCCGTAGCCAGATGAATTGTCCAGCAAGAAGTCCGAGCAGGCGATATTGCAGATTTCCATGTCTCCAGAATTGTTTTCCACGGAAATGGGACAATGCATGTCGGCGGGCAGGGACAGAGAGAGTTTTCCTTTTTTGCTGAAAGAAAACTGTTCCAAAGTGTTTTTGGGGCCGTCGGTCTGGATGATTGTGAGTATGCCGTCAGTTTGTTTAATGGTTGTTTCGTCATCCGGACTCTGGGCGGATATGTGGACGTCTTCGTCCGGAGACGCCAGCAGGGCAAGCTGCCAGGAGTCATTTTGGATATGGATGCTGGAAATCTCGTGTGCGTTGTAGTTTTTATTTTGTTGAGTTTTTTCTTTTTGGCCGCACCCGCCCAGGAGAAATAAAAGCAGTAGGGGTAGCAGAATTTGGATTCTCATAAACGCCTCCTATTTACATTAGGTCTTTTGTCTCGGCGTTTGCCACGGATAAGATGGCAAATGCCAGGGACGCCAGTGTAAGGATTAGTGGAAACACTGCGTTGTCAGCCAGCGTATAGTCTCCAATGCTAGCTTGCGTTAGGAAAATCAGCAGGAACGAGGAGACAATGGTGGCTTTGGAGGATTTGGCCGCCATGCCGATGAACAGCGAGAGGAAACTTAAGGTCACTGTTACCACGGATTTCAGGACTAGTTGAATATAAAATGTGGGGCTTGCCATGCTAAAGTCCAACGGAAATGCGGATTTCATAAATTGCGCTCCCGCGAGAACGCAGGCATAAAGCAGCAGTTTTGTCAAAACCAGTGCGGTAAAATTGAAAATCCATACAGCCAGCATTTGAGACGCCAGGATTTTTTGCCGCTTAATGGGGTAGGAAAACATGAGCGCCATGGTTTTGTTCTTGTAGGAACTGACAATGAACGCCGCCAGCATAACGCCGGTAAAAACCAGAAAAGACATGCTGGAAAACAGTTCAATGGGCGCGGAGATTGTATTGTTGCCAGGCGCCGCGTCCGGCATGCCTGTGTCTGGGTCGTTGGCAATTCCCAGAAAAGCCAGAGCGAAAATAAAGAGGCATAAAGCTGTGGCCAGGATAACCGCGTTGCGGACGTATTTGCCGATATGGTTCTTTTTCCATTCTAGTTGGATGAGTTTTAACATGGCTGTCTCCTTTCGTCTGAGGTCAATTTCAGGAAATAGTCTTCCAGAGATTCATTGTGGTTTCCGATTGTCAAGATTTCTATTTTGTTTTCCATCAGGATTTTTGAAAGTTCCTGGGTGGTGGCGGCTGGGTCATAAATCCGGATGTTTTGTTCATCCAGAATCCGGAAATTGGCAAGCCCGGCTTTTTCGGACAAAATGTAAGAAGCTATTTTGGCGTCGGATACACTCAGTTCCACATAGGCCCGGCTTTTGTCGGAAATTTCTTTCATGGACAGCTCTTTTAACAGCGTTCCATGGTGGATAATTCCGATTGTGTCCGCGATATTTTCGATTTCCGCCAGGATATGGCTGGATACCAGAATAGTGATGCCGTATTCCGTGCAAAGGGTTTTCAGCAGGTTGCGAATCTGCTTCATTCCGGCTGGGTCAAGGCCATTGGTGGGTTCGTCCAGGATTAGAAGCTCCGGTTTGCTTAAGATGGCCCGGGCGATTCCCAGACGCTGTTTCATGCCCAGGGAATAACTCTGTACGGGTTTATGGGCGGAGGCAGCTAAGTCCAGCGTTTCCAGCGTGTTTTCGATGCAGTTGGGATGGTGGTAGCCCATGTATTGGCAGTGGAGGGCCAGGTTTTCATATCCACTTAAGTGTTCGTAAAACATAGGAAACTCAATAATGCTGCCCATCCGTTTCAGAAAATTGTAAGAGGATGGCGTAAGTGTTTCGCCGAATAGCTGGATGATCCCGCTGGTGGGTTTCCAGAGGTTTGTGACCATTTTCATTACCGTGGTTTTTCCTGCGCCGTTGGGTCCCAGGAAACCGTAGATTTCATTCTTGCGAACATGCATGTTCACTTCGGTTACCAGATTTTTTCCGTCAATGGTTTTGGTAAGATGCTGTGTCTGTAAAATGTATGACATAATCATTTTCTCCTTTCAAAATGTGGTTTCTGGTATTTATTTTAGCGGTATGAATTTTCAAAACCCTTGACAGATTCTTAAGAATTTCTTTCGGCGCATGAATTTTAATAGGTAAATTTTCGCAAGGTCACGGTGAAAACGGTTTTTTGGTGTGGTTCGCTTTCCAGGGTGATATCACCGCCAAGCTGGCGGGCCAAGTTCTGGGCGATGGTAAGGCCCAGCCCGTTGCCCTGGACTTCTTTGTTTCGGGAATCTTCCATAGTGAAGAGGCGGTCAAAAACAGTCTGCGCAAACGCTTTTTCAATGCCTTTGCCGTGGTCGATGATATCCACCAGGGCATGACTGTCATGAGAGCGGACGGTGAGACCAATGTATTTTCCCTGGGCTCCATAACGTATGGCGTTGGAGATCAGGTTAAACAGAATGCGCTGCAGGGCTTCTTCATTTCCATAAACGTAGATGGGTTCCTCTGGTATGTCAATATTCACTTCAAAGTCTTGTTTCGTCAGCAGTTCGTAAAAGTCCAGGATATTTTCCCGGCATATTTGGCAGATGTCTCGTTTGGTGATGTCCAGCTCTGTGTCTTTGGCTTCCAGTTTTGCCAGGGTGAAAAACTGATCGATTAGAGCCATGACCTGCTTCGTTTTTTCTTCTACTTTGTATAGCGTTTCCTTTTCGATGGTTTCGCTTAAGCGGATGATCTCCAGGTATCCCAAGATTACAGTCATAGGTGTTTTGATATCGTGGGAGATGTTGGAGAGCATTTTTTTGGAAGAAAGCTGCGAACGCCGGAAGTCTACTTTGATTTTCTGGCGGTCTTCCAGCATTCGGTTTATCTGCGCGGCCAGATTCATCAGAATTTTATCATTGGTGAAAACCATTACTTTTTCGTCACTGTCTGTGTCCAGAATTTCTTCTAATTTCTGACCGATTTCTTTTAATTTTGTCTGAGTTCCGGTTCGGAAAGCGAATTGCTGATATAGCGTGATGCACAGCAGCAGTAAGACACTCATAGATAGGAAGAAAATCACTGCCCCGCCGCTCATAGTTTGTCCCCCAGTTTATAGCCAATGCCCCAAACAGTCAGGATGTACGCAGGCTTTTTGGGGTCATCTTCGATTTTGTTTCGCAGGCGGCTGATATGTACATGGACGGCATTTTCGTCGCCTATATAGGCATCGTTCCATATGAGAGAATAGATTTGTTCCTTTGTATATACTTTTTTTGGATTTTCAAGAAATAATTTTAAAATGCTAAATTCTTTGGCCGTTAAGTGAACGTCTTGGTCGCCTTTTTTAACAGTGTATTTTTCCAAATCCATGACTAAATCGCCGACGCGCAAAGTCTGTTTTGGAGGCGGCGCGAGACTGGAATATTGGACGCTTCGGCGGATATTGGCCTTGATGCGGGCCAGTGTTTCGGTTACGGAGAATGGTTTGGTGATATAGTCGTCCGCTCCAAGGCCCAGTCCCAATGTCTTATCGGAATCAGTGTCTTTGGCGGAGAGAATGATAATCGGCACTGCGCTGGAGGCGCGGATATGCCGCAGGACTTCCATGCCGCTTCGTTTTGGGAGCATCAAGTCCAGCAGGACCAGACTATAGGCGTCGTCCTGGAATTTCTGGCAGGCTTCGATGCCATCGGCGGCACAGGTTACGCAATAGCCTTCCGTAGTGAGAAAATCTTTTAACATTTGACTGATTTCTGCATCGTCTTCAATTAATAGCAGGTTCATTGTTATGTACCATCCTTTTTGCTTTGTGGGAGGGGTGCGCTGTGATGTACAGCGGATAAGAAATACAGGGTCTATTTATATTTTCTAACTGGATTATACCATAAAAAAGGGGAATTTTCAAGTCTGGTAAAGTCTCCCCATTGGACCTATAATGAATTTCTGTTACGGTTGGAGAATGGCGTTTTGGGGAGGTGCAAGTTTGGGACAAAAAAGCTGGTTGGATTTGATGTCGAAGCAAACGCAGGTGAAACAGGTTTTGTCTGCCAATGTGTATACAGAGAAGTATGGGCTTGTTCTGAGTGCGGAGGAGGCGGAGCTTTTGGCAGAAGAGCGGGTGTATGTTTTAAAAAGTGAGCGCAGGATTGAATTCGGGCAGGGAATACTGCCGAAAATCATCTATGCGTTCTGTGATTCTGCATATATCACGCAGGAAAATTATTGCGATACTTTAATGCGGCTCCAGGAGATTTTCTATCTGTATAAAAATGAAATGTTGGATGAAATCACAGACGATGAACTTCTGGAATTTATGGCGGAACAATTCGAAAGGGTGTGTTATGGAGATCTGGAATATCTGGAAGGGACTTGCCTGGACATTTTCGCTCAAGCCATCCGTGCAGGATATTCCGGTTACATGGCGTCTGAGGGTCAGGGGGAATTTGAGAAATTTGACATTGTAAAGCGTTGGGACAGGGAACTGTATCAGGAAGTTCTCACGGAATTATGCTGGAGGTAGCGGTGTATGGAATATAGGGAATATCAGCCGGAGGATTTGATTCCCATAGTGACAGATTTAGCGGCGGCGTACACGGGGTTTGAGCATTCATCCATTACCTATGAAACGGCGGAAGCGTTGATGGAGGCGGCGTTGTACTGTATCCGTGAACAACAGGATTTGGATAGCTATGAGTTGTCCGTCGGTCCTATTTCGGCCAGGGCGGCGTATGAGGCTGGTCTGCAAATGGTTATTGAGAAAGTTAAGAGATTGCAGAGACTTTACAATGAGAGAGTTTTTGATTTTCAAGATTATGGTCTGGAGTGTTTAAAAGATGTCTGGTTTAAAGGGATACCCGCGTTCTTGTTAAAATACGATGTGAAATACGCGCCCCAGGAAACGATTTTGACACTGGATTATCCGGTTTTGAAGGGCCTGCAAAATTTGTCTGGCATTGATGCGGTTTTGGAGTACGTGACATGCGTCGACATAGAGCAGCGATTTTTGCGGGGATTTGATTCGGATTATGTGAGGGAAGTCCTTCGGGCTTATGATCCCGAATACACGGTCTTGCTGGAGAATATTTGCGGCATTTTATTGCCTAACGCAATGGCGCATGCTATCTTAAGAAAACCGTTTACTTCTATGGGATTTGACCAGGAGGAATATCAATTTTTGGAGCGCGTTTTGTCTCAGAAATCCCAGGAGAAATTGGAGGCGTATTTTACAGAGATTTTAAAAAGCATGGTGGAACATTCTTTTGAACAGGATGAAAAAATGTTGGAATATTTAAGCTATGGCATTTCGGATATGGCCAGAAGGATTGGAAACAATGCAGCCAATCATTGTTTGGAAAAAATTTTCCAGCTTTGAGGACGCGGGCGTTTAAGTGGACGCGTTTATGAAAGCGGGCATGGGAAAGGTCTGTCCGCTGATTTTGTAGGTTTCGTGTTCCGCATCTATTTTGTGATCTTCCCATCCGGTTTTTG
The DNA here is from genome assembly GCA_910588775.1 of uncultured Lachnospiraceae bacterium. GTDB lineage: Bacteria > Bacillota > Clostridia > Lachnospirales > Lachnospiraceae > MGBC164599. Next base: position 7,482 of record CAJURH010000002.1, read on the forward strand.
CCAGAAAGTAGGCGTTGTCCGATGCGTCGTTCCAGCAGACGTCTATGTAATATTTCGTCTGTTCTAGTAAAACGCGGTTCCAGGCGTGGTAAATGCTGTCTTTGCGGTTGTTCCGGTTGACATAGCCAGTTACATACCAGCATTCGATTCCCAGGGCGCAGCACATGGATTGAAATGCGTCTGCATATCCGGCGCATAGGGCGGAATTGGCCAGCAAGCAGTAATCGGTAAAGGGAAGCCAGTCTTTTTTATAAGAGAAGTTTTCCTCTGTGGCGTAGTGGGCGTAGTCTAGTTTTTGGCACAGATAATTATTGACTGCCAGAATCTTTTCGTAGTCTGTCATGGCATTGTTTATGCCAGCGGAGTTTAGGGCGGCGATCACATAATTTCTGGCCCGGTCGTTTTTGGGATTTGCGTAGATGCCAGCTCCACCCAGGGTGACGCCTTTTAAAGAGTATGCGTGTCCGTACATATTTTTTCGGGGGATTACGGGGAGAATGGGATTTTCGCCGTTGACGACGCATATGTTTACAGTGGGCATTGTGCAAAAAAACAGGAGGGTGGCGATTGCGCCAGACAGGATTTTCTTTATCATTCATACCTCCGGAGATTATTTTTGGATTGGATGTAATGGATAGTGAGAGTTGATGTCTGCGAAAAGAGCGGCGCTGGAGTCAGATTCCGGCGCCTCTCTTTTCGGTGAGGTGAAGTCTAGATGCTTAAGAGACAGATTGCTTCTGTGTGGCAGGTCATTGGAAAGTTGTCAATGGGGCAGACGCTTTTCAATTCATATCCTCCCTGTCGCAGGTATTTTACATCGCGGGCCAAGGTTGCGCTGTCACAGCTTACATACACCACGCGTCGCGGTTTTGCCTGAAGGATAGTGTCCAGCAGGGCAGTGTCGCATCCTTTGCGCGGAGGATCTACGACGATTACGTCGGCATGCATCTGTCCATCCTGGTATTTGGCGGGCAAGATTTCTTCGGCTTTTCCTGTGAAGAATTCTATGTTGTCCAGACAGTTTAGGCGGGCATTTGCTCTGGCGTTTTGGACGGCCACGGGGACGATCTCCACGCCGTAGACTTTTTTGGCGTGTCTGGCCAGGAACAGGGAGATGCTGCCGATGCCGCAGTACAGGTCCCAGACGGTTTCTTCACCGGTTAAAGCGGCGTATTCCAGCGCTTTTTCGTACATCTTTTCCGTTTGTCTGGGATTTACCTGGAAAAAGGACTGGGGGGAAATGCAAAACTGCAGATCTTTGATGCAGTCGGTGATATACGGTTTTCCCCAGACCAGGGTGTTTGTTTCGCCCAATATGACGTTGTTTCGTTGTTTGTTTATGTTTAACAAAATGCTAGTCATACCTGGAATCGTTTCCAGTTGGTGGGCCAGTTTTTCGGCATGGGGAAGGTTCTTACCATTGATGACCAGACATACCATAATTTCCCCAGTCTGGAAACCGCAGCGGGTCAACACATGGCGGACGAGTCCTTTGCCGCTGGTTTCGTCGTAGGGGGCAATGTGGTGTTTTTCCATATGATTGATAACCGTGTCCAGGATGGCGCTGTTCTGGGGGATGCCCAGATAACATTCCCGGTTGGGAATGATTTTGTGGGTGCGTCCAGCATAGAAGCCTGTAATAATTTGTCCGTCTTTGTCACGGCCTACTGGAAACTGGGCTTTGTTGCGGTAGCGAAATGGATTTTCCATGCCGATGATGGGTTCCATGATGGAGTCTAGGATAGCTTTGGGCAGGCCGCCGATGTGTCCCAGGTTTTGGCGGACGGCATTCTCCTTGAAGGATAGCTGCTGTGGATAGGCCAGGGTCTGGAGCTGGCACCCGCCGCATTGCCGCGCGAATGGGCACACGGGCTCTGTGCGGTGTGGGGAAGGCTTCAGTATTTCAGTCAGTCGCGCATAGCCGTAACTGGCCTTTGTTTTCATAATCTTCGCCCGCACAACGTCGCCAATGACGGCATCCTTGATAAAAAGGGCATAACCGTCCACTTTGCCGACGCCTGTCCCGTCTTTTCCCATATCTTCAATGGTGACATTGACTAATTGATCTTTATAAAATTCCATAAAAAACCTCCACAGTGTTATGAATCTGTAGTGAAAAAGGCACACAGGATAAAGGGGATGCAGATTGAAACAAGAGAACACAGCCAGTAGAAAAAGGCTTCCAGAAAAAAATAAGCAAGTCCCCACAAATATATGAGGACTTGAAAGAGAAAAGCGTGAAACGGGACTCGAACCCGCGACCCCAACCTTGGCAAGGTTGTACTCTACCAACTGAGCCATTCACGCACAAGCGGGTGATGGGAATCGAACCCACATATCTAGCTTGGAAGGCTAGTGTTCTACCACTGAACTACACCCGCAAGAAGTATTTTCCTTAGCGACAAAAAGTATTCTACTCCACAATATGTAAAAAGTCAAGAGCTTTTTTGGAAATTTTTTATTTTTTTTAAGCGGGAGGATTGCGGGATTGTGACAAAGCGGTTATACTGAAAAAAACAGGACGGATGAGGTAAGGAAAGATGAATCAGAGTGAAGGTTCCTGCGCGTACGAAAGTTTTGCAGCTGTTTACGATATGTTTATGGATAATATTCCTTATGAGGAATGGGCGGCGTATATATGCGGAATTTTGCAAGAATGGGGGATTAAAGATGGGCTGGTCCTGGAGCTGGGCTGTGGAACAGGCAACATCACCCAGTTGCTGGCAAGGAAGGGCTACGACATGATCGGGGTGGACGCTTCTTCTGAGATGCTGCAGGTGGCTGTAGAGAAGAGGGAGGACAGCGGGCAGGATATTTTGTATCTGCTTCAGGACATGCGGGAATTTGAGTTGTATGGCACGGTGCGGGCGGCAGTCTGCGTCTGTGACTCGCTGAATTACATTACAGAGCCGGAGGATTTACTCCAAGTGTTTCGTCTGGTTAATAATTATCTGGACCCGGGCGGTATATTTATCTTTGATTTAAACACTGTATACAAATACGAAAAAATCTTGGGTGATTGCACCGTTGCCGAGGACCGGGAGGAAGCCAGTTTTATTTGGGAAAATGCGTACGACTCAAGGGAGAGGCTCAATGTCTATCAACTGGCTCTTTTTTTGAGAGAAGAGGACGGGCGTTATCGCAAACAGGAGGAAGTGCACTTCCAGAGGGCGTATGCCTTGGAAGAGGTGAAAGATTTGCTAAAAAGGGCGGGACTTGAATTCTTGGCGGTTTACGATGCAGGCGCCCGCCGTCCGCCTGAGCCGAACAGTGAGAGGATTTATGTGATTGCCAGGGAATCAGGCAAAATCAGGGATTGACAGGATTGGAACCATCCCTTACAATAGTAATACATGGAAATGGGGGTATCGGATGTCAGCCAGGGGCGGGACATCCGATTTTTTCACACAATTTGGAGAGATAAGGAGGGTGAGAAATGGAAGAGACGATACAACAAGAAAATAAAATGGGGATTATGCCGATTCCCAAGCTTCTGATGGGCATGTCTTTGCCCATGATGCTGTCCATGATGATACAGGCTTTGTACAATGTGGTGGACAGTGTATTTGTGGCGCAAATTAATGAAAATGCATTGACAGCTGTGTCGCTGGTGTTTCCGGTGCAGAACCTGATGATTGCCATAGCGGTTGGCCTCTGCGTGGGGGTCAACGCCTTGCTTTCGCGGAACCTGGGGGAGAAGGATTTTGATGGGGCAAATGCGGCGGCCCGCAATGGGATTTTCCTGTCTTTGATCTGTTATGTTATGTTTGCCATTGTATCGGCAAGTCTGTCGGATTTATTTTTGCGTGTACAGACTTCGGATGTGCAGATTCGTGAATATGGAACGACTTACATGCGGATTATCTCCGTGTGCTGCATCGGGGTTTATATGCAGTTGATGATGGAGCGGCTTTTGCAGTCCACGGGGCGGACTTTTCTGACTATGATTACCCAGAGCGTGGGGGCGATTATCAATTTGATTATGGACCCGATTTTGATATTTGGTCTGCTGGGCTTTCCCAAAATGGGCGTGGCAGGAGCGGCTCTTGCCACCATCTTTGGGCAGCTTGTGGCCATGGGCTTGGCCGTGTTTATGAACATTAAATGGAATCCGGATGTGAACATCAGTATGAAACGGTTTAGGCCGGATAAGAAGATTCTGGGGAAAATTCTGGCGGTGGGGATTCCCACCACGGTTGTGCAGGCCATCGGTTCGGTGATGACTTTCGGATTCAACAAAATTTTATTGATGTTTACGCCTACAGCCACAGCCGTTTTCGGCGTATACTTTAAACTGAATAGTTTTATTTTCATGCCAGTGTTCGGCCTGAATAACGGGATGGTTCCTATTATTGCGTACAATTACGGCGCCCGTAAAAAGAAACGGATTGTGGATACCATACGGTTGAGCGTGATTGCGGCGGTTTGTCTCATGGTGATTGGTCTGATAGTCTTTATGACGATTCCTGGGCTGCTGCTGAGTATGTTTAACGCGTCGGAGGACATGTTGGCCATTGGTATTCCGGCGCTTCGGATCATTTGTCCGAGCTTTCTGTTTGCAGGATACTGCATTGTCATTGGATCGGTGTTCCAGGCTTTGGGTAATGGGATTTATAGCCTGTGGGTGTCGCTGGCCAGGCAGCTTTTTGTGCTTTTACCTTCCGCCTACATACTGGCTGTGACCTTCGGGCTAGATTATGTGTGGTGGTCATACCCCATTGCGGAAGTAGCTTCTGTGGCGTTGACCACTATCCTATTCAGAAAGATTTACAGACAGAAAATTTCGCAGTTGTAGAAAGGATGGGTGGTAGATAGGATGACAGAACAGGATTATGTGGTGAGGGGCACGACGGCGGGCGGCCAGATACGCGCGTTCGCCGCAGCGACTAAGGATTTGACGGAAGCGGCGCGGCGGGCGCACAACACCAGCCCGGTGGCCACGGCGGCTCTGGGGCGGATGTTGACCGCCGGGGCCATGATGGGAGCTATGATGAAAGGGGAAAAAGACCTGTTAACCTTGCAGATTCAGTCCCAGGGCCCTCTACAGGGGATTACGGTGACGGCGGATTCCCATGGGAATGTGAAAGGCTATGTGGGAAATCCTGCGGTGTGCATTGCCGCCAACGAAAAGGGCAAGCTGGATGTGGCAGGGGCCGTGGGGGATGGAATCCTGCGGGTGATTAAGGACATGGGGCTTAAAGAACCCTATCTGGGACAGACCGAGATTCAGACCGGGGAAATTGCGGAAGATCTCACCTATTATTTTGCGTCCAGCGAACAGGTTCCCTCTTCGGTGGGGCTGGGTGTGCTGATGAACAAAGACAATACGGTGCGTCAGTCGGGAGGGTTTATCATTCAGTTGATGCCTGACACCCAGGAAGAGGTTATTGAGCGTTTGGAAAAAAACATCGGCGGCTTGAAATCAGTGACAGATATGTTGGAGTCGGGCCTAACTCCGACGGGAATGCTGGAAACGGTTTTGGAAGGTTTTCAAGTGGAAATTCTCAAGTCGTCCTCCTGCAGGTTTTTCTGCAACTGTGACCGGGAGCGGGTGGAAAAGGCTCTGATTAGCATTGGGAAAAAAGAGCTGGAGGAGATGATCCAGGAGGGTAAGGATGTGGAACTGAACTGTCATTTTTGCAGCAGTCATTATATATTTACGCCGGAGGATTTGAGGCAGTTACTGAAACGGGTTTGAAAATGATTTGGGAAAAAGAGCGGTGGGGCAATGTAGGGTTCTACTGCTTTTTTATCAGATCCCTTTACGTTTAAATGCATTTGTAGTATATGCACTATTGCAGCGCAAAATTCTTAAGTTTTTGAAAATTTTCTGATAGCGCTATTTCCCAAAACCGACGTACTTACTGCTGCGTTTGTGTTTGGGAATGTGGCGCTCTCAAAAATATTTCTATCAAACTTTTGCCGTAGCGGCTGTGGCTGGACGCTCATAGCCGAATATAAAGCTGCTTTTGAATTTCGAGGCCAGGTTGCCGCTTGTTCCAAGCTTGATGCTGGAAACGGGGCAGTTATATTTCGCTGACGTAAAGTTGCATTTGTAATTTTTTGTCTTTTTCTTCCCTGTCTTTACTGTGATTGTAAAAGTTGTCTTTCCATATTTCTTAACAATAAAGGTAAATGTGGAGGTGTGCGCAATCTTAATCTGTGCCGCTACTTTCTTATTGCTGGAAGTGACTTTGGCAATTTTCCCACCCGCCAGTTTGCTTTTCGGGAGGGACATATGGATTTTAAACCCGCCTTTTATCTGCAGCTGCTGTGCCGTCAGCCCATAGCCGGTGTTTTTGGCATAGGGAATGATCAGTGCGTTTGCGGATACATGGGTGGGCGTGGCCGCTAGAGTAAGTGCGATTACCAAACATAAGGTCATTAAAATGCTGCTGATTTTTTTCATAATGGATTTACCTCCTAAGTGTTTTTTGTGTTTAAGAAGTTTCTTGATATGGATTTTTTATAGGCTCCTCCTTTCGTACAGTATTAAAAATTAGATAATTGCAAAAGGTCTGTTTCATAAGAAGCCAATTAAAAACGGTTTTAAGATCCGTTTTGTTTATTTTGACCAGGCTTGTGGCATGCGAAAACAGTTTCACAATTACTTAAATATAGAAATTGGAATTTGCAAAATGTAGGAACCATAAATTCAGAACTTCATTCCTGGTTGCCCATCATGGCATTTTCCTAAATTTCTTTATTATTATACGTTTTCTCATTATGCTTTACAATATGTGGCGTTTTTTGTGGACAAATTAGTCCCGTCCGGACTATGAAAATGAAATATATTTTTTGCCTGAATACTTTCAAAATGGCCGAATGAAAATACGCGGTTTTTAGTAATGGAAATAGCGCTATCTACAGATGTATTTATGTTTTATCGGAAAAGCTGACAAAAGCGCTGTCTTAAAATAATTTCAGGATTAACAAGGAATGGTCATGGCTTTACAGTGAGAATGGGTTTACATTATAGAGGCCAGCTATGCCCTGCCGGAAGGCAAAAGAGTGGAGTTAATGGATGGATGCCCGTAGGGGTACATATAAAAGTTGGTTTCGGAACTGACCCAGTGGATTGGGCGTTATATTAAGTCAAAAGGTGGAGAATGCGAGGTTTACCCTGCGCCGTTCGCTGTTTTTCTGAACAAAGACGACAAACTTATGCTGAGCCGGATAATTCAGTTATATGCAACAAGGATAAGTTGAACGCTCGGGGCGCAGTGGCGTGTAGGGATACTGGATTGTAAATGTATACGATCTTGAGAATAAGATTGCAATCTATATTTACAAAAATTTGTGCATAAGAATAGCAGATTTATTTCAGTAAAAAGTGAAAAACAACGGGATGTGAGGATGGGGTGACGCAGGTTAGACAGGAAGGGATAACTTTATTAAAGGAAAAGGTTCAACGAACTGCAAAGGCCATTGGGGAAAATTACTACGAAGACTTTGACTCAGCAGCTCAGAGAATTGGAAGAGCAAGGGATTGTCAGGCGGAAGATTTACCCGGGAAGTTCCGCTTCGGGTGGAGTATTCGTTGAGTGTAATCGAAGATACCTTGAAGCCGATTTTGGGGGAATTGTGTGAATGGGGGAAAGCGTATCAAGAGTATTTAAGACATCCATGAAAGGCATAAAAAGATCCGGGAAAAGAGCTGTACAGATGTTTTTTCCCGGATTTAATTCCCTTTGATTTTCACGATTTTTTCTCTGATTTTTTGGAGCGGCAAAACGGCTGTATATTGATTTGTTCCATAAAATCCGCTCCCCAGTTGCACATGGCGTCTAATACGGGAATGATGCTGCGACCAAAAGGGGTGAGAGAATATAAAGTTCGGGGTGGTTTCGCCGGAAGGACTTCTCGGTGCAGTAACCCGCATTCTTCCAGAGCATGTAACTGCTGAGAGAGCATCTTAGGAGTTGCTTGGGGAATCATGCGTTGCAGTTCCATGTAGTGAAGAGGTTTTTCGATTAAATACCAGAGGATAAGAGGTTTGTATTTGCCGCCGATGAGAAACAATGTGGCTTCCACGGGGCAATGAAATTGGTCTTTGGTGTATTCCATGTACTTGCATTCACTCCTTTTTTCGACTATCCTTTTGGGAAGTATCTACCTGAAAAGTAAACTCTTGCGCAGTGGGCGAATTCTGTTAAAATAAAGGCAACGGTTCATTTATATGTTCAGTATATAACAGAAAGGGAGGAATGACTACTATGAATTTTTTTGAACTTTCTAAGAAACGTTATTCTGTCCGCAAATATCAGGACAGGCCGGTGGAAAAAGAGAAGCTGAATCAGATATTGGAGGCGGCCCATGTGGCGCCTACGGCGGCCAACCTTCAGCCGGTTCGGCTGTTAGCAGTCCAGAGCTGGGAAGGGTTGGAGAAGATAGGAAAAGGGGCCAATCTCTATGGCGCTCCTCTGGCCATTATCGTTTGCGTCGACCATGACAAAGCGTGGGTACGGCCTTTTGACGGAAAGCAGACTGCGGACATTGACGCTTCCATCTTGACGGATCACATGATGCTGCAGGCCACGGAATTGGGCCTTGGCTCTGTCTGGATCTGCTATTTTAAACCCGATGTGATACGAAAAGAGTTTGCGCTTCCGGATAACCTGGAGCCTGTGAACATCCTGGCTGTGGGCTATGCCGCCGGAGAAATAGTCGACCCTGAGCGTCACGGACAGACGCGTATTTCAATGGAGGAACTGGTCTCTTACGAAAATATTTAGTGAATTGAAGAGCAAAACTGGCGCTAGAGTTCTCCGGCGCCAGTTTTGTTAGGTTTCTCTGCTTACATAAGGATTCTGGTAATCTGGGCAGAGATGCGTTTCGCTCCACGCCATCATGGTCTGCAGGACGGGGATGAAACTTTCACCCAATGGGGTCAAAGAGTACTCCACTTTGGGCGGCGCTTCCTTGTAAATCTCCCGGTGGAGAAATCCGTCGCTCTCCAGTTCCCGAAGCTGCTTGCTCAGTGTGGACTGGGTGATGCCGTCCAAACGGCGTAATAGTTCCCCGAATCGCTGGACTTTGTAAAAAGACACATACCACAGGATGAGGATTTTCCATTTTCCCCCGATGACAGACTGTAGCTTACTCATGGGAACACAGCGGGCCAGGGCTTCTTTGGCGCTGAACTTGTTTTCAGCCATTTGGGGTTTCTCCTTTACAGTATTAAACAGAATTTTTGTCTTTTATCTTGACCACGTCGTCAATGGTCAGTCCTGCCGCTTGGGCGATTATCTCCAAGTCGAGGATATTCATTTTCAACATTCGCTGAACAGTATCTATCTTTTCTCGTTCCATGCCTTGGGATAACCCTTGGGATAACCCTTGGGACAGGCCCTGGGACAGACCTTCCTGTTTTGCTTCTTCCTGTTTTACTTTTATATCTTCTTCATAGCTATATTCCGCTACCAGCATATTTCTCACCTCACTGCCTTTTCTTTTCAGATATTCCGCCAAAATTCCTTTGCGGATACATTCCTCGATTGCTTTTTTTATAGGGTCTTGTTCGTCGGCGTGGGTTCGCACTGCGCCAATGAACAGGCTGTATTCTCTCAATATGCTGCATTTTTCCAATATTTTATGGGCTTTGTCTGTGTTGATGTTGATGACGGTTACTTTTAGTTCCATGGAATTGCATCCAGGTTTGGACATAAATGCGTCTGACAAGGAGAGTTCCTGTTGTGCAGGATAGTCTTGTTGTCCATTGTAGAATACATAAAACTCTGGCGTTGGTATTTTAACCAAATGCGTCCGGTATCGGTCCCGTTTATCCAGCGCCTGTTCATAAGCCCGGCCTGCGTACATGGCGTATCGCACAGGGATATTGGGGTTTATTGTGCTCTGGTGTTCGCCGAAAACAAACACTTCGTTTCCCACCACACAGGATATGTCATTGTTGAAATTCTTGTACAGAATGTTTTCTATTTTTAGTTTTTTTATCAGACTTTCATCGCTTAAGCTCGTGTCGTGCAGTGCATTGTACAGGCTTAAAAGGTTTTTCTTCGCCGTCTCATCCCGGTAGAATAAGTCGACGAATACGCTGTCCTTGTATTCACGGTTTTCTGTGGCCAATGTAATCACCTGCCTTTATCTATCTTGTTTTTATTATAAACGAGAAACCAGGCAGATACAACCTATGTTTTCATGCACGAGTTCCAGAAATTTTTTTCAGTCGGAAACTGGCCGAAAATACGCAATTCCACCCAAAAAGATACTATTTCCAAAAAAAGACCGTACTTGATTCCATAAGAATACAGCGGTATTTTAATCGGGAAAGGCGGGCATCCGCAAAATAAATCGAGGAGGAATAGACGATGCATTACACAGGAACCATATGGAGGCCACCTTACGAGGCGTCCTCGCTGCTTTTGGAAGTAACCGCGGGCTGCACCCATCATCGGTGCAAATTCTGTACGCTTTATGGGGATCTGCCCTTTGGGTTTCGCATGTCGCCGCTGGAGGATATTGAGGCGGATTTACAGGAGGCCGAGGAAATATATCATGACGGGATGGGCCGTGAGGCGCCCCGGATTTTCCTGACTGGAGCCAACCCGTTTGTGCTCTCATATGGAAAATTGATGGAGATTGCCAAGAGGGTTCACCAGCATTTTCCAGAGGCGAAGTCCGTGGGCTGTTTTGCCCGGGTGACGGACGTTGCCGGGAAAACCGACCAGGAGCTGTCTGCTCTTTATGAGGCTGGGTACGACGGGCTGACCATAGGTATGGAGACGGCGGACGACGAAGCGTTACGGTTTATGGATAAGGGATATGAGGCGGCGGACATATTCAAACAGTGTCGGCGGCTGGATGAGGCGGGTATCCGTTACAGCTTTTTCTATCTTGTGGGCATTTCTGGAGAGGGCCGGGGAGAGGCGGGCGCGAAAGCCACCGCTGCCCTGTGCAACCAGCTTCATCCCACTGCCATAGGCGCCAATATGCTGACCATCTACTCCGATTCCAGGTTGTATCAGGAAATTCAGCGGGGAAACTGGCGGGAGGAGAGCGAGACGGAGAAGTACCGGGAGGTCCGCGCTTTGGTGGAAAATCTGGAAATCCCCACGGTTTTTGCCGCGCTGGGAGCGTCTAATGCATTTCAGATGCAGGGCGCGCTGCCAAAGGACCGGGAAAAGCTGCTGGCTTATCTGGATGATATCCTGGAAAATACCAGGGAGGATGCACTGCGGCGTTATCGCGAGAGTGTCCATCATCTGTAAGGAGGCGCGTGGATTATGCATTTTACTGGAAGAACCTGGCGGCCTCCTTATGAAGCCCATTCCGTCATATTACAAGCTACTTCCGGCTGCACTTATGGAAAATGCCGTTTCTGTAATCTCTACCAGGGGGAGCGTTTTCGCATGTCTCCCATGAGTGAATTTCAGGAAGATTTGGCGGAAATAAAAAGGACGCAACCCTATGCCCGGCGCGTTTTCCTAACTGGAGCCAACCCCTTTGCTATGAGCTACGAAAACCTGAAGCTTCGCGCGCTGACGGTGCGGGATGACCTGATTAAATGCCAGACCATCGCCATGTTTGCCAGCATTCGGGATATCCGCAAGAAGGAAGTGTGGCAACTTCGCAAGCTGCGGGCCATGGGAATCAATGGCTTGAGCATCGGGACGGAGAGCGGGGACGATGAAACGCTGGCGTTGGCGGGCAAAGGCTATACGGCGGCGGATATTCTGGAGCAGTGCCGGAAGCTGGAGGAGGCGGGGATGGAATATTATCTGGTGTACATGACCGGGTTGGCGGGGAAAGGGGGTGGATATCGAAACGCGGTGAACAGCGCCAGGCTTTTTAGTCAGCTTCGCCCTTATTTCATCTCGGTGGATTCCCTCACATTGTTTCCAGGCACGCAGCTGCATCAGATGGCGCAGGAAGGGCGGTTTACACCCGCTGGGGAACGGGAACGCCTGGAGGAGCTGCAGGTTTTTATTCAGAATTTACAGATACAGGTTCATTTGTTTGCCAATTCCCTTTCGAATGTCTGTCCAATCACGGCGTATCTGCCCAGGGAAAGGGAGACGGCGTTGGGAGAGCTGCAATATGCTCTGGATACGTTCGGGGAAGAGGAATTGGCGGCGTATCGCCGGGATTTGAAATCTTTGGGATGCGTTTGAATTTCCTTCCGTTTCATTTGCCTAAAAAAAGGAGGCTTCCTGCTCTTTTGCAGATGAGAGCATCACGTCTATGATGAAAGGAATGGATATTCGGACGTAGATTCAAAATAGAGAAAAACATTTGCATTTCTTATAAATCTGTGCTATTCTAAAAAACAGATTGAGCGAGAGGGGTGAAAGGATGAGAATATAATCGGCTTTTTGAACATGAAATGGTTGTCTGTGGTAGAGCGGGAAATTTATTTTTCGGCTATGCCTTTTTTCATGTTGCCAAAGGCGGATTCTATTTTCATCGCAACCCTCTTTTTTGATGTCCAAAATTGGGCGGGAAATGTGGGGAGAGTATGCGGAGTTGTCCGTTGTTTGGCGGCGCGTAAGATCGGAGGGATGCATATGGCGCAGATTCACGCTGCGGGCCTCACATTTTGTTATGAGGGAAGTTTTGATAATATTTTTGAAGACGTTTCTTTTTCCATCGATACGGACTGGAAGCTGGGATTTATCGGAAGGAATGGGAAAGGCAAGACCACTTTTTTGAATCTTTTAATGGGGAAATACGACTATTCGGGCACAATCTTGGCTCCGGTAGATTTTGATTATTTTCCCTATCCGGTTCCAGAGGGCGGGGAGAAGATGTGCGCCTGGGAATTCATGGGCCAGCTAAAGCCGGGTTGTGAAGAGTGGCGGGTCATCTGTGAACTTGCCAAATTAAACGCTCGGGCGGAGCTGCTTTACCGTCCTTTTGGGACGCTGAGTCATGGAGAGCGGACCAAAGTATTTCTGGCCATTTTATTTTCCGGGGGAAACGATTTCTTGCTGATCGATGAGCCCACCAATCACCTGGATCAGGAGGCCAGAGAGAGTGTAAAACAGTATCTGAATGGGAAGAAGGGTTTTATTCTGGCGTCCCACGACAGGGATTTGCTGGACGCGTGCATTGACCACGTTCTCGCGCTGAACAGGAAATCTATCGAAGTGCAGAGCGGCAATTTCTTCAGTTGGTGGGAGAACAAAGAACGCCGGGATCATTTTGCTAAGATGGAAAATGAAAAACATCTGCGAGAGATATCCTCTCTGAGGCGTGCGGTGGATCAAAGCGGTCGCTGGGCGCAGAAAAGCGAGGAGCAAAAAATCGGTTTTGACCCGGTGAAAGAGCATGACCGCCCCACACGGGCATATTTCGGCGGTAAGACCAAGAAGATGCAAAAGAGGGTCAAACATTATGAGAAACGGATGGAGCGGGAGATAGAGGCCAGGGAAGGTCTGCTGGAAGATATCGAGAATCCGGTTCAGTTGAAATTAAATCCGCTTACGTACCAAAAGGAGCGGCTCTTGTATTGTAAGGATCTGTCCGTTGGGTACGAGGGAGCCGACGGGGATGTGTTGCGGGATTTTTCCTTTGAGTTAAAGCGCGGGGAGAGGGTGTTCCTGCATGGGAAGAATGGCTGTGGTAAATCAACGTTTCTCAAAGTCTTGCTGACCGCCAGTGGGCGCCTTCAGGAGGAAGGGCTTCGTATCTTGGCGGGGGAGCTGCAAGTTGGCTCTGGCCTGACGATTTCTTATATCAACCAGGACACTGGATTTCTAAAGGGAGGAATCCGGGAATTTTGTCGAAAGAGAGGGCTGGATGAGGGGCTTTTCTGCGCGCTGCTGCGGCAGTTGGGTCTGGAGAGGGTTCAGTTTGCGAAGAACATGGAGGACTTTTCCGAGGGTCAGAAGAAGAAGGTTCTGACGGCGGCAAGCATTTTGACGCCTGCCCATCTGTATATATGGGATGAGCCGATGAATTATGTGGATGTGTTTTCACGGATGCAGATGGAAGATCTGTTGTTGGCATATGAGCCTACCATGATTCTGGTGGATCACGACGTGCGGTTTCGGCAGAAGACGGCCACCCGTGTGGTGGAATTGTAAAATAAAGGGGATGGAAGTGATTGAACTTTCCATCCCCTGTTTTTATGCACGCGGACGCTTGCAATTCTAATTAAATTCATGGAGTGTGCACAGCGGTTCTAATTTTGGCGTTTTGTCATGAGTGGCGCCATATTTCAGCAGCGCCGCGGAATTTACAATCACAAGCACAGATCCGGCGTTGTGCACCAGCGCGCCCACGATCGGGTTTAAGATGCCTGTAATCGCCAGGATAATTGCCAGGAAATTCAGTCCCATCGAGAAGGTAAGGTTACATTTTATGACAGTCATCATCCTTTGGGACAGGGCGAACAGGTGGGGTAGTTCTTTTATCTCATCGTCCACCAGTGCAATGTCTGCAGCCTCAATGGCGATGTCGCTTCCGATGCCGCCCATGGCGATTCCTACGTTTGCCTTTTTCAGCGCGGGAGCGTCGTTTACTCCGTCGCCGATCATGCAGATGGAGGAACCATCTTGATAAGAGCCAATCCATTTCAGCTTATCTTCCGGCAGGCAGTCTGCATGCACTTCCTGGATGCAGAGACGGCTTGCGATGTTTTGGGCGGCGGTTTCATGGTCTCCGGTTAAGAGGACAGGCTCCACCTGCAGCGCTTTTAATTTCCGAATGGCATCCCGGCTCTCCATGCGGACAGTGTCTGACAGTGCGAGGAAACCGATGGGAGCGCCGTCTGCCGCGATGTAAATGATGGCGCTGCCCTGTTGGATATAGCGCTGGGCCTGGGTGAGAATTTCTTCGGGCAGGGTGATATGATGCTGAGCCAGCAGTTTCTGATTTCCAGCAAGGATATTTTGGTTTTCCACCATGGCCGCTACGCCCTGGCCTGGCATCATCTCAAACTGTTGAGCGGGCGCCATTTCTTCAGAAAATGTCTCGTTGTAACAATGCACTATGGCCTTTCCCAGCGGATGCTCGGAGAGCTGTTCGGCGGAAGCGGCCAGCGCGTAGACCAAGTCTTCGGGGAAATCCGGATGAAAGCTCTTCACGGCGGACACTTGTGGGGTTCCGTACGTAAGGGTTCCGGTTTTGTCGAAGGCGATTTTGGTGGCCAGGGCCAGGCGTTCCAGCGCGTCGCCTTCACGGACGAGGAAACCGTGTTTGGTGGCGTTTCCAATGGCGGCCATGATGGCGGTGGGAGTGGCCAGAACCAGCGCGCATGGACAAAATACCACCAAAATAGTCACGGCCCGGATAATCTGTCCGGAGATCAGCCAGGTAAGCAGGGAAGCGGTCAGGGCGATGACCACAATCCAGGTGGCCCAGCGGTCGGCGAGACCTACAATTTTCGCTTTCCCTGCATCTGCGGATTGGACCAGACGGACCATCCGCTGGAAGGAACTGTCTTCGCCTACTTTAGTGGCTTTCATGTCAAAAGAGCCGAACTGGTTCACCGTGCCACTGGAAACCGGGTCGCCTGCGGTTTTGTCCACGGGCAGGGATTCTCCGGTCATGACCGCCTGGTTGATGGAGGTCTGGCCCGAAAGGATGACGCCGTCCACAGGGATGCTCTCGCCGGGCAGCACCCGGAGAATATCGCCTACCTTCACCTGACTGGCCGGGATGTTTTTTTCGCCGCCATCGGTAATTATTCTTGCCTGCTGGGGCGTCAGATGGACCAGTTTCTCAATGCCAGCCCGCGCCTTAGACACGGTTAGGTCTTCCAGCAGCGCTCCGATTTGCATGATGAACGCCACTTCTCCGGCGGCGAAATATTCCCCGATGCAAACAGAGGCAATCAGCGCCAGAGACACCAGCACATCCGCTTTGATGTCGAAAGAAGTAATCAGGCCCATGGCGGCTTCTAAAAGAATGGGGACGCCGCACAGCAGAATCGCAATCCAGGCTGCGTCAAAGGGCAGTGGAATCCAGTCAAAGATGCTCACAAGCAGAGCCAGGCCAGAGATAATCAGCAGCGCAATGTCTTTTTGGGCGCCGCCCAGTTCCAAGAAACGCTCCAGTTTTTCTATTGTTTTTTTCATAAGCTCCCCTCCTCACTATACTTATATGGGTATATGTATAGTATACATATGGGGGTATGGGTTGTCAAGAGGGGATGAACGATTTTGCAAAAGAACGTGATTTTGGGGTGGAAATGCGCTATACTAAATAAAGAGGTGGATAGAATGGGGCGTATATTGGATGACGATTTGATTTATGAAATTCTTTCAGCAGTGGAGGAGATCCCCCAGGGGCGCGTGGCCACTTATGGGCAAATTGCGCGTCTCATCGGCAGGGAGAAGAATGCGCGGCTGGTGGGAAAGGTTCTGGGCATGGCTGGATTTTACGGAAATTATCCTTGCCACAGGGTGGTCAACCACGCGGGGCGGCTGGTTTTGGGATGGCGGGAGCAAGGAGAGCTGCTCAGTCAGGAAGGAGTCCCTTTTAGGGATGAATTCCATGTGGACCTGAGACGTTGTCGGTGGGATTGCTGAGAAGGAGAGAGGAAGGCTACCATGCATGACATATGGAACCCATGGCATGGGTGCGTGAAATGCAGTGAGGGCTGTGACCACTGCTATATGTATTTTTTGGACAAATGCAGGGACCAGGACGGGTCGAAGATCTATAAGACGAAGACGGGATTCCGGAAGCCCATTCAGAAGGACCGCAAAGGACGGTATAAGATTCGAAGCGGTGAGACGGTGCGCGTATGCATGACCTCGGATTTCTTTCTGGAGGAAGCCGACGCGTGGAGGGGCGAGGCGTGGAACATGATGCGGCTGCGCAAGGACGTAATCTTTTTCCTGCTGACCAAGCGTCCCCAACGGGTGCGGGAATGCCTGCCTGTGGACTGGGGAAACGGATGGGAGAACGTGTTTTTTAACGTCACCTGCGAAAATCAGCGTCGGGCAGACGAGCGGATTCCGATTTTGCTAAAGCTGCCGTTTAAACACAAAGGGATTATGTGCGCGCCGTTTATCGGTCCGGTCAGCATAAGAAAGTATCTGGGAGACGGGCAGATTGAGCGGGTAAAATGCGGCGGTGAAAATTACGACGGCGCACGGCCCTGTCATTTTGACTGGGTAAAATCCCTGCGACAGGAATGCTTGGATTATAATGTGACGTTTTGCTTTATTGAGACGGGAACCGTGTTTGTGAAAGACGGCAGAGTCTACCGGATGCCGGATAAAAGGGTGCAAAGCCGGATGGCGTATAAGTCTGGCGTAAGCTTCCAGGGAAAGCCCATGGAGTTTGTGCTTTATGACGACTGGGGCTATCCCCTTTTGCCAGAACAAAGATACGTGCCGTATTTTGGGCGGCAGTGCGAAACCTGCGGGCGGCAGATGGTCTGTAACGGGTGCAGCAGGTGCGGAAATTGCGAAAAGTAAACGGCAGGCGAATAACGCGCCTGCCGCTTTTGGCATTCTCTTATTTGGCCGCCGGGTATTCGTTGCACAGCAGGCGGTAGCAAGGCTCGTCTTCCTCCACGGCCGGGAAACGGCCGATTTCCTTGTTGGAGAAATAATTATCGTTGTCGTCGTCGTTGCACATGGACACTTCACCTAGCAGGACGGGGCCTCCGGTGGCCGGAACAATGAAATCGTGGTACATATAAGGGGTGATGGTGATGCTCTGCCCAGGTTTCAGGCGAACTTTCGTCCCGGCGGGAACGGTCTCGGTTTTTCCGTCGCAATGGATGGTCACGTCCGTATCCAGCATTTTCTCGTCGGGCGTTCCGTTGTATACAGTGATGTATACGTCATTTCCGCCCCGGTTGATGATGTCTTCCATTTTGCTCACGTGAAAATGCATGGCCGCCGTCTGTCCCTCATAGAGCATGAGCAGCTTTTCCGCATAGGGCTTCTTGTATTTCTCCGGCATTTTCTGGTTTCCGTTGCGGATGGTAAACAGGGAGAATCCGATTTCGTCAAATTTACCCAGGCCAAAATCCGTAATGTCCCAGCCCAGTTTATTGTCGCGGATTTCATCGTATTCGTGGCCCACGTTCTGCCACTCTTCTGGCGTCCATGCGGCGAACGGCGGCATTTCAAAGCCATGTTTTTTGATTAACTGTTCCATATCTTTGATCACTTGATTGATTCTTGAACGTTTCATTTGGGCAGCCCTCCTTATGGCAAACAGGCGCGTTCGGAGAATCCGAAGGCGCGTTGAATAATGTGGATGCTGTAAGTATATCATAGGAGCGTCTGTGGGTACAACTTTAATATCACAGGTTATGGGAAAATGTCGGGCGTTTTTGAGAAATGTTCTCATTTACTTGTTTGACATGCTTTTTTTCATGTGATAGACTATATGTCAGTTAGAGACTACTAACTTATTTTTCATAAATATCTGACAGAGGAGCAACTTTTATGAGACATTTCGCGATATGCGGTTATAGCGATAACGGGGGATAGCGGGCGATGAAGAATATAAGAAAGGCTATTCCCATATTGGCGCCGGTTTTGGCGGCAGGCGCGGTGGCGTGGGGTGCGGCGTCTTCTCTGAACGGCTACACGACTCCGGTCTACGGCGCAGATGAATTTCAGATTGCCGGAAAGGACGCCCGGGAGCAGGAAAACGGGCAGGAGAGGAATCGGTCTCCGGCCGAAGAGAGTTTACCCAAGGGGGAAAACGACGCGTCAGAAAGCGGCGAGGAAGAGAAAGCGGCTACAAAGGGAAATTTTGATCTGGCGGACGGCAGTTACGAGGGATCCGGAAACGGGTTTCACGGGCCGGTGAAGGTATCGGTGAAAATCCTGGGCAAAAGCATCTCAGCCGTGGATGTGCTCAGCCATTCAGACGACGAGGCGTTCTTTAACCGGGCAAAGGAAGGGGTGATCGGAAATATTTTGTCCGGGCAAAGCCTGGAAGTGGACGTTGTATCCGGGGCCACCTACAGTTCGAAAGGGATTATCAGTGCGGTGAAAAATGCGCTGTTCAAAAGAGCGGACGCAGACGATCAGGGGGCGGAAAGCGCCAAATCTTCAGCCGCCGATCCGGTCACCATAGGGCAGGGAAATTTCAATGTGGCGGACGGCGCATATGAGGGCAGCGGACAGGGTTACCGGGGCGAGGTAAAGGTTCGGGTGGATGTGCAGAGCAAGACCATTACGGCAGTGGATGTGTTATCTCACTCGGACGACGAATCCTTCTTCAACCGGGCGAGGGAAGGGGTAACGGCCAGCATTTTGTCTGGTCAGAGCCTGGAAGTGGATGCTGTGTCCGGGGCCACCTACAGTTCCAGAGGGATTATCAGCGCGGTGAAAAACGCTCTCTCAGGTCAGGAAGATGGCGGTGAAAATGACGTTCTTACGCCTTCGCCCACACCTAAAACCATAAAAAAGGTAAAAGAGTCCGGCGCATACGAAGACGGCGCATATACAGGCACGGGCGCCGGATTTGGTGGAGATATAACTGTGCGGGTGAAGATTTCCGGCGGGAAAATTAAGAGCATTAAGATTTTAAAGAGCCAGGACGGGGACGATTATATTCAAAAGGCATCGGTGGTGGTGCAGAGCATTTTGAAGCAACAGGGAACCAATGTGGACGCGGTATCCGGGGCCACTTACAGTTCGGTGGGAATCATTGAAGCCGTGCGCAACGCCCTTCAGAAAGCAACGGCCTCCACAAAGAAGAAAAAGCCTTCGGCCACAGCCGCCCCGGGGAAAAAGCCCCAGGCCACTGCGCAGCCGACAAAAAAGCCATCTAATCCTTCCGGGCTATCCGGGAAATTCCCCTACCCGGATGGAACCTATAAAGGCGTGGGGGAAGGGTTTGGCGGCGACATCGGTGTTATAGTGGCCATCCGGGACAAAGCCATAAAGGAAATCCAGATCACCAGCCATGAAGATGAAGACGATGCTTTTTTCAACCGGGCAAAAGCGGTGATTGATCAGGTTTTGCAAAAACAGGATATCCATGTGGACGCCGTGTCGGGAGCCACTTACAGTTCCAGAGGCATTCTGGAAGGAATCGCCAATGCCATAGAGGCGGCCAAACAGGCGGCGGAGGCTTTGTCAAAGCCCCAGAAGACGCCCATTCCAACGGAAACGCCAAAGCCTACAGAGGCGCCCGTCCTTACAGAAACGCCAAAACCAACAGAAAGTCCCCTCCCCACAGAGACGCCCGTTCCAGGAGGAGAGCCTTCCGGCGGCGTCTATGCGGACGGCGAGTATACGGCGACAGCGCTGTGCGCGCCAGACGAGTACGAGGACTTTGAGGCATATAATCTGACGCTGACCCTTGCGGTAAAAGACGATAGAATCACCGAAATCCGGAATATATTCGGGGACGGGGATTCGGAAAATGACGCATATATCCGCCGGGCGGCAAATGGAAGCTCCAAGTATCCCGGCGTGGTCAGCCAGATTCTGGAAAAGAACAGCGTAGAAGGCGTGGACGCTGTGTCCCATGCCACCTGTTCATCCAGGTCCATTCAGGAAGCGTGCAGGCAGGCGTTGGAAAATGCGAAAAGACAGTAGAGGGCGGGAAGACAGATGAATGGATTTTGGGTGCGGACGGCAAGTCTGCTGGCGGTTCTGGGAATTTTGTTTCGATACAACGCCGTTTTGGAAAACAGAGGAAGAGAAGAAGAGTTCATCCGGCTTTGCGCACAGGTGGAGGCGATGGAAACTTATATCCAAAACAGCCAGGAAGCCGAGAGCCAAAAGGAAGACGAGCAGGAAGACGGTCTCTATGCCGACGGGGAATGGGAAGGTCAGGCGCAGGGATTTGGCGGTGAGATTTCACTGCGGGTAAAGGTGGAAAAGGGCGAGATTACGGATATTTCCATTGTATCGGCCGAGAAGGAAGACGAGGCGTACTTATCCATGGCGGAGACGATGATTCCGGCTATGATGAAGGCGCAGTCCGCAGATGTGGATACTGTGACCGGGGCCACATTCAGCTCAACAGGAATCCGGGACGCCGTGGCGCAGGCGCTCAAAAAGGCGGTAAAAGACTCATGAAAAAAGACAAGAAGAAAATGCGTCAATGGCTTCGGACGCTCCTTCAGTTGTTGTTTTTTATTTTTTTTTCTTCGGCGTTTACGGCGGCCTTTGGCGGCGTGAAATACATAGCCGCCCAGTTGGGCGCCGGGGAGAGAGTTGACTGGACGGCGTTTGTGGCGGCCCTTGCGGGCCTATGCGGGTTTACAATTATATTTGGGCGGTTCTTCTGCGGATTTGCCTGCGCGTTCGGAAGCCTGGGCGACGCTTTGTATAGGATTTGTCAATGGATATGTAAAAAGTGCAAGAAGAAGCCGCTCAGGCTGAGTGAGAAGATATGTCGCGCACTTTCGGCGGTGAAATATTTTGTTTTGGCAGCGATTGCGGTCATGTGTTTTGTGGGAGTTTATCCCCAGATGCGGGGAACAAGCCCCTGGGATGTGTTTTCCATGCTCCATGGGGGGAACTTCCGGCTGGAGGGGTATCTCCCCGGAGTTTTGCTGCTGGCGCTGATACTTGTGGGGATGTGCGTGCAGGAGAGGTTTTTCTGCCGTTTCTTATGTCCCATGGGAGCGGTCTTCTCCCTGCTTCCGGCGCTGCCGTTTTTTGCGGTGCGCCGGAGTCGGGAGGGGTGTCGGAAAGGATGCGCGGCGTGCGCCCGCAAATGCCCTTCGCATCTGGAGATTCCATGGGACGGCTCTTATGAGCCGATGGGGGATTGTTTTCAGTGTCAGAAGTGTATGGACGCATGCCCCAGGGAAAATATTCACTGCGGTTTTAAGGAGCTTCGTGGGAATGAAATCATATGGACACTGCTGCGTGCAGGGGCGCTGTGTATGGTTTTGTTGTGGATGAGTTAGTTTCGGCTAATACAAAAGTGGTTAAGGGCCGTTCATTTCGGCTTTAAATAAAAAAGGGTTTTGCAATTACCGAAAAAAGATTTTAGATCAAATAGGAGGAATTAAGAGGATGAAGAGAAAGGATTTGAAGGCGCGGATTTTCGCGGAAGCGCTGGCGATTTCTCTGGCGGCTGGGCTTTGCTTGCCGGCGGCGACGGTTTTTGCCGCAGAGGGGAATGAGATGGTTATTGTGGAAGAGGCGGCGGATGTTTCAGCCAACGCCTCTGTCCGTGCAAAAGAGTCGTATGTATTGATGAATATTCCCTATGCCGATTTTTATAAGGCGGAGGTTCACAATGACATGGCGGTGGACGCATTTACTTCGGCGACGCTGAACAAATCCAGAACGAATACCGCGGCCATGGCGCAGGGGTCCTATCATGTGGATCCCCAGGGAAGCGACATCACCGGAATTATTTATCCGGTAAAAATAGGCGAAGGGGTCAGCCTGGAATCCTATAAGAAAGTGGCGGACACGGATTCGGTGGAAATTACAGTGACCAACCGGGGAAGCACGACGACGACCGTCTATTACGGAGCGGACGCTTTGTTTGAGAATCCCAGCTATTCTTACTACAAACTGGATGAGGCGCCCCAATATTACAAAGAGCTGTCTATCGGGGCGGACGGGAAGCCGGAATTTGGAAAGAGCACAGGCGCGCGCACAACGGTGGAAGGCGTACAGGCCGAACTTATGACCCAGACGGGTTATGGCGATTACCAGATGAATCTGGATGGTCTGAATTTAGAAGGCGTCAAAGTGCACGGCGTTGTTTTGGAAACAAAAGAGGGTCATGGGTACGGCCTGCGTCATGTGGAAAATATTTGGAGACAGACCCAACTGGCCTGGAGCGCCGGATTTACAGAAAAGGTGCACAATTGCCCCACATCTTCAGCGCATTATGTTCAGATGATGGGGGAAACGATTGAGAAAGCGATTTATTATACCAGTGGAGGAATTCTGGAGATTCCACTGAATGAATATGTGCCAGTGAAATTCCCTCATACGCTGGAAGTGAAGAATGCTCCGGCGTTGTCGGGAAGCGCGGATCTTACCATGGCCGGGTTGCCGGAAGACTTTCAGCCCCGGTACAGTGTGGAAGGGCTTAGCGTGCAGGTTTCCGGGGGCATGCTGAGATTTACAGAGGCGGCAAAGGGAAAATATACGTTAACGGTGGAAGACGCCACAGGGCGTTACGCTCCGCTTAGCGCAGAATTTGAGTTATATACAGAAGACATGCCGGCAGCTTACGACGGGGCGAAACGGGCGATCACAGCGGCAAATGGATTTAGCCAGGAAGACTTTGCCGAATATCTGAAGAACATCACGGCAGTTGCGGTGGATGGGGAAAGATATGCGGCCACAGGAAGGGGAAGCGTGGAAATCGTCGGAGCGGACGGCGTTTTGAAAGCGGACGCGGAACCTCTGGCAGGTAAAGAGCGCTGCGACATATGCGTCTATGCCACCGGATACCAGCCGCTGGAATTCACTTATCCGCAGACGGACACATCAGCGCTGCAGGCGGCCATTGTGGCGGCGGAAAAGATAAAGAAAGACGATTACACGGCAGCCAGCTACGCGAAAGTGGAGGCGGCGCTGAAAACGGCAAGAGAATTGTTGTCAAGACCGGGGACGCAGACGGCGGCTGACAATGTGGCCAGCCAGTTAAACGAAGCTGTAAAAGCCTTGGTGAAAAAGGAGGCGGCAAAACCGTCTACGCCAAAGCCCCAGCGGCCCCAAAAGGGAACTGTTTCTACCTATAATAAAGTAAAATACCAGGTCATCGGGTCCGGCACAGCTAAAGCGCTGCAGGCGGGAAATAAATCCCTTACGTCGGCCAAGATTCCGGCGACGGTTACTATCTCCGGCTATCGTTTCAAAGTCACCGCGGTGGCCAGCCAGGCGTTTTCCGGCTGTAAGAAATTGAAAACAGTGGAAATCGGGAGCAATGTCACAACCATTGGAGCCCGCGCGTTTTCCGGCTGCGCAGCGCTGCGTGACGCAAAGGGAATGGCGAAAGTGAAAACCATAGGCAACGGCGCATTTTCCGGCTGCAAGGCATTGAAGAAGATGAATCTGACCTCCACGTCTTTAACAAAGATTGGGGCTTCTGCCTTCCAGGGATGCACAGCTCTTAAGAGTTTTACGGCAAAATCCGCGAAATTAGCCAGTATGGGCAAAAAGGCATTTTACGGTGACCGCAAGCTGGCGAGCGTTTCCCTGAAGACGGGTAAACTGACCAAGAAAAACGTGGGAGCGCAGGCATTTAAGAATATAAACGCCTCCTGCATTTTCAAAACGCCGGCGAGAAAAACAACCGCCTACAAGTCACTGTTCAAATCCAAAGGCGCAGGCAAAAACATCAAAGTGAAAAAGCTGTAAAATATTTATAAAAATTATGAAAAACGCCAGAGTAACAGAGCGTGTTTGAAAACCGCTTTATGTCAACTGTATGCCGCAAAGTTGGGCTTGCAGGTGGCATGAGTGGGTTTTCAAACACGCTCTAGGCGCGCGAAGGACAGGCGCATACTCTGGCGTTCGATTATTCCGGTTTTGTCCCGGTTTCCTTTTTTAGCTCTTTCATAAGACTTACGCCAATCAGAATTAAAATAAACAAATACGGGAAAGCAATCACGATGGAAACAGTCTGGATTACAGAGATGCCACCGGATAATATCAACGCAAAAGCCACAACGGCCATTAAAACGCCCCAGAAAATTTTCTTATTATTGGGTGGGTCCAATTTTCCCCCGGATGTGAGCATGGCCAGCACGAAAGTTGCGGAGTTTGCCGAAGTTACGAAAAAGGTTACCAGCAAAGTCATGGCGATGAGTGACAGGACGATGCCGAAGTTGTACTGGTCGAATACATGGAACAGCGCGGTCTGTGGCGAGGCCGTTATTTGGGCCAGTTCTTCAGAGGAGAATCGGTCTGCGGCGTGCAGGGAAATGCCTCCGAACACAGAGAACCATACCGTGGACACTGCGGTGGGCACAATCATCACGCCTAGAACGAATTCCCGAATGGTGCGGCCTCGGGAGATGCGGGCGATAAACACGCCCACGAAGGGCGCCCAGGAGAGCCACCATGCCCAGTAAAACACTCTCCAGTCCTGAATCCAGGCGCTGTCCCCCTGGGAAGACATCCGCAGGCTGTCCGGAATCAGATAGGTGAGGTAATCCAACAGGCCCTGGGCCTGTATGCCCAGGATCTTCAGGCTGGGTCCGATGAGAAACGCCGCAATCATAAGCAATACGAACAATGCCATGTTCACGTCGGAGAGGCGTTTGATGCCCTTTCCCACGCCGCTGACGGCGGTTTTCAGATAAAGGACGCTAATCAAAACGATTATGATAGACCAGGTGAGTATGCCGTTCGGGATAGAGAACACATGCTCCAAACCACTGCTGATCTGCAGGCATCCCATGCCGAAAGAGGTGGCCACGCCGGTTACGGTAAGCACAGTGGTGAATATATCCACGGATTTGCCCGGGATTCCTTTCGCTCTCTTCTCTCCGAATAATGGTTTCAGCAGATTGCTGGCCAACGTGGAGGTTTTCTTGCGAAATTGGAAATACGCCAGGCCCAGACCCATGACTGCGTAACAGGCCCAGGGGTGCAGACCCCAGTGCATGAAGCAGGAACGGATGGCGAACCGGGCCGCCTCTTCGGTCTGCGGTTCAATGCCTTTCATGGGGGCGGCATAGTGGGACAGGGGCTCGGCCACGCCCCAGAAGACCAGGCCGATGCCCATGCCGGCGCCAAAGAGCATGGCGAACCAGGAAAGATTACTGTATTCCGGCTTTTCTCCGTCTGAACCTAAACGTATTTTGCCAAATCGGCTAAAAGCTAGCGCCAGTGAAAAGACGACGAACAGGAGCATAACGCTAAGGTACAGCCAGGAAAATTTTTGCTTTAACAACCGCATTAGTTCATTGGCCATCCAGGTGAAGGACTGACTGCCCACAATTCCCCAGAGGGCGATGATGACTGCGATTGCGGCTGAAAATATGAAAACTGTATTTGTGCTTTTTTTCTTATCTTTCACTCTTTCACCGCCTTTTTTATGAAAGTGCGCTGTTTTTCTCTTTTCTTCTTTTCAAAATCAGTGAAGCGACAATGCCCAGGACGGCCCATACAACAATCCAAATCAGCATCATATTGAATCCAGTTTCGATCTGTCCCAGGTTTTCTCCATAACGGATGAAACGGCTGATTACCGGCGATACGAATATATCTGGCGTCAGGGCGATGAGAGAAATCACGCCGGTGGCCATTCCGGTGGACGCAACTGGGATACCCGCATCTCCCATAATGGACCAGTATGTAGCCTTAATTACGTTGGCCAGATAAGACAGGACGATGGTGATGCCGATGCAAAGGGGGACGAGAGTCAGGTTTCCGGTGAGGAATATTCCGGCCGCCGAGACGCCGGAGAGCAAAAAGGCGGTCAGCATGCCCAGGCCTTTCGTCTTGAACTTGTCAATGATGAATCCACCGGACAATCCGGCTACAAAGACAATGATATAGCTGCGGATGATGGAAAGCGTGCTGGACAATCCGGCGGGAAGATTCAAAACCCTGGTGCAGTAAGTGCCGATGTATCCGTTGGCTGTATTCCAGATAGTGTACCCACACAGAATCACGAAAATGCAGATCCAGGTGGAAGAACTGAACAGCGTTTGGAGAATAGAAGGCTTTTCCTTTTTGGAACTTTTCTCCAAAGAGTCGGTTTCTGGGGCGTCTGTTTTGTCGGACTGCCGGTCGAAATCCGGCACCAGGAAGATCACCGCCGCCAGCAGAAGGGCGAATATGCCCACGTTAATCCAGAGAAGCGCACGGAAACCAGCCGCCTGGGTGGCGAACAGGCCCATGGCTCCCAGACATACGAAGGCGGCAATGGTCTGGCCGATGCCCCGCAGACCTTCGCTGAGGCCGAAGATGCGTCCCTGCTCCTCTTCAGAACCAAGCTGGCGGACCGCCTTTAAATAAGGAGACCAGAACGTGCCTACGCTGAAAATCCCATACAGCGCATGGATAACAAGTAAAGCGGTAAAACCTGGGTAGAGAGAATACCAGACGGTGGTCAGGCACATCCCTAAAGTGGAGACCATTAAAAGTTTCTTGGTATTGAATTTTTCGGCCAATATGCCGCTGGGCACGTAGCAGGCCACGTTAAATATGCCGTAAATGCTGCCGATGGTTCCAAGCTGCACATCGGTGATCTGCAAAGCCTCCAGCATTTGATCGTAAAATGAAAATCGAAGCAGCGGAGTCAGGTACACCATGCCAGCAATTAAACTGAGTATCACTAATACGAGACTTCTCTTTTTTCCATTCATAAAATATACCTTTCCTTTAAAGTGTTCACCGCTTTTTAAATAATCTGGAATACTGCATTAAAAGTTATCGTGGATAACTAACACGCAAGATGCCTGAAATTTGTAGCGGCGTATTTCTCAACGTTTCCTTGAGCTTATTTCCGAAAAAATATAAATATACAATAAATTTTCTGTAAAAAATCATTTTGAAATACCGTTATTCTGGTTTCATTATAAGTAATGCACTGAAACTTGTCAACCAAAATCGAAAATTTAATGAAAAAATGTATTGACAACGATAACCTTTAAATATATAATATAGTTATCATAAATACCGTTATTCAAAACTTTGATTACAAGTATTCACTGCAAATTACAAAGTCATAACAAAGAGGAGGATGTCATTATGCAAAGATACCAATTAATTTCTCAGAGCGAACTGGAACAGATTCATGAAAATTCCCTGCGGATTATGGAGAATGTGGGAATTGTCATAACGTACGAACCTGCGCTGGAAATCCTGAAGAAACACGGCGTAAAAGTAGACGGTAAAAAAGCGTTTTTCCCGAAAGCGCTGGTGGAAGAATCCATCAAAAACGCTCCGTCTTCTTATACGATTTACGCAAGGGATCCCAAAAAGAATGTGGAAATGAGCACAGAGACCACAGCCTACGCAGGGCCTTATGGATCGCCGTTTGTAACGGATTTGGACAGTGGGCGCCGGGACGCAACGATGGATGATTTTATCAAAATCGTGAAGATCTGCGACCGTTTGGAAAACATTGACATTCAGAGCCATATTTCCTGCGAGCCTACAGATGTGCCGGAGAACAAGCGGCCCACTGCCATGGTTTACAATACATTAAAATACAGCGACAAACCTCTGATGGGAAGCATTTACGGATACGAGAATGCCAAACAGACCATCGAAATGGCTGCAATTCCCTTTGGCGGCTTGAGCGCAATTAAGGAAAAACCAGTAATCGCCTCTATCCCCTGCACCTTGACGCCATTGAGCTACGATGACAATCAGCTTGGCGCCATTATGGCCTATGCAGAAACGGGACAGCCTCAGTTAATTAACTCTCTTTCCATGGCTGGCATGACAACGCCGGCTACGTTGGCAGGGCTTGTTTCTCTTCAGAACGCCGAAGTTTTGGCGGGAATCGTCCTTGCCCAGTGCGTGAATCCGGGCACGCCGGTGGTATATTCCGCTTCCGGCTCCAATGTGGATATGAGCAGCGGGTCTCTGACCATTGGCACACCGGAAGATGCGGTGGTTTCCCTGCTGAATGGACAGTTGGCGAAATATTATCAGATTCCTTGCCGTATCAGCGGCGCTCTGTCTGACTCCAAGATGATGGATTCCCAGGCTGGGTATGAGTCTGCGATTACATTGTTGATGGCTCAGATGGCCGGCGGTAACTTCATTCTTCACAGCGCAGGCATCATCGAAACTTATAACTGTGTTTCTTTTGAGAAATTGATCGTTGATAACGAGATTATCGGATATTGCAAACGCATCAACCAGGGCGTTACCATCAATGAGGAGACCCTTGCCTACGATGCCATTCAGGAAGTAGGACCTGGCGGCGTTTTCCTGACCCATGACCATACGTTGGAAAACTTCCGGGATGAGTTCTATATTCCTACGCTAAGCAATAAGAAATCTTATGAACAGTGGAAAGCGGAAGGAGCGCTTCCCATTGAAAAAGTGGCAAACGCCAAATGGAAAGAAATCCTGGAATCATACGGTGAATCCACACTGCCCGCGGATATAGACGCAGATCTGCGTAAATATATGGAAAGTTTGTAAATGTTCATAATTATATAGAAAATCCAAATGCAAGAGAGGGTTTGCGGTAAGCAAATCCTCTCTTGGCGTGACAAAATGCCTAAAAAAATTGCGGGAATTAAGGTTTATTTTTCAAAAAATACTTGATTTTGGCCCTGAAATGGGACTATAATTTTGCTTGCGGCAACTGACATGTTGAGAATGAAAGCTGATGGACATGGTGATGTATGTTCGAAAGTTTTTAAATATACATAATAAGGGATGAAACATTGTGAGCAAAAAAAATGAATTAATTGTGGCAACTTATGATTTGTTAAAAACGGATAATATAGATAACTTAACCATACGGTCTATAGCGACGGCTTGCGATTGCACAAGCACTGTAATCTACAAACATTTTGATGACCTGGACCATCTGATCCGCTTTGCATCGGTGCGTTTTTTGGAAAATTATATTATTGATATTCAGAAAATTATCAACGAAAATTCTGATGCGTTGGATATGTTGGTCACCATGTGGGAAATGTTTGCCAAATACGCTTTTCAGAATGTGGAGGTGTTTGAGGGGCTTTTCTGGGGGAAATATAAGGAACATCTGGGAGACACGATTTTCGAATATTACCAGTTATTTCCAGATGAGTGGAAGAATTTGGATGGTCTGTTTACCACTGTTTTTTTCAATAACGATCTTCAGGAGCGGAATCATATCATGGTGCATCGGGCGGCCGTCACCGGATATTTTTCTCTGGATGAGTCACGAATGCTCAGCGATATGGAATGCAGTCTGTTCCACGGGCTTTTGATGGAATACCGGGACAAATACAGAATGCCTGGAAAAGCGGAGGAGGGTGCGGCCTATTTTTTGAAGGCTCTGCACTCCCTGCATGATCACTATAGAATAAAATAGGAGCGTGTCCGAAAGCACGCTCCTATAGCCTGTCTGGCCAAGGATCCAGTGATTTTTCATTTTACATGGAAATCCATCCAAATACGTTGGCGATGGAGCTGATCAGAATAATCACGATGCAAATGGGAGCCAGATATTTCATAAATAGATTGTACATTCTCCTGCGCTTAAAATCAGAGGACTGTTGCACTTCCTCGGCGATTTTGCCAAGTCCCACTACGCGGGTGACTAGGAGGCAAGTGGACAGCGCGGCCAGGGGCATCATAAGGGAGTTTGTCAAAAAGTCGAAGAAATCCAGAATGGACATTCCAAGCAAAGAGACAAAGTCCAGTGTGCCGAAACCTAGGGCGGAGGCCAGTCCGAACAGAAGGATAATCGCGCCCATCAGCAGTGCGGATTTGCGGCGGCTAAAGCCAAGTTGATCTTCGAAGGTGGAAACGCCGGATTCAGCCAGGGAGATGGCGCTGGTCAGCGCAGCCAGCAGCACCAACAGGAAAAACAGGATGCCCGCGCCTGTTCCAAAGCCCATGCTGGCGAATACCTTCGGGATGGTGATGAACATCAGAGACGGTCCGGCTTTCAACGTGTCCGGGTCGCCGCCAGAAAAGGCGAATACCGCTGGGATAATCATCAGTCCGGCCAGCATGGCGATCCCCGTGTCGAAGATTTCCACCTGCCCGGTGGATTTCTCAATATCCACGTCCTTTTTCAGATAAGATCCATACGTGTACAAAATCCCCATGGCGATGGACAGTGAATAGAACATCTGGCCCATGGCGGTCACCACAGTCATCCAGGAGAAATTTTTGAAGTTGGGAATCAGAAAATACTTTACCCCCTCCAGCGCTCCTGGTCTGGTCACTGAATACCCGGCCACAAAGATCGCTAAGACCACCAGCAGTGGCATCATTACTTTGGAGACCCGTTCCACTCCTTGTTTCACGCCGGCAAATAGGACGGCCACAACCAGCAGGCTAAAGAGCAAAAACCAGACGCCAGCCTGGATGCCGTCCGCAATAAAATGGGAGAAATAATCGTCTCCTGCCAGAGCTGCTGTGTTTCCGCGCAGATATTCAAACAGATATTTTGTCACCCATCCTCCGATGACGCTGTAATAGGGAACAATCAGCATGGGAATCACAGCGTTTACCCAGCCTCCGAATTTGAACAGGGGGCCTTTGCCAAATGCCTGAAAAGCGCCCACCGGGCTTCTCTTGGTCATACGCCCCAGGGCCGTTTCAGACACGATTAACGCATAGCCGAACGTCAGCATCAGGATTAGATATACCAAAAGGAAAATACCGCCTCCATATTTAGCCGCCAGATAGGGAAACCTCCAGATGTTTCCCAGGCCCACAGCCGATCCGGCGACTGCCAGAACATATCCTAGTTTTCCCGAAAAGGAGCTGCGGGATTTGCCAGCATGGGAAGCCCCGGTATTCTCAGCTTCTTTCATTTTCTTGTCTACCTCCTATTATAATATTTTATATGACATTTATTTCCTTATCATACCATTGTTCTCACATACAATCAATCTTTTCAGCGTGAAATGAATTTAGATTTATTAAGAAATCATTTAGGATGGGTTAAGATTTCCATAGGATAATGCTCTCATCAAAGCCAAGAACTTTGAGGAAAATAAAGTGAAAAGAAAGGGGAAAATGTTATGATGAGAAAAGTTATGGTAATCTGTTTGGCGGGTATGTTAGCAGTGGGAATGACGGCTTGTGGAGGAAAAGATAAAAAGTCGACTACGCAGTCATCAAAGACTTCCAGTACAAGTCAGGAATCCAACAGCGTAGGAACCAGTCGGAAAACCAGCAGCACAGGGACCGCGCGCAGCTCCGGCAGCACGGGGAGTAGCCAGAAGTCCAGCGGCACAGGGACCGCGCGCAGCTCCGGCAGCACGGGGAGTAGCCAGAAGTCCAGCGGCACAGGGACCGCGCGCGGCTCCAGCAGCACGGGGAGTAGCCAGAAGTCCAGCGGCACAGGGACCGCGCGCGGCTCCAGCAGCACGGGGAGTAGCCAGAAGTCCAGCGGCGCAGGAACTGCGCAGAAGTCTGTTAGCGCAGGCGCGAAAACCAGCGTAAGCGCAGGAAATTAAAAGGCAAAAAAAAGAGACCATGGAAAAGCGGGTGGACAGATGGAGGAAATGGATGGCGGCAGGTCTGCTGTTGACCTGCCTGGCATTTTGCGCTGTTTTGTTTAAAGCGTATCTGGATGGAAAATTCCACTCGGCGAAAAGCTTGCAGCAGTATATCGCAGGATTTGGGCTTGCAGCGCCGCTAATTCTGACAGCGCTTCAGGCGGCGCAGGTGGTTTTGCCTGTTTTGCCAGGCTTTTTGGGATGCGTGGCGGGGGCCGCTCTGTTCGGGTGGATGGGCGGCTTCTGGTGCAATTACATTGGTATATGTGCAGGATCCTTGCTGGCCTTTTTGTTGGCAAGAAAATATGGAAAGGAATTTGTCAGTGGATTGTTTCCCGCTAAGCAGTATGAGAAATGGTCTACGTGGGCGGCTAAAAGCAAATCGTATACGGCCATGTTATTTCTGGGCATGGTTTTGCCACTGTTTCCAGATGATTTCTTTTGCTATTTTACCGGGTTGACGAAAATGAGCGCGCGCAAATTTGCCGCAATTATTGTGCTGGGGAAACCATGGTGTATCCTGGTCTACAGCATTATGTTTTCGGCGGCGTAAGATTCAAGAAAGGTGGAGAGGAAATGGAGGAAAAGAAGCGGCTGTGTGGCTACTACAATTATACAGTGGTATTGACTTATCTGGGGATGCTGGTGGGTTTTACGGGGATACTGCTGGCAGTGGAAGGCGCTTATGGGCAAGCGGTAATTTGCTTGATGACGGCGGGCGTCTGCGATATGTTCGACGGCGCCGTGGCAGCTACCCGGCAGAGAGATGACCGGGAAAAGCGGTTTGGCATGCAGATCGACTCCCTCAGCGATTTGATTTGTTTTGGCGTTTTTCCAGCAGTGTTCGTCTACCGGATAAGCGGCCAAACGTACCTGTCGTTTTTGGCTGGAAGTCTCTATGTGCTTTGCGCGCTCATTCGGCTGGCGTATTTTAATGTTTTGGAAGAAGAGCGGCAACGGGAAGAAGGTGGGCGAATGCAGTGGTATCTGGGGCTTCCCGTCACATCGGCGGCTTTGGCGGTTCCCGCGCTTTATGTGGCGGTGGACGGTTGGGGCGGAGAAATGTTTTTTTCGGCGCTGTTAATTTTGCTGGCTTTTTTGTTTTTGCTGCCAGTTAAGATTCGGAAACCTTATTTAGTAGGAAAAATTGGAATTGTATTTACGGGAGTTGTGGAATTTGTTATTCTATTTATTGGATTGGCGATGGAAGTATGAAAAAATCGGTGATATTGTTTTTGTATAAAACGCCGGTGGGTCGTGGGGTCTTGCTTGCGTTGACTCAGTCGGCTGTTTCCAGGTGGGTAGGGGCTTTCCTGGACTCACGGCTATCCGGGTGGCTGGCGCCCTTATTTATCCGAAAGTACGGATTGGATATGACAGAATATGGTAGAATAAAATACCGATCCTTCAACGATTTTTTCACAAGAAAACGGTGTGAAGAAAAGGTGGACATCGCGCTGGATCATCTGCTCAGTCCCTGCGACGGCTATCTGAGTGTGTATCCGATTAGCGATGAGCGAACTTATCAGATTAAACATGTGGAATATTCGTTGGATCAGTTGTTGCAAAGCCGTGAGCTGGCAGAGCGGTTTGCCGGCGGCCTTTGCCTGATTTTCCGCTTGACGCCTCAGGATTATCATCGTTATTGTTACGTGTGCAGCGGCCATGTAACGCAGGCGAAAGAAATACCGGGGAGACTTCATTGTGTGCGCCCTGTTGCCTGCGCGTCCCGCCCGGTTTTTGTGGAAAATAGCCGGGAATTTATAGAGATTGAGACGCGGCGTTTTGGAGCGGTCATTCAGATGGAAGTGGGAGCGTTGTTGGTGGGGAAAATTCACAATCACAGCCATGGAAGTCAGGTTTTCCAGGGAGTGGAGAAAGGCTATTTTGCATTTGGCGGGTCTACCATATTAGTGTTAGTGCAAAAGGACAGGCTTCTGATAAACGAAAATATTTGGCGGGATAGGGCGTGGGGCCGGGAAACCAGAGTGCGTTTGGGAGAAAGGGCGGGCCTTTGGCAGTCTAAATGGGAGGAGGTGAAAGGATGAGTAAAGAGCAAGTGTTGATTGTGGAAGACGATGCGGACATTCGTGAGGGTGTGCGCATTCTTCTGGAAAGCGAAGATTATTGTGTACAGGAAGCGGAGAATGGCCGGGCTGGGCTGGAGTTGTTAAATGATAAGACGGATCTGGTGATTCTGGATGTGATGATGCCAGGTATGTCGGGGCTACGGACCTGTGAGGAGATACGAAAGACATCCAATGTTCCGGTGCTTTTTCTCACGGCCAAGGCGCAGGAATCCGATAAACTGATTGGCCTGATGGCAGGTGGGGACGATTATTTGCCCAAGCCCTTTTCGTATGCAGAGCTTTTGGGCAGGGTGAAGGCGCTTTTACGCCGTTACAAAGTTTATATGGGCAGCGCGTCTTCTGATGCCAAGAAGCAGGAACCTTATCTAGAGATGGAGGGCGTCCGCATCCACGAATCCTTTAATGAAGTCTATGTAAACGGTGTAGAAAAAGATATGTCTGACATCGAGTATCATATCCTGTTGCTGATGATGCAGCATCCCCGAAAGATATTCTCAGCGCAGAATCTCTATGAAAGCGTCTGGGAGGAGCCTTATTTTTATTCGTGCAACGGCACAGTCATGGTTCATATCCGAAAATTGCGGGTTAAAATCGAAAAAGATCCGAAAAATCCGAGGTATATCAAAACGGTGTGGGGAAAGGGGTATAAATTTGACGCGGGTAATTCATAGAAAAGATTCGCTGTACCTACAGCTTTTGAAACTGCTTATCGGGTCGGCGGCTGCGGCGTTCCTCATTTTCCTGGCGTTGAATTACGTGGGGGAGTATGTCATTGACAATTACTATTATAATTCCGATTATGTACAGCGAAAGGATGGGGAATACGCAGAGAAGCTGCAGCGGTACATTGATGAAGCCCATCTCCATTCAGGGAATGGGGATCAGCTAAATTCCTGGGTGAAAAAACAGAAAGTGATTTCTCTGCGTGTATATAAAGACGGCATGCTGGTCTTTGATTCGAAGTATCCGGAGCGGGAATTTGGGGATGAAAATGTCGCCATGGCGATGTATGAATGGGAAAGTTATCACACAGTTTCATTTTCCGATGGAAAAGCGGAGATAAGCGTATTCGGCATGTACGCATATCAATTTTATACTTATGCCCGGACTGCGGAACTTTTGCTTTCTTTTCTTCTTTTTCTGGCGTTCGTTATTCTGGGGATTCGCGCAAAGATGAATTATATCTTGCTTCTCAGCAACGAAATCGAAATTCTGGAGGGCGGAAGCTTGGACTATCAAGTGACCGTGAAGGGTAAAGACGAGCTTGGCGCACTGGCTGGGGGATTGAACAGCATGCGGTTGTCCCTGGGCGCTCTGATGGAAAAGGAGGCGCAGATGGTGCAGGAGAATCAGCGGATTGTCACGGAGATGTCCCATGACTTAAGGACGCCGGTTACGTCTATTATGCTTTACACGGAAATACTGAAGAAAGGCAAATATAAAGACGAGGAACAGTTAAAAGAATATCTCAACCGAATAGAGCAAAAAGCCTGCCGGATGAAACAGTTGACGGATCATTTGTTCGCGCATTCCCTGGTGGCTGGTGAATCTGAAATTGCGCTGGAGGAGCCGGAAACTTTTGAAATTCTGTTCTATGATCTGTTTTCTGAAACATGCAGCTACCTGGAGCAAAAGGGGTTCCAGGTGGAATTTAAGGTCCAGTGGATGGAGGAGAAAATCCGGATTTACACGAATTATGTCACAAGGATTATGGACAATATCACATCAAACATTATAAAGTATGCCGACGCAGAAAAGGCCGTTCTGATCCGGTCTTCGTATGGCGAAGGACAGGCGGGGTTCTTTTTTGAAAACGCGGTAGGCTATGTGGATGAGAAAACGCAAAGCGCTTGCGTAGGGATACAGAGCGTGAAAAATATGATGGCGAAGATGGGAGGGGAATGTAAAATTTGGCGGGGAAAGGAATGGTTTGGGATAGAAATTCTGTTTCCACTGTGGAGGGTATGAGATGGATATACAGTTGAAATTTACAGAAAAGAAGGATTATGAGGCGTTCAAAAAAGATGTGAGAGACGTTTTTTCTCTGGCAAGTCACGGCGAGGCGATACCTGAAGAAGACATAGAAGAATCCTTGTATGCGCCCCAGGGACAAGTGTACGATATTTACTGGAAGGGTGCAAAAGTTGGCGGAGTTGTATTGCGCATAGATTCCATAAGTGGTCGGGGTGCGTTGGATTTATTTTATATTTATTCGGAGTTTCACAGCAAGGGGATTGGAACTGCCGTCTGGGAATTAGTTGAGAAAACGTATCCTGAAACTAAAATATGGGAGCTAGTCACGCCGTATTTTGAGAAAAGGAATATTCATTTCTATGTGAATAAATGTGGATTCCATATCGTTGAATTTTTTTGCAAATTTCACAGAGATTCCCACGCAGGAGAGTCAAAAACGGAATCTGCGGAGGAGTTTTTCCGGTTTGAAAAGCACATGACAATAGACATAGAAGAGGTGTAAAATTGCGGGAGAAAATATTTGTGTATGCCAGGAAAAAATACGGCGCCAAGCCGGAATATCTCTGGAAAAGAGATTCGTCCTCGGCGGTCTTAAGAAACGCCCGGAATCGAAAATGGTACGCGGTGATTATGCGTGTGCCCAGGACCCGGCTGGGCCTTGATGGAGATGGGGCGGCGGATGTGATGAATGTGAAGGCAGACCCGGATCTGATTGCCCAGATGGTCCAGGCTCACGGATTTCTGCCGGGGTATCACATGAATAAAAAATATTGGATTAGTCTGCTGCTGGATGAGAGCGTAAAGATGGAAACCGCATTGGATTTTCTGGACAGGAGTTATGAGCTAGTGGATCTTTCTAAATAGGGCAAACTATGCTGAAAAGTATCAATATTGGTTTTTTGAAATTGTTTTCAAATACTCGTCTGTTTCTTCCCGTGATTTGAAAACAAAAATGTTTTTTTCTTTTCGATAATTTTTCAACTGTTCATATATCTGAGGCAACTGCTCTTTGGGAAAATCAAGAATCCATTGTCTGAATTCCGGGTCGAATTCCGTCTCGGTCCATGGCAGGTCCTCTCTTTTCTTGCCAATCCGGGATTCTGCGCCCAAGAGACAAATCTCCAGTGGAAAGTCCAATAGAAAAGCGGCATCGCATCTCTGCAGACGAATTCCAAGGGTGCGCAGATAGTTTCCATCGATGAGCCATCGTTCGCGCTGGGTGATCGCATTCAGTTGCGCGTCAAATTCTTCTCTGGAGATATGGGTTCGATCTGGTTTATGCCATAGCATGTCCAGATAATATAAGGGCAGGTTTGTTTTATCTTTCAGTTTTCGCGCAAAGACGCTTTTTCCGGCTCCTGGACAACCGATAATCATGGCTTTTAACATAGAGTTCTCCTGGGATTTTTTCTATGATTTATTATACTACAATTACTTTCTGGGGGAAATGGACTTTTAACATAAATAATATTGCGTGGTGTTTTGTTTTGGTTATGACACAAAGCGAAAAGGATACGGGAAGAGAAAAACTCCGCAGGAAATCTGCGGAGTCCATGTTCTTGGATTTGTATAAATACGCTTTTCCTATCTCTTGGAGAACTGAGGCGCACGACGCGCAGCTTTGAGACCGTATTTCTTTCTTTCTTTCATTCTTGGGTCCCTGGTCAGGTATCCTGCGGATTTTAATATAGGTCTGAATTCTCCATCAGCCTGCAAAAGAGCTCTGGCGATGCCGTGACGAATGGCTCCGGCTTGTCCGGTGAATCCGCCACCATGTACGTTTACCAGCACATCGTATTTGTCCAAAGTTTCAGTGGCCACCAGCGGCTGGCGTACAACGACTTTCAATGTTTCCTCGCTCAGATAGTCGTCAATATCTCTTTTATTAATTGTGATTTTGCCAGTTCCTGGCATTAAATATACCCTTGCTACGGATGTTTTTCTTCTTCCTGTTCCATAGAATCTTGCGCTAGCCAATCTTCTCTACCTCCTCACTAAAATGTTATCGCTTCCGGTTTTTGCGCTTCGTGTTTATGTTCCGGGCCTGTGTATACAAAGAGTTTCCGATACATTTTCCTACCCAACGGGCCTTTTGGAAGCATACCCTTTACCGCAAGCTCAATGACCTTTTCTGGTTTTCTTGCCAACATTTCGTTCAGTGTAGTTTCCCTCATTCCGCCAACATACTCGGAGTGATGGTAATAAATTTTCTGAGACATTTTCTTGCCGGTCACTTTGATTTTCTCGGCGTTTGTTACAATCACATAGTCCCCGGTGTCTTCGTGGGGAGTGAATTGCGGTTTGTTTTTCCCTCTTAGGATTTTGGCAATTTCGGATGACAAACGGCCAAGGGTACAGCCTTCGGCATCCACTACATACCATTTTCTCTCGATTTTATCTGGATTAGCCATATATGTTTTCATGGTTTTCCCTCCTGAAATTGAACGATTACACACTTACATTCGCTGTCTATTCATGATAAAATGCTTTTACCGGGGCATTGGATGTAGCATTTTTCAATTATGTCACATTGAGTAATTATATTATAGGAAAAAGGCTGTGTCAACCGATTTTCACAAATTTTGCTATAAAATGGCGGCGGCTTGGCAAATGGGCGTTGACAGGAAGATTTACCCAAGATATAATGAAACAACTAGATAGGATAGGAGATAGGAGGAGCCTATGAACACTGAGAATATTTACCGGACCCGGACGCTGGATCAGATTGTAGAGGAAGATGTGGGGAAGACGCTGAAAGTGGCCGGATGGGTGGAGAATATCCGGGATCATGGCGGCGTATCTTTTATTGACTTAAGGGATATGTATGGCGTGCTGCAGGTGGTCATCCGCAATACGGACCTGTTAAGCGGGATTAATAAAGAAGACTGCGTTTGCATTGAAGGTCCTGTGGAACACCGGGACGAAGAGACTTATAATCCGAAGATCCCCACAGGAACCATCGAATTGGAGGCGCGTTCCATGGAGACGCTTGGCAAAGTGTACAGACAGCTTCCTTTTGAGGTTATGACATCCAAGGAGACGCGGGAGGATGTGCGCCTGAAGTACAGATATCTGGACCTGCGCAATAAGAAGGTTCGGGACAATATGATCTACCGCTCCCGCATCATCAGTTTTATTCGGGAGAAAATGGAGCAGATGGGTTTTCTGGAGGTTCAGACGCCGATTCTGTGCGCGTCTTCGCCGGAGGGAGCCCGGGACTATATTGTGCCGTCCCGGAAGTTTAAGGGGAAATTTTACGCGCTGCCCCAGGCGCCCCAGCAGTATAAGCAGCTTCTGATGGTCAGCGGATTTGATAAATATTTCCAGATTGCGCCCTGTTTCCGGGACGAGGATGCCCGGGCGGACCGTTCGCCGGGGGAATTTTACCAGTTGGATCTGGAGATGAGTTTCGCCACCCAGGAGGATGTGTTCCGGGTGGGCGAGGAGATTCTTACGGCCACGTTCCAGAAGTTCGCGCCGGAAGGCTATACGGTGACTCAGGCGCCGTATCCCATTTACAGCTATAAGCAGGCGATGCTGGAATTCGGCACGGACAAGCCTGATTTGAGAAATCCGCTACGGATTGTGGACGTGACGGACTTTTTCCAGAGGTGCACATTCAAGCCCTTCCACGGGAAGACAGTGCGGGCCATACGGGTGCACGCGGATATGTCCAAAGGCTTTCACGAGAAGCTTTTGAAGTTCGCCACTTCCATTGGAATGGGCGGACTGGGCTATCTGGAGGTGCAGGAGGACTGGGCGTATAAAGGGCCCATCGACAAATTCATTCCCGATGATATGAAGGGTGAGATTGCCCAGATTGCAGGGCTTGAGCCGGGGGACACTATTTTCTTCATGGCGGATAAGGAAGATAAAGCGGCGTTTTACGCCGGGCAGATTCGGGACGAGCTGGGAAAACGACTGGACATCTGTGAGAAAAACGCTTACCGTTTCTGCTATGTGAATGATTTCCCTATGTACGAATACGATAAGGATGAGAAGAAATATATCTTTACGCACAATCCTTTCTCCATGCCCCAGGGCGGTCTGGAAGCGCTGGCGTCTAAGGAGCCGTCGGAAATTCTGGCCTATCAGTATGACGTGGTGTGCAACGGCGTGGAGCTGTCTTCTGGTGCAGTGCGGAATCACAGTCTGGAGATTATGGTGAAGGCTTTTGAGATTGCGGGCTATACGGAGGAGGACCTGAAGGTGAAGTTTGGCGCTCTTTACAATGCGTTCCAGTACGGCGCGCCGCCCCACGCAGGTATGGCGCCGGGCATTGACCGTATGGTGATGTTGCTGCGCAATGAGGAGAATATCCGTGAGGTGATTCCATTCCCCATGAACGGCAACGCCCAGGATCTGATGTGCGGCGCGCCGGGAGAGGTGTCGGAGATGCAGCTTAGGGAAGTGCATGTGAAGATTAGGCAGTGACAACAGGGCCTTTCGTCCCCTTCACATTGAGAAAGTGGAGGGGGTGAGGGCGGCTTCTGCGTTCAGTTACGGTCCCGTCAATTTGCGTTTTTTGCGCAGCCGCACAGTTTATCTACTGCGAGAGAGGAAGTAAATGTCATTTTCCTTATTGCTTTCATACATGAAATCTTTCAGAGGTTTGCTGGAATATTTTGAAAAATCCCCATATATTGCAAATCTTATGCCATAATTAATGAATTTTTGCAATATTTCTCCTGCCAGGCAGGTGCTTAAAACAAAGAAATCGTTTGCAATGGCCTCTTTATTTATAGCAATGTTGGCGCAGCCAGTTTCATGCATTATGCTCATAACCAAATCCAGAGCGGACTGGATGTCCGTAATCAATGGCTCAGCGCTGCTGACAACTGCAACTTCTGTATTATTTTTTCTTATAATTTCTGTTTTCATTTTTCCTCTTTCCTGACGCATCTTGCCGCGTCATCCAGGTAGATTTGAAAGTTTACTTTCAAACTTCCTCCTGTTATTCATATAAGCTGTCAATTAAATGGTCAATCATGAAATCAATGGTCTCTATATGGCTGTATGGGAGAAGATCTTTATTTTTGATATTCATGATCAAAGAGTAAATGACGGACATGGCCATATCCGCATCCACTTTAAATTTCAAATGTGGCTGGCAAAGGAAAAGCCGCTGGCTCATAAGGTTGGCCTCTTCAATTTTTTTGCCTGCTCCTGAGACAGTTTGTTCATTAAAATAGTGTAGTCTATGCTGTCTGCATTGTACAAAAAATTATTCTTATTGTATTCCCGATAAATGAACTTCAACGCTTTTGCAATGCCGTATTTATCCTTTTGCTCTTCGATAATCCGGGAAGCCCCATCGCAGATTTGCTCCTGAACGGAACACAGGACTTCGCAAAAGAGCGCTTCTTTCGATTCGAAAAAAAGATAAAAGGCCCCTTTTGAAATGCCAGCCTGTCTGCAAAGTTCATCCACGCTGGTTTTTTATAGCCATACCGCGTCCAGCTCTGTTTACAGGCATGCAGCAGCCGTTTTTGGAATGTCTATTTTTTGATGACTAAGACGGGCGTGGGCGGGTTATGGGGATGATTGTAATATTCCTGGACGATGACCGTATAGCGGCGGGGGTCCAGTTCTTTTAAATACTGAAGGACGGCATCCTTTTCTTCAAATCCGGTGTCTCCGCCGCTGTAGAGGCAGAGGCTTAAGACGCCGTCGGATTTCAGTAAAGGCAATCCTGCGTCGACGGCCTGGATGGTGGTTTCCTGCCGGGTGGCCAGATGAT
Organism: uncultured Lachnospiraceae bacterium; assembly: GCA_910588775.1. Lineage (GTDB taxonomy): Bacteria > Bacillota > Clostridia > Lachnospirales > Lachnospiraceae > MGBC164599. Next base: position 49,306 of record CAJURH010000002.1, read on the forward strand.
GGTCGCCGCCGGGCAGATAGCCGCAGTTGAACAGGATAGCGTCAGTGGACTCCGGCGCCAGGTATTCTCCCATGTGGGCATGGCTGTCCAAGATAAGGGAAAATCTGTGGAACACGCCTTCCTGTTCCAGCAGCTTTCGGGTGTGGTCAAGCGCCGCCTGCTGGATGTCGAAGGCGTATACCTGCCCTTTTTCCCCGGCCAGGCGACATAGGAATAAAGTATCGTGTCCGTTTCCCATGGTGGCGTCCACGTAGAGCCCCTCTTTGGGCAGATGAAGCGTCAGGATTTCGTGGACCCATTGGGTGATTGAAGTTCTTTTTTTCATGATATTGGCCAGTTCCTCCGTATTTGTCAGGTGGTCTCCCGGCAGATTAGCACAGGCGGAATGATTTTGTGGATGGGCTGCGCCAGAGGCGTGGGTTTTCTCTTTTTCCGTTCGTTCATCTGCAGAGACAAAAGCTCCATGGTTTCGCTGGCGATTACGGAAATCTGCTGTCCGACGGTGCTGGTGGGGATCACGGCTTCGCTGGATATGGGGGAGTTGTCGAATCCGATGATCCGGTATGTGCGGGGCAGCTCTCCGTATTTTCGGATTAATAGATTCAGGAGCACATTGGCGTGGGTGTCGTTGGGCATGAAGACGCCTTTTGTCTCGTGGGGATATTTCTTTTCCAGCGTTTCTACAATCTGAAACAGCTTTCGGCGGTTTTCCTCAAAGTCATTGGTTAAATCTGTGAAAATCAGTTCATGGGACAGCCGATGCTCCGCGCAGATATCCATGAATCCCTGGACGCGGCCGTAGGCCGGGGTGGTCTTTGGCATATCCGCGTTGATGTGTATGAAAATGTCGCAGCCGCATTTCTTCAGAAGGCTGGCGGCCTGCACGCCGCCCATGTAGTTGTCGGTGTTCACGCTGCATATGTGGCGGTCTTCCCGTTCCACGCCCACCACGGGGATGTTGTAGGAGGCCAGTTCCTCCGAAGGGATGGTGGGGCTTAGCGCAATCATGCCCTCGATGTTGTAGGCCAGCAATTCCTGGATGTATTTTCGCTCCACGTCCTTTTTCTCGTGCCCTGCAAAAACTAGGAATTTATAGCCGTAAGTCTCGTAGGTGGCCAGAATCTGGTTGAGCATTTCCGCGTAATAATGCATGTATAGGTTGGGAATGAGAATGCCCACGAATTCGGTTTTGCCGTTGGCCAGAATGCGCGCCACTTTGTTTTCTTTATAGTCCAGGGCCACCAGAGCGTCCGCAATTTTCTGCTGATTTTCCAGAGTCAGGGAGTCTGGGTTATTAAAGTAGCGGGAGATGGTGGTCTTGGAAAAATTGGTGTAAGCCGCAATGTCGGCGAAGGTCACTTTCTTTGATTTCATAATATATGAGTATAGCAAAAATGAGTGGGGAAATCAATCGTGGCATACATCTGGTCAAATAATAAAAAAATTATAAGGCCGGGGATATTGCAATAAAAAAAAACATATGCTATAATATCTCTCGAAAAGGAAACAACAGATCCATGGAACAAAGAATGAACCTCCGATTGTAGTGGGAATACTTTCGGAGGTTCTTCTTTGTTTTTATAGTGGCAAAGAATCCACTAATCTACTGGTTGTCCTTATTTTTGTCCTCGTCATGTCTGTCCAGCCATCTGCTGATATAACGGCAAGCTATGCCAGCCGCGACAGAAATCAGAAAGGAAACAACCGCTTCCATGGAATCACCTCCTCCCGTTGCCGGGTATCGGTAGGACAACAATAAAATTATATCATAAATACGCATAATATCCATAAAAAAGGGGAATTATGAATAAATTATCCCTATAACTCTTTTCTCAGCTTCCCACTTTGTGTAAATTGAATAAAAACAACCATCCTAAAATGGAACATACGCTGAATCTGCAAATAAGGATTGACAATCCCAGGGGCGTATATTAATATTACCTTAAAAGTAACCGGTAACTTAACCGATAACGAAACCGATTACTGTAAGAAAAAAAGGAGGAGAGGGAATGAGAAAACGGTTGCTATGCCTGGCGGGAGTTCTTTTTGCCCTGGGTTCTCTGACAGGATGTCAGAAGAAAGTGGTAAACCCAGGCGACATAGCAGGCTACGACCAGGGGGAAACGTATCTGTCCATGTGGGTGCATTCCATAGAGGAGACGGAAGAGGGGCAGGCGTACAAAGCGTCTGTGGAAAGCTTTAATGAGAAATACAATGGAACGTATTTCGCAGACATTGAATTTGTCCCCAGAAACGACAGCGGCGGCGGATATTCCGATAAAGTCAACGCGTCTGTCATGTCGGGCGGATTGCCGGACGTTTTGACTGTGGACGGGCCGAACATCGCAGCTTATGCGGCGAACGGAATCATCCAGCCTCTTGCGGAGATTCCGCAGGAAGAAAAGGACATCTATCTTCCGTCCATTATTGAGCAGGGGACGTATAACGGCAAGCTGCACGCGCTGGGCGTCATGGAATCCAGCGTGGGACTCTATTACAATAAAGGAATCTTAAAAGAAGCGGGAATCAAGGTTCCAGATGCGGATCATCCGTGGACCTGGACGGAGTTTCTGGAGATTCTGGAAAAGTTAAAGCCAATCATGGAAGAAAAAAACGGCTATCCGCTGGATATGACTTTCCCGGTGGGGGAAGCAAGCATTTATTATTACGCGCCGTTTGTCTGGTCCAACGGCGGCAATCTGGTCAGCGAAGACGGACTGACAGTGGACGGTTACTTCAATTCGGAGAAGAATGTGGAAACCATGAACTATTTCCAGAGCATTGTGAAAAATAAATATATGTCCGAAGCGAAAATTGAAAATCTGTTTGAGAGCGGACGGGCCGCCTTTAAATTTGACGGCGCGTGGGAGGTCAACACCATTTACGGAAACTACCCGGATATCGACCTTGGCGTAGCTCCCTATGTGGTTTCCGACGACTGGAACGGTGGAAAATACACGCCCACCGGGTCCTGGGCCTTCGCGGCTTCTTCCGAGACAGAGAACATCGAAGGCGCCACTAAGCTGGTCCAGTGGATGAGCGGCACAGAAAGCGGCATCCGCATCTGGGAAATGTCGAAAACCTTCCCATCCACCTACGAAGCCTTTGAAAACATCGACGTGTTCCAGACCGATGAGAATTACAGAGCGTTATATGATCAGCTGAGCAATTACGGCCATCCAAGGCCCAAGACGCCTGTCTATCCGCAGGTGAGCGCGTATTTCCAGGAAGTTCTGGAGAGCGTGGCGCTGGGAGGTAAGGACGCCCAGTCGGAAATGGATAAATCTGTAGAAAGGATAAACGCGAAACTGGAGCGTTATACAAGATAATCATGAGAAAAAAGAATTCGATTATGGGGATGGCATTTTTTGCCCCGGCGCTGATACTTCTCACATTGTTTCTGTTTCTGCCAATGCTTTTGACCTTGGGATTCAGCTTCACCGACTATTTCGCATTGAGTCCTGAACTGACGCATTTTGTGGGAATTCAGAACTATTTGGACTGTTTCAAGGATGAACTTTTTGTGAAATCATTCCTGAACACGGTGAAATTCGTAATCATTATTGTGCCGTGCCAGTGCGGCGGAGCGATGCTGATGGCCATCGCCATCAACCATGCCGCCCATTGCAAAAAATATTTTAAGGTGGCCTTTTTCGTGCCGGTGGTTATGTCGCTGGCGGTGGTGTCCACCCTGTGGCTGCAGATTTACAGTCCGGAAGGAATTTTAAACACATTACTGGCGAATTTCGGCATTGACGCGCAGCCTTTTATTCACAGCGCGAAGCAGGCGCTGCCTTCGGTGGCCATTATGAGCGTGTGGCAGGGCATGGGCTATCAGATGTTGATTCTCTTAGGCGGTCTGCAGAACATTAACCCGGCCCTCTACGAGGCGGCCGAGATGGATCACGCCACCAGCTGGCAGAAGTTCAAGGACATTACCCTGCCGGAGATGAAGCCTTTGTGCGTGCTGATATTTATCACGGTGACCATCGGGGCGTTCCGGATGCTGGTGCAGCCCATGGTTATGACTGGCGGCGGTCCGGACCACTCCACTTACACCATCGTGTACGATATTTACCAGACTGGCACAGTGAACTGGGAGATGGGACTCGCCTCCACCATGGCCATTCTATTTACCGTATTCGTGGTGGCGCTGACGATTATCCAGAACATACTGACCAAGGACAAGGAGGATTAAAATCATGTTGACTAAAAAGCAAAAGCGCGTGAACTGGATTTTGGTGATAATCCTGCTGCTACTATCCATTTTCTTCCTGTTCCCGGTGCTCTGGATGCTGGCAAACTCCTTTAAGCCGGACGCGGTCATTACGGCAGATATGAATTCCGTTGCGGCATTCATTCCGCCTATGCCGGGAGGAGATTTCTTCGAGAACTACATATCTATTCTTAAAGACACCAGTTTCTTAAGATATATGGGCAATACATTGTTCTATGCGGCGGTGATGATCGTGCTGGGCATCGTAGTAAACGGCCTTGCCGGGTACGCCCTGGCCAAGATTCCGTTCCCGTTCAGTGACAAATGGTTGTTGATCATACTGATGCTTCAGATTGTGCCCACAGAGACGGTTATCACCATCCACTTTCTGATTATTGCGAAAGCGGGGCTTTTGAACACGGTATTGGGGTATGTGCTGCCCATGATTGTGAACCCTTTTAACATTTACCTGTTCCGGCAGGTGTTCGTCAGTTTGCCGGACGACGTGTACGAGGCGGCGCAGCTGGATTTCTGCGGCCCGGTGAAATACTTTTTCACCATGGTTCTGCCCATGTCCAAGACGGTGGTGGCTACGGTGGGCGTATTCACATTCCTGAATGTGTGGAACGACTACCTCTGGCCGGCCCTGGTATTTACGTCCGGGGACCTTTTGACCGCCCAGATTGGCTTAAACGCCATCACGTCCAACGAAAACACCACCATGGGACAGACCCTTGCAGTTATTACAATGATAACGATTCCGGTAATCATCATCTACTCCCTGTTCTCCAAACAGATTGTAGAAGGCGTTACCTCAACAGGTTCAAAGGAAGGATGATCAAATGAGCTTTATAGAATTTAAAAATATATGCAAAAAATATCCCGGAGCGAAGAACAACACCGTGGACGGTTTCAACCTGGAGATTCAGGAAAAAGAGTTTATCGCCTTTGTGGGGCCTTCCGGATGTGGAAAGTCCACCACACTGCGGATGGTGGCGGGATTTGAGGAAATCACCGGCGGCGATTTGTACATTGACGGCAAAAGGGTCAACGAAATGGCGCCCAAAGACCGGGGCATCGCCATGGTTTTCCAGAACTATGCGCTGTATCCTCATATGACTGTGGAGAAGAATATCGCCTATGGATTGAAAAACATGAAAGTCCCCGCCGATGAAATCAAGAAAAAAGTTGACTGGGCCGTGAAAATTCTGGGGCTGGAGGAATACCGTTTAAGAAAGCCCAAGAACCTATCCGGCGGCCAGCGCCAGAGGGTGGCTTTAGGCCGCGCCATTGTGAAAAACCAGAAAGTGTTCCTGATGGATGAGCCGTTGTCCAACCTGGACGCGAAGCTTCGCGTCAGCATGCGCACAGAGATCAGCAAGCTGCACCGGGAGCTGGGCGCCACCACCATCTACGTGACGCACGACCAGGTGGAAGCCATGACCATGGCCGACCGGATTGTGATAATGAAGGATGGGATTGTCCAGCAGGTGGGCGCGCCGCTGGAGCTTTACAACCATCCCGCCAATAAATTCGTGGCCGGATTCATCGGCTCCCCACAGATGAATTTCTTCGATGTGACGGTGAACGGAAACGCCATTACATTTCGTGACGGCAATAAGCTGTTTCTGGACAAAGGCTCACTGGCCAAATTAAACGGCAGAGGCGGGGAAATGATTCTGGGAATCCGGGGCGAGGATTTGAAACTGGACGCTCAGAATATGGAATTATATGGAGAGAACAGCCAGAGGGCGGTGATTACCAACACGGAAGTCATGGGAAATGAGAACAATCTGTATTTTACATTCGGGGGCAGCCAGGCGGTGGCCAGGGTTTCCAAATACGAAATCAGTCAGATTGGCGATGAGATTGAGTTCGTGTTCATGCCGTCTAAGATGCAGTTCTTTGACAAGAAGACCGGAGAGAATTACATAAAAAACGACGCGGAATAATAGGATGAGGGAAGAATGAGCAGGCAGAAATTACATTTGAAGGCGCCGGATAATTGGGTGAACGACCCCAATGGCTTTATTTACTACAAAGGACAATATCACATGTTTTACCAATATTTCCCCTATGGCCCCCGGTGGGGTACCATGCACTGGGGCCATGCGGTGAGCGAAGATCTGGTAAACTGGGAGCACAAAGGGATTGCGCTTTTTCCCACGAAAAGGGAAGATCAAAACGGCTGTTTCTCCGGCAGCGCGGTAGAAGAAGACGGAAAAATGTATATCGTTTATACAGGGATTCGCTACGAGGGAAGCAATCCGGAGGATATTCATGTACACCAGGAACACCGTTTTGAGGCCACACAGATGATGATGATCTCCCAGGACGGCCAGACCTTTGATAACTGGGCGGATAAACAGGTGATTATTCCCCCAGTGACGGACGGCCGGATTGGCCACCGCATGCACACCAGAGACCCAAAAATCTGGAAGGGGCAGGACGCATGGTACATGATTCTGGGAAGCACGCTTCACGAAAAGCAGGGGACGGCTCTGTTCTACCGAAGCGAGGATTTGCATAGCTGGGAGTACGTAAATCGGGCGTTAAAGCCTTCGCTGCCTGGCTGGATGTGGGAGTGTCCGGACTATTTTGAGACAGAGGGTGGCAAAGTCCTGTTGCTGTCAGTGATGGGAATTGTGGAAAATGGCGGGCGAAGGGAAGAGCATGCCGTCTGCTTTGAAGTGGACTTCCAGGAAGAAGGCTGCCGGATGGACATACCGGACGACTATCAGTTCCTGGATTACGGCATGGATCTGTACGCGCCGCAGACGACGCTGGATGAGGACGGCCGAAGGGTGATGATGGCCTGGCTGCGGATGCCGGAGAAGACGGATGCCGGCTGGATCGGAATGTTCAGCTCGCCGCGGGTGGTAAGCGTGCGAAACGGGCATATTTATTTTCAGATGCATCCCAATATCCGTCAGGCATATTCCAGGAAAATCGCAGACGTATCGGAGGCTTCCCCAGAAGGATACATGGCCTGTTTTGATTTGCAGGAGGAGGAGACGGTGGACCTGGGAGGGTTTCTCATTTACAGAAAGGGAAATCGTATCTGCACCGACAGGAGAAAAGTGTTCGCGGCGGTAAACGGAGGCTATTATGCCCAATCCGCCCGTTTGACTTCTCAAACTCCTGAGATAATAGGGGAAGCGCGGCTGGAAATCCTGGTGGATGAAAATATGGTGGAAGTCTATGTCAACGATGGCGAATACGTGATTACCAACGCCGTGTATCATCTGGGACGATATATAACCAGTGGCGAACCCAAAAGTATTCAATTATATGCCCCAGAGGAGGGATGATTTTGATAAAAACAACAATTCTGTTAAATACCATTGAATCGGTAAAAAGTTTTGTAAATATTGTATCTAAGTTTGACGCGCCCATGGATCTGGCTTCCGGACGGTATGTGGTGGATGCGAAATCCATTATGGGAATCTTCAGCATGGATCTGACACGGCCTATGGAGCTGCATATCCATGGCTCTCAGGCAGAGGCCGAGGAGATTTTAGAGCGGCTGGAGGGGTATTTGGTAAAGAAATAAGAGCATTTGTGTTTACGGACAGCGTTCTGCGTGGGCAGGGCGCTGTTTTGTGTTGTGGTTAAAAATGGCAAGAACCATGCAAAAAATTACAGCTTTTGCAAAACTGGGTTTTCGTCTGTTAACGTTAATTATGCTGACTCTATTGTGCGCCATGTGTCCGGCGACGCCTTCCGCCGCGGTGACCAGGAAGTGTTATACGATTACAAGCGGTAATACGCCTGTCTACAGCAACACGGGCCTGACGCGGAAAATCGGGACCATATACGGGTCTGACCAGATCACGGTAAATACGGTGAAAAGCGCATATACTTATGTCATTTATCCGATTTCTGGGAACCGCAGGAAGAGCGGTTATATCCGCACAAGCGCCATTTTGCTGGCCACAGGAGGCAATTCCTATAAAGCGCGGGCCAAAATCACTACATAGTTCTGTAAAATTTTTGTCGGATGGCCGGTTCGAGGTGTTGGATACTTCTTACAACGGGACATTTTATGAGAACGCAGCGCTTCCCAATGGCGTTGCCACAGTGGTGAAGGCCGGAAGATGTCTGGTGATAGGAGAGGCGGATAATGTGTTAGAGTTGAAGGCTGATTAAGGGATTCGGGCGCGGCGTGAATCCTATAGCCGTGGATGGATGTCATTCATGGTTATAGGTAATGTTTCGAAAGAAATTCGGTTACACTACATAGAGGAGGAAATCTTAGCATAGAAAGCGGTATTGGTCCGTCTGGTTTTATTCCTATGGGCAATTACAGGTGGGTTGCGCATACACAATCGTTTGCTTAAATTTGGGATTGAAGTCCACACGCTTCTGTGATAATATTCCCTTTGACATAAGAGTATAGATGAAAAAATGAGAGAAAACGTTTGCTTAAATGCATGAAAATGGAGGGAATTATGAAAAAGGGGATTTTAGCAGGGGTTCTTGGCACAGTGATGGCGGCGTCCGTAATTTTTACAGGGTGCGGCGGAGACTCTTCCAAAGACGAAAGCGCCGGGTTGGAGCTTTTGAATGTTTCCTATGACCCCACCCGGGAATTTTACGCAAAGTACAATGAGATGTTTATGGAACATTGGAAAGGAGAGGGGGGAGAGGATATTCAGATCACCCAGTCCCACGGCGGTTCCGGTTCCCAGGCCCGTTCGGTGATTGAGGGGAACGAAGCGGATGTGGTGACGCTGGCGCTGGCCCACGATATTACGGCCATTGAGAATTCCGGATTGATTGAGGAGGGCTGGCTGGATGAATTTGACAAGGAAAGCTCTCCGTACACGTCCACCATTGTCTTTCTGGTGCGCAAGGGGAATGAGAAGAATATAAAGGATTGGGACGACTTGGTAAAGGACGGCGTGGAAGTGATTACGCCCAACCCGAAGACCTCCGGGGGCGCCTGCTGGAACTTCCTGGCGGCCTGGGCTTATGAGCAGGAGCAAAATGGCGGGGACGAAGAGGCCACCAAAAAGTTTATGAAGAAACTCTTTGAGAACGTGCTGGTTCTGGATTCCGGCGCCCGGGGGGCCACCAATACATTTGTGGAAAACGGCCAGGGGGATGTTTTGATTGCCTGGGAAAATGAGGCGTATCTGTCTATGGAAGAATATCCCGATGAGTATGAAATGGTAACGCCCAGCGTGAGCATTCTGGCCCAGCCGTCGGTGGCGGTGGTGGACGACTATGCCAAAGACCACGGCACGGAAGAAGCGTCCAAGGCGTATCTGGAATATCTGTACAGCGAGGATGCCCAGAGGCTTGCTGGGGAACACTATTACCGTCCCTCCGATGAAACGGTTCTGCAGGAGTTTTCCGATCAGTTTGACCTGGATATGAACCTGGTTACCATTGAGGATTTCGGTGGATGGGACGAGGCGTATGAAACATATTTCGACGACGGCGCAATTTTTGATGAAATCTATTCAGAATAAGCGGGGGTTTTCATGGAACAGCAGATTGTAAAAGTGAAAAACAAAAAAGGCGTGCGGGTGATTCCGGGATTTGGGATTTCTATGGGCGTGACGCTGGCTATGCTGGGGTGTCTGGTGCTGATTCCGCTGGCGTCCATCTTCTTAAGCGCCAGTCAGCTAAAGCCAGGGGAGTTTATCGACGTGGTCACGTCACGGCAGGTTGTGTCCGGCTATGCAGTCAGCCTGTCCTGCGCCTTTTTGGCGGCGGTGGTAAATGCGGCGTTTGGCATTGTATTGGCCTGGGTTTTGGTGCGTTATGATTTTCCGGGCAAGCGGCTGATGGATGGGCTGATTGAACTGCCCTTTGCGCTGCCCACGGCGGTGGCGGGCATTTCGCTTACGTATCTGTATTCAGACCAGGGATGGATTGGATCGATTTTTGCCAAAATAGGGGTTGACATTGCGTATACCCGCATAGGCATCACCATTGCCATGGTGTTTGTGGGAATGCCTTTCGTGGTCAGAGCAGTGCAGCCAGTGCTGGAGAAATTGGACCGGCAGTATGAGGAGGCGGCGCGAATGCTGGGCGCCAGCAAGTTATACACCTTTTTCCGGGTAATCCTGCCGGAGCTTTTCCCAGCTCTTCTGGCCGGGTTTGGCCTTGCTTTCGCCAGGGGAATCGGAGAGTACGGCAGCGTAGTGTTTATTGCGGGAAACATTCCCTATAAAACCCAGATTGCGCCGCTCTTGATTATGACCAAGCTGGAGCAGTATAAGTATGCAGATGCAACGGCCATTGCGCTGGTGTTGCTGGTGATTTCTTTTCTGCTGATGTTTGTGATTAACTCCATACAGATTTATATGCAGCGGTTCAGCAAGGCGTAGGGGGCGTATATTTTATGAAAACAGAGAAGAATTTAGAGCAGAACAAGAATCCGGACGCGGTGGGGGACGGCATTCATTCTATTCAGAAAGTGATTGAGCCTCCCAAAAATATTTCCCGGCCCATTGTAAAATATATTTTAATCGCCATCAGCGTGCTCTTTCTTGCGGTGATGCTGGTGGTTCCGCTGATTGTGGTGTTGGTCAATGCGCTGGGCGACGGCTGGGCGGCGTATCGGGAGGCGGTGTTGGATGAATATACATTAAAGGCGCTGGCGCTCACTTTGCTGGCGACCGTATCGGCCGTTTTGGTAAATACCATCTTCGGCGTGTTCGCTGCGTACCTGCTGTCCAAGTTTTATTTTAAAGGTTGCCAGGCGCTGGCCACGCTGATTGACATTCCTTTTTCCATTTCACCGGTGATTGCGGGATTGGTATTCATCCTGACTTTCGGCAATATTGGCTGGATGGGGGATTTCTTGAGAGCTCATGACATTAAGATTGTGTTCGCTGTGCCGGGAGTGATTCTGGCCACCATATTTGTCACCTTCCCCTTTGTGTTTCGGGAGCTTTTCCCGGTGATGAACGCCCAGGGAAACGATGAGGAAGAGGCGGCGGCGCTGATGGGGGCCGGCGGATTCACTATATTTAGAAGGATTACGTTTCCTCATATTAAATGGGCGCTTTTGTACGGCGTGATTTTGTGCACAGCCAGGGCCATGGGCGAGTTCGGAGCGGTATCGGTGATTTCTGGTCATTTGAGGGGCAAGACCAACACTCTGCCTCTTCATGTGGAGATTTTGTACAATGAATTCAACACCACGGCGGCATTTGCGGTGTCGTCCATACTGGTGATTCTGGCGGTTTTGGTGTTGATTGCCAGAAATATTGTGGAATGGAAGCGGAAATAAGACAGGGGGAGAGCGGTTATGTATGTGGAGATGAAACATATCAACAAGACATTTGACGGTTTCCAGGCATCTAGAGATGTGAGCTTCGGAGTGGAAAAAGGGCATCTGGCGGCGCTTTTGGGGCCCAGCGGCAGTGGGAAAACTACTATACTGCGGATGATTGCGGGCCTTGACAGGCCGGATGATGGAGATATCCTCATTGACGGAGCGAGGGTCAATGATTTGCCTGGAAGCAAACGAGGTATCGGCTTTGTTTTTCAGAATTACGCGCTGTTTCGGTATATGACCGTGGCGGACAACATTGCATTTGGCCTGGAAGTGCAGAAGAAGAGCAAAGGGGAGATTAGGAGCCGGGTGGAAGAGCTTCTGGAGCTGATTTCCATGAAGGATCTGGGAAAACGCTATCCGCATCAGCTCTCCGGCGGCCAGCGCCAGAGAGTGGCCTTTGCCCGGGCTTTGGCTCCAAATCCACAGCTTCTTTTGCTGGATGAGCCTTTTGCGGCCATTGACGCGAAGGTGCGCCGGGAGCTGCGCACGTGGCTGCGGGAAATGATTGGCCGGGTGGGCGTTACCAGCATTTTCGTGACCCATGACCAGGAGGAAGCAATGGAAGTGGCGGATATGGTGATTCTCACCAATCAAGGGCGGATTGAACAGGTGGGAACTCCAGAAGAAATCTGCTTGCATCCCCAGACGGAATTTGTACAGGATTTTATTGATACAAAGAGGTTTGAAGCGCTGATGGGGATATCGTGAAAGGCGGTTGCAAAAGATGGGGAAGGTTGATAAAGTGGAACAGATGACGCATACGCCATATGTGAATCTGTATGAATTGAAGATTACGAACAAGAAGGGCGCGCAGGGCAATTATTATGTGGCTTCCAGGGCCAAGAATCCAGACGCGCTGAAGCTTTCCACTGGGAAAAATGTTCCGGACGGGGTGATTATTTACAGCGTTTATGGAGAAAAGAGGGACCGGGTTGTGCTGGTGCGCCAGTATCGGTATTCCATCGGCGGCTATATCTATGAGTTTCCCGCTGGGCTGGTGGAACCGGGGGAGGATTACCACAAGGCTGGAGTCCGGGAGCTGAAAGAAGAGACAGGGCTTAGCCTGGAACTGCTCTATGTGGACGAAATGTTTGAGCGGCCGGGATTTACCACCGTTGGCATGACGGACGAGTCTTGCGCCACGGTCTATGGATACGCTTCCGGCGCGGTTAGCTGTCAGGGCCAGGAGGACGGTGAGGAGATAGAAGTTGTTTTGGCGGATCGCCAGGAAGTGGAGCGGATTTTGAGGGAAGAACGGGTCGCCATCATGTGCGCGTATATGCTGATGCATTTTCTGAAAGATGAGGACCCGTTTGCCTTTCTAAACAAATAGGGAGCCAATTTAAAAAATTGTTTTGAGATCCGTTTTGTTTATTTTGTTCAGCGGTTATGATTGATTGCGTTTTCTATGTTTTTCCAGATAGGCGTTGATCCGGTCTACGGGATTTAACAGGCTGCTGATGGTCACATCGTGGTTGAGCGTATCGATCAGTAGGGCGATGTACTTACTCATATCGCAGTTGATGTAATAGGGCTTCTTAAGCAGTTCTGGAGTCTGGTAAATCAGGTTGGTGGTGAGAAGCCGGTCGAACATGCCTTGTTCGTGGGCCAGGTCAAATTTTTTCATACCGTTTGTAAAGAAACCGAAGGTGGAACAGATGAATATTTTGTTCGCCTTCTTTTCTTTTAGCAGGGCGGCGGTTTCCAGTACGGAATCCCCGGAGGAAATCATGTCGTCGATGATAATCATGTTTTTTCCGGCCACATCGGCGCCCAGAAATTCGTAGGCCACAATGGGATGGCGGCCGTCAGCGTACCGAAGCGCGTAATCCCGGCGTTTATAGAACATGCCCATGTCCACGCCCAGCACGTTGGCCAGATAGATGGCGCGGTTCATGCCGTTTTCGTCGGGGCTGATGACCATAAGATGCTCGCTGTCAATCGCCAGGTCCTGTTCATGATTTAAAAGGCCCTTGATGAACTGGTAGGCGGGGCGGATGGTTTCCAGTCCGTGTAAGGGGGTGGCGTTCTGCACCCGGTCGTCGTGAGCGTCGAAAGTCAGGATGTTTTCCACGCCCATCTTAATCAATTCCTGGAGGGCGATGGCGCAGTCCAGGGATTCCCGCCCGGTGCGTTTGTGCTGGCGGCTCTCATACAGGTAGGGCATGATTACATTGATGCGCCGGGCCTTTCCGCCGATGGCCGCGATTACCCGCTTCAGATCCTGAAAATGGTCATCTGGGGACATCAGATTGGTGTAGCCGCTCATGTTATAGGTTAGGCTGTAGTTGCACACATCCACCATAATGTAAATGTCGTCGCCCCGGACGGACTCGTTGAGCGTGCCTTTGGCTTCGCCGGACCCGAAGCGGGGGGTCTGGGACTGGATGATGTAGGAGTCACGGTTGTAGCCGTCGAACTCGAAGGCCGAGGACTGCTCTGGAACCCGTTCCTTTCGCCACTGTACAATCCAGTCATTTACTTTCTCGCCCATGGAAGCGCAACTTTCCAGGGGCAGGATGCCTAATCTTCCTACAGGTAACATTGATAAATCCTTGATGGGCCCTTGCCTCATAATCTTTTGTCCTCCTGAATGGTTTTTCTCGTCGCTCAAGGAGCGGACAGTGAACCTCACAGTAACCGGATATCTTCTCCGATGAGGTTGATGAATTTATAATTCTGTATGATTCTGGAAAAAGTCCGGGTGGAATATAAGCCGGGAAAAGCTTCCAAGCTTAAGTTGGTGGACACGATGGTGGACTTCTCCCGCAGCATTCGTTCGTTGACGATGAGGAATAGCTGGGAAGAGACGAAAGCGTTGGTCATCTCTGTTCCCAAATCGTCCAAAATCAGCAAATCGCAGTTTAAGACATATTCCATCGTCCCTTGACCACCGGGTTCTTTCGAAAATGTTTCCTTCGCCAGAAGGTCGAACAAATCATAGGAAGGAAAGTAAAGAACGCCATAAGCTTTCTTTAAGATCTCGCGGGCAATGCAGTGGGACAGATAAGTTTTCCCTACGCCTGTATCCCCGTAAATAAACAAGTTTGGCGCTGTTTGGTTAAATTGCCGGATAAATTCCCAGGCTTTTTCTACTGCAAACTGTGCGTGCTCCAGGGGAGTTTTTCCAGTATTGCCGTCTTTTATTTTATCAGAATAACAGGAAAAAGAAAAGAGTTCAAAGTTTTCTTTTTCCAGAATCTGCCCCAGCCCGTACTGCGTACAGAACAAATCGGCGGCCAGTTTCTGGAAGCAGGCGCATTTTCCACGGTTGTCGTACCCGGTGTCCTTGCAGAGGGGACACACATACGGCATTTCCAGATAGTCCGGCTCAAATCCATGTTCTTTCAGCAGGCGCAAGCGCTCCTGGGCTAGGTTGGCCAGCTTTTTTTCGTAAGCGGAGGCGCTTTCGGCGCGTTTTTCCAAAAGGAGGCTGTGAACCCGCCGGGCGCTTAAAGAAGCTATGTCATCCTGAATTTCTTTGAGGCGGGGTATCTGGCGGTAGACTTGCTTTCTGCGTTCTTCCAGCGTGCGGCGGTTGCGGATCTGCCGCCGGTTGTATTCATGCATGATTGTTTCGTATTGAATGTTTTCCAGGGACATTGCGTTCAATCCTCCTTTTGTTGCGTCTATTGCTGGAACATGGATTTTTTGATTTGGTCAAAATCATAGTCCCGGTGGGGGTAATCATTGAAGCGGTTGGGTTTGGCCTGGGCGCTTTTCGCGTGGGACGCTTTTTGGCTGGAGGGACTGGACGCTTTGGCCTTGTGGTTTGCGTCCACAGCTTCCAGGTCCGCCAGGCAATGGACTTTCGCCGCGCGCCAGTCCTCTAAAATCTTATCTGTATAGGGAAAGCTTGCGGATCCGGTTTGCAAGACGGTCCTTTTGCAAGCTTCCAGGATCAAATCCATGGAAAATCCCCATTCATGGAGCCAGCGGTCCATAATCTCCATTTCGCTTTTGACTGGATTACGGTTTTGTATGCCCAGAGCTTTGAAAATGGTAAAATATGTTTTGCTGTATTGATTTGCCGTTTCTTTGGCGGCCTCTACCGTGGAAATCCCCTGTTGGGCCCAGGAGAGGGCCACTTTCTCTATGTAGCGGATGCTTTTATGGTTCTTGGATACACAATATTCGACAAGATATTCGATTAATTCTGTATTAAACTTGAGTTTTTCGTAAAAATAGAGTATCTTATTAGTATCTGTCACCGTAAGGGGGCGGGCCAGGTACTGTTCCGCGATATAGAGTAGCTGCACAATATCTTCGTCTTCTTTTAACTTTTTGACCTGATCCGGGGTCAGTGGGTCTTGTGGTGGCAATGCGGCGGCGGTTTCCGCTTGAGCGGGGACGGCCTGGGGTTTTAAAGGTTCCGGTTCCTCGGGCGTAGGCGTGGTTTTGGGTGGTTCGGCAGCGGCCGCTTTTTCTTTTGAATGGTTTTCGGGAAATGTGAAAGTGACGTCGCTTAGTTTCTGACCGTCATCGGAAGCCAGAAGCAGCAGTCCTTCCTTTTCCCAGTACCGGATGGCTCGCAGGATGTCGCGCTCGGTGCAGTACATTTTGTCCGCCAGCACAGACAGGGAGGGAAGATTCCCGCTGGGGGCGCTTCGGAGTAAATATAGATAGATTTTTACAAACTCACCATTGGCTTTTAGCATGTATTCGTCCAGAAAACGATTGGGAATCAGCGTAATGCCATGCGCCCATGGGATATGTAAACGTAGGCTGTCCATGTTTTTCAACTCTCCTTTTTGAAGTAATCTATCGATAGGAAACCGTTTACATAGAATTATAGCATACCTTCTTTTAAATGCAAATAGACTAAATTATATGTATTATGGGGCGCTTTAAAGCTGTTTTAAGGGTAACAGAAATTGGCAAGGGGGCCTTAGAAGGCAGGCTTGCAGCCCTGAATTCCGGGAAAAATGGCGAGTGGCAGGCAAGCGGCGTGGACAAAACGTGAAAAATTTCTGTGCTAGTATTTAGGTTTGTGTTGCAATATTTTTCAGAAAAGTGTATAGTATTTAATAGGTTATTTATTGCCTTTAGAGCGTATGGAAAATAAAATAAAGGATGTGGAATCTCATGAATTTATTTGGAAATAATATTGATTTGGCTTCGAAATCTATGGATTATCTGTGGGGGAAGCAGCAAATTACTCTGCAAAATTTGGCAAATGTGGATACGCCCGGGTATAAGAGCAAGTATGTGACTTTTGAAAAAGAGTTTCGTACCCGGCTTCAGCAGGCGTCCATGACCAAGGATGATGAGAAAATTGCAGATGTGATTTCTGATTCCCATTTTATGGTGCATGACACAGGGGAAGAATCGGCGCGTTTGGATGAAAACAATGTGGATGCGGATGTGGAGAGCGTGGAATTAACCCGCGCAACGCTTCAATATATGTATACCGCACAAATGATCAGCAGCGATATTGCCAGGCTTCGGACGGCGATTACGGGACAGTAGTCCGGGCGACTCGGGTGGAAGAACTACTACATAATATAGAAGGAGAGCAGTGAAAATGGATGAAATGTTTATAACGCCAATTCAGTTGATGCAGATAGGGGAGAGCGCCAAACCGGTCCAGGAGAAAGTAAGCGGCCAGGAGGGCATATCCATGTTCAAAAGCATTTTCCAGAGTGCGATTGAGGATGTGAAGACGACAGATCAGAAGCATAACCAGGCGGAATATCTGCTGGCAACAGGCCAATTGGACAACCCCGCAGTGGCCACCACGGCCGCCGCGGAAGCGCAGTTGGCCGTAACTATGCTGGTTCAGTTAAGAAATCGGGCGCAGGAAGCTTATACGCAGCTTATGAATATTAATATATAATCATGGCAGGCTGCAATAGAATATTGAGGGAAAGAACGGTTGAACATGAAAGAGAAGCTAGGTCAATTTAAAGAGTTTTTTTTAAAGCTTGGAAAGAAGACAAAGATTCTGATCGGGGCTGGGCTCATCGTTCTCGTAGCGGTTGCGGTGATTCTTGCGCTGGTGTTGAATCGGAAAGAATATGAGATTCTGTATTCGGATGTGAATACAGACGAAGCCCAGCAGATTATCGGGCTTTTGCAGGAGTCGGCGATTGACTACCGATACGATGGAGAGGGTACCATATATGTGCCGGAAGCGAATGTGGATCAGGTTAAGGCCAGTCTGGCTTCCCAAGGGTATCCAAAAAGCGGATTTACATACGATATTTTTCGAAACAACGCCACAATGATGACCACAGACTCCGATAAGCAGACCTATAAGATGTACGAATTACAGGATCGCATCGGAGCCACTATTTCGCTGTTTGATAATGTAAAAGATGCGAAAGTCACCATTGCGCTGGGAGAGCAGCAGAAATATGCGTTGGATGATTCCAAACAGCAGGAGGCCAGTGCGTCGGTGGTTATGATGATGCAGGACAACGGCTCTCCTACGCAGGAGCAGGCGGCGGCTGTAAAAAACCTGGTTTCCAAGGCGATTCCGGGCATGACCATTGATAACGTGGGGGTTTTTGACGGAAATGGGCTGGAAGTGATCGTGGAGGAGAAGGACGGATCCAACGTTGATTCCCAGGAGAGCGAAGAGATTGCCCGTATGGTTGAGAGCCAGGTAAGCCAAAAAGTGCTCAACGTGCTGACTCCAGTGTTTGGAGCCAACAACGTGCGGGTGTCCGCGAAAGCGCGGGTGAATATGGAAACTCTGGTGCGTGAAAGCATCAATTATGCCACACCGGAGAAAAGAGATCAGAATGACAAGACAGGGCTGATTTCCAAAGAAAGCGGCTCCAGGGAGACCACCCAGGATGAGGGCACGGCCGGAGGGGTGGCTGGAACAGAGACAAATGCGGACGTTCCCGAATACAATACAGATGGGGATGACGATGATACAAGATATGCCAACCAGCAGTATGACCGGGAATATCTGGTGGACCAGATTAAGGAGCAGGGCCAGGTGCCAGCAGGCGCCATTGAAGATATGTCTGTGTCCGTAACCGTTAATGCGGAAGATCTGGGAGACATAGACGAGGATGATTTGAAATCCGTAATCGGCAACGCGGCAGGCATAGAGCTGGTGGATCAGGATGAGAAAGTAGCTGTGTTGGCAGCGCCGTTCTTCGAAGCGCAAGACGATACCAAGACGGCTTCCGCAGGTGGAATATTTGCCAAGAAGAGCACATGGATTGTCATGGGCGTGATCTTACTTCTGTTGCTGGTTGCTACAGGCGTTACCCTTGCCATAGTCTTGAGCAAGCGCAGAAAGAAAGCGGCAGCGGCCCAGGCGGCGGCAGCGGAACAGGAACAGCAGATGGCTACTTTGCTGGATGCATTGGAAGAGGCGGAAGGTCAAGAAGCTGCGCCTGAGACAGTTGAGGAAGAAGAACCGCTGGGAGGCGTTATATTGGACGCTCAGAGCGAAAGAGGCATGGAACTGCGGCAGCAGATTCGGGATTTTGCCGAGCAGAGTCCGGAAATTGCCGCGCAGATGCTGCGTAATTGGCTGAATGGAGGTGAGCTGGATGGAAGAAGAGATGGTTGAACTTGATTTAACCCCAGAACAAAAAGCTGCGGCTGTGGTGGTTTCCATGGGTGTGGATCAGGCGTCTGAGATTTACAAATTCCTGACAGAAGAAGAGATTGAAAGCCTGACGGTGGAAGTGGCCAAACTGGGTCACTTGACCACCGAGCAGACAACGGCGGTGCTGGATGAGTTCTATAAGATATGCCTGACCCAGAAAGTGGTGACCGACGGCGGCATTGAATACGCTCGTACGGTATTGGAAAAAGCCTTTGGGGAGAGCACGGCTTCAAAGCTCTTGGAAAAACTGAACAAGTTCATGAAAGCCAGCCCTTTCGATTTTATCCGCAAGACGGACAGCAAGAATATTCTGTCGGTGCTGCAGCATGAGCGGCCACAAACCATTGCTCTTGTTCTTTCCTATGCGGACGCTAGCCAGACGGCGCAGGTAATCGAAGAGCTTCCCAAAGAGAAGCGCATCCAGGTGGTGGAGAGCATAGCTAGAATGGACCGCGCTTCACCAGACGCTATCAAGGTGGTGGAGGCGGAATTGAAGAAGAGGTTCGCCAACATCCTCACCACAGATTACACAACCATTGGAGGCATCGATTACATTGCAGAGGTAATGAACAACATTGACCGAAGCAATGAGAAGTACATATTCGAAGAGTTGGGCCGGGAGGATGCTCAGTTGGCGGAAGACATCCGCAAGAAGATGTTTGTATTCGAAGATATTCTTACCATGGACGATCGGTCGGTGCAGCGTTTTATCCGGGACTGCGATATGCGGGATCTGGTGTACGCTTTGAAAAACGCCAACGAAGAATTGGCCAGTCTTTTCTTTGCAAATATGTCCTCACGTATGGCTGAGAGCGTTCGCTCCGATCTGGAGATTACAGTGAATGTGCGTCTGAAAGACGTTGAGGAAGCGCAGCAGAGAATTGTAAACCAGATTCGTCAGTTAGAAGAAGCGGGCGAGATTGTAATAGCCAAGAGCGGAAAGGATGATATCATTGCTTAGTTACCGTGTAATTAAGAGTGGCGAAGAGATCGATATACGCCCTTTTGAGTTTGAGGCTGATTTTGGAGAAAAGGCATTACTGGAGGAAGGGCCGCCGGAGGAAGAGATCGAGGAAGACGCGGACAGCGAAGCGATAGCGCAGGAAAGGGCGGAATTCGAAAAAAAAATTCAGGAAGCCATGCGCCAGGCGGAAGAAGTTCTGGAGACGGCTCGGATAAAGGCGGAGGAAATCACCCGTCAGGCTGAAGAGGATGCCAGAGCGGCCCAGGAAGAAGGCTATCAGAAAGGTTATGACGACGGCTATCAAAAGGGGCATGACCAGGGACACCAGGACGCCTATCGGGAAATGACGCAGAGAATGGAAGAAGATCTGGAAGAGCAGCAAAATCAGATGCGCCAGATCATTGATTCCGTAACGGAGGAAAAAGAAAGACTGCTGGAGCAGTATCTGGACGATCTGAAGAGGATTTGTATGGCTGTTTCGGAGAAAATCATCCAGACCAGCCTGCGTTCCAGCGGGGAAGTGATTAAGCGGATGATTGTGGCGGCCACCGATAAGATCAAAAAAACGCAGTGGGCCAAAATCTACATATCCAGACAAGATTCCGAAATGCTTGTACGAGGAGATACACAGCTTCTTAAGGAGATGGCCCATTTGACGGATAACCTAAAAGTGGTGGCTATGGAGAATGAAGATCCAGGAACATGCATTATAGAGCTGCCGGATGAGATTGTGGACGCCAGCGTAAACACGCAGATGGAAAACATTAAGGATATATTGAATAATGCGCGTCTGTAGATGCGGGAGGGATAGCCTTGTTCAGTGAATTGCCAGGAATGATAGCCAGCGCAGATACCGTAAGCCATATTGGGAAAGTGGAAAATGTGGTGGGAATGTCCATCGAAGCGTCAGGTGGGAACGCCAGCATTGGGGATATTGCCATGATATACGACGAGGACCGGAACCAGCAGATTCCGGTGGAAGTCGTAGGGTTTAAGAATGATAAAATTCAGATTATGGCTTATGAAAATATGAGTGGCATCGCCATCGGAAGCTTTGTACGAAACACCAAGAAAAGGCTGAAGATTCCCGTAGGCGAATTTCTGCGGGGGCGGATTATAGACGCTATGGGGCGACCCATGGATAATAAAGGACAATTTCATTCACAAAGGCATTACTATGTGGAGAATACCTTTATTAATCCTATGGATCGTCCGCTGATTACAGAGCGGCTCCACTTCGGAGTGAAAGCCATTGACGGCTTAAACACCATCGGGAAAGGCCAGCGTATTGGAATATTCGCCGGCAGCGGCGTGGGAAAAAGCACCTTGCTGGGCATGATCGCCAAAAACGTGAAAGCGGATATCAACGTGATTGCCCTGGTGGGCGAGCGTGGCCGTGAGGTAATGGAATTCGCAGAGAAGGACTTGGGGCCGGAAGGGCTCAAAAAGTCGGTGCTAGTGGTGGCCACATCGGACCAGCCGGCCATGTTGCGGATGAAATGTCCTTTGGTTGCCACCACTATTGCGGAGTATTTCAAAGATCAGGGAAAAGACGTGTTGTTGATGATGGATTCTCTGACCCGTTTCGCCATGGCGCAGCGGGAGATTGGGCTGGCCATCGGCGAGCCGCCGGTGGCCAGGGGCTATACCCCTTCCATTTATGCGGAATTCCCCAAGCTGTTAGAGCGCAGCGGGAATTTTGAAAAAGGTTCCATCACAGGCGTTTACACTGTGCTGGTGGAAGGGGATGACACCAACGAACCCATCGCCGACACAGTGAGGGGTATTCTGGACGGACATATTGTGCTGAGCAGGCGGCTGGCCAACGAAAACCATTTTCCGGCCATTGACGTGAATGCCAGCATTTCCCGTCTTATGAGCAGTATCATATCCCAGGAACACAAAGATTTGGCAGCGAAAGTCAGAGATATCTTAAGCTTATATTCAAAGAACGAAGATTTGATTGCCATTGGCGCTTATAAATCAGGAACCAATCCCAAGCTGGATCAGGCAATACAGAAAATCGACCAGATTAACAGTTTCCTGAAACAGCAGACGGATGAAAGCTTCACATATGAAGAAATAATTGAACATCTGCATAAAATACTGGGTTAGAGAGTGCGCACACATAAGCTTTCATGCGCCCGTAGGGCAAAGCGATACGGACGCGTTTGGCGCCCCCTGAAATTAATTTTCGTTGGTGAAGAAAGGGGAACTTTCACAGTAGTATATGTAGAAAGGTGAAAAAAGAATGAAAAAGTTTTACTTTCCCCTTCATACTGTGTTAAACTATAAACAGCAAGTATTAGACAATTTGCGCAATGAACAAGCGCAGATTATCAGTGATATTGTCAAATCAGAAAAGCGTATTGAAAGTTTGCAAAGTCAGGATAGAAGCTGGGCGGCCGAGCTGCATGAGAAACGGATGCAGGGCATGACAGTCCTGGAAATGGGGACATACGAAAAGTATTTGCACAATCTTCGAGTCAGGGAAAAGCTGGAAAAAGAGGCTTTGGCGCAATTAGAAGAGCGCAAGGAAGAGAAAAGAAAACAAGTGGTGGCTGCCAAGACAGAGACGGCTTCCATTGAACTTCTGAAAGAAAAGAAAATGGCCCAGTATGAGTACCAACTGCAGAAAAGCGAAGAGTTGTTTATAGAGGAATTTGTTTCCAACGTGCGCAGTAAAGCCATGCAGGAACAAAGTATGTGAAAACGGGTGAGCCTGCTCTATTGAGCAGTTTACCATATATTATTTTAGATAATTGTGAAACACCTATTCCGTAACCGGGGTTTGGGCGAAATAGATAAATAAGGAGTGGATGAAAGAGGGTTTTTAAGTTCCGTTTTATCCATTTTGAACAGACGCAGGAGTATGAAATACCGTTTTTGCAATTAGCTAAATGTATTATTATTTTAAGGAAAGGAGGTATTGCTGTATTATGCAGAATATGATGTTACAATTAAATCTGCCAGGCAAGATGATTCAGCAGACGCAGGCGCAGTCATCTGGGAAATCCGGTAAAACGGCGAAAAAAGACAACGATTTTCGCAATTTGCTGGAAAATTCTTCAGGCAATGATGCATCGAAAGACGCTTCCTTAAAAGAAGATGATGGCGTGAGCAAGTCGGAAGCTGAAGAAAAGCTGGACGGTTCGCAGACACAAGAAACCCAAGGCGGCGGGGAAAAGAAACCCGACGGCACAGGCAAAAAAGAAGAAGCGGACACAGACGCTGCACAAGCGCAAACGCTTCAATTTCTGATGATGGGCAGCGTTCATCCAGAGACTTTACAGGTCATCACAGGAACGCCAGGCGCTTTTACGGAGACGCAGCCGGAGACGGATGGTTTACAAATGCTCACGGTGGAAGCTCTGACAGGGGAGTCCCAGACGGAAATGATTTCAGAAGAAAGCGTATTCGTTCAGCCGGAACTGGAAGAGATGCTTGGAAACGGGCAGAATCTCCAAACGGATATGGCGCAGGCCATGGGTGAGACACAGCCAAAGGCCGAGATGACACAGCAAACCGGGAAACTTCGCAATGGTGAAGCGTCAGAGGCAAAGACAGGAAGAGAACAGCCGCAGCCAAAAGAGCTCTCAGGAATGGAGAGAATGGTTCGGCAGACGATTCCCCATGAAAGCCAGGAGCAGGGAAAAACAGCCGGAGAGGAAATGGATCATGCCAATCCACAGACGTACGCCGCGCAAACGGTTTTCCAGCAAAATGTCTTGGGAGTTCAAGTTCAGGAGGGAGCCGGGACGGCGCCAGTTGTGCATGTGCAGGTAGACAGTCCCCAGGAACTGATGAACCAGCTTCTGGATCAGCTTAAGGCCAAAGCGGCTATGGGCGACCAGGAATTTGAGATTCAGATCCATCCGGAAAATTTGGGACGGCTGGCTATCAAAGTGGCATATACTGTTGAGAAGGTAAGCATTTCCATTGTCTGCACAAATGAGAGAACTATGGAGATGTTATCCGCGGGAGCAAAGAATATAGCCCAAATTATGGAAGAAAATCTGGGTGCGCCTACGACAGTTGTTGTGGATCAGGGAGAGGATAACTACCTAGAACAGTATAACAACCAGGAGAATTCCCGACAGCAGCAGGAAGAGGAACAGCAGCAGAGACAGGAGCATGAAGAGAACAACCAGGATTTTCTACAGCAGTTGAGGTTGGGATTGGTTTAAAGGAGATTTGATATGCCAGTAAATGGAGTTTCGGGAACAACATCGAACAATTACAATTTAACAAACACAAATAATACAAAGAACACAAGCAGCGCAAATAAGGCAAATGGCGAAACCAGTAACAAGGAGGGTGATGATTTTACTGATCGGTTGGATAAAGTGCCGGATACGGACTATAGCTACAGCAGTGGAAATTCGTCAGCTCCGAGCAAGGACCTGACATCCACCGATTTTTTGAAATTGCTTGCAGCGCAGCTTCAGTACCAGGACATGACAAATCCCATGTCGAATACGGAGATGATGTCCACACTGACCCAGATGTCCAGCATGAACGCCACCAATGCCATGGTGAATGCCATTTCAGTAATGACCAGTTCCATGAATGACGTGCTGACGGTGAATCTGACCAGCTATGCCACAGGCATGATGGGGAAAGAAGTGACCATTGCGCTGGTGGATAAAGACGGTAAGGCCACTGGAGAAAAGATAACGGGTAAAGTGGACGGCATAAGCCTTTTTGAAGGCGCTCCCATGGTTTATGTGGACGGCAAAAGATATGGACTGGCGCAGGTAATGTCAATCGGGGATGTGCCTAAAGAAGATGATAAGAACGAAGGCGAAGGTGATGACAACAATACGGAAGACAAAGGAGAAGAGACTGACAAGACAGAAAAAGCATGATGGTTGCATGTGAGCGCAGCGGGCCAGGGATGGCTCTGTAAAAGAAATTGATGGAAAAGAAATGTCGCTCGTGAAACATAAGGGATGATGTGAGAAAGTGGTGACAAGTATGTTAGAAAAGGTAAATCAGGTTTCCACAGGAACCACAAATATTCGCCAATTACAGTTGCAGCACAGCGCGGCAGGCAGCTTCCGGCAATTATTGCAGGAAGAAGTGGGCCAGCAGGAGGGCGTACATTTCTCCAAGCATGCGGTGCAGCGCGTAGAACAGCGGGGCATACAAGTAACGGAAACCCTCCTTGACAGCATCAATCAGGCAGTAGACAAGGCACGGGAAAAAGGAGCCAAAGATGTGGTGATTATCAGTTCGCAGGCGGCGTTCATCGTAAACGTGCCCAATAAGACTGTAATTACGTCTTTGTCCGATTCAGAAATGCGTGACAATATATTTACAAACATAGACAGCGCCGTGTTGGTATAGCCGGACCATAACGGAGGCTTAGCCTTATGCCCGAATGGCATAGGCGGCGGCGCAAGAATTACGAAAACTTAAAAGATTTGTCTTAGACATTTAGAAAGGAAGTAATTAGATATGGTTAGATCAATGTTTGCAGGAGTTGCAGGTTTACGTACACATCAGTCAAAATTGGATGTAATCGGCAATAACATTGCCAATGTAAATACATGGGGATTCAAGGCTGGCGCGGCTAACTTTATGGATTCATTGTACACAAACAGCACCAATTCCACAGGCGGAAATACGGGGCAGGCCGGCGGACAGGGCGGTAACAACGCTTCTCAAGTTGGTTACGGCGTGCAGATGTCTTCCATCAGCCGTGATTTCAGTAAAAGCACCCCATACTTGACCGGCAAAGAAATGGATGTCATGATCGATGGAACCGGATTTTTGATTGTGAGTAATTCACCGGGAAATGACGATCCCATTGAAGCGGGCGCCAACGGCAGTATAGATCTGAAGAACGCGCCTATTGGTTTAAAACTATCCAGGGTTGGTATCTTAGGCGTAGATAATGAGGGCTATCTGGTGGATAATCAGAAAAGCTATATCTATGGATATACCACCACAGATAACGGAGAGACTTTTTCCGATGAAGGCGCTGCACAGTCCATCAATCGTCTTAAAATCCCGGCTCCGGATGCAACCAATATTGCTGGTTTTGTTGCGGACCCAAAAGAAATCGGCTCAAATGGCAAGTTGATTCTGAAGAATTATAAAATCATGAGTGATGGAACGGTAGTTGGTTTTACTTCTGTTACAGAGCAGAAGATAACCCTTGGGAAAATAGCCTTGGCCAATGTGCAGAACGTGGATGGTCTGGAGAGTGAATCCGGTTACTACTACCAAATGGGTGAAAATGCCGGAGATTGTACAGCCGCGGCATCCAACGGCATTTTGGGAAGTTTCTTATCTGGATACCTAGAAATGCCCAATGTAGACTTGGCGAAAGAATTTTCAGAAATGATTACCACGCAGAGAGGGTTCCAGGCGAATACAAAGGTTATCACGGTGACCGATGAGATGCTGCAGGAACTGGTAAATATGAAGCGGTAATAGAATGGTTGCCTAGGAAGCGTGTTAAAGCGCTTCTTAGGATTTTGTTGTTACCTTGCGGAATGCGGGGGAGCAGCAGGAGTTTATTTAAAGGAGGAAACGAAGTTGCATGATTGAATTGACGAAAATTAATAATGAGCCGATTGTCATTAATTGCTGTCACATTGAGTGTGTGGAAGAAATTCCAGAGTCGAAAGTGATTATGGACACAGGGCGCTATTATGTAGTGCGCGAAAAAGTGGATGAAATCATCCAGAAGACCATAGAATACAATGGTAGGATTCGGGAATTTGAAGAGGAAATCCGCAGCGTGGGCAGCCATTCGGAATAAGCGGCAGTTCATAAATGCAGGAAAGGATGAGAAGGTGAATGATGTAATGGAGGCGTACAGATGGATATTACAAGTATTCTAGGATTGGTGCTCGGCGCTGTTCTGATTGTATTCGGAATCGGTTTCGGTTCCCTGGGAAATTTCTGGGACGCGCAGAGTATACTGATTGTGTTCGGCGGCAGTTTGGCGGCGGTAATCGCCAGTTATCCTTTAAGCAGCTTGAAATCCGTTATCCGCCACACCGGAATGCTGCTCAGCGGAAAAAAGTATGATCCGGCAGTGGTGATTGATCAGTTGGTGGATATGGCTCAGATAGCCAGGAAGAACGGACTTCTGGCCCTGGAGGAAAAGGCCAACGCCCTGGAAGATCCTTTCTTCAAGCAGGCGGTTATGCTGGTAGTGGATGCCATGGAAGCAGAGAAAGTCCGGGAAATGCTGGAAGGTTCTGTGGAAAATATGGCCGCGCGCCATGAGGATTGTGCGGGAATCTGGGACAAGGCGGGCGGCTACGCTCCTGCCTTCGGTATGATCGGTACCCTGATCGGCTTGATCAACATGCTGAAAGGCATGGATGTGACTTCTGGTGGAAGCAGCAGCATTGGCCAGGATATGTCGGTGGCCCTGATCACCACGTTTTATGGCTGTATATTGGCGAACCTGATATACCTGCCCATTGGCAAGAAACTTCGTGTCCGCAATGAAGAGGAGATCCTTTATAAACAGATTATCATCGAAGGCGTGCTGGGCATCCAGACAGGCGATAATCCCAAGAACTTGAAAGAACGGCTGGTATCCTTCCTGGATACAAAGAAACAGTTGGAGCTTTTGCAGGCGGAGACTGGTTCAGGCGGAGAATAGAAACACAGAATATATGACGAGGTGAGTAATCTATGAAAAAGCGCAAAGCGCCTGAAGAGGCCGGATCGGATTGGATGGGTACATATGGGGACATGGTAACCCTGCTGTTGTGTTTCTTTGTATTGTTGTACTCCATTTCTTCTGTGGATCAGCAGAAGTGGGAGATTATCGTGAAAAGTTTCAATCCTGGTGCGGATGCTGTATCTCAGATCGTTACAGACAGTGATTTAAAAGAAGGGGATGACGATGTGGAAGGGCACATGGAGAAACCGGAAATGCTGGATACGTTCGATGAGTTGTTCTATAGTCTGCAGGAGTTGGTTCAGCAGCAGAGCTTAAGCGATAGCGTATCCGTGGAAAGCGGAGAAGGTTTTGCCTTTATCACATTTCAGGATATGGTGTTTTTTGACGGCGACAGTTCCGTTCTGAAGGACGAGGGGAAACCTGTTTTAGAGGCATTTGCCCAGGCGATGGCTTCAGCGGCGGATTCTATAGAGCAGATTCAGGTGCTGGGTCACACTTCTCAGGCGTCTCCCAACATTCCCAATGAGGCGCATACAGATAGGCTTTTGTCTGCGGAGCGTTCTGCAGAGGTGGTGGCGTATCTGCAACAGGTAAGTAATCTGGACCCGGCTAAGATGATAAGCTCGGGGTTCGGCCAGTTTCGTCCGATTGCTACGTTTGACACGCCGGAGGGAAGGGCGAAGAACCGCCGGGTGGAAATTCTAATTACACGGACGGGAAGTGTTGAACAAAACTTGGATGCGTATTATAATCAAGTGTATGGACAGTGATCGAGATGAGGAGGAAGGAGTGCAAAAGTGTCTGAAGTATTATCACAAAGCCAGATAGATGCCCTTCTTAACTCTATGAAGGGAGGGGGTGACGACAGCGCAGGAAACTCCCAGGAGAAGGAAGAGAAGAAGGAAGTACAGTACAGGAAATACGATTTCTATAGTCCCAGGAAGTTCACAACTGAGAAGCTGAAGCTGCTGCGTAATATTTTTGAGAATTATTCCAGAATTGCGACTTCGCAGATGAACAGTATGTTCCGGATGACCAGTGATATGGAAGTGCAGGATGTGGAGGAGCAGCGGTACAGCGAGTTTAACAATGCTCTCACAGACAGCGATATCATGACTCTGGTGAAGGTTACGCTTCCAGAGCAGACTAAGAACTTACCTATGCTGATGCATATCAGTCCCCGGCTGATGGTGAATATGATTGACCGGATGATGGGGGGACCGGGAGATGATGACAGCATTGATAGCGGATATGTATACACATCCATTGAGAATGTATTATACCAGAAAGTGATGAGCTATTTAGTGAATGCCCTCCGGGACGCATGGTCCGGATACATACGGATGGACACAGAACTGGAGCGTGTGGAACAGGACCCAAGTATGTTCCAGGACATCAGTGTGGATGAGACGGTTGCCATCATCGTGCTTTCTGTTCAGATGGGGAAACTTACGGGGAATATAACCATATGCATTCCGGGAAATCTGCTCACAGACATCTTCAATATAATTGACCGCAGGAAGAACATGAATCTGGATGAGGACCAGAAGGATGCCAATGTAAGAGAGACAATCATGAACAGCATCCGGGAATCTGCGCTGCGCGTCAATGCCCAACTGGGAGTTGTGGAAGTCAGCTTGCAGGATTTGTACAATCTGCATGTGGGTGATGTAATCGATCTGAATAAGCCGAAAGAGTCAGAAGTATCGCTATTTGTGGAAGATCAGCCATGGTTTACCGGCAAACTGGGCGTTCATAAGAAAAACATGGCTATCAAGATTGAGAATCGCATAGCGGACGAAGAGGATGAAGAGGAATTGCGAAGGCTTATTCCAGATAAAGAAGAAATTCTGGAAGAAATGGAAACCGAAGTGATATAAAGCATTCTGTGCTTTTATGATATAATAAACCTGTAGCTGTTGAATAGAGTATTCAGTAGGTACACAAAACAAGCAAGAGAGGTGTAGAAAATGGCGAAAATATTATTAGTAGATGATGCGGCGTTTATGAGAATGATGGTAAAAGATACGTTGACAAAAGCAGGCTATACGGATTTATACGAGGCGGCGGATGGTCTGCAGGCAGTGGAAGCTTATAGTGAAGTGCAGCCGGACCTGGTAATCATGGATATCACCATGCCAAATATGGACGGATTGGAAGCTTTAAAAGCGATTAAGGGAAAAGATCCCAACGCAACTGTGGTAATGTGTTCCGCTATGGGCCAGGAGAGTATGGTAATCGAGGCAATTAAGTCAGGTGCAAAAGATTTCATTGTTAAGCCATTTAAGCCGGATCGTATCCTGAAGACTGTATCCAGTATTGTGGATGCCTAGTAGGGAGGAGCGTACATGTCTTTTCTAAGTTCATTTAATATCAGCGCATCCGCTTTAACCGCTCAGCGAATGAGATTGGATGTGGCTTCGGAAAACATTGCAAATATAGACACAACCAGGACGGAGGGCGGGGGTACTTACCGCCGCAAAATGGTGGTTCTGGAAGAGATTGGCAACAATACATTCCGGCAAGAGCTGTTGAAGGCGGCCAACAACCATGAAACGACTAAGGGCGGTGTCCGGGTGTCGAGCATTATAGAAGATGAAAGTGAATTCAAACGCAATTATAATCCTGACCATCCGGATGCGGATGAGGAAGGGTATGTTTCTTTGCCAAATGTGGATTTGATTAAGGAGACTGTTGACAGCATGTCGGCTACCAGGTCTTATGAAGCCAATATTACGGCATTTAATTCTCTGAAAACTATGGCGCAGAAAGCTCTGGAAATTAAGTAAGCAAGTAAAGAGGCATTTTATCTAAATTCACGGAAAGAGAGTAAAAACATATGAGTTCTAAAGAGTTTAGCACATTAGAGATAGATGCCATAGGCGAAATACTGAACATCAGTCTTGGCTCATCCGCTACCGCACTTTCTACCATGTTGAGTACGCGGACAGATATCACAACTCCTCAGGTGAAGGTAGTTGCCAAAGATGAATTTGAGTTCGAAGATCTGGAGCCTGCCATTGGTGTGGAAATCACTTATGTGGAAGGTCTGCGCGGCAGCAATATTATGCTTTTGAAGCGGATGGATGTGAAAGTCATCGTAGAAATGATGATGGGCTTTGAAATTCCGGATGACGAATTTGAATTGAATGAAATCAATTTGAGTGCGATCTGTGAAGCGATGAATCAGATGATGGGCGCTTCAGCGACAGCTCTTTCAGAGTTTCTGGGAGAGACAGTCAACATTTCTACGCCGACAACTACTGAAGTCAGCGATGTACATGCGTTTAAAGAAAAATATTTCGCAGATGAAGATGTGATGATCTGCGTGGAATTTCTTCTGCGGATTGGGGATAATCTGGAAAGTAAGTTTATGAATTTGATGCCCACGGATCTGGCAAAGAAACTGGTGTCTGGGTTTCTTCCAGATGGAATGGAACTGGCAGAACCGGAACCTACTCCAGCCCCTGCGGCTGCGCCAGGGCCAGAGCCTGAACCGGTTGTGGAGGAAGCGTCTGGGGACTCCAATCACATGATGAGTCAGGAAGAGATAGAGGCGCTATTGGCGGGAGGCGCAGGTGAAGATGCGTCTGAACCTGAACCTGAACCGGAAGAATCCTCTAATCACATGATGAGTCAGGAAGAAATAGAGGCGCTATTGGCGGGGGGCGTTCCACAGGAGGAAGCTCCTGCACCGCAACCAGCGCCAGCTCCTGCGCCGCAACCAGAACCGATGGTACAGCCGCAGCCTGTAATGCAGCCGGCACAACCAGCGCCACAGCCACAAGAACCAGTGGCAGCCATGCCGCAGCCTATGATGCAAGCGGCTCCAGTGAGCAGTGGCATCACCGAACAGATGATGGCGCAGATGGCGCAGATGACGCAGATGATGAGTCAGATGCAACAGGTGATGATGAATCAAATGCAGCAGCCTAAGAGCGGTGCAGCGCCAAAGACATTGAATGTTCATCCGCTGCCCACAGATCCGTTAGCCAGCGGTGGCATCGGAGAAGAGCAGGAAGAGAATATGGATATGATTCTGGGCGTTCCATTAGAGGTATCGGTAGAAATTGGGCGCACCAGGAAATTGGTAAAGGATATACTGGAATTTACGAAAGGCTCTCTGGTTGTCCTGGATAAAGTTGCCGGAGAACAGGTGGATCTCTTTGTAAATGGACAGTGCATTGCAAAAGGCGATGTAGTCGTGGTAGAAGACAATTTTGGAATCCGTATTACAGAAATTTTGGCGGATGATATACCTGCCATAGAATAGGATGGACAGATGCTGAGTGGAATATTTACTGCAATCGGTACGCTGTGTATTGTGGTGGTAATCATATATTTTAGTTATGTGGCAGCAAAATTGGTGGCTAAGGGTTCTGTCCGAGCCGGACATTCCAGATATATGCGGATGGTGGATCAGATGCCGGTAGGTCAGAACCGGGCAGTGTCCGTCATACAGGTGGGAGACCGCTATTTCCTGCTGGGCATTGCCGAGAAACAGATTGATATGTTGGCTGAGCTGGAGGAGGAAGGGCTGATTCCTCTGGAGTTAGAGGAACCAGCCATCCAGACCGCTATACCGGATTTTAAGGAACTGATGCATAAACTGGGTGAAGCCAAGAAACACTGGAACGATAAGAAGTAGCGCAACGGATAAGGAGTTGGAGTGAATGGACGCACTTGTAAATATTAATGGGGATCGGGTGCCTACACTGGAATTACTGTTGATGCTGACAGTGATTTCACTGCTACCTTCCATCCTCGTTATGATGACATCATTTACCAGAATTGTAATTATCCTGTCTTTTGTCAGAAATGCCCTGGGAGTCCAACAAGTGCCGCCAAATATGGTGATGATTGGCATCTCGCTATTTCTGACACTTTTCATTATGGACCCGGTGATTTCAGAAATCAATACCGATGCTTATGAGCCTTACAAGCAGCAGGAAATATCCCAAGAGGAGGCATTGGAACGGGCGCAGGGACCGATGAAGGAATTCATGCTGCGTCAAACAGAATTAAGTTCGGTGAATATGTATATAGATCTGTCAGGGACAAAGGAAGTGGAGGAATTAACGGAGTTGCCCATGACGGTGATCATTCCGGCCTTTATGACCAGCGAATTGAAACGCGCGTTTATGTCGGGGTTTTTGCTGTTTCTGCCTTTTTTGCTGATTGATATTGTAGTTTCCACTACGCTGATGTCCATGGGCATGTTCATGTTGCCTCCGGCTACCATATCTCTACCCTTTAAATTATTGCTTTTCGTTACGGTGGATGGATGGCAGCTGTTGTTCTCCACCCTTGTACAG
The DNA here is from genome assembly GCA_910588775.1 of uncultured Lachnospiraceae bacterium. Classification (GTDB taxonomy): domain Bacteria; phylum Bacillota; class Clostridia; order Lachnospirales; family Lachnospiraceae; genus MGBC164599. The sequence goes on from CAJURH010000002.1 coordinate 82,325, forward strand.
AGCTTTCGGTGATACAGGAGGAACTTATGACAAACGGTGAAGTATCAGACTTGATGTATGAAGTATTTGTGCTGGCGCTTAAGCTGGCCGCTCCTATGTTGGTAATCAGTATGCTAATCGGGCTCTTAATTTCTATTTTTCAGGCCGCTACGCAGATTCATGAGCAGACGATTACATTTTTACCTAAGCTGCTGGTAATTGCTTTGATTCTTGTGTTTACAGGAAGCAATATGTTGGTGATGCTACAGGATTTTACCGATAAGATTTTCCAGTTAGTAGCGGCGATATAACGCTCCGGCGGAGGTTGGGATGAAATGATGATTACGGACACGGCGCAATTTTTGCTATTCTCTCTAATTATGATGCGTATGGCCGGATTTGTATTGCTCAACCCTATTTTGGGCCGGAATAGTATACCGATGATCGCGAAGGCCGGATTTATCCTGGTACTGACTTTCCTATTGTATTCATTTTCTCAGGGAGAAGCGATCGAAGTGGAATCGCCTTTGGTTTATGGCGTACTGCTGCTGAAGGAATTTGTGATGGGGTATTTTCTGGGATTCGTGATACAGTTGTTCAGCATGGTGATTACCTTTGCTGCGGCGATTATTGATTTCCAGATGGGACTGTCCATGGCCATGATTTACGATGTGCAGAATAATGCGCAGATACCTTTGTCAGGAAGCGTTTATAACGTATTCTTTATGCTGCTGTTTTTCGCAGCGGACGGCCATCTGGCTATGATGAAGATTCTGCTCACGTCCGCGGAGGTGGTCCCTTATGGGGCAGTGACGTTTTCAAGTGGAGCCACCTGGGCGATGTTAGATATATTTTCCGCGTGTATCGTGCTGGCTGTGAAGTTTGCGTTCCCGATTCTGGCGGCGGAGTTTATAATAACCATTGGGATGGGGATTTTGATGAAAATGATACCGCAGATCAATGTATTTGTGGTGCAGATTCAGGTGAAAATCATCCTGGGTCTGGTGTTGTTTCTGTTTTTATTTTCACCTATGGCGGATGCTCTGGGTAATTTGATTACTGCAATGTTGCGGCATATGCAGGATATACTACAGCTATTGGCCGGCAGGCCGTAAAAAGGATGTGAGTAAAATGGCGGACGGGCCAGGCGGAGAGAGAACCGAGAAGGCCACACCGAAAAAGCGGCGGGACCAGAGAAAAAAAGGTAACGTGTTTACCAGCAAGGATGTGGCCACACTTCTCTCCTTTTTAATTGGGTTTTATGGGTTAAAGTTTTTCTTTCCCATGGTGTACCGAAATCTAAAGGCTTATTTGCTCCGCTATCTGGGCTATATGGCCAGCATGGAAGATATGTCCATGGGTACGCTACAGTCCATTGGACTGGACACAATGCTTACAATTGGCGTAGTGGTTTTGCCTTTTCTGGCGTTGATGGTGGCCATCGGAATCGTGGGCACCGGCATTCAGACCAGGTTTCTGTTCACCATGGAGTCGGTGAAGCCAAAATTCAGTAAATTGAATCCCATTAATGGGATTAAGAACCTGTTCTCATTGAAGAGCATTGTGGAACTGATAAAAAATCTGATAAAAATTTCGATTTTACTCATATTTTTATATAATATAATTAAAGGTGATCTGCTGGGCATTGCCCGAACCATTGACATGGATTTGAAAGTTTCAACCGCCTATATGCTGGATGTGATTATGCGAATTGTATTCCAGTTGGCTATGGCTTTTGCGGCCCTGGCGGCGTTTGATTTCTTATACCAGAGGTGGGATTATGAACGGCAGTTGAAGATGACCAAGCAGGAAGTTAAAGAAGAATACAAGCAGACGGAAGGGGATCCGCAGATCAAGGGAAAGATCAGGGATTTGCAGCGTCAGCGTGCTAGAAGCCGTATGATGCAGGCGGTTCCAGAAGCGGATGTGGTTATCCGTAACCCTACCCACTATGCGGTTGCCCTGAGGTATGATATTGATAAAGATAATGCCCCGGTTGTGGTTGCAAAGGGCCAGGATGAGCTGGCGTTGCGTATCGTGAGAGTGGCAGAGGAAAATGATGTCCATATTGTGGAAAATAAGCCATTGGCGCGGGCTATTTATGCGTCCACCCCATTGAATGGGGAAATTCCTCAGGAATATTATGGGACTGTTGCAGAAATTCTTGTATATGTATTCAAAGAAAATCACAAAGTAATTCTGTAGGACAATAGGAGCCATAAATGAATTTGATTAGGAAGGTTCCAAAGAGATTGGTGAAGACATGAAAAGATTAATGAGTAATGCGGTATCGCTATTTGTGGTTGTAATTGTGCTGCTGCTAATCATACCGTTGAGTCCGTTTTTCCTGGACGTTATGATCATTTTAAATATATCGGTTGCTTTGATTATTTTGCTGATCAGCATGAGCATTACGGAATCTTTAGAATTTTCCATTTTTCCATCGCTGCTGCTGATTACCACATTGTTCCGTTTGGGCATCAATGTATCCTCCACACGGAATATTTTGACAAATTCAGGCAGCGCGGGGCAGGTTATCAAGGCTTTCGGTGACTTTGTTCTGCAGGGAAATGTAGTTGTTGGATTCGTTATTTTCTTCATAATCGTTCTTGTGCAGTTTATTGTTATCACAAAAGGCGCGGAACGTGTATCGGAAGTCGCTGCCAGGTTCACCTTGGACGCTATGCCTGGTAAGCAGATGGCCATTGACGCGGACTTAAGTTCCGGTCTCATTGATGAACAGGAAGCGAAGACGCGTCGTTACAAGATTCAGAAGGAAGCGGATTTCTATGGATCTATGGACGGCGCCACCAAGATCGTCAAGGGAGACGCTGTGATGTCTCTGATCATTACCGCAGTCAATTTTATCGGCGGCGTGATCATCGGTATGGTGCAGGGAAGCATGAGTTTTACCGAAGTCTTGTCGATCTATTCGATTGCCACGGTGGGTGATGGTCTGGTGTCTCAGATACCCGCGCTTCTCATTTCCGTGGCCACAGGCATGATCGTCACCCGTGCGGTGGCGGAGGGAAGCCTGAATCAGGATGTATCCAAGCAATTTCTGGCGCAGCCCCAGTCCATTATGATTGCTGGCGTGATTATAGCGGTTTTGATGTTGGTGCCAGGCATGCCGAAGATTCAGATGGCCATTGTGGCGATTCTGTTCGTGGGCGGTGGGGTTTACATCACCAGGAGAATGCAGGAAGCGGCCAAGATGCCCGAATTGGAGATGGCCGGCCCTGTGGCAGGTGGTTTGGCGGCCGGAGGAATGGAAGAAGAGGAAGGAGCCGTCAGCGAGGAAGAATATTATCGGGATATCAATAATATTTATTCATTAATCTCGGTGGAACCTGTGGAGATGGAATTTGGCTATAGCTTGATTCCGTTGGTGGATGAGTCCAGCGGTGGAAGGATGATCAACCGGATTGTCATATTCCGGCGCCAGTATGCACAGGAAATGGGCCTGGTTATTCCCTCTATCCGTCTTCGGGACAGTTCCAGTTTGAACACGAATCAATATGTGATTAAGATCAAAGGTGAGGAAGTGGCAAAAGGGGAAATTCTGGTGGATTATTATCTGGCGCTTGAGCCTCCGAATCTGTCCGGAGAAGTGGACGGGATTGAGACGGTGGAGCCGGCTTATGGAATTCCCAGTCGCTGGATTACGCCGGAGAATAAAGAAATCGCAGAGATCTATGGATATACGGTTATCGATCCTTTGTCCGTTATGCTGACGCATCTGTCAGAAACGCTTCGGCGTCATTCCCATGAGCTGATTACCCGGCAGGAAGTTGTGCAGCTTGTGGAGAACACCAAGAAAAACTCGCCGGAGTTGGTGGAAGAAGTGGTTCCGGCCCTGATTTCTTATGGAGGCTTCCAGAAAACGCTGGTGAATCTGCTGCGCGAGGGAATCCCCATTAAGGATATGGAGACAATCTTGGAAACGATAGCCGATACAATTCCCAACAGCCGGGATATTGACGCCATTACAGAGAATATTCGGATAGCTTTAAAGCGTACGATTACCCGCCGATTCAGCGAAAACGGCAATATGCGGGTGGTGACGCTGGATACAGAGCTGGAGAAACGCATGATTGCCAGCCTTACGAAAAGCGATCAGGGCACCTATATGGCGCTCAGCCCGGATATTATGCAGAATATAATTGAGCAGATTAGTGAAGAGATGAAGAAGTTCCACGAGTTGGCACAGGACCCGATTGTGCTTACCAGCCAGGTAATACGTCCTTACTTTTATCGTTTGATTGAGCAGTTCTACCCCAATGTCTATGTGCTGTCTTTTAATGAGATTGCCAACAGTGTGCAGATACAGGCGCTGGGGACGATTGCCGGCTAGAAGAATGCTGAGGAGTTTGAAACATGAGTGCGCACAATTCATACAGCGAAATGACAAATGAAGAACTTCTGAGGGAATATAAAGAGACCGATGATATGCATATCAAACAGGAATTGGTCATGCGATATGTTTATATTGTGAAAAGCATAGCCCTTCAGATGCGTGATGTGTATGTGAGTTTTGCTCAGGTGGATGATATGATCAATGAGGGGGTGCTAGCCATAATGAGCGCCCTGGACAAATTTGATTTTGAAAAAAACGTAAAATTTGAAACGTATATTTCCAAACGTATCCGTGGCATGATCATCGATTTGGCCAGAAGGCAGGACTGGGTCCCGCGGAGCGTGCGTAAGAACGCTAAGGAGATAGATAATGCCACTATGGAGCTGTATAATGAACTGGGCCGCTATCCCACTGCGGAGGAAACGGCGGAATACCTCCATGTGAGTGTTGATAAATACCATGAGGCGGTGGGAAAGACGAATCTGTTTAATGTTCTGTCTCTGGATATGGTTTTGGAAGAGACGATGGAAAATAAGAAAAGCGTTCAGCTTCCTTCCAACAACCTTCAGGAGCAGCCAGAGGCGCATTTACTGGAACGGGAATTGCATGGCCGATTGGTGGAAGCTCTGCACAGTTTGAAAGAAAATGAACAGATGGTGATATCCCTTTATTATGTGGATGAATTGAACATGAAAGAGATCGCCGGAATTCTGGAGGTCAGCGAGCCCAGAATTTCGCAGATACATGCCAACGCTTTGCGCAAAATGCGCTTGTTTTTAAAGAAAGATTTGGATGAGTAATCTGGACAGCGAGAAAGGAGTGATAAGATGTTCCAGGGATTTTATAATCTGACTTCCGGTGTTCTTACACAGACCAGAAATCAGAATGTGATTAGTAATAATATGACCAATGTTTCCACGCCTGGCTTTAAGACGGATAAATATTTGGCGACCACCTTTCGGGAGGAGCTGATGTATCGCAGTGGGAATATTGATAAGGATAACAAGACGGAGATTGGGACCATGGCCATGATTCGGGCTTCGGATGAAACGGTGACCGATTTTGAGCCGGGCGCGGTGGAGGAGACCGGAGAGCTTTTCGATGTGGCGCTGCGGGGCAACGGATTCTTCATGGTGCAGACCCAGGACGGCATTGGGTATACTAGGGACGGCTCCTTTACGCTGGATGACCAAGGCTACCTGTGTTTGCCGTCGGTGGGCAGAGTTATTGGGAAGAATGGTCAGATTCGCGTTGGAACCGATAAGATTAACATAGATAGTTACGGGCGCATCACCAGCGAGAATGGACGGACAAATTATGGACAGATTGCGGTGGTGGATTTCAACAATTACGATAATCTGGAAAAAGGCGGCGATGGCGTGTTCTATACCAATGAACAGGCGGTGGCTTCAGACACGCAGATGCTCTGGAAATATCTGGAGCGGTCTAATGTGGACGCTGTGCAGGAAATGGTGAATATGATGAGCAGCCAAAGGGCGCTGCAAAGCGCAACCCAGGTTCTGAAAATGTACGATCAGATTATGGGGAAGGCAGTTACAGAGATTGGAAGAGTGTAGTAGAGTAGAACCAGTGCGACAAGCAAAGGAGGGGTGCATATGAACCAATCGTTTTACACGGCGGCTCTTGGAGTGGGAAGTGAACAATATAAGCTGGATATTCTGGCTAACAATACAGCCAACGTCAATACCTGGGGGTATAAGTCAAAGATTCCGATTTTCTCTGAATTGATGTATTATGAAATGAAGGGGAAAGCCGACCAGAATAATGAATTGTTGACAGGCACGGGCATGCGTATCCAGAAAGCGGATACAGATTTCTCCCAGATGACTCTTGCGGAGAGTGAAGGGGAATATCATTATGCCATCGAGGGAGATGGGTTCTTCATGTTGCGCAACCCGGTGAATAATGAGATTACGTACACCAGGGATGGGAGCTTCAGTTTATCCTTGCGTGGGGAAGACTTCTATCTCGTAACGTCAACGGGCAAGCTGGTGCTGGATCAGAACAGGAATCCGATTCTGGTGAATGAGAACAGTCCGGACACGCTGCCCATTGGGATTTTTGATTTTATAAATAAGAACGGTATGTTAAGCGCAGGCGAAAACGAGTTTACGCCTGTAGCCAAGAATGGAAATCCGTTTGATGCGGAAGATGCAAGGCTGCGCAAGAAAATGCTGGAAATGTCTAACGTGGATTTTGCCGAACAGATGTCAAAAGTGATAGAGACGCAGAGGGCGTATAGTTATGCGCTGCGGATGGTGCAGACGTCTGACGAAATAGAAAATACCATAAACACTTTAAGGGGATAGCATGAACAGGCATGAAGAAAGGAGCAGCCATGGGAATTGAAAAATATGAAGATATGAATGCTTTAGAGCTGGACGTGATTAAAGAAGTGGGGAGCATCGGTACCGGAAATGCGGCCACTGCCCTTTCTCAGGTACTGCGGAAAGAGACGAAGATGTCTCTCCCGGCTGTATACGTTCTGGGATATAACGAGGCCATTGAGATGGTGGGCTCTCCAGAGGAGATTGTAGCGGCCGTTCTGGTGAAAATGTCTGGGGAAATCAATGGCATTATGCTTTTTATTCTGAAGATGGACTTTATCAATTCGGTGTTGGGCAGCGTAATGTCTAAAGAAATCCAAGATTACATGGAACTGACGGAAATCGAGAAGTCCGCGCTGGAGGAGATTGGAAACATCATCATTTCTTCCTATGTAAACGCACTGTCAGGGCTGACGGGAGTGACTATTAAGTTGTCCATCCCCAGTATTGCCATTAATATGTTAGGCGGCATCTTAAGCGTGCCGATGGCGGAGTTTGGGTATGTTACGGATAAATTGATGATGATTAATGGCAAATTTATTGTAGATGACAAGGCGCTCAACAGCAATCTGCTGATGATGCCGGATATCCAGTCTTTAAATTATTTGATGCATAAATTGGGAGTTGACTAAGAATGGGAAAACAGATTATCGTAGGAATAGCGGATATGAAAATGGCTAGGCAGGAAGGAGTTCTGATTACCTATGCCTTGGGTTCTTGTATCGGAATCGCATTGTATGATCCTATGATTAAGCTGGGAACCCTTGTTCACATTATGCTTCCGGAACTTGGGAGGATGGCAGACCGCAACCTTTACAAATACGCAGATACAGGTGTACGGGAGACGGTGCGCAAGATGACAGCTTTTGGGGCTGTGAAAAACCGGATGAAGGCCAAGATTGCCGGAGGGGCTAAGATGTTTGAGATGAAGGGCGGCCATGATCTGGGGAATATTGGAGAGAGAAATGCGATAAACGTAAAAAAAATATTGCGTGAACAGGGAATACGCCTTGTGGGAGAAGACACGGGGGCAAATTATGCCAGGACCATGTCTATGGATGTCAGTGATGGAAAAGTTACCATAAAGACCTTTGGCAGGCCGGAGATAACCATGTAAACCTTTATGCGCCCAAATAGGTAAAGCGCTCCACCGTGGGAAAGCTGTGCGGACGCATTTGGCATCCCTGAATACATACCGCCTATCGGCGGCGGACTATAGTAAAGGAGAGGAATGATATGGCACAAACAGAGATTTTACTGGAATCGGGAACGAATGAGATAGAAATAATGCAGTTCATACTGTATGGGGAATTGTACGGGATTAATGTGGCCAAAGTGACTGAAATCATGATGTCCGACAAGGTCAAATCCGTCCCGCAGGTTCACCCGTCTGTGGAAGGCATTTTCAAGCCCAGAGATATCCTGCTTACGGTGGTGGATCTGCCGTTTTACCTGACTGGAAAGCCCACAGAGAAAAATCCTAGGGATCTGTTCCTGGTTACAAATTTTAATAAAATGCATATTGCTTTCCGCGTACATAATGTGGTTGGCATTAGCCGTATTTCTTGGGCGGACATTCAGAAACCGGATAATACGCTGAACCGGGGAGCTGAGAGCGTGGCGACTGGTATAGCCCAGTGTGGAAAAGATCTGGTGACAATCTTGGATTTCGAGAAAATTGTGACGGATATTGCGCCGGAGACAGGCATCCAGGAATCGGAGATCGAGGCTATGGGCGAGCGGAAAAGGAATGAACATCCGATTATTCTGGCGGAGGATTCTATATTGCTGACAAAGATGATTGAGGAAGCTTTGCATAAGGCGGGATACGTGAATCTGAGAAAATTCAATAATGGTCAGGAAGCATGGAATTATTTAAAAAGCATACAAAAAGCCCCAGATCTGGACAGTAGAGTGGGCTTGATTATTACGGATATTGAAATGCCGAAAATGGACGGGCACCGTTTGACAAAGCTGGTGAAAGATAATGAAAATCTGAAACATATTCCGTTGATTATATTTTCCTCGCTGATTAACCAGGAAATGGAAATTAAGGGGAAAGAGTTAGGGGCTGATGAACAGCTTTCTAAGCCGGAAATCGGGCATTTGGTAGAGGTTATGGATCATTTGTTGGAGGAGAGAGAAATCGATGGATAAATATGTTGTGCGCCAGGCTATTAAAGAGAGAGAAAATGATGAGGTAGTCGGCTATGAGATTATGATCCAAAGTGATAATGATAGTTTATACAACGCCTCAGAAAGTGCGGTTGCAGATACAATATCCGGATTTCTCATGCAGAACAATAATGTTATTTTTAAAGAAAAATTAACTTTTTTGTCGTTCCCGCCTTCTTTGTTTTTTCGCAATACGCCAAAGATGTTTGATAAGGAGAAATTGATTATACAGATTGAGGATAATATAGTGGTGCATCCGTTGGCGCCAAATATTATTCAGAAATATCGTCGGGCCGGTTATCGGTTTGCCATTAATAACTTCCAGTTTTCACCTAAATATTTTAGTATGTTGGAAATGGCGGATTATGCCAAAGTGGAGCTGGCGGATAAGAAAACCGGGAAAGGTAAGATCTCTCTGATTAACCTGGTGGATATGTTGCACGGTTTCCATAAGCAGTGCATTGTGGTGGGAGTCAATTCAAAAGAAGACTACGATCTCGCAAAAGAGGTGGGGGCGGATTTCCTGGAGGGCAATTATATCGAAAGCGCCACAATTACCAAGGCCAGCAAGATGGATTATGTGGAGGGGAATTTCTTCCAGTTAGTGGTTGAAGTGACCAAAGATGAGCCAGATGTGGATGTGGTGGAGGAGATTATCAGCCGTGACGCCGCTTTGAGCTATGCTGTTTTGAAAATGGTGAATTCTGCGTATTTCGCCATGCGCAAGAGGACCTCATCCATCCGTCAGGCGTTGGTGACATTGGGAATCAGCCAGTTGCGGCAATGGGTATATTTGCTGAGCATGAATGACTCAAATAGAAACAGCGCTTCAGAGGAAGTGTTGAAGCTGTCTTTCCTTAGAGCAACCTTTGCCTCAGCTTTGGTGGATCGTATGCACACATCGGAGATTACCAAATCCGAAGCCTATATGATAGGAATGTTTTCCACGATGGATTATATGATTGACGCCAGCCTGGAAGAAATATTGACGGATATCCCCTTGCCGGAGGTGGTTAAGGATGCATTGATCGGGCATACAGGAGTTGGTGGAGGTTTGTTCCAGTTGGTTCTGGACTATGAACAGGCGGATTGGAAAAAATTAAAAGTACATACGCAGGAGTTAAATATCTCCACGAACACCATCGCACAGTTGTATTTGGATTGCGTGGAGGAAGTGAACGGAATCTGGGATGGACTGACCAGTGATTTTGACAGGCCAGCGGAGGAAGAAGAATCGGAAGAATAGAAAGAAATAACCCCGTCAGTTAATGACGGGGTCTATCTTTGACTTGGATGCATGCCTTCGTAAGTTCCACAGTGACGTCGCCGATGTAACGATTGGCGTAGTAATTTAGAAGCGGGGATACCGTGTGTTTATCCACTACAATGTATTTAGCGGAGCAGTAGGTTAATGCCAAAGCCGTTGTATCCACTACGCATCGCTCACAGGTGCACATGTCGAATTTCTTCATGTAGTCAATTACCATGTCTTTGATAATGTATTCCATAACATTGACAAAGCGGTAATTCTGAACCTCTTCCCCTTCTGGAGGATATAAGACGGCATCCAGGTTTTCACGGGACAGAGGAGGTTTATTCGTCTCTGGGGTGGCGGAATCTGTGGAGTCATCGGTGGGCGCCGTATGGTTGTCAGACGGTTGCGCGCTGTCTGTATCTCCAGGCAATTCATTGGGAGCCGATTCATCCGAAACAGTTGCGGATTCATTTTGTAAAGGCGGCTGCGCGGGTTCCTCCACGTTTTCTGAAGGGGAGCTTTCTATAGCATCCGTTTGGTTAGAAACGTCGCCGCTGTCTGTTTGCACATTCAAATCATCTGGCGCAGCGTCCAAACTGTCTGGCAATATTTCTAATATTTCTGGATGATCTGTCGAATCCGATGGAGAAGACTTGGAATTGTCTTCAACGTCTGGTTGCGGCGGTAAAGTGTCCGTCTCGTCATCATTGTCGATATTTTCAGAGGGCGCCTTTGAGTTAGAGTTTAAGATTTCTTCGGGAAAATCCTCTTCCAGTTGGTCTTTTATTAAATCCGCCAGAGGATCGCCTTCGCTGTTTCCAGTGGAAATGATGGAAATGTTGGGCGTGTTCGAGGATGGCGCTGGCGCGTTCTCCTGCGGTTTAGAGTTTTCTGAGGGTTCGCTGGGCTTTTCCGGTTCTTCGCTGATGGTTTTTTCTTGTTCTTCGGGCGCTTCCGGCACAGGTTCTTCACCTGCCAGAAGATGTAGCACATGTGATGTCTTATTGCTTTTTCGAGCCATGGGTCATTCTCCTGTTCTTACTCATAGTAAATGTATATCCGGGGCGATTTCTTCCACGAATTTTCTGTAATCCAAAGCCGGATTTGATTTAGGCGCGTAATCGAAGACGCTTTCTCCATGGGCGGGCGCTTCCGCTACGGTGACGCTGCTACGGATTTGGGTTTGGAAAACTTTGGTTCCAATCTGACGGGCAATGTTTTCTGTCATTTCTTTCACTTCGCGGGCCAGGATCGTTCGCCCGTTGAATTTGGTCAGCAAAATGCCCAGTACGTTTAGATTCGGGTTAAAAGAAGATTTTACCGAGTCGATGGTGTCTTTGATCTGCGTCACGGCCAGAAGGCTTAAGATTTCGGGAACCATGGGGATAATCAGGTGGTCGGCGACGGTATATGCATTCACGGTCAGAACATTTAGGGCGGGAGGGGTGTCAATGACTATGTAGTCATACGAGTCTTTGACAGGCTCCAATGCCTTCTTCAAGAGGGATTCCCTGCCTGTGCCGGTGAATTCCAGTTCTGCCCGGCTCAGCAAAATATTGGAGGTAATCACATCGCAGTATTCGGTAGACTGTATGGCGTCCCGTAAAGGCATCTCTCCTTTTAAAACTTCATAAATGGTGCTGCTGTTCTCTATATCCAGTCCCAGGCTGAACCCCAAATTGCCCTGTGGGTCCAGATCGATGGCCAGAACCTTTGTGTTCCGGCGTTCTACCAGACTGCAGGCGATAGCAGAAGTTGTGGTAGTCTTACCGACCCCGCCTTTTTGATTGGTAAGTACAATGTTTGTTGACAAAATGAATCCTCCATTCGTAAATTTATGTTACCATCTTGGAGTGTGTTTTCTGTGGTAATGTAAATTCTGTTTTTCACTATTAATTAAGTATACTATATGTCGATAAATAAGTATAGATAGAAATTTGAGAAAAATATCGAAATTAGCCAAAACACCGAGCAAAGCGGCAATTCAGGCGATATTACGACAGTTTTTAAACCATTTTTTGACATGTTTTGAGAGAGGAGTTGTATTATATGGCATCAATTGGAAGTTTATCAAGCGCTACCAGCAGTCTGGTGTCTGGAGGCGGCGGATTACACGGGTATGGCGGTTTGGCCAGTGGTCTGGACAGGGACACTTTAATTGAATCTATGACCTATGCCACTAGAGCGAAGATCGCAAAGCAACAGCAGAAGAAACAGACATTTCAGTGGAAGCAGGATGCCTATCGCTCTGTGACCGATAAATTAGTGGCTCTGTCTAATAAATACATGGATTATACCAATCCGACCACGAATCTGAGTAGTTCCAGCGTGTTTGCGAAGACTAATATTATCAGCAATGGGAAGAACGCTTCTAAGGTCAGCGTGACCACGAATGGCAGTGGATCGGCGGATTCTCTGACAATTCTGGGCGTAAAGCAGATGGCGAAGAACGCGTCAGCTACCAGCAGCTCTGCGGCTTCGGATGGGGCGCTGACCACGGGGGCTATCAATTTTGGAAAAGAAGACGTCAGCGTTTTCCAGGATCAGTCTTTGCAGATTCAATATGAGGGCAAGACTTATACGGTTAATTTTGGAGAGATTTCGGATCCTACGAATGCCAGTGAAGTTGCGAAGCAACTGAATGAAGCCTTGAAAAATGTGAAAACCGGAAAGGGCGAAGGCGAGAATCTGGCCAAGATTGTAAAGTTTGAGGCAAATGGCGGGGAAATCGCCTTGTCAAAGACAGCGGATGCGCAGCAGACACCTACAGTGGTAGGCGGTTCAGAGAAGCTTCTGAAAAGCTTGGGGCTGGAAGTGAAAAAGGACGAGAACGGAAAGCCCATAAATGAAGAATGGTCTATTCAAAATGGGAACATTGCCACAAAAAATGGCATATCGGAAGAGCTTGATTTCAAAGACAGAATCGCAGGCCAGAGCCTGACGTTCAGCTACAATGGCAGTCAGATTACGATTAATATGCCGTCTGCGGATGACATGAAAGGAAAGACGGAAGATGAGTTAAAAGCGCTTGTTGAAAAGACATTGCAGGACGGTTTTGACAAAGCATTTGGAAAAGGCCGTGTAGATGTAGAGCTGAAAACGGATAATACATTTGCCTTTAAGACGACGTTGCCCGACGGAAGCGACGATAAGACGTCTGTTTTAACTCTGGATTACGGCAGTGCTGGCATGGTGGGCAAACAGAGGGCTTTCCATGTATTGGCAGGGGAAAGTAATCATTTGAACCTGAATGCAAGTCTTGAGGATTCAGGGTTGAATCTGACGGATGCAGATAAAACCAAGTTGGCGCAGGAGAATCAGAGCATTACCATCAATGGGAAAACGATTGATATTAAGAAGGGCAGCAGCATCAATGCGATCATTGACGCAATCAATAAAGATCCGGATATGGGCGTAACCGTTTCCTATATGAAGAATTCAGATAAGTTTATGATAAGCGCCAAGGCGGAAGGCGCCAGCGGTGAGATTAAATTAGGCGATTCCAGCAACCAGAATGATATTACCAACATTTTGTTTGGCAGTATAAGCGAGGCTGATATAGAAAAAGGAAAAGGCCAGGATGCTATCGTAGCTGTTCAGTATGCGGGTTCTTCAGAAGTGGTGGAACTGGTCAGAGGTTCCAACACATTTACGCAGGATGGCCTAAATATCACTGTCAAGGGTGAATTTGGATATGAGAAAACAAAAAATCCGGACGGTACGGTAACAATCGGAGATTTGATCGAAGGCGAGGAAGTAACCTTCGAATCCACCGCCAACACTGACAGCCTCCTTTCCACTATCAAAGACATGGTTGCGGCCTACAACGAAGTGGTAGACTTAGTGAACAGTCTGGTTTCCACCAAGCCTGACCGCGACTACGCGCCTCTGACAGACGATCAGAAGGAAGACATGAGCGAGGAGCAGATTGAGAAATGGGAGAAGAAGGCCAAGGAAGGCATACTCTTTGGCGATGACCTGCTTCGGAATCTGTCCAGCGACCTGCGTTTTGTGGCTGGCGGTTCTCTGATGAACCAGTTGGAAGCTATCGGTATCTCCGAGGCTTCTGGGTATACATCCAATGGTAAACTGACCATCGATGAAAATAAATTAAAGAACGCATTGGAATCCGAACCGGATAAAGTGGCCAAACTGTTTACAGACCCCAATAACGGTTTGATGACAAACATGAAGAAAGTCACGGATTCCTACGCCAAGACCTGGGGAACCAAGGGAAGCCTGATTGCCAGAGCGGGTTCAGAGGCTTCTGCAAGCAGTTTGACCGACAATGAGATTTACACATCCATGAAGGATATTGACAGTATTATTAAACAGCTTCAGGAACGTCTGAAGAACGAGCAGGACCGTTACATTTCCCAGTTTACCACGCTGGAGACAGTCATTGCCCAGATGAACAGCCAAAGCAGTTATTTAAGCTCCATGTCAGGCGGCTATTAATACTTACAAAGCGACATAATTTAAGGAGAGAAAAAATGATGGCAAGCGGTTATCAACAGTATAAGAGCCAGTCAGTGAGTACCATGACGCAAGGTGAGATGCTGCTCCTGCTTTTTGACGAACTGGTAAAGAGGATTACCAGGGCAGAGTTGGCCCTGAAAGATCAGCAGATGGATATTTTTGAACAGTCCGTGGACCGGGCTGCGGAGATTATTAAGTATTTGAAACATACGCTGAATCGGGAGTATGCGATTAGTGTTCAGTTAAGGGCTTTGTATGACTTCTTTATATACGATTTGAGCCGCGTGAAGGCCAGCAGGAGGCAGGAAATCCTGGATGAGTTAAAGCCATTGATTGAAGATTTACGCGACGCATTTCGTCAGGCGGAGAAAAAATCAACCCGATAATAGAGGCAGGAGTTTGAATATGGATGAAAAGGGAATTCTCGTGGAAATTATGAAGAAGCTGCAAAAAAAATACGGGAACATGAACGAAGTCCTGCGGGTCACCCAGGAAATGCAGGACGCTCTTTCACGGGACGACCGGGTATCTATGGAGATGTTGCTCTCCATGCGTCAAAAAGACATTGACCTTGCAGCCGATTGTGACGGGGACATCCGATACCTGCTGTCTGTGCTTACGCCGGAGAAGAGAGAGCAGACAAGAGAATGGCTGAACCATGGCACGGCCAAAGAAGAAGACGGTTTCGAAGCAGTGAAAATCAGTGAAATTGCCGGCTCCATACGGAATGTGCTGGATAAGACCATTCAGGTGGACAGCAGGATGAGTCGGCGTGTGGCCGGGAAAGATTCTTTTTACAAATAAAACCTTTGTGCGCCTGCAAGGAAAAAGCGCTACCATGAATGGAAGTTGTGTATGCGTTTGGCATCCCTGAATTTAGCTCCCTGCAGGCGCAAAAGAGAACTTACAAAGTATAGAGTGAGATGAAATATGGCTGGGTTATGACTTTAAATAGTTATGATCTGGCCATGTTTTTATTTTCAAGCAGACTCTGGGAAATAGTATTGACGAAATACAAAAAGCCATGCATAATAGAGAAAACATAGCTCTATATACATGGCTTTCATACACTTTAATTTCCTTTTACATTGTTTTGGGGATACCTGGACACAGCCCAGACAGGCCCTCCGTATTCACAGGGGTTTCTGGCTTCTTTGATAATTAGATTGGGGTCCCAGGGTTTTAACGTATTTTCCAGACTCTGCGGGTCCACAATGTTCAGTTCGCCATTGTCTGTGACTCCAGTGATCAAAATGAAATGTCCATTGTTTGTGAAATGCCCTGGTCCCATAAGCAGCGTCAGGATTTTGTCAAATCCCAGCGCGCCGATAAGGTTTTCCGGGGTAAGGGCCATCTGGCAGCTTTCCACGCGCAGACCGAACAGGGTTAGGCCCTCTGGAACCAGGTTGTGATAAGAGCCGTGGCCGGGAGAGTAATACCCATGATCTTTTGACCAAGAGGCCATATCAATGGGGGTGACGCTGTGGTCCGTGAAACTGTTCACAACCATGGCGAGTGCGGTGGGACCGCAGCCATAGGAAGTCAGCGGATCGCGCCCTCCCCATAAATAGTTGGCCCAGCGGGAGTCGTGCTGGTTATAATAAGTCAGCGGTCCCATGCCCGTGGGAATAACGCCCGTGTAGGTGCCATCGGGGAGAAGCTGGGGAGGCGGACCTTCCGGCTGCGGCGTAGGCGTAGGAGAGGGTGTAGGTTCTGGCGTGGGTTCTGGGGCAAAGGCTTCCAGAATCGGGTTTCCCTTTTTAGGGGGAAATGCGCTGGCGGTCATTTTTGCGGAAAGTGGCAGATAGCAGATGGCTCCCAGCAAGATAAGCGCCAGTGGAAGACAATGTTGTTTGATAAAAATCCTGTACTTGGGGAACTTTATTTTCATGGCGGCGTCAGCCTCCTTGTTGTTGAATAATCATGTTCTGTCATTCATTATATCATAAAATGCGGATGGGAAAAGTAAAAAAATGCAGATTGTATTTGACCATGTGACGAAAAAATTCGAAGAGGGTGGCATTGGCCTGGAGAAAGTATCCTTTGAGGTGCAAAAAGGGGAATTCATCTTTGTGATAGGTGAGAGTGGCGCTGGAAAGAGTACCCTGCTTCGGCTGCTGACCAAGCGGAGCAATATCACCAGTGGCAATATTTATGTGGAAAATCAGTCCATCCGGCAACTACACCGGAAAAAGATTCCGTATTTCCGCAGACAGTTTGGCATCATGGACAAAGAGGTGGGGCTTTTGGAGTATATGGACCTCTATCAAAATGTGGAGCTGGCGCTGATTGCCACGGAGCATCCGGAAGATACCATGCGAAAGCGAGTGATGAAAGCGCTGGCGCTCATGGGTTTAAGCGGTAAAGAAAATTATCTGCCCATTGAAGTGTCCATCGGGGAGCGCGCCAGAGCCATGCTGGCCAGGGCCATTGTTACCAACCCATCCATTCTGGTGCTGGATGAACCCACGGCTAATCTGGATCCTGGTCTGGCATGGGACATCATGACGCTGGTCAGCAATATTAATCGGGCTGGAGTTACGGTTATCATGGTAAGCCATTCCAAAGATCTGGTAAATGTAATGCATAAGCGTGTGCTCACGCTGGTGGCGGGGGTTCTGGTGTCCGATGAGAAAAACGGTGGCTACAATTCCAAGGATATGGACATCTTTATGTATCGGAAAATCATGCGCAGGCGATACGGAAACGCTTACGAAGTCCGGGAGCGTGTGGATAAAAAATCTTTTTTGGGAAGCAGATAGGGTTATATTTTCCATATCAAAGCCGATATATGTATTAGATAGAGTCTATCTGACAAGATTAAATACATGAATAAAATAAGTCCGGGGATTTTTTCAGAAGCGGATGAAGGAAAGGAGAGTTATTTATGGCGATTAATGGTATTGGTTCATCCTATAATAATATGTATGGCATATACAATAGTTATAACAACTACAGGCTCCAGACGGCGTTGGCGAAGCATGGGCTTTCCGGCTCAAACAATACGTCATCTAGAACTGGCGCGAGCATGGGCACGAATAACGCAAGTATGGACTTTGTGAAGCAATACAATACAACAATGTCTAATTTGCTTTCATCGGCAAATTCCCTGATGGCCGCCAACAGTTCAGGAGCTGCGGCTGATTTAAGCGTTACCAGCTCCAATACGGACATAGCGCAGGCTAGCATCCAGTATAAGCCCAGGGAAGCTAAGACTATGACGTTGGATGTGCAGCAGTTAGCGCAGGCGCAGCAGAACAACAGCGCCGAGGTTTTGGGTGGCCAGGCTGCCACTGAGAACATGAACTTCCAGATTGAGTCGGCCCAGGGCAGGGTCATCAATGTGAATGTAAATTCCCTGTACGACGATGGAACGTCTAAGACCAACCGTCAGATGCTGCGGGAAGCTGCTGAACAGATTAACGGCGCAGGCGGCAATGTACGGGCGAAAGTAATCGAGAAGGATGGCAATGTCAGCCTGCAGATTAGTGGGAAAGAGACAGGACGTCACAATGCATTCACTGTTTCGGGCAATTTTGGTCCGGCCAAGGACTTGGACCAGGAGAGGACCAGCGCGCAGAATGCAGAGTACACCGTGACGGAAAATGGCGTTACGAAGAGTTACGCTTCCGATACCAATTCCATAGGTCTGGATTTGGGGCGCATTGGCGTACAGTTAAAGGACACTGGATCTGTGCAGATTAGCACAGCGCCAGACGAAAAGAAGATTATCTCTGCCGTAGAAGATTTGGTGAAAAGTTACAACAGCGCCATTGAACTGCTCAGCAGCAATTCGGGTAGGGGAAGCGGCGTGGAAAGACAGTTGCGCAATCTGTTGATGGGCATTGCGCCGGAGAAATCTTTGGATCTGGTGGGCATTACTACCAATAAAGATGGCACCTTGAAGGTGAATACAGAGACGCTGGCTGAGAAGCTTAAAAAAGATCCCACATTGACCCGGGAAATTATCAGTGGCGCCAATGGCATGGCCAGCAGGGCGTACGGAAAAGCCACCAGCGCTCTGGAAGCGAATTCCGTGAGTCTGATCAACAACGATCTGAAGAGAGCGGAAGTAGACAATATTACCAGTGAGTATAATTTCATGAATATGTTTGCTCGGTCAGGGGCTTATAATTTGAACAATTATTATGCCTTAGGTTTGATGGTTAATTATCTGGCATAGTACGGACCGGATGAGATCATTCTAGAGATAGGGGCAAGGGGCTGATTGGCTTCTTGCCCACCTTTCATTTCCTAAAAATATAGATAATTGCGAAATGCCCATTTCGTAAACAGAAGTTTGAGAGAAATAGATAAATAAGGAGCGAATAAGAAACGGTTTTGCGCTCCGTTTGATCTATGTTTAAACAAACGCAGGAGTAGGAATATCAGTTTTGCAATCACTAATCTAGAGATAGCACAGGTATAGTTTGGCAGGGTAAGGAGACGAGATGATTGAGAAAGAAAAATATGAGGCGCGTTATCTGCTTTCTATAGTATCAGCAATAATTAACCAGACGGAAATTCCTCGTTCGGTTCGCAAGCTGAATTGGGAAAATATTTATAAATTGTCCGAATACCACAAAGTGGCGCATATCATGTACTTGGCAACGCTGGGGCTGGAGGAAGATATTGCTCCCAAATGGAAACAGTTGTTTCGCGAGAGATATGAGGAGTCTCTTATGTCCCAGGAACGGTTCCGCAACGCGGCGGAAGTGGTCATGTGGCAGTTGAAGCAGAATAAAATCCATGCCCTGTTGATCAAAGATGGGATCATGAGCACTTGCTATGAACCCCGTGAGATCCGTGCGCTGAATCAGGTATGCATACTGGTGGGGGAAGGCCAGGAGGCCAAGATACATTCCATGATGCGTTCCATGGATTTTCAGAAACAGGAGAACCGAAAGGCCAGAGGGGAAGCCTATTACCGCGTTCCAAAGACAACCGTGGTTTATTATACGGATTTAGGGTTTCGGACGAAACAGTTGAGGAAGTATTTTGATTTTCCGGTGAAGGTCATCCGTCAGATGGAGGGAGAGAAATACCTGCATCAGTTTACGGAAGACGAATTCTTTATTTATCTGATGTGCGATCTGGTGAACCAGTACGCCTGTGCGGAGATAACGATCAGCAATATGGTGGATTACTGGCAGTTTTATAAAGCATACAAAGACCGGTTGAATTGGGAATATATAGACAAAGAGCTAGCCACTGCCGGAATCCTGGACTTTTCCCACAGGCTTCAGAATCTGGCCAACATCTGGTTTGGCGGGGAGAAGCAGGCGTTTTCCAGGGAATACGAGGCGGACGCGGACGTTTACCAGGCCATGGAGATGTACATTCTCACCAGGGGAATAGAGGGACGAGAGGCCAGCACGAAGCTGACGGAGCTGGTGAAAGAAGTGTCGGATATGCAGGCGAGAAAGCGCAGAGAAGAGCGGATGCGCCGTTTTCGCGGTTTTCTGTTCCCTGACAGAAAATACATGGAGAATATTTTCCCCATTTTGGAAGACGCGCCGTTTCTCATGCCGCTGTGCTGGTTGTGGCGTTCGTTGCTTCTGACGCTGATGCCGATTAAGAAGAAAATATACCGGATGTTTAATCCCATGCGAAGAAAAATTTCGGACATGGTGGAAAACGCCCAGGTTCGCAGAGAGGAAAAGCTGATGAAACGCATGGATGAGGCGGTGCGTCAGGTCATGGAGGAATCCAGTTCGTCCGTCAGCCAAGAAGTCCATGATATCTTGGATGAAGGCGGCGAGAATATGGGATGGCAGGAGGACGGCGCCCATAAGAGTGATGTTCAGGGAGACGATGCCCAAAAGGACGATGCCCAAAAGGACGATGTCCAAGAGGACGATGCCCAAGAGGACGATGCCCAAAAGGACGATGCCCAAGAGGACGATGCCCAAAAGGACGATGTCCAAGAGGACGGCGCCCAAAAGGACAATGTTCAACAGACCGGCCCGCAAGAAGGTGACTCTCAGAAAAATGAAGGGGAAATTGCGCAGCAGCCCGAGGTAAAGTCCAAAGAAGTGTATGGAATGAAAGATTTTTTTTCAAATCCGGGGAAATAGCCTTGACAATCCTATGTAAATACTATATAATAAGTTTCGTTGCAGCATAAAAGTTATGTTTGCTTGTGCGTGTAGCTCAGCTGGATAGAGCGTCTGACTACGGATCAGAAGGCCGGGAGTTCGAATCTTCTCACGCACGTAAGTTTTCCCTTGCAGAGCTTTATAGTTCTGCAAGGGCTTTTCTTATTTCTATTGTGAAAATGAAGCGAATATTTACAAATTGAATAGGGAGGGGATAAAAATGGATGGCAATTATATTACATTTACCATTGAAGAGAAAAAGGGAATTGCATTAATCGCTCATGACAATGAAAAGCCCAAGCTTATTGCATGGTGTCGGGAAAATTATGAGATTTTGAAAGGTCACCGCCTGTACGGAACAGGCACAACCGCCAGGATGATTGTGGATGCCACCGGGTTGTCTATCCGGGCGTTTAACAGCGGTCCTCTGGGGGGAGATCAGCAGATAGGAGCGAAGATTGTAGAGGGGCAGATTGATTTTGTTATCTTTTTTTCCGATCCTTTGACGGCGCAGCCTCATGATCCAGATGTGAAAGCGCTGATGCGCATTGCCCAGGTATACGACATCCCCATGGCCATCAACAAGGCTACGGCTGATTTTATGATTCAGTCCAAGCTGATGGAAGCCAAGTATGACCATGAGGTGATCAATTTCAAAAAGAACGTGGAGGATCGGGCGGGATCCTTGTAGTTTTGCGCTGGAAAAAAGTTATCGGCGGCGGTTGATCAACGAGACGACGATAGCCACCAGTAGGAAGACGCCGGCCACTGGAAGCAGTGCGCCGATGAGCAGGGCCAGCAGAACGCTTAGCAATACGACCGCTGCAATGACAGCCAGTTTTCCCCGCCACGTGGTGAGATCCAGTCGGTGTATAGAATCTGGCTGGCGCGCGTCCTTTTGGAAATCGTCTTCCTGGAAGCTTCCCTGGCTGTTCTGGCTGGAAGCCTTCGGATTGGACTCTTCAGCGGAGTACGAATAACTTTGCCGATAGCCTTGTATATTGGGAATATCCTCTGTATCGATCAGTGTTTTCGCAATCAGCCGTGGATCGCCCAGTTCTTCCAGGACCTGGGCTTCTGGCTGTCCTTGGTCGACTTTTTGCTGGATAAAATAATTATAGTAGGCCA
Source organism: uncultured Lachnospiraceae bacterium (assembly GCA_910588775.1). Taxonomy (GTDB): domain Bacteria; phylum Bacillota; class Clostridia; order Lachnospirales; family Lachnospiraceae; genus MGBC164599. The sequence goes on from CAJURH010000002.1 coordinate 104,144, forward strand.
AGTGTTGTGAGATTTGATTGGAGGGGATTTCACCCTGTAATTGTATATTGAGAATTTCTAGAAACTCTTCTCGATTCATAGATATTCATTCCTCTCTTAAAATGCCAGATCATTCGAGCGTGTTCGCAAAACGCCTCTTTCAATAACCAGAGTTTGAACAAAATAGATAAAGTAAGGAGCGAATTTAGAAAAGATTTTGAGATCCATTTCGTCTATTTTGCTCAAACGCAGAATTATGAAATAACTGTTTTGTAATTGCCTAAATGACAGATCATTCCAAATATGCGTAATTCCTATAGTCTATTCTATTATACAGGGAGCGGCTTAAGACGGCAATATTTTTTCCTGATTTTCACAAAAACAAGAGACAAAAAAATTTTATCGGTTGACTTCACGACAAAATTGTGTTTAAATAAACCCATTGGAGAATATTTGAAAATTTTTTAGGGTTTCCGATTACTGACGGATGCAGGCGCGCAAAAAGTAATATTTGGCGCGGTCTGAGGTGGAGCGCCACCGGGGAATTGGAAATCTGGGATTCGCCGACCGTCTGGGCAGCATTTGGATTAGCCGAATGCTGCCCTTTTGTGACTGCTTTTTGTCAACGGGTGAGGAAGAGAGGAGAAAATAAGTATGGGAAGGATCAAATCAGACATTGAAATCGCACAGGAAAGTACGATGCTGCCGATTGCGGAAATTGGCATGAAAGCGGGTATTGACGATGAGTATCTGGAGCATTACGGCAAATATAAAGCGAAAATCGACTATAATATGCTGAATGGTTTGGACAAGCCTGATGGGAAACTGGTGCTGGTGACTGCTATCAATCCTACACCCGCTGGAGAAGGAAAGACCACAGTGACTGTGGGTCTGGCAGACGGAATACAGAAGGTGGGTAAGAATGTAATCGTGGCCATGCGTGAGCCATCCTTAGGTCCGGTATTCGGGGTGAAAGGCGGCGCTGCGGGAGGCGGCTATGCCCAGGTGATGCCCATGGAAGATATCAATCTGCATTTCACAGGAGATTTCCATGCCATCGGAGCGGCCAACAATCTGCTGGCGGCCATGATTGACAATCATATTTATCAGGGAAATGAACTGAACATCGATCCCCGGAAAGTGACCTGGCGCAGATGCGTGGACATGAATGACAGGCAGCTTAGAAATCTGGTGGACGGCTTAGGCGGACGCACCAACGGAACGCCCAGAGAAGACGGGTACGACATCACGGTGGCTTCTGAGATAATGGCGGTTCTGTGTCTGGCGGACGATATTGTGGATCTGAAAAAGAGGTTGACCAAGATTGTGGTGGGCTACACCTATGGCAAACCTTCGGAGCAAAAGCCTGTGACCGCCGGGGATCTGAAGGCGGAAGGAGCCATGTGCGCGCTTTTAAAAGACGCTTTAAAGCCCAATCTGGCGCAGACTCTGGAGCATGTGCCGGCTATTGTTCACGGCGGTCCTTTCGCCAACATTGCCCACGGATGTAACTCTGTGATTTCCACCAAGATGGCTCTGAAACTGGGGGATTATGTGATTACGGAAGCCGGATTCGGCGCAGATTTAGGCGCGGAGAAATTCCTGGACATTAAGTGCCGGATGGCGGGTCTGCATCCAAGCGCGGTGGTTATGGTGGCCACGGTGCGGGCGCTGAAGTACAACGGCGGCGTGGACAAGAAATGCCTGGATGAGGAAAATCTGCAGGCGTTGGAAGCCGGCTTGCCCAATCTGTTCAAGCACGTGAGCAACATCCGGGATGTGTACAAACTGCCCTGCGTGGTAGCCATCAACGCATTCCACACGGACACCCAGGCGGAGCTTTCATTTCTGGAGGAAAAGTGCAGGGAGCGGGGAATTCCGGTGGCGTTGACGGAAGTGTGGGCCAAAGGCGGGGAAGGCGGCGTCAAGCTGGCCGAAGAAGTGATCCGCCTGGTGGAGGAACCCAACGATTTCACCTACAGCTATGAGTTGGAGGGCAGCATAGAGGACAAGATCAACCAGATTGTGCGGAAGATTTACGGAGGAAAAAGAGCCATTTTAACCCACAGCGCCAAGAAGCAAGCGGTGCAACTGGAAGCTCTGGGATATGGGGACTATCCCATCTGCATATCCAAAACCCAGTACAGTCTGTCAGATGATGAGAAAAAACTAGGCGCTCCCAAAGACTTTGAGATTACGGTGCGCAGCCTGAAGATTTCCGCCGGCGCCGGGTTTATCGTGGCCCTCACCGGAGAGATTATGACCATGCCGGGGCTTCCCAGGGTGCCCGCCGCTGAAAAGATTGATGTGGATGAAACAGGGAAAATAAGCGGTCTATTCTAAAATAATTCTATGAAAACGCGTCTCTGTGTCGGGGAAAAGGCTGACATAGAGACGCATTTTAAATTTCATAATAAAACCAATGACAAATGGTGAGAAAGAATGTATAATTAATATATAATGATACCAGGACTTTTAAAATATCAGGCAGGTGCGGCCAAATGATTTATAAGCTGGTTATTGTAAACGTTACTTTTTACATTTATGTATTTACGGAGGAAGAGAAGGAGGTGTTTCAAACTTGGTGGCAGTATTTTAAAACAGATTCGGATCGATGGCGTATTTCTGTGATACTGGCATTTGTAAAAAATTATGGAATACGGTTCGATTACAAGTGGAGATATGATTTCCGCTTTTCGCCATATCGGAACTGGCTGTCCTATCGCTATTTGAAACGGCAGTTGGCAGAATTGGGTTTATAATAAATAGATCTGGAAAGTTAGAATATGGCAAATGTAAATAATTATTTAGGAGGATTGCAACAATGAAAAAATTACAAATCAGAGAGCGGCTGTTGGCGGGCTTTGGAATCGTAATTATCTTTTTGCTGATCAGCACTGTGATCGGCCTGACCGCCGTACGGGTTTCCAGGGGGAATCTGAATGATTTGGTGGAACATCCCATGGCGGCCAATAGCGCGTTTAAATCCTGCATGGTGGATGTGAACATGGCAGCCCGCATAGTTAGGGAAATGGCGTTAAATCCAGATAAAAACACGTATACGGAGTACAAAGAGGATATTGAGGTGAGAAAAGAAAGTCTGGAAAAGTATTTGGGAGACTTAGACAAATCCTTTACAGGCAATCGGACAGAGCTGAAAGAATACCAGCAGCATCTGGAAGACTGGTTTAATGTGGCAGATGAGATTGTAGCTCTGATTGAGTCAGGCCAGAAAGACCAGGCGGTAAACATGATGTTTGAGCGCTGCGTGCCCGCTTTGAATGAACTTGTGAGTCTGTCCCAGGACATTGATGCTAGGATTACCCAGGCGCAGCAGCAGGAAGTGGAAAATAACATTCAGTATTCCACTTCATCCAACATATTTTTATTTGTAATCGCAGGAATTGCGATTGTTCTTGCTATTCTTTTGTCGCTGCGCATTACCCGCAGCATTGTAAGACCCATCAACGAGGTGGAACAGGCGGCCAACAGTATGTCGCAGGGAAATCTTTCTGCGGAAATCCTGTATGAATCTAATGATGAGCTGGGCCGATTGGCGGAAAGCATGCGTTCATCCATGCGGACGCTTTCCGGCTATATTTGTCAGATTGACGATATCATGGGTCAGATGGCAGAAGGAAACTTCGTTGTGGATGTGCAGGAAGACTTTATCGGGGACTTCAGCAACATCCAGAAATCCATGCGGACTTTTGTGGAGAAGATTTCACAGGCATTGGGTCATGTAAGTATGATTTCCGGGCAGGTTGCCGGCAACTCCGGCCAGATTGCGGACCGCGCCCAGCAGTTGTCCCAGGGAGCCACTGAACAGGCAAGTTCTGTGGAAGAGCTGGCGGCCACAATCAACACCATTTCCGATCAGGTGAAGAGCAATGCGGAGAATGCAAAACAGGCCAGCGAGAAAACTACCTACATCAGCGATCAGATTGCAGAGAGCAACATACATATGCAGGAAATGATGAAAGCGATGCAGGATATCAGCAACAGCTCCAAAGAAATCGGAAAGATTGTAAAAACCATCGAGGACATCGCATTCCAGACCAATATCCTGGCCCTCAACGCGGCTGTGGAGGCGGCCCGTGCAGGCGAAGCGGGAAAAGGCTTTGCCGTTGTGGCGGATGAAGTGCGTAACCTGGCCTCTAAGAGCGCCGAGGCGTCCAACCAGACAACTATACTGATTGAGAACTCATTGCGGGTAGTGGAAGCTGGCTCAGGCATTGCGGATGCCACCGCTCAATCTCTGGAGAACGTGGTCACAGGAGCCAAAGAGATTACGGAAGCCATTCAGAAGATTTCCGCCGCTTCCGCAGAGCAGTCCAATTCTCTCATGGAAATCACCCAGGGCGTAGATCAGATATCCACAGTGGTACAGTCCTCCTCTATTACAGCGGAAGGAAATGCCACATCCAGTCAAGAATTGTCCGATCAGGCAGAAGATTTGGAAAAGATTGTGGAACGTTTCAAATTAGAAGAACAGATGTAATCAAAAATTCATCCCTGCGTAAAATTCCAGGGATGAATTTTTAATGAAATTAGAAAAATAAAAGAGAAAACCCTGGTAGGGGAGCTACCAGGGTTTTCAAGGGGAGTATAAATAATTAAATAAGGGGTTATAAATGTAAAAAAAATTTTTTGAAGGGTAAATTTTTTCTACATGGATAATTATAATATAAAAGTAAAAAAAATGCAATACAATTTCTGTAATAATTTTTAGGCTTTTAGAGATAATAATGCTGTAACATAAAATCCAATGTATCAGGAGGAATGAATGATGTCTAAAAATTATGAAAATGAAAACACGAACGTCAATGACAGCGCTCAGAATAATGCAGGCAGTAATAAGAACGCTCAGAACTGCCATACAAGCAATAATGCGCAGAATAAAAGCCAGAACAAAAATCAGAACAAGACACAGAACAAAAATGTGACAAGCTCCAGCCAGGATTCTTCCAACGAGAATGCTGAATACTAAGATATGAAAAAAAGCCGCCGTATCCTTTTTCAAGGATGCGGCGGTCTTTTTAAAAAATCGGTAGCCAACTGAAAGCGCCAGGAATATACTACATATAAAATAGAACTGAGAAAGGCATTCTTATGTATCAGTTGGAGACAATTTCCCCAGAAATGCTTGACGACTGCGTGAAGCGTAAAGAAGGGGTTATCATAGATCTGCGCACACCAGAAGAATATAACCACGCCCATATAAAGGGCGCTGTGAATGTGCCATATGAAGAGGCGGATCGTCTGGAATATTATCCCAAGAATCAGCCGATGATCCTGTATTGTGACCGGGGCGGCGCCAGCATGTCTGTGGCGAAAGATTTGGCGGGAAAAGGTTTTCGCACCCGTTCGGTAATCGGAGGGATGAAAACATATAAAGGTAAAAACCTTGTATTTTCACAAAAATAAGAGTATTATATAATTGTAAATCAAAAGGTAGCTATTAAAGTCTGATTTTTTTGAATATATTCACAAAAGGCTGAATAGTTACCTTGTTTGTGAAGCGCTTGATTGCGTGGGCTTATAAGGTAAGGATAGGTGAACCAAGGATGGAAAAATGGGAATTAATCGCGCCGTGTCATTTTGGTCTGGAAGCAGTGCTGAAAAGGGAAATTACGGAACTAGGCTACCAGATTAGCCGTGTACAGGATGGCAAGGTCTTCTTCTGGGGGGATGCCAGGGCAGTGGCGGATGCAAATATTTTTTTGCGCACAGCAGAACGGATTATGATAAAAGTTGGAAGCATTCATGCGGAGAGCTTCGAGGAGCTTTTTGAAGGAGTGAGGAAATTGCGTTGGGATAAGTTTATTCCCAAAGATGGGAAATTCTGGGTGGCGAAAGCGAATTCCGTCCGCAGTAAATTGTTCAGTCCTTCCGATATTCAGTCTATAACCAAGAAAGCTGTGGTGGACAGGCTAAGGCGTGTGTACGGTTTGCGCTGGTTTCCGGAAGATGGCGCATCCTATCCAATTCGAGTGTCGATTATAGACGACGAGGCGCTCATTGGCCTGGATACCACAGGTATTTCTCTGCACAAAAGGGGATACCGGAAGTTTACGGTGAAAGCGCCCCTTTCAGAGACGTTAGCTGCGGCTCTGCTTATGCTGACGCCCTGGAAGAGCGACCGGATTCTGGTGGACCCGTTCTGTGGAGGCGGCACATTTCCCATTGAAGCGGCCATGATTGCGGCCAATCAGGCGCCGGGAAAAGCGCGTCCCTTCCAGGCGCAGGAATGGCTGAACGTAATTGCCAAGAAGTGTTGGCAGGATGCGCGGGAAGAGGCGGAAGATCTGGTGGACAGGCAGATAGATGTGGACATACAGGGATACGATCTGGATGCGAAATGCATTCACTATGCCCATGAAAATGCGAAGTTGGCCGGGGTAGACTCTATGATTCATTTTCAGCAGAGGCCGCTCAGTCAGTTGAGCCATTCCAGGAAGTACGGATTTCTCATTGCCAATCCGCCCTATGGGGAACGATTGGATGAGCAGGCGGATTTGGAGGCGTTATACGGGGAAATCGGCGACGTATACAGTAAACTGGACAGTTGGTCCATGTTTTTGCTCACTGCGTACAAGAATGCTGAGAAGGCCATTGGCCGAAAAGCGGACAAAAACAGGAAAGTCTATAATGGGATGCTTAAAGCCTATTATTATCAGTTCCTTGGCCCTGCGCCCCATAGAAACAAAAAGCACAGCGATATAGTTCCAGCTTAAATTTATGAGGTTATTGGAACAACTGCTTCAATGCTACGAAGCTTATTTTGACATTGAGCGGCCATTTACGGCTGGGGGCGGTTTGTACGACGCTTATGCGTATTGCGAAGTGGAAAACGTTAAGTATGCATTGGTGAAAAGCGCGCAACTTTGGAGCGCGCGCACGTACGAGCATGTTTTCTTCCGGGAAATGGACAAGCTGTCCTGTGAAAAATTAAAGGACTGGCAGCGGCGTCTTCGGGATCAGATTGAGCCGGAATTTGTGAGAAGAGGATGCAAATGCCCTCCGCCAGGCCATATGTGCACTTACCTTACAAATGTGTTTATTAGCCAGCAAGCGCTGGACAGTGAACTGATCAGGCAAATACGCAGACATAGATTTCATTTAAATTATCGGTTTGCCCTGCGGGGCTATTGTGAAAGCAGGCTGGCGGTTTTTGATTTGGAAAAAGGGCAGGTGTACGGCAATGGAGCGGCCAGGCAGCTGGTGAGAAAGTACAAGAAGATCGATTCAGGGAGGCGAAAATGAGCGGTATATGGATCTTGGGTGGGACAATACTTATTTTTATCGTTGCATATATAACATACGGCTCCTGGCTGGCCAGACAGTGGGGCGTGGACCCGTCTAAGGAAACGCCGGCCCATACGCTGGATGATGGGACGGACTATGTTCCTGTGAAAGCGCCTGTGCTCTTGGGCCATCACTTTTCATCCATTGCCGGCCCGGGAGCCATTCACGGACCCATGCAGGCGGCTATATTTGGATGGGTTCCTGTACTTTTGTGGATTGTAATAGGCGGCATTTTTTTTGGAGCGGTCCAGGATTTTTCAGCTCTGTTTGCGTCTGTTCGCCATAAAGGAAAGTCATTGGGAGGGGTCATTGAAGAAAATATAGGGCGCAAGTCAAAGCTCTGTTTTAACATTTTTGCATGGATGGTAGTCGTATTGATGGTGGCGGCGCTTGTGGACATTGTGGCCGGGACATTCGCCGGGTTTACGCTGGACACGGTCTCCGGCGAAATGGTGAAAAATTCGGCCAATGGTTCAGTGGCGACAGCTTCGATGCTGTTTATCCCCCTGGCGGTGTGTTTTGGGTTTATAAACCGCGCCAATGCGCCTTTGGCGCTTACCACTGTCATAGGCGTGCTTATGCTGGGCGGATGTGTGACGTTGGGGCTGTTTTACCCTGTATACCTTACGAAAACAGTGTGGCTGGCAGTGATTTTTCTGTACATATTTGCGGCTTCGGTGACGCCAGTATGGATATTGCTACAGCCCAGGGATTATTTGAACAGTTTTTTGCTCTATTTAACCATGACCGCGGCAATCATCGGCATTGTAATCGCCAACCCGTCTGTGAAGCTTGAGCCGTTCACCGGATGGAGCGTGGATGGGAACATGCTGTTTCCGTTTTTGTTCGTAACCGTTTCCTGTGGGGCGGTTTCTGGCATTCACAGTCTGGTGGGTTCGGGCGTCACATCTAAGCAGTTAAATACGGAAAAAAGCGTTAAACTTATTGGATATGGGGCTATGCTTATGGAAGGCGTATTGGCGGTGATTGCGCTGATTGCGGTAGGGTATTTGACAAAAGACGGCGTGTATACAGAGGTTGGCACGCCATTTCAGGTGTTCTCCGCCGCCATTGGGAAATTTTTCTCCGCTATGGGCATAAGCGCCTATGGGGAGCGCTTGCTAGATACCATTGTTCTGTTGGCGATTTCGGCCTTTGCGCTGACGTCTCTGGATACGGCTACCCGTGTGGGGCGGCTTTTGTTTCAGGAATTGTTTGAAAAGCAGGGTGAGAGAAACAAGTTTTTTGGCAATGGGTGTGTGGCCACATTCCTGACCCTTGCAGCAGCTGGCGCGCTTTCGTTGGCTGGCTACCAGAAGATATGGGCTTTGTTTGGCGCATGTAACCAGTTGGTGGCTGCGTTCTCTTTCCTGGCAGTGGCCTGTTGGCTGAAGCGAATTGGGAGAGCGCATAAAATGCTTTATTTTCCCATGGTGTTTTTGCTTGTCGCCACGTTAAGTTCCCTAGGCATGACTTTTTATAAGAATCTGATGACGCTGCTTCAAAAGGGAGTGGGCGTCTCCTGGATGGTGCAGGGTGTTCAGAATGTGTTAATCGCGCCAATTTTTGCGATGGCGGTTGTAATGGCTGTGGACGGGTGTAGAGTGTTGTTTCGCAAGAAAAAGCTGAATTGAATTGTTTAGGATTATAAAGTAGCTGTCAAGCATATTTTAAAGAGCAAGGCGGCTATTTTTTTGCTTAACAATTATGAAATGTCTGCGTAAATTGCCTTTTCGAGGTTGAGCAATAGGCGGTTATAGTGTTATAATAGGTACGAAAATGTGTTTGATCAGGGGGGATAGAAGTGAAGAAATTGATTTTTGCCACGTCCAACGAAGAGAAGATGAAGGAGATCCGGGAAATCCTGGCGGATGGGGATTATGAGATTTTGTCCATGGCGCAGGCTGGCTTTCGCGTGGATGTGGAGGAAAATGGGGCGACATTTGAAGAAAATGCAAGGATAAAGGCGCAGGCGGTCCATGATGTCAGCCATACGCTGGTGTTGGCGGATGATTCTGGGCTGGAGATTGATTATCTGAATAAAGAGCCAGGCATTCTCTCCGCCAGATACATGGGGGAAAATACTTCTTATCAGGTGAAAAACGCCAAGTTGCTGGAACGTTTGCAAGGCATTCCCATGGAGCGGCGCACGGCGCGTTTCGTCTGTGCAGTTGCCGCGGTATTCGAAGACGGGCGATGTGTGACGGTGCGGGAAACCATGGAAGGGTATATTGGCTATGAAGCGCGTGGGGATAATGGATTTGGCTATGATCCGATTTTCTACATGGACCCGGAGGGACCTTCCAACTCGCAGCTTTCTATGGAAGAGAAAAACCGTTTGAGCCACAGGGGAAAGGCGCTTAAGGCGATGAAAAAGGAATTGTTATGAAAGTATTAGTAGTGAGTGATACCCATGGCAAGGACGTGAATTTGGAAAGAGTTTTGAAAAAGGTGAGGCCCATAGACGCGCTGATCCATTGCGGTGATGTGGAGGGCAGGGAGGATTATATTGCCGTTTTGGCTGACTGTCCGGTGCACATGGTGGCTGGGAACAATGATTTCTTCACGGATCTGGATCGGGAAATAGAGGTGGACATGGGTGGCCATAGGATATTGATCACCCATGGACATTACTACGGGGTGAACATGGATTTGAGTATGCTTATGGATGAGGCCCGTTCTCGGAAGAAAGACATTGTGTTTTTCGGGCATACGCATAAGCCGGTGATTGTACGTAATGGGACGGTGACGGCCGTCAATCCAGGCAGTCTGTCCTATCCCCGGCAAGAGGGAAGAAAACCCAGCTATGCCATTATGGAAATCGACCATCGGGGAGAGGCGCATTTTACCATCAATTATTTATAGAATATATTTGAACAGGCATGTATAAAAGTGGTTGTATGTGATTTATATGTGTCTGTTTTTGTGCATATAAATGTTGTTTTCGTTTTTTTAAGTAAGCCGGTATCGCAAGAAGGACACGAAGCCTTAATGGCCGGATAGCAGTATGCGGTTGCTATTTTAAAGGAAAGTGTTTTAAAAAAAGACTATATAAAAATTATCTGCTGTCAAGTATATCATTGATTATCTGTTGTATATGGGCTAAATGTGTTGGCGATAGCCCAGTTACTTCTATATAATTTCTTGTATCCAATTCTAAAAGAAAATCTGTGCTTACAGAAAAAAACTTTGAAATTCTAACGAGCATCTCTATAGAGGGTAATATATTGTTGTTTTCCCAATTTGATATGGTCTGTTTAGATACACCTAATTTCTCAGCCAGTTGAACCTGATTGAGGTTGTGAGACACTCTCAAACTTTTAATCACTTCTCCCAGCATAATACGCTCCTTTCAAAATTATTTCCTAGAATAAGGCTACTAAACCAGAAATTCATCTACAAAATACTATAGTATTGCTATAATGAACTAAAAAAATTGCCTGAGGATTAGGGTTATAATCAGATGGGACGTATGGATGTGGCGCATGATTTGATTCAGATTGTGTCTATTTTTTGTAAGGTAGGCGCTTTTAAATTTCGGAAACGTTGTACTGGGGATTAGCAAGCGCGAAGGGAATGGTTGGCCTTTGTCGGACATTTATAAAAATTCCATTGGTTTGCAACAATCATTTTGAAATGGTGCAATGGATCTGCGATAATTATGAGGGAGAGGTGCATTTATCTTTTGGCATGACTTGGAACCAGAAGGAGTTTGTAGGCTAGTGTGGCGAACGATTGCAGCGGCCTGTCAGTATAGATGGGGTGTGGATACAGCTACACAGAGTCGGCTATGATGGATTTTGCCTCGAGAGTGAATTTTTAACATATAATTTTATTACAGGCAATTAGTCCGCTATTGATAGGTGAAGATTTGGCTGCTGCAAGCATAGTTTACGAACAAGGCGTTTATGATAGCGTGTTATCGGTGGTTCGCCAGAAATGGTTTAACTGGGCGTGCGATAGCGCTTGCTGCAGAGACGACAGAACCCAGAGTCCAATGAGTTGCTACTCACGGATTGTGACGGTGTTCTTATGGATGGGGGAATGTATTATTCAGAAGATGGGGATGAATATAAGAAATTCAATGTAAGAGATGGAATATATAATTTCAGGAGGGGATTTCACCCCTCCATATATTCGATCATAGAATTTACGGCCCTTTTCGACTCTTCCACTGCCGCCACAACAGTGCTGGGGCCGTGGACCACGTCTCCAGCAGCAAATACGCCTTCACAGGTGGTCATTAAGTGTTCATCCACAATCAGAAGCCCTTTGTCAGAGCCTTTTAGCCCTTTGGTGGTCAGGATCAGTTTGTTTTTGGGACACTGACTGATGGAGATAATAGTGGAATCGGCGTGGACCAATTCAGTTTCTTTTTCGTATCCAATGATGTTATCCTCTTCGTCAAATATGGATGTTTTGAATACAGGTCCGTCTGGTGTAATGCTCTCAATGGCCTTTCCATAAATAAATTCCGCGCCGTCTAAACGGGCGTAGGACATTTCATGGGAGCTGGCGGCGGCTTCTTTGCCTCTGGCGAACAGCATGACTTTCCCTGCGCCCCGGCGCAGCGCCGTTCTTGCCACGTCCATGGCCGCGTTGCCCATGCCGATGACGGCGATGGTTTTTCCCAGGTTGTATACGGAAGGGTCTGCCAGATAGTCCAGGCCAAAATGGACGTTGCCTAGGCTTTCACCGTGTATGCCCAGCGTTTTGGGCCGCCATACTCCAGTTGCGATGAATACGCAGGCGTAGCCGTCCCGAAACAGGTCTTCGATTTTCAAGGCGCCGCCGATGGTGGTGTTGGGGCGAATCTGAATGCCCATTTCCAGCATTTTATTTTTGTAGCGGGTGAGGATGGATTTGGGAAGCCGAAATTCGGGGATTCCGTATTGGAGGATACCGCCGATTTTTTCCTTGGCCTCAAAAACGGTAATGCCATAGCCTTTTTTGGCCAGGAGCATGGAGGCGGTCATACCCGCAGGGCCGCTGCCGATGATAGCCACGTTTTTTCCCTTTTTCGCCGCCGGTTTCCATATCATACGGTCTAGATATGCGTCGGAAATAAAGTTTTCTACGCTGGAGAAATGGATGGGGTTTCCCTTTTTTCCCAGGACGCAGTGGCCGGCGCACTGCATTTCGTGGTTGCAGACAGCGGAGCAGATGGCAGACAGGGGATTGTTCTCGAAGAGGATCTCTCCCGCTTCCATCAGTTTGTTTTCTTTGAAAAGCTGTATGATCTGTGGGATGGGCGTATGTGCGGGACAGCCTTGCTTACACATGGGTTTCTTACAATTTAAGCAGCGGTTTGATTCATCCATAATATGCAATGCCATTTTTTTCACCATATTCCTTTTTGCAGATTGCGGTTTATGGCATTAGAATGGCCTGCTTTTTAAAATTTTATTCAGGTTTTATGTTTGCAGCCGCTGCAGTGGGAGGGCAGGCGGTCATCGGGAAGGGCGTCCAGGGCTGGCCGTATGGAGCAGATGGCCTGGGCGGATATGCCTTCCCCTCTGCCAGTGAAGCCCAGCCGTTCCTCGGTGGTGGCTTTGACGTTCACTTGGCTGGGGTCCAGGAATAGGGTGGACGCGATGTTTTCCTTCATTTGCGGGATGTGGGGGGCCATTTTCGGCTGCTGGGCAATGATGGTGGCGTCTATGTTTTCGATGATATAGAGGCGCTCTTCCAGCATTTCACCCACCCGCTTTAGGAGCTTTAAACTGGAGATTCCCCGGTATTCTTCCTGGGAATCTGGAAAGTGCGCGCCAATGTCGCCCAGGGCGGCGGCTCCCAGCAGCGCGTCCATGATTGCGTGGAGCAGCACGTCGGCATCTGAGTGGCCCAGCAGTCCTTTTTCATAGGGAATTTTCACGCCGCCCAGGATTAGGTCACGGTCCGGGGCAAGCCGATGCACGTCATAACCAATACCTGATCGCATACCTTTTGCCCTCCTTTTTATTTTTGTCCATAATAGGCGTTTGCGCCGTGTTTGCGGAAATAGTGTTTGTCTTGGAGTTCCTGGGGAGCGGACTGCACCTGTGGATTTAAGACTTCACAGCGGGCGGCCATTTTGGCCACTTCTTCCAGAACCACGGCGTTGTGCACCGCCTCCTGTGCGTCCTTGCCCCAGGTGAAGGGGCCGTGGTTTTTGCAGAGCACGCAGGGGACCGCTTCCACGTCTGCGTTCTTGAAATATTCCACAATCAGTTTTCCCGTGTTGGCCTCGTAATCTTCTAACTCTTCTTTGGTCAGGTTGCGCACACAGGGCACTTCTCCGTAGATGTAGTCCGCGTGGGTGGTTCCATAACAGGGGATGCCCCGTCCGGCCTGGGCCCAACTGGTGGCCCAGGGGGAATGGGTATGCACCACGCCGCCGATGGAAGGGAATGCTTTGTACAGTTCGCAGTGAGTGGCTGTGTCGGAGGACGGGTTCATGTCGCCTTCGATGCGGTTCATGGAAAGGTCCATGATGACCATGTCTTCCGGTTTTAGATCTTCATAAGCTACGCCGCTGGGCTTGATGGCGAAATATCCGGTTTCCCGGTCGATGGCGCTGACGTTTCCCCAGGTGAAAGTCACCAGTCTGTGTTTTGGAAGCTCCATGTTGGCTTCGTATACTTTTTGTTTTAATTCTTCTAACATGTTTTTTCCTTTCCAGATTCTACAGTATCTGGAGTGAGTTTGATAGCCTATTTGAACCCTTTGAGGCTGTGGCGCACTCCAGGTGATTGCGAAATCATTTTCTAGCGCTGTGAGTTTGGTCAAAATAGATAAAGCAAAACTCAAAACCGTTTTAAGTTGATTCTTTATTTGTCTATTTTGCCCAAACTCTGATTATAAATGGTCGTTTCGCAATCGTTTATTTTACTGTACTAGGCGCTCTACCGCCGCCCGCTCGATGGCAAGCCCTTCGGTGTAGCGTTCCATAAATTTCTCATATCCGGCCACATCGGCGGGATCTGGCTTTTCTTCTATGCCGGAGTCTCCGGTAAATACATTTTTCTCTAGATATTCTTCCACGGATTCGCCGTCTTTTCTATTCTTCATATAGGAAGCCAGAAGCGCGATTCCCCAAGCGCCGCCTTCCCCGGCGGTTTCCATCACGGATACAGGCGCCTGCACGGCGGCCGCCAGGATTTTCTGCGCCACGCCTTTGGTTTTGAAGATTCCGCCGTGGCCAGTGATTCTGTCTATCTTTACGTTTTCCTTATTCAGGATTTTCATACCTGTATTTAAGGCTCCAAATGTGGTGAACAGGTGAACGCGCATGAAATTGGCCAGGTTAAATTTGCTCTCCGGCGAGCGGACGAACAGTGGACGGCCTTCCTCAAAATTGGTTATATGTTCTCCGGAGAAATAGCAGTAAGAGAGCAGACCACCACAGTCCGGGTCTCCTTCCATGGCTTTTTTATACAATGTGCCGAACAGGTTGTCCATATCCACTTTCACGCCGAAGGCATCGGCAAACTCTTTGAACAGGCCCACCCAGGCGTTCAGATCCGATGTGCAGTTCTGGCAGTGGACCATGGCCACTGGGTCGCCGGAAGGCGTGGTCACCAGGTCGATTTCCGGGTAATGTTTGGACAGGTCTTTTTCTAGAACGATCATGGCGAATACGGAAGTGCCTGCCGATACATTTCCGGTGCGCACGCCTACGCTGTTGGTGGCGGCCATTCCTGTGCCTGCGTCGCCTTCCGGCGGGCATAAGGGGATCCCAGCCTTAAGATGTCCGCTTACGTCTAGAAGCTTCGCGCCTTCTTCGGTGAGGGAGCCTGCGTCTTCTCCAGCTACCAGCACTTTTGGGAAAATATCCAGCATTTTCCATGGGTAATTGTGTTCTGCCACCAGTTCGTCGAATTGCTCTACCATTCTGGCATGGTAGGTTTTGGTATTTGAGTCAATAGGGAACATACCAGATGCCTGTCCCACGCCCAATACTTTCTGTCCGGTCAGCTTCCAGTGCACATAGCCGTCCAGAGTGGTCATGTAGTCGATGTCCCCCACATGCTCTTCGCCGTTTAGGATGGCCTGGTACAGATGGGCGATGCTCCACCGCTGAGGAATGTGCGGCCCGAACAGGGCGGACAGCTTTTCGCAGGCGGGTTCGGTGATGTTATTTCTCCAGGTGCGGAAAGGAACCAGAAGCTCCCCTTCTTTATTAAAGGGCATGTAGCCATGCATCATGGCGCTGAAGCCGATGGCGCCGATTTTCTCCAGGGTCAGGCCGTATTTTTCCTGTACGTCTGCGGCCATTTTGCTGTAGCTGTCCTGCACGCCTTTCCAGACGTCTTCAAGCGCATAGGTCCAGATGCCGTTTTCCAGCCGGTTTTCCCAGTCATGGGCGCCGGATGCGATGGGGACGTTATCTTCTCCCACCAGCACGGCTTTGATTCGGGTGGAGCCAAACTCAATTCCCAGTGCGGTATTGCCGTTTTGAATCGATTTTTTAATATCTTCCTTCCCCATATTCATATTGAAATTCCTCCTGTCTTAAAGGGCACATGAAAGTGCGTAGTATACGCTTATCATAATACTCTTTTGAAAGTGCGTCAACAATTCTTTCACAATCTTATTCCACACGGTACTGCCCGAAAATCTGCCGTACGGTTTGGTATAAATGGGGCTTTAGTTCGTCCAAAGGAACAGGTTGGTTATACAAGACGGCGTTGTAACTGGACCCACTGATTAGCTCTAAAATCAGGTACATCATAAGTTCAGGTGACCGATACGTATATTGGGCTTTGGACAGCATGGATTCGTAGAGGGCGAAGATGGAGGGTGCGTCCGGTTCCGGGGTGAAGAGGAGAAAGTCTTTGAAAAATCCCCAGCTTAAATGTTTGGATAAAAGGGTCACCAGATTGTGGTTGGCGGCGAACTGGTTCAGGATGTGGTCAATGATGAAAAGAACCTGGTCTTCGAAATCTGTCTGCTGGCTGTGGGCTTGAAGTTCTGTGTAAGCGTTTAGGAACACCTGATTGGCTTTGCGGGAGATCAGGTGGTTTCGGATATCGTACTTGTCCTTGAAATACAGATAGAAAGTTCCTTTGGCCACCCCAGCGTCTTTTACGATGTCCGAGATAGAAGTCTTGTGAAATCCGTTGTTGATAAAAAGGGAGAAAGCGGATTCCAGCAAAGAAGTTCTCTTTTGTTGTTTGTTGTAATCAATTTTGTTCATGGGCAAACCTCTTTTCTTGTATGTCTTCATTATAAGGGGAGTTCAATAAAAAATCAAATCATGAATTTGCACAAATAAGAAAATGACTTTTAGTCAAATTTTTTACAAATTTTGTATTGACTAAAAGTCACTTTTGGGGTATAACAGACGTATATAAAATGACTTTTAGTCATATACATAAAAATGCAAAAAGGGGGAACTACATGGAGCCACTGGGAAGGAAGATAGTCAAATTACGATTTGTAATTTTTATTGGGAGCATTCTGTTGCTGATTCCGTCGGTGATTGGTTACATCAATACTAAAGTGAATTATGATATTCTCTATTATCTGCCAGATAACATTGAAACCATGGTGGGCCAGGATATCCTGGTGGATGAATTTGGCACTGGGGCATATTCTATGTTTATTTGCGAAGACATGCCGAACCGGGATGTGGCCGCGTTGAAGGAGAAGCTGGAGGATGTAGAGCATGTGGAGAAGATAATCTGGTATGACAGTTTCGCAGATCTGACTTTTCCCATGGAAATGCTGCCGGAGAGAATCAGAAAGGTGTTCAATTCGGAAGATTCCACCATGATGTTTCTCATATTCGACACCACCACATCGGCGGATGAGACCATGGACGCCATTGAGGAAATCCGCCGAATCGCGGGGAAACAGTGTTTCTTAAGCGGCATGTCGGCCATTGTGACGGACACCAAGAACCTGGCGGAAAAGGAAGTGGTGGCCTATGTGGCCATTGCGGCGGTTCTGTCCATTCTGGTTTTGGGTTTGACCATGGAATCGTATCTGATTCCTGTGCTTTTTCTGCTGAGCATTGGGTTTGCGATTATCTATAACCTGGGGACGAATTTCGTGGCCGGAGAGATTTCCTATATTACGAAAGCGCTCACCGCCGTGCTTCAGTTGGGGGTGACCATGGATTACTTTATTTTCCTGTGGCACAGTTATCAGGAGAAAAGGGAAGAGTACGGGGACGACCACAAGGAAGCGATGGCGCAGGCCATTGCGGCTACCATTAAATCCGTGGTGGCCAGTTCCATTACAACCATTGCTGGATTTGTGGCCCTTTGCTTTATGAGCTTTACCCTGGGACTGGATCTGGGAATCGTGATGACAAAAGGCGTAATCTTCGGCGTGATTTGCTGCGTCACAGTGTTGCCGTCTATGATTATGATTTTTGACAAAGTTTTGGAGAAAACCAAGCATCGGCAGTTGATTCCGGATTTTCCGAAAGCTTCGGACTTTATTGTAAAGTATCATAAGATTTTTGCCGCATCCTTTGTGGTCATCTTCTGTGTGTTCGCCTACTGTCAGGCGCATACGAAAGTGTACTATAATCTGGACGCTACGCTGCCGGATCATCTGGCCAGCATCCAGGCCAATACGAAGCTTAAGGAGAATTACGAGATGGGCGCCGCCCACATGATACTGATGGATAGAAACGTGCCAAAGAAACAGAAGTATCAGATGATTGACGAGATGGAGAAAGTGGACGGGGTGAAGTCCGTGCTGGGAATCGAGAGCATTCTGGGTCCGCGGTTTCCCCAGAGCATGATACCGCAAGATGTGCTGGAAACGCTGGAGAGCGATAACTATGAGCTGATGCTGGTGATGAACGAGTACCAGGTGGCTTCCGATGAGGTGAACAGTCAGATTGAGGAACTGAATGCTGTGCTGAAATCTTACGATCCCACAGGCATGGTGGTGGGGGAGGCGCCTTGCACGAAGGACTTAATCCACATTACCGACCATGATTTCAAAGTGGTCAGCGCTGTGTCCATACTGGCGGTGTTTGTAATTATTCTCGTTGTATTCAAGTCCATCTCCCTGCCGGTGATACTGGTGTTGGTGATTGAAGGCGCTATCTTCATGAACATGGGAATTCCGTTCCTGGCGGGAACCGAGCTTCCTTTCGTGGCCTCCATCGTCATCGGAACCATTCAATTAGGGGCCACAGTGGACTATGCGATTTTGATGACCAGCCGTTATGAGAAAGAGCGCGGCGGCGGTAAGACCAAGGCGGAAGCCATCCGAATTGCCCATCAGAGCAGTCTGCGCCCAGTGATGGTTTCGGCGTTTAGTTTCTTCGCGTCCACGGTGGGAGTCAGCATATACTCCCAGATTGACATGATTGGATCTTTGTGTCTTCTGATGTCCAGAGGAGCGCTGATTAGCATGTGTGCAGTGCTGTTGTTTTTACCGTCCATGTTTTGGATATTTGACGGGATAATTTGTAAGACCAGCAAAGGTTTTCGATAAAAGGGGACGGAGCAATCCGCTTTCATAACTTATAGAGGAGGTTGTGTTATTATGAAGAAAAGATATGTGCAGGCAATGCTGGCCGGGATGACGGCCATGGTTACGCTGACCAGTTCGATGAGCGGCGTCTATGCGGCGGCCGTGAATAAGGAGCAGACCGTATACATCAATGCGGACGAGAGTGGGAACGCCCAGGATGTGATTGTCAGCAACTGGCTAAAAAATATGGAGAACAATCATTCACTGACAGACAAAAGCGATCTCAGCGACATTGAGAACGTGAAAGGCGACGAAGAATTCACCCAGAGCGGGGACGGAACCCTCACCTGGAAAGCGGGTGGTAACGACATTTATTACCAGGGAAAAACCACGGAGGAACTTCCCGTGTCGGTGAAAATGACCTACTATCTGGACGGCAATAAGATTCAGCCGTCCCAGTTGGCGGGAAAAAGCGGCAAGGTGAAAATCCGCATTGATTACGAGAATCATTCCCAACAGACACGGGTAGTAGGTGGGAAACAGGAACAGATCAGCACGCCGTTTCTGATGACCACCGGGATGATTCTGCCAGTGGAGACTTTCTCAAACGTGGAAGTGACCAATGGAAAAGTGATTTCCGATGGAAAAAACAACATTGTGATAGGCATGGGGTTTCCGGGATTATCCGACAGTCTGAAGCTTTCGGAAGTGAAAGGCATGGAAGATGAGAAAATCCCCGATTACGTGGAGATCTCCGCCACGGTTTCTGATTTCTCTCTGGCTATGACGGCCACGGTGGCCACAACGGGAACCTTGTCCCATTTGGGATTGGATAATGTGGAGGATCTGGACGATTTGAAGAAGAACATGGAGAAACTGACCAGTTCTTCCAAAACTTTGGTGAAGGGCAGCAAAAGCCTCCAGGATGGCATAAAGGAGCTGGACGCTTCCACAGATGCTTTTGTAACGGGACTCAACAGCGCGGACAGCGGGGCCGGGCAGTTGAAAAGCGGCGTCGACACAATGAATGCCAAGAAAGGCGATCTGATTTCCGGGATTGACCAGTTGGTCAGTGGCATTGACTCGCTGGATGACGGCGCGGGGAGTCTGCAAAAAGGCGTGGCCGACTATACAAAAGGCGCCGAAAGCTTGGGAGCGGGAATCGGCAAAGTGCACACAGGGGCTACCGAATTGAAAGGCGGCATAGATACATTAAATGGCAAAAAGAAAGAATTAACCGACGGGGTGAATCAACTGGCCACAGGCGCCAAAGAGTTAAACGCTGGCGCGGGGAGTTTGCAAAAGGGCGTAAACGATTATACAAAAGGCGCAAAAAATGTGGGAGAAGGAATCGGCAAAGTGCACACAGGAGCCACCGAATTGAAAGGCGGCATAGATACATTAAATGGCAAAAAGAAAGAGCTGACCGACGGGGTTGCGGCGCTGGGAGAAGGCGGAGGCCAGTTAAACAGCGGAGCCCAGGCGTTGGAATCCGGCATAGCGGCATACACGCAAGGCGCCAGCCAGTTAGATGGTGGGCTGCAGCAGTTAAATGGCATCCTTCAGTCGCAGTTAGGCCAGATGGATGAGCTGCCCGGGGCTGTGCAGAGTCTCCAGGAAGGTTGTGGCGCGTTAAGCGCAGGCGCCCAGAGCCTGCAGGAAGGAGCCCAGACGGTGCAGGACAATTCCCAGGAGTTTCTAAGCAAAGTAGCCCAGGTGGGCGATGCGGCGAAAGGAGCGTCTGTTCTGACCCAGCAAGCGTCCGCGCTGTCCGCCCAGGCGCAGAAGCTTTTGGAAAATCAAGGCGGTGGTTCTTCCATAAGCCTTCAGATGCAGGCGGCAAAACAGGCCCAGGAAGCTGTGGCCCAGGAAAATGCGGCGGTGAATCTAGCGGCCAATATCCAGGCAAACCAGCAGCAGGAGGAAAATGTGAGAGCGGCTGCAGCCGCGACGGGACTGGATGAAGAGCAGACTGTGGCGCTGCTGGGGGCTTTAGGCGGCATTACGCTAGACGTAGGCGTGCAGACCAGTCCCACCGTAGACGTTTGTGAGGAGACGCAAAGTGGCGGCGAGGCTGCGGAGCTGGCGAGAATTAGCGGAGAGCTGGCCGGGATACAGACGCAGATGGACGTTATTTCCAGCGGACTTGCCGTCATAGATACGGCGGAAACGGAAGCGAAAATCCAGGCGTTATCAGAGGGAGCAGGCCGTGCCGTGCAGGGCGCCCAGGATATGCAGGCCGGCTCAGAGAAACTGGGTGCAGCCGCAGGCGCGCTAAGCGGCTTTGGAGAAATGTCGAAACAATTATCGGACAGCGTGCAACAGCTCTCGGCGGGGAGCGCACAGTTGTGTAGCAAAAACAGTGAGCTGAATCAGGGCGCGGCCAGTCTGACTGGAGGGACGAAAGCCTTAAATACCGGGATTGCATCCCTGGCAAAAGGCTCACAGGCATTGAGCGGCGGCGTATCGCAACTGTCCTCTGGAGCCAATTCTCTGGTGGCGGGAACGAAAGAGTTGAAGAAAGGTTCCGACGCTCTAGTGGCCAACAATGCGGCCCTCAATAGCGGAGCGGCCCAGCTAGCCACTGGCAGTCAGAAACTGGCCAAGGGTGGAAACAAGCTGAAATCCGGCGCTACAACTTTAAGCAGTGGCGTATCCCAGTTATCCGCCGGAGCGAAATCCCTGGCGTCTGGAACCGGAGAGCTGAAAAAAGGTTCGGATACGCTTATTTCCAACAATGGAACGCTCAATGGCGGAGCGGCCCAACTGACGGCGGGAAGCCAGAAACTGGCCAGTGGCGCAGGCGCGTTAAAATCCGGCGCGTCCACGTTGAGCAGCGGCATTGGACAGTTGGCCACAGGAGCCGCTTCCCTAAAAGACGGAACCGGCAAGCTGGCCAGCGGCGGAAAAGCATTAAAAGCCGGGACCAATAAGCTGTACGACGGTTCCAGGGAACTGTCCGCTGGCATGAAAAAATTTGACAAAGAAGGCATCCAGAAATTATCCGATACCATAAATGGTGGAATACAGGACGTGCTGAACCGGTTGAAAGCGGTGGAAGACGCAGACAAAGCGTACAAAGCGTTTGACGGACAGACAGATGACATGGACGGATCGGTGAAATTCGTCATTGAAACCGCTGGGATTGAATAATAGATTTTTTGGATGCAAACAGTGGAATATAGTTGACAAGAAGGGTTTTTAAATAAAGATTTTTCAAATATAATCTGAGAATGGCCGTCTGCTTTTTCAAAAGCAGGACGGCTATTCTGACTTTTCAGATTCAGAATCAGCAAGAGCATTTTCAACTGCTTTTTCTATGACAACACTTGAATTTGTCGCGCCTGATATTGCGTCAACATCTATTATCTGGTTTTCCATAATTTTCTCAATAATGATTTCTGCGGATTTCCCGCGCTCATTTTTATGTTCCAATAGATCAATGTCTGTGATTCTTCCGTTTTGAACCGTTACCTTGACTTTTGCATATATAAAATTCACGTCACATTCTCCCAGATAAACGCCATCGGGAACGTTGGAAATCTCTATTTTGCCAAAAGATATGTCTTTTACAGCTTTTTTGTAATCTGCGACGTTTTTGAGATAAACCGCCAGAATAGTTAGGCTGGCAAGGAGGATGGAGATGGCAATAATTGAAAGGATTCTTTTGGGGGATAATTTCATGAGCGTCACTCCTTATTTGCGATTGAGTGGTATAACATCTGAAATCCATACTCCAAAAACTGCTTTTTAGAGTATCCCATTGCAGCGTTAATGTACTCTTCTTTATTTGCGGCAAGCAGAATGATTCCGGACAGCATGCCCCAAAAGTTGAATATGGTGGGCATAATTTCCAGATTCTTGCGCAGATCGCCTTTTTCCATGCCGGATAGCAGAAAGTCTTTTATTTTCTCATTTATTTCTTCTCCGATTTGATAGGTCTCTTTTTCTTCGGGCAGATAATCGTGGTTTTCAAAATCAATGTTGATTTTATCTAGCGCCATTTTGAAATAAGAGGGAAATTCCTCTTGGTATTGCGCCAGTCCGCGGCAGATGGAATCATATCTTGTTTTGGTGGTTTCCTGCTGTGTCAGAGCGCAATCTATGTAACCGTAAAGCTTTTTCATGCTATTCAACACCAAAACGCCCACAATTTCTTCTTTGTTCTTGAAATACACATATAAAGTCGCCTTACTGTATCCTGCCGTTTTCGCAATATCGTCCATGGAAGTGGCGGCGATTCCCTTCTCCATGAACAATGCGGATGCGGCAAACGCTATATTTTCCCGGTGTACGCTTCTGGGTTCTTTTTTTCTCCGTCCCATAGTTTCTCCTTGCAATAATTAAACTTATAGTTCAATTATATGGGAAAGATTTTCTGTTGTCAATGTCGAAATTTTGAAAAACCGTTTTGTATGGACGCAATGATACATCAAGTCGAAAATGCTGCAGCGCAGAAAAAAATCACCCCATTCGCCGCTTGTCCGGTAAATGAGGTGATTCTTATGTTTCATTGGAATAGTTTCTAAGAAAATGAAAAAGCGAGGGGCAAAAAAGGGAATAAAGCTTCAAGCGCCCAGTAAGATTGATATGAAATCCCAACGGCCCCAAACCCTGTGAATTCAAGCTTTCTCACATCAGCAGATTATTTAAAGACACAAAAAAAGCTGTCTAGGGGACTTGAACCCCCGACCTCCGCCTTACCAAGGCGACGCGCTACCGACTGCGCCAAGACAGCAAGACGAAACAATAGATAACTGTCTGTTGTTTCTGTCCGCTATGTATATTAGCAAATTTGTTTTCGATTGTCAAGCGTCTTGTAAAAAATATTCGTTAAATAAATTTTGAAAAAAGATTTGACAAAGCGGCATTAAAGGTGTATACTGACTCCCATAAAAAGTTGCAGTAAATCGATGAAACCTATGAACAAGAGTAGTAAGCTGTTGTGGATATGTCAGAGAGCTGCCGGCAGGTGGAAAGGCAGTCATGGAAGCGCAGACGAATGGACTTGTGAGGGCGGCCCGAAACCAAAATCTATTTTGGCAGTAGGCGCTGACGGAAACCTGATCCGTTATCAAGCAGGTATGTATGTTAGTACATAGAAGTAAGTGGGTCTGGAGAACCAGGCCAATTTGGGTGGTACCGCAGAAGCGTATAGTAGACGGCTTTTGTCCCTGTATAAGTGGGGGCAGAGGTCGTTTTTTTGCGTTATCATTTTGGTTGATTTCCTGTCAATGGTACACGCATTTATCTGGAAAGGGAGGAGATTATGCGGCTTTCGTGTGAACAGATTATGGAGTATGCAGAAGATTACGATATGGTTCCCGTGTGCAGAGAAATTTACGCGGACATTATCACCCCCATCGGGCTGCTGAAGAAAATATCCCGGCAAAGTCCGTATTATTACCTGTTGGAGAGCGTGGAAGGCGGAGAGAAATGGGGCCGCTATTCCTTCCTGGGGTACGATCCCATGATGCGGGTATATTGTCAGGATGGCGCGGTTACCATTGAAGACGGGGAGGAAACGCGCAGAATACAGACCCAGCGTCCCATGCAGGTTTTGCGGGAGATTTTAAAGGATTACAAAGCCCCCAGAATCGAGGGATTTCCGCCCTTCGCCGGAGGATTTGTGGGATATTTCGCCTATTCCATGATTGGGTACGCGGAGCCGACGCTGCGTCTGGAGAAAGGCGATTGTCATGATTTTGACCTGATGCTGTTCGACAAAGTCATTGCTTATGACCATCTCAGACAGAAAATTTGCCTGATTGTGAACATGAGGACGGATAAAGTCATGGAGAATTATGGAAGGGCCACAGCGGCCCTGGAGGCTATGGTCTCCATGATACGCAGGCCGGATTTGACGGAGGAGAGCATGCGGCAAGAGAAGGTACGCTTCACCTGCAATGTATCCAAGGAGGAATATTGCCGGATGGTGGAAAAGACCAAGGAATACATCCGATCCGGCGATATTTTTCAGGCGGTGATATCCAGGCGGTTTCAGAGCCCGTATACGGGAAGTCTCTTAAACGCCTACCGGGTTCTTCGGACTTCAAATCCTTCGTCGTACATGGTCTATATGCACATAGGCGACCAGGAGATTATGAGCGTTTCCCCGGAAACCCTTGTGCGGCTGGATAAAGGACGGCTGACCACCTTTCCGGTGGCGGGTTCCAGGCCCAGAGGGAAGACCCAGGAAGAGGACGCGGCGCTGGAGCGGGAGCTTTTGCAGGATGAAAAGGAGCTGGCGGAACACAACATGCTGGTGGATTTGGGACGAAATGATTTGGGAAAAATATCCGCCTATAACAGCGTGCAGGTGACCAACTACCAGATGATTCACCGCTATTCCAGGATTATGCACATCTGTTCCCAGGTGGAAGGGGATATTCGTCCCGACTGCGACGGATTGGATGCGGTGGACGCGGTTCTTCCGGCGGGAACGTTGTCTGGCGCGCCGAAAATCCGGGCTTGCCAGATTATCGAAGAGCTGGAGAAGGAAGAGCGGGGAATCTATGGGGGAGCCTTGGGCTATCTGGATTTCACCGGAAACCTGGACACCTGCATCGCCATCCGTATGGCGGTGAAAAAAGATAACATGGTCTATGTGCAGGCTGGAGGCGGCATTGTGGCGGACAGCGTGCCGGAGAGGGAATACGAGGAATCGGCCAACAAAGCCATGGCGGTGATGAAGGCGGTGGAATCCGCACAGGAGGTGGAAAGCTCGTGCTGCTTTTAATCGACAATTACGATAGTTTCGCCTACAATCTGGTGCAGATGTTCGGAGGAATGCACCCGGATATCCGCGTAGTCCGAAACGACGCGGTCACAGTGGAGGAAATCAAGAGGCTTCATCCCAGCCATGTGGTATTGTCGCCAGGGCCGGGGTATCCAGTGACGGCGGGCGTCTGTGAGGACGCGGTGAAATCCCTGGCCGGGCAAATCCCCATTCTAGGCGTGTGCCTGGGTCATCAGGCCATTTGTGAAGCTTACGGTGGGGTCATCGCCCCGGCCCGGCAGTTGATGCACGGCAAGCAAAGTCTGGTGGAAATAGAGAATGACTGTCCTGTTTTTCGGGGACTGCCAGGGAAGATTCAAGTCGCCCGGTATCATTCTCTGGTGGCGAAGCAAGACGCTTTGCCAGACTGTCTGCAGGTGACGGCCACCGCAGAAAACGGAGAGATTATGGCGGTGGCCCATAAAGAACACCCCGTGTACGGGCTGCAATTTCATCCCGAATCCATATTGACCCCGCTGGGACATATTATTTTAGAGAATTTTTTGAAAATTGAATAAGACTTTACACTTCCGACTGTTTTCTTTAATAATAAAGACTAAGAAGAGGAGGTGATTGGATGCCGACTGAAAAAGAGTATGATGGATTCCTGATCGATCAGCTTCGATTATTAAAAAGGATTGAAGCCGTTACGAAAGACAAGGAGGCATTAGAGGTGATTGCTTTTGAGCGGGAATTTATCGAGCAGAAGTTATATCAGAATCCTTCCTTGAATCATGAATGGTAGTTCTGAAGGCGGTGATTGGATGCTGATAAATGAAAAGGAGTACAATGGGTATCTCCTGGATCAGTTGGAGCTGATTGAACGGCTGGAGATGGCTGCGAAAGAAGGCGGCAGTCTGGAAGCGGTTCAAAAGCAGCTTGCCCTGGAGCGGAAATTTGTGGAGCGGAAATTATATCAGGACCCGCCGCTGGGCAGTTAGGAAGTCAGCAAAAAAGGTGTAAAGTCTGGTTTGTAATAAAAACAAGGCTTTGCATCTTTTTGTTTTTATTTATAGAAGAAGGAGGAAATGCGATGATTCAAGAGGCCATTTACCAACTGGTGAACGGAAAAGATTTGACATATGATCAGGCAAGCCAGGTGATGGAAGAGATGATGAGCGGCGAGGCCACCCAGGCGCAGATGGGAGGATTTCTCATGGCGCTGCGGATGCAGGGAGAGACCATCGACGAAATCACAGCTTTCGCCCAGGTGATGCGGGAAAAAGGCGTGAAAATCGAGCCAAAACGGGACGTGATTGACATTGTGGGCACCGGCGGCGACGAGGCGGGGACTTTTAACATCTCCACCACATCCGCCTTTGTGGTGGCGGCGGGGGGCGTTCCGGTGGCAAAGCACGGAAACCGCAGCGTTTCCAGCAAAAGCGGCGCCGCCGACGTGCTGGAGCGGCTGGGCGCCAACTTACATCTGACGGCGGAAGAAAATGAGAGAATTCTGGAGGCTTGTGACGTGTGTTTTTTGTTTGCCCCGGTGTACCATTCTTCCATGAAGTATGCGGCTCCAGTGCGAAAGGAACTGGCCGTGCGGACGGTTTTCAATATCTTAGGCCCGCTGTCTAACCCGGCGGCGGCCACCATGCAGCTTCTGGGCGTGTACGACAAGAATTTGGCCGGGCCGCTGGCGAAAGTCTTGTCCAACCTGGGCGTGGTGCGTGGCGTGGCGGTTTGCGGGGAAGACGGGCTGGATGAGATTACGCTGACTGGCGAGACATCCGTCTACGAAATCCGCCACGGGGAAATCCGTTCCTATACTATTACGCCAGAGCAGTTCGGCCTGCGCCGCTGCGCCCTGTCGGAGCTGGTGGGTGGCGACCCGGAAGAAAACGCCGCCATCGCCCGGGATGTGCTCACGGGGAAGGAAACCGGGCCGAAACGGGACATTGTGCTGATGAACGCAGGCATGAGCCTGTATCTGGGCAAAGACGGCTTCTCCATTCAGGACGGCATAGACCAGGCGGCGGATCTGATTGACAGCGGCAAAGCTTACGACAAGCTGCAAGAGTTTGTGAAATTAACGCAGGGCGGTGAGAAATCATGATATTGGATAAGATTGTACAGTCCACCCGAAAGAGGGTGGAGCGGGACAAAGAGCGGCAAAACCTGGAGGAAGTCAAAGCGCAGGCCCTGGCCATGGATACGCGGACACAGTTCCCTTTTGAGAAAATGCTCTGGTCGGAAGGGATTTCCTTCATCTGCGAGGTGAAGAAAGCTTCTCCATCTAAGGGCCTGATTGCCCCGGATTTTCCCTATCTGGACATTGCCAGAGAATACGAGCGGGTCGGAGCCGGGGCTATTTCCGTGTTGACGGAGCCGGAGTTTTTCCAAGGGTCGCCAGAGTATCTGAAAGAAATCCGCCAGGAAGTGGAGATTCCCCTGTTGCGCAAAGATTTTATTGTGGACGCGTACCAGATTTACCAGGCAAAGGTTCTGGGCGCGGATGCGGCGCTGCTTATCTGCGCAATTCTGGATGGGGCGGCGCTGCGGGAATATATAGAACTCTGTGACCATTTAGGGCTGTCTGCCCTGGTGGAAGCGCACGATGAGCGGGAGATGGAGCAGGCGCTTTTAGCCGGAGCCAGAATCATCGGGGTCAACAACCGGAACTTAAAAGACTTTACCGTGGATATTGGCAACAGCGTTCGTCTGCGGCGTCTTGCGCCGGATGAGGTGGCTTTTGTGGCGGAAAGCGGCATCCAGACCAGGCAGGATGTGGAGAGTCTGGAGGAGGCCAGCGTCAACGCCGTTCTCATCGGGGAAACGCTGATGCGAAGCCCGGATAAAAAGGCCATGCTGGAGAAACTGCGGGGGAAAATTCCATGAGCCGGAACCCAGATCCGGTGCGGGTGAAAATCTGCGGTCTGCGCCGGATGGAGGATATAGAGTATGTGAATGCCTGCCTTCCTGATTACGCCGGGTTCGTGTTCGCCAAGAGCCGACGGCAGGTGACGGAGGCGAAGGCCAGAAAGCTGCGGGAAGCGCTGGATGCCCGGATTCAGACGGTGGGCGTATTCGTCAACGAGGAAATGGAGAGGATTTGCCGGCTCTGTTCCCAGGGAATTATTGATTTTATCCAGCTTCACGGGGATGAGGACGAGGATTATGTAAAAAAGCTGTCGGATTGCGTGCAGGCGCCTATCATCCGGGCGGTGAGGGTGCGAAGCCGGGAACAGATTCTGGCGGCCCAGCAGGGAGCCTGCGACTATCTGCTTCTGGATACGTATATGCCTGGTCAGTATGGAGGCGGCGGGCAAGCTTTTGACGAAGAGTTCATCCCGCCCCTTTTAAAGCCCTGGTTTCTGGCCGGAGGGCTGGACGCGGAGAATGTGAGAGAGAAGATAGACAGACATCATCCTTTTGGCGTGGATGTGAGCAGCAAAGTGGAGACAGACGGGAACAAAGACCTGGAGAAAATCCGGGCGTTTATAGAAAATGTGAGAGGATTGAGATAAGATGGAAAATGGAAAATATGGCGTATTCGGCGGCCAGTACGTGCCGGAAACCCTGATGACAGCCGTCCATGAAGTGGAGGCGGCTTACGAAAAGTATAAGGCGGACCCCCAGTTTCAGGCAGAGCTTGCCGATCTGATGAAAAATTATGCGGGAAGGCCGTCTCTTCTGTATTATGCCGAGAAGATGACCAAAGATTTGGGCGGCGCGAAGATTTACCTGAAGAGGGAAGACTTGAACCATACCGGGTCCCACAAGATTAACAATGTGCTGGGGCAGGCGTTGCTGGCCAAGAAAATGGGCAAGACCCGGCTGATTGCGGAGACGGGCGCCGGGCAGCATGGGGTGGCCACGGCCACGGCGGCGGCGCTTATGGGTATGGAATGCGAAGTGTTCATGGGTAAGGAGGACACGGACCGGCAGGCATTGAATGTGTACCGTATGGAACTTTTGGGCGCTAAGGTGCATTCGGTGACCAGCGGGACTATGACTTTGAAAGATGCGGTGAACGAGACCATGCGGGAGTGGAGCCGTCGGGTGGACGACACTCTGTATGTGCTGGGTTCCGTGATGGGACCGCATCCGTTTCCCATGATGGTGCGGGACTTCCAGAAGATCATCGGCAAAGAAATCAAGGAACAGATTCAGGAGAGGGAAGGCCGTCTGCCCGACGCGGTGTTGGCCTGCGTGGGCGGCGGAAGCAACGCTATGGGCGCGTTCTATGAATTTATCCCGGATGCGTCCGTGGCTTTAATCGGCTGTGAAGCCGCTGGTCTTGGCGTGGACACAGAAAAGCACGCTGCCACTATAGCCAGAGGCAGCGAAGGGATTTTCCACGGGATGAAGTCCTTATTCTGTCAGAACAAAGACGGACAGATTGCGCCCGTGTATTCCCTGTCCGCTGGGCTTGACTATCCAGGCATTGGGCCGGAACACGCCCATCTGGCCAAAACAGGCCGGGCCACTTACGTGCCGGTGACCGACGAAGAAGCGGTGTCCGCTTTTGAATATTTATCCAGGGTGGAGGGAATCATTCCAGCGTTGGAGAGCGCGCACGCGGTGGCCCATGCCAGGAAAATTGCGCCGGGCATGTCAAAAGACCAGATTGTTGTGGTGAATTTATCTGGGCGCGGAGACAAAGACGTGGCTGCCATAGCCAGATACAGGGGGGTAGAGCTTTATGAATAATCAAAGACATGAGAGAATTGCCAGGGCCTTTGCCCATGGGAAAGCGTTTATACCATTTATCACAGGGGGTGATCCCAGCCTGGAGGTGACTAAGAAGCTGCTCATCGCCATGGAGGAGGCCGGGGCGGATTTGGTGGAAATCGGTCTGCCTTTCTCCGACCCCATTGCGGAAGGAGAGGTGATTCAGGAGGCCACTTATCGGGCGCTGAGCGCTGGATGCACGACGGATCAACTGTTCGATATGGTGAAGGAAGCCAGAGAGACGGTGAAAATTCCCCTGGTTTTCCTCACGTATGTGAATTCTGTATTTTCCTATGGAAAAGAAGCGTTTATGAAACGCTGCGTGGAATGTGGGGTGGACGGACTGATTGTGCCAGACCTGCCCTATGAGGAAAAAGGGGAAATCCGGGATGTGTGCCAGGAATATGGAATCGCCATTATCTCGCTGATTGCGCCCACGTCCAAAGAGCGGATTAAGGCCATTGCGCAGGACGCCCAAGGGTTTATTTACGTGGTGTCCTCCCTGGGCGTCACAGGCGTGCGTCAGGAGATTACCACCAATGTGGAGGAAATGACGGCCATGGTTCGCCAGGTGACGGATGTGCCCTGCGCCATCGGCTTTGGCATCTCCAGGCCCGAACAGGCGACGCAGATGGCGCGGGTGTCCGACGGGGCCATTGTGGGATCGGCCATCGTGCGCATGGTGGGGGAATATAAAGAAGGGTGCATACCCGCTGTGGCGGAGTATGTGAAGAAAATGAAAGAAGCGGTAAGGGCCGCAGAGTGATTTGTAAATTTTGCCTTGTAAAATCCCGTTATTTGTAGTATAATCGCTTTTGTTATACGTGAATAAGAGATGGTCCTCTGTTACGGAAAATAACCGTCATTCAAGAACATCCAAATAGAAAAAGGAGTGAAAGCAATGAACGAAATCATCAGAAAAATCGAGGCTACACAGTTAAAAGAACAGCCGCCGCAGTTTCGCGTAGGGGACACAGTGAGAGTCCATGCGAAAATCAAAGAAGGCAACCGGGAGAGAATCCAGGTATTTGAAGGCACCGTGTTGAAAAGACAAAATGGCGGCAACCGGGAGACTTTTACAGTCAGGAAAACATCCAATGGCATTGGCGTGGAGAAGACTTGGCCTGTGCACTCACCCAACGTGGAAAAGGTTGAGGTGGTTCGCTACGGTAAGGTAAGAAGGGCGAAACTGAATTATCTGAGAAACCGTGTGGGCAAACGCGCGAAAGTGAAAGAGCGTGTAGTAAGGTAGTAGTGGGTATTTAGGGGGCTGTGTAAACAGCCCCTTTGTTTCCATATGGAAGATTTCCGGAGGATGTCAGATGGCAGGAAAAGCATCGGGGGAAAAAACTTTTTTTGAAGGAGATTGGATAAAGGGCATTTTAATATGGTTTTTCCAGATTGCGGTGGTTCTGGCCTGTGCCGTTGTGGTTGCAATCTTTTTTTTCCAGTCCGTAACCATGCAGGAAGGCTCCATGGAGCCCACGTTGGCGGCCGGAGACCGGTTCTTCATCAATAAGATGGCGTACAAGCTGGGAAGCCCCAAGCGGGGGGATCTTATCGTGTTCAAAACCAGCGCCAAGGAGGAAGCTACCCTGCATATTAAGCGGGTGATTGGCCTTCCGGGGGAAACCATACAGGTTAAGGACGGTCAGATCCTTATAAATGATGAGACCTATAAAGAAGGAAGGGATTTTCCCAGCATTGCTAACCCAGGGCTGGCGGAGGAAGGCGTTTCCCTTCAGTCGGGAGAATATTTTGTGCTGGGGGACAACCGAAATAACAGTGACGACAGCCGGTATGGAGACGTGGGTTGCGTTCAGAGAAAAAACATTGTGGGGGAACTGTGGTTTGTGGCAGGACCCATTAAGAAAATAGGTTTGCTAAGCGATGAGTGATGGGCAGAGAAAGGACATGAGATTATGAATTTGCAGTGGTACCCGGGGCATATGACGAAGGCCAGACGGATGATGCAGGAAGACTTGAAGCTGATAGATCTGGTGATAGAACTTTTGGACGCCCGCGCGCCTCTGAGCAGCCGCAATCCGGACATTGATGAGATGAGCAGGCAGAAGTCACGGCTGCTTCTTTTGAATAAGGCGGATCTGGCGGATGAGAAGAAGAATCAGGAGTGGGGGGCTTTTTTTCAGAAGAAAGGGTTTTACACGGCGAAAGTGGACTCCAGGAGCAATGCGGGACTGAAGGCGATTCACAATATTATCAAGGAAGCCTGTAAGGAGAAGCTGGAGAGGGACAGGCGAAGGGGCATTAAGAATAGGCCCATCCGCGCCATGGTGGTGGGAATTCCCAATGTGGGCAAATCCACGTTTATCAACAGTTTTGCCGGAAAAGCCTGCACAAAGACTGGGAACCGGCCGGGCGTCACCAAGGGAAAACAGTGGATACGGTTGAATAAAAGCGTGGAGCTTTTGGACACGCCGGGCATTCTCTGGCCTAAGTTCGATGATCCCCAGGTGGGAGAGCGGCTGGCCATGATTGGATCGGTGAAAGATGACCTTATCAACATAGAGGAATTATCGCTGAAGTTGATTGGATATCTGCAGAGGAATTATCCGGGATTGTTGCAGAAAAGGTATAATATAGACGAGAGTGGGGAAACCTTGCAGCTTTTGGAAGCCATTGCCCGTGAGCGCAACTGCGTGCGAAAAGGGGCGGATCTGGATTATGAGAAAGCGGCAGCCATGGTGATGGAAGAATTCCGCGGCGGCCGGCTGGGGCGAATTACATTAGAATAATGTGTTCTATTTTATCTGCGTATCTGCATATGCATATAGTCTAATCTTGTATTGTAGGCGGTAACCTTTATGCAGATCCATATTGTGGAAGAGGGGGAAACGGTGGACGCCATCGCTCAAGCTTATGGGGTCCCTGTGGAAATACTGATTCTGGACAATCAACTGGTTTATCCATACAGGCTGGCCATTGGCCAGGCATTGTATATCCCTGTTTACGATTCTTCGGGGGAGAGGCCCCTGGCTCAAATTTCTGGTTACGCGTATCCTTACATCAGCCCCTGGGTATTGGGGCAGACACTTCCCTTTTTAACCGAACTCCCTATTTTTTCCTATGGATTTACAGATGATGGCTGGCTGGTTCCGCCGGCCACGGAGGAGAGCTGGATGATTGAGATGTGCGAAGCCCAGGGAGTCATCCCGTTTCTCACGCTTACGCCGCTGGATGCGCAAGGCAAATTCAACAATGCCTTGATTGCCTCTGTGGTGTGGAATTCCGTGGCTGGAGATCGTTTGATTCTGGAACTGATCCGGACCATGCAGGAAAAAGGCTATGGGGGCGTGGACATTGACTTTGAGTACATTCGCAGGGAGGACCGGGACGCATTTACGGAGTTTGTCCGCAGGGCGACGGTGATTCTCCATGAATTTGGCTTCCGGGTGAGCATAGCCCTTGCGCCAAAGACTTCGGCGGACCAGAAGGGGCTTCTCTATGAAGGGAAGGATTACCCCGCGCTGGGGGGCATTGCGGACAGCGTGCTTTTGATGACCTACGAGTGGGGTTACAAATACGGGCC
Source organism: uncultured Lachnospiraceae bacterium (assembly GCA_910588775.1). GTDB lineage: Bacteria > Bacillota > Clostridia > Lachnospirales > Lachnospiraceae > MGBC164599. Next base: position 137,854 of record CAJURH010000002.1, read on the forward strand.
CAATATGGCGGTGGCGCCTATACATAAAGTGGAGCAGGTGGTGCAGTATGCGGTTACGGAAATACCCGCCGCCAAGATACGCATGGGAATTCCCAATTACGGGTACGACTGGTCATTGCCTTATGTGCCAAATGTGACGGTGGCCAATACCATCGGAAATGTGGAGGCCGTGCAGATTGCCATCACGCATTTTGCCCGCATCCAGTACGACGAGACGGCCCAGTCCCCATATTTTCGCTACTGGCAGGACGACGTGGAACACGAGGTATGGTTTGAGGATGTGCGCAGCCTGGAGGCGAAATTCAATCTAGTGAAAAACTACGGGCTGCAGGGCATGGGTTACTGGCAGATTATGCGCTGGTGGAGGGCGAACTGGCTGGCGCTTGAGGATACGTTTGTGATTCAGAAGGAGTAGGAAACGAAAGACGATGAAAACAATCGGGGATATACGGGAAGAATTCGCCGAAGCGTCCGAAGATGGCTGGAAAGCTCTCTGTGAAAAATATCGGGGGGACAGCCGCAAGGGCGTGGCCAATCTTCTTAAGAAATACGAGAAGGCACAGGAAAAGTTAAGACAGGAGCGGGAACGGATTTACCAAATGAAGGAATACGAGCGCAAATATGCCCATGTGGGCCTGCTGTGTGGCGTGGATGAAGCGGGCCGGGGTCCGCTGGCTGGTCCGGTGGTGGCGGCAGCGGTGATTTTGCCGCCAGACTGTTCGATTCTTTACCTGGACGATTCCAAGAAATTATCGGCTAAGAAACGAGAAGAGCTGTATCCGGTGATATTTGAAGAGGCTCTGGCGGTGGGCGTGGGCTATGCCAGTCCTGCTCGAATCGATGAAATCAATATCCTGCAGGCCACGTATGAGGCCATGCGGGAGGCCATTGGAAAGCTCTCGGCAGAGCCACAGCTTCTTCTCAACGATGCGGTCACCATTCCCCAGGTGGTCATCCCGCAGGTTCCGCTGATTCACGGGGACGCCAGGAGTCTGTCCATTGCGGCGGCCAGCGTTGTGGCCAAGGTGACCAGGGACCGGCTGATGCTTGCGTACGACAAAGAGATGCCCCAGTACGGGTTCGCCGCCCACAAAGGCTACGGCAGCGCGGCGCATATAGCGGCGCTGGAAAAGCACGGCCCCAGCCCCATACATAGAAAAAGCTTTCTGAAAAAGTTCGCGAACATTGGAAGGTCGGCTTATGAATAAACGTAAAGTGGGCAGTCATTACGAAGAGCAGGCGGCGAAATTCTTGGAAAATCAGGGATACGAAATTCTTGAGAAAAATTATCGAAATTCCATGGGGGAAATCGACTTAATCGGACGGGACGGAGACTATCTGGCGTTTGTGGAAGTCAAATACCGAAGAGACAAAAGGCGGGGCGCTGCGCTGGAGGCTGTCAACAGTCAGAAGCAGCGACGGATTTCCAGAGCGGCCCTTTTATATCGGGCGCAGAAACAGATTCCAGAGGAAACGCCTTGCAGATTTGACGTGGTGGGGATGGATGGTGGAGAGATTGCGCTGGTGAAAAATGCGTTTGATTTTTGTTATGGAAAACCTTTGTGGTAACGAGAGAAAGGGGGAGAAGCCATGCAGATGAAGATAAACTGGAAGAAACGGGAACGGATGCAGGTGTGCCAGGAGGGGGATGTGGTTTATCTGAAATATCCCAGTCTGGAGGAGACAGGCGTGGTCATTCACGGTTTCAGCTCCCGGTTGGGCGGCGTAAGCCAGGGGATCTACGCTTCCATGAATTTGAGTTTTTCCAGAGGGGATGACAAAGAGGCGGTTTTGGAAAACTATCGCAGAATCGCCAAAGCCATTGGTTTTCAGTGGGAGAGTGTCGTCGCCTCGGATCAAACCCATACGGCCAATGTGCGGGTAGTTGGCAATGAGGACAAAGGCTGTGGTCTTATAAAGCCCCGTTCCTATCGGGACGTAGACGGCATGATTACCAATGTGCCGCAAGTGACGCTGGCCACCTATTATGCGGACTGCGTGCCCCTTTATCTGGTGGACCCAGTGAAGAAGGCCGTGGGCCTGTCCCATTCCGGTTGGAAAGGCACAGTGGGGAAAATCGGGAAAGCTACGGTGGAGGCCATGGAACGGGAATATGGAACGGACCCTAAGGATTTGACAGTGGCCATCGGACCATCCATTTGCCAGGACTGTTATGAAGTCAGTGAGGATGTGATCGAGGAATTTCGGAGAGCATTTTCCAGAGAGCTGTGGGACAGACTGTTCTACCAGAAAGAAAACGGAAAATACCAGCTGGATCTGTGGGAAGCCAACCGGCAGATTTTCCTGGAGGCCGGGGTGGAGGCCGGGAAAATTGCTTTGCCAGGGCTGTGCACCTGTTGTAACCCGGATTTTTTGTTCTCTCATCGGGCGTCCAAAGGGAAGAGAGGGAATCTGGCGGCGTTTTTGGCGTTGAAATAAATATAAGGGTGTGTTTGAGAATTCATTCACGGCATTCGCGCGATCCCATTGTGGCAAATTTGCCCCGCTTTCAGTCAGCGCAGCTCGTTGCGATTCCTTCATTTGGGACAAATTTTCCATATTACGCCCATGGGTGCAAATTGTGACATACAGTGTTTTCAAACACACTCTAGCGGTTTTTTGTTTTTTCCAATAGTTTAATGATTTTATCGTTATGGGAACGCACTTTTTCCACGGATATGTCATGGTTAATATTATCTATAATGTTGGCCAGATATTTGCTCATGTTGGCTTCAATATAGTAAGGCCGTTCCAGAAGTTCAGGGATGCGGTAATTCAAGTTGGTGGTAATTAACCGGTAGATGTATCCCTTTTCATAAAATTCATCAAATTTCTTCAGGCCGTCTGTGAACAGGCCGAATGTGGTGCACACGAAGACCCTGTTCGCCTTTCGTTCTTTTAGTTGAACGGCCACATCCAGCATACTCTCGCCGGAAGAAATCATATCGTCGATGATAACCACATCTTTTCCTTCCACGGAATCGCCTAAGAACTCATGGGCGACGATGGGATTTTTGCCGCCCACGATGGTGGAATAATCTCTCCGTTTGTAGAACATACCCATATCCACGCCTAAAATATTGGAGAAATATACAGCTCTGGACATGGCGCCTTCGTCTGGACTGATGATCATCAGATGGTCGTTGTCTGTCCGGAAGTCGGGCACATTTTTTATCAGGGCTTTTAGGAATTGATAGGTGGGGAAGAAGCTGTCAAATCCCTTTAAAGGGATAGAATTCTGCACCCTGGGATCGTGAGCGTCAAAGGTGAGGATATTGGAAACGCCCATATCCGCCAATTCCTGCAACGCCAGCGCGCAGTCTAAAGACTCCCGTTTGGAACGCTTATGCTGCCTGCCTTCGTACAGAAAGGGCATAACCACGTTAATCCGGTGCGCTTTGCCGTTGGCGGCGGAGATAATCCGCTTCAAATCCTGGTAATGATTGTCGGGGGACATATGGTTCTCGTGGCCGCAAACTGTGTAAGTCAGGCTGTAGTTGGTGATGTCAACCATGATGAATAAGTCCACTCCGCGCACGGATTCCTTAATGTAAGCTTTTCCTTCCCCAGTGCCGAAACGGGGACATTCACAGTCAATTAGAAAAGTGTCCGCGCTGTATCCGGGAAGCCGGATTCCAGTTTTGTCATGGTCTGCGACGCCTTTGCGCATACGAACCAGTTTCGCGTCTACTTCCTTTGCTAAAGTCTTGCATCCTGACAGGGCTGCGATCTTGAGAGGAGCCACGGTCATGGGCTGTTCCAGTAGTTCTGTGTTGGACATAGTAAACCTCCATGTTGTATCATTGGTATTCCCTTCCTTATTCAGTTATAACATTTGCCCTATGGTCAGTCAAGGAAATTTTTAATTGGATTCAAGTCAATTCGCGTTTTTCTTGATTCTTTTAAATATATAGAATATAATATTACAAATACAGGCATAACAACCATCCTATGTTTACAAAGAGGGGATTTTATTGTTACGGCTGTAGAGCGGATGGAGTTTTTTGAATAACGGAAATGAACTAAATTTTTAAAATAAAAATTGCATTTACATAAAAAGAAAGCGCTTATTTTGTAATTGGGGTCGCCGTAAGAAACAAACATATATGCGGTGGGCGCGGAGTGTTCAGGCATCCTTCTATAATTTCTGCTGAGAAAACAAATTTATTTATTCATTTGCTTTGTTACGTTGCATTTTTGGATCGTAGTAAAAATATAGATGAAACAAAATATATAAGGAAATACCGGAAGGAGAATTGCCATAATTGGCATATTAAAGACAATGAAAAAAATAAAAAAAGTGATATTCCTGTGTTTTACAATGTTGACGTTGGGGTTCGTATTGCCCATGATGGCGTTGAAAGTAGAGGCAGCGACAAAATTTAATGTTACAAATACAAACATAAAGAAAGCGCTTAATAATTATTCTATCCGTATCACAATCGATCAGAAGGAACAACGCTTCGTGATTCGGAACAAAGAAATAAAAAAATTTTCCGTTAACTCTAAAAAATATTCAAACAACAGAAAACAGATGACCGTGAAAGCAACCGTTTATATCGACCGCAAAATAGCGACTGTTAAGAGCCCCGTTACGATGAAATATTCTTTAAAAAGGAATAAATGGAAATTATCTACTGTGAAATTTGGGAGAGCCTCCCTTTCAAGCGTAAATCTGAGAGGAACCTGGACGGGGAACTATGTGGCGAGACAGGGAGAGACAAGGGCAAGGTTGGCAATAAATCAGGTTTCCAAAGATGGTTATGCAGTCGGCAAGTTTTATTTTTCCGCAACTCCCACAAATCCCAAAGTTCCATCTGGTTCTTATACAATCGTAGGAGGTTACGATAAAAAAACAGGAAAGGTAACTTTTGCGGGTGACGAATGGATCACGAGACCTTCTGGATACGATCTCTTGGATTTTTATTGCTATTTGGATTTAAGAAACAAAAAGATAAAATCCTATAGCAATTCTTTGGTTCTTACAAAAAATTAGGAAAAAAGTTTCAATATTTTTCTCAGCAGAAATTATAGAAGAATGCCTGAAAATTTGGTTTTGACGCGGCCCCAAAGCGTCACCGGATTTTTTGGCGTCTGGCGCTCTCTGTTCGTCTTCACTTATTTCTCTTAATATTCCAAGAATTTCTGGTGATATACGTATTTGGTGATGTGTTTTCAGAAATATTCGCATATTGGATTCCATTGTAATATAAAATTTTGCCATGCCACATGGCGACTAGATGAATCTTGATTGGGACAGAGACTGTAAAAATGTTATGCAGTTAACAGTTCCAGAAATCTCTTTTTGAAATTTTCCCCTATAAACTGAAAACTTATTCATAAGATTCCTGAATTGAATGCGGGACAGATATTCGCGAGATGTTTTTGACAGGGCGGGCAGGTGGCGAAATGGGTTTAGGCTTCACTGTAGTCAGAAAATAAGCAAATCATGTAAACGCCGTTGCTCTGGGAGTGCATTGGAAATTTATTGCTTTTTTACCTATTAATTGGTATGATAGGAAAAGTGAATGGAGTGTAAATCGTATGGCAGATAAGAAAATAGCCTTCAAAGGCCATGTAATCAAGTCCATAAAAGAGGGCGGCATAGCTCAGGAGATAGGACTTGCTCCGGGAGATCGGCTGCTGGAAATCAACGGACGGCCAATCCGGGATGTTTTTGATTATGAATACGAGATGCGGGAAGAATATGTGGAATTGACTGTGGAGAAATCAGACGGGGAGCAGTGGATCTGCGAAGTGGAAAAAAGTTATGAAGAAGAGCTGGGGGCGGAATTTGAAAACGGACTGATGGATGATTACCGTTCCTGTTCCAACCGATGCATATTCTGTTTTATCGACCAGATGCCTCCGGGAATGCGGGACACTTTATATTTTAAAGACGACGATTCCCGGCTTTCTTTTCTTCAGGGAAATTATATTACGCTGACCAACATGAACCAGGAGGAACTGGAGCGGGTGGCGCGATATCATTTTTCACCCATCAACGTTTCCGTCCACACCACAGATCCTCAGTTGCGCTGTCAGATGCTGCACAATCGTTTTGCGGGGGATGTTATGGAGAAAATGAATTTCCTTGCGCGGGCGGGCATAGAGCTGAATGGTCAGATTGTGCTCTGCAAAGGCTTCAATGATGGAGAAGCGTTGGAGCGAACCATTGGGGATTTGGCAAAACTGTTTCCCCATATGAGAAGCCTTTCCGTGGTTCCGGTGGGACTGACCCGGTATCGGCAAGGGCTTGCGTCACTGCAGCCTTTTAACCGCAAAGAGGCCGGGGAGACGCTGGATACGATTGAGAAATGGCAGAGAGATTTGCGGCAGAAGACAGGCGTGGGCTTTGTCTATGCCGGCGACGAGTGGTATCTTCTGGCTGGCCGTCCGCTGCCGTCCCAGGAAAGTTACGACGGCTATCCCCAGTTGGAAAATGGGGTGGGGATGCTGCGGCTTTTGGAAGAAGAATTTATGGAAGCGCTGGAGAGGCAAAAGGGCGATGACCGAAAGATTCACGGAAGCCTTGCCACGGGAGAGTTGGCCGCGCCTTTTCTGGATAAATATATGAAAAAACTGAAGCAAAAATTTCCACAGGTCCATATACAGGCATTTCCCGTGAAAAATCGTTTTTTCGGGGAAAACATTACCGTGTCTGGGCTGTTGACCGGGCGGGATTTATGGGAGCAGCTAAAAGGAAAGTCCTTAGGGGAGAAACTTCTGATTCCCTGTAACATGCTGCGCAGTGGAGAGGAAGTTTTTCTGGATGATTGGACTGTGGAGGAGTTGGAGCGGCGCTTAAAAACGCCAGTGGCTGTGACAGACCCTTCCGGTGAGGACTTGTTGCAGGCGGCGCTGACGGGTCCGGTAAATGGAAAGCATAAAAGGAGACAGATATATGAGCAAACCGATAGTGGCCATTGTGGGAAGGCCGAATGTGGGGAAATCCACCCTGTTTAACGTACTGGCCGGAGAGAAGATTTCCATTGTGAAAGAAACCCCCGGCGTGACCAGGGACCGTATTTACGCGGACGTGGAATGGCTGGGAAAGCGTTTTACTCTGATTGATACAGGCGGCATTGAGCCGGACAGCAGCGATGTGATTTTATCCCAGATGCGTGATCAGGCCCAGATTGCCATAGACACCGCGGATGTCATTATTTTTTTGACGGACGTGCGCCAGGGCGTGGTGGACGCAGACTCCAAAGTGGCGGACATGCTGCGCCGGAGCAAGAAGCCGGTGGCGTTGGCGGTTAACAAAGTGGATAACCAGAAATTTGATGTAGATGTCTACGAATTTTACAATCTGGGCATGGGAGATCCGCTTCCCATCTCGGCTTCAGGCAAACTGGGTCTGGGAGAGCTGCTGGACCGGGTGATTGAGAGTTTTCCCGAGGGCGCTGGAGAGGACGAAGAGTCGGATATTCCGCGGATTGCCATTATAGGAAAGCCGAATGTGGGGAAATCTTCTATTGTGAATAAAATATTGGGCCAGGACCGGGTGATTGTGTCCGACATCGCCGGAACTACCAGAGACGCCGTTGACACGAAGGTAAAACGCGCTGGACAGGAGTATGTGTTGATTGACACGGCGGGGCTTCGCAGGAAGAGTAAAGTCCGGGAAGATCTGGAGCGGTACAGCGTAATCCGGGCGGTGACGGCGGTGGAGCGCGCAGACGTGGCGATGATTGTGATTGACGCGGCGGAAGGCATTACAGAGCAGGATGCGAAGATTGCGGGCATTGCCCATGAGAAAGGCAAAGGCGTCATTGTGGCGGTGAATAAATGGGATAAGGTGGAAAAGGACGAGAAAACCATCTATCGTCACACGGAGCGCATTCGGCAGGTTCTCTCCTTCATGCCCTATGCTAAAATAATCTTTATATCTGCCAAAACCGGACAGCGGCTTTCGCGCTTGTTTGAAACCATCGACACAGTAATTCAGAATCATGCCTTGCGGATACAGACGGGGGTTTTAAACGAGATTCTCACCGAGGCGGTGGCCTTGCAGCAACCGCCTTCCGATAAGGGCAAACGGCTGAAAATCTACTATATGACGCAGGTTTCAGTGAAGCCGCCCACATTTGTGCTCTTCGTAAATAGCAAGAAGCTGATGCATTTTTCTTACACCCGGTATCTGGAAAACCGTGTCCGGGACGCGTTTGGATTTGAAGGGACTCCGCTGAGATTTCTGATTAGAGAGCGTAAGGAGATGGGAAAATGATTCGGATCGTATGCCTGTTGATTGGATATATCTTTGGTTTATTCCAGACGTCTTATTTTCTGGGCAAAGCGCATCATATGGATATTCGGGAGCACGGAAGCGGAAACGCCGGAACCACCAACGCGCTGCGGACCATGGGCAAGAAAGCGGCCGCCATCACGCTTCTGTGCGATTGCCTGAAGTGTGTATTGACTGTGTGGCTGGTTCGTTGTCTGTTCAGGGAAAATCATGCGGACATTTTGCCTCTGCTGGAGCTGTACGGGGCGGCGGGATGCATATTAGGGCATAACTTTCCGGTCACCATGGGATTTAAAGGGGGAAAAGGGATTGCGGCGTCGGTGGGAATGTTACTGGCATTTGACATCCGTCTGTTTCTGATTGCGTCGGTTGTGTTTTTCACGTTGTTTTTCCTTTTCCGTTACGTATCCCTTTGTTCCATCGCCAGCTATCTGGTGACGATGGCGTTTACCGTGGTTTTTGGGCAGATGGGCCATTACGCTCTGGAAAATAAGGAGCGGACGGAACTGTATATTGTAATGGGAGCGTTGACATTGCTGGCGATTTACCGGCATCGGGAAAATATCCGGCGGTTGCTCACTGGCGCAGAGAGTAAGGTTACATTTTCAAAGCAGGAGGAGTGATTATGGCGAAAATCGGTATATTGGGCGCAGGAAGCTGGGGCACGGCGTTGGCTGCGCTTTTGGATAATAATGGACATCAAGTGCAGGTTTGGTCCACCTTTGAAGAAGAGGTCCGGATGCTGAACGAGACCCATGAGCACAGTGAGAAGCTGCCTGGGGTGAAGATTTCCCAGTCCATTGTTTTTACCAACGAATTGGAAAAAGCGGTGCAGGACAAAGATGTGATTGTGCTGGCTGTTCCGTCGCCTTTTACCAGAAAGACGGCGCATGAGATTGGTCCATTTCTGAAACAGGGGCAGCGGGTAGTGAATGTGGCCAAGGGAATTGAAGAAGCTACATTGATGACGCTTAGCGAGATTATTGAAGAAGAGATTCCCCAGGCGGACGTAAGCGTGCTGTCTGGGCCCAGCCATGCGGAAGAAGTGGGCAGGAGAATTCCCACCACTTGTGTGGTCAGTTCCAAGACCCAGGAAACGGCGGAGTATCTCCAGTCTATTTTCATGAGTCCAGTATTTCGCGTGTACACCACGCCGGATATGTTGGGCGTGGAGTTGGGGGCGGCGTTGAAAAACGTAATCGCGCTGGCGGCCGGGACGGCGGACGGTTTGGGCTACGGGGATAACACGAAGGCGGCTCTGATTACAAGGGGCGTGGCTGAGATCTGTAGATTGGGCGTGTGCATGGGAGCTAAGATGGAAACTTTCTATGGACTTTCTGGCATGGGGGATCTGATCGTTACATGCGCCAGCGTGCACAGCCGTAACCGGCGGGCCGGTTTTCTGATTGGACAGGGCAAAACCATGAAAGAAGCTATGGATGAGGTGAAGATGGTGGTGGAGGGCGTCTATTCGGCTAAAGCGGCTAAAGCTCTGGCTGAAAAACATCAGATAGAGATGCCTATTGTGACGGAAATATGCAAAGTATTATTTGAAGACAAACTTGCCGCCGATGCAGTGAATGATCTGATGCTGCGGGATAAGAAAGTGGAGTCGCCGGCATTGCCCTGGGAATAATGAATGTTTTAAGAAGTGGCTGGGAAGATGAGAAAGGGAACAGGGCCAATGTGGCCCGGCTCCCGGTCAGAAGGCTACGTCCTTTAGGTCGTCTGGGATGGAGGCGCTGCGGAAATCCCGGTTAAGCTGGTCGATGGCGTCCATGTCTTCCGCTTCCAGTTCGAAGTCGAAGATTTCCCCATTGCTGATAATGCGCTGTTCCTGTGTGGATTTGGGAATGACGGCCACGCCCTTTTGCAAAATCCATCGTAGGCCAATCTGGGCGGGCGTTTTTCCGTATTTTGTGGCCAGAATGCAAATCACGTCGTCATCCAGGTAGGCGCCCCGCGCCAACGGCGCATATGCCTGTACGGCAATTCCTTTGGATTGACAGTAATCTAATGTTTTCTTCTGGTACCAGTAAGGATGGAATTCAATCTGGTTAACGGCGGGAGTGATTTCTGATATGCTGGACAGCTCTTCCAGATGGCGGGGTTCAAAGTTGCTTACGCCGATGGAACGGGCTTTTCCTTCTTTATATAGTTTTTCCAGTTCTTTCCAGGTGCTCAAATAGCAGCCGGGAACTGGCCAGTGGATTAGGTATAGATCTACGTAATCGGTCATCAGCCTTTCCAGGCTTCTGGAAAAAGGGCCTTCCACGTCGCCCAGTCTTTGGGCGTTATTCCAGATTTTGGTGGTGATGAAGAGTTCTTCCCGTTTGCAGTGGCATTCCCGGATGCCCCTGCCCACGCCGTCTTCATTTTTGTAGGCGGAGGCTGTGTCGATGAGACGGTAGCCAGCATTTATTGCACAGTTGATTGCGCGCTCCACTTCCCGTTCGCCAGTTGCCTTATATACGCCAAGACCCAAAAGGGGCATCTCATTTCCTGAATTTAACTTTATTGTTTTTGTCAAAATTGTTGCTGACATATCAACCTCCTTAAACGTGAATCGCTGTCCGTGTTCCTGGATTTGCCGGGAATGTCCGGCGTCAATCAGAGACAATTATTCGTGGAGTATACCATATAAATGTGAAGTTAATGCAAGAAAAGTATTACAAAAATAATAAATCCCGTCTGTGTGGCCGACACATGCGTATAAGCGTTTTTACGTAATTTGGTATAGATTTCCGAAAAAGTTTTTGTGTTTTTTATAAAAAATTAATAAGATTTCCTTGAAAAAAATCCGATAAGGTTGTATAATTACAAGCACTTGATAAATTCATGCCAAGAATGGACTTTACACAAAATATTCTGTGGAAGTCAGGCCGTTATAGAAAGGAGCGGGATATGCATTTAATTAAAGATGAAAATGGTAATGTTATTTCCCATGACCATGGACACGGAGAACAGCAGGGCTGCCCTCACGGCCATAACCATGAACACTGTGGTCATCATCACGGAGATGGATGCCAAAGCGGAGATTGTAAACAGGAAACGGTGGCTGTACTCGCCTACATGGTGCAGCACAATGAGCATCATGCTGCAGAGCTGGATCAGATGGCGGATAATTTGGAAAAATTAGAGATGTTTGATGCAGCCAGGACCATTCGGGATGGAGTTGCGGATTTCCAGAAGGCGAATATGCGCTTTAGTTTGGCTCTGGCTCAGGTCAAAGAGCAGATAAAGGAGGCATAGACCATGTGCTTGGCAACGGTGATTCGAAAAAAGGACGGAAGTACAATTCTGAAAAATGTAAGTCGGATTGACGTGGAGGGAGAGACTTTGCGCATTCGGGATGTGATGGGAGACGAGAAAGAGGTCCAGGGAACGATACGAATGGTGGATTTGGCTAACAGTATTGTAGAATTGGAATGTGTGGAATGAATGTAGATCGAGTGCAAGTAGGCTGCAAAGAGGCTTTTATGCAGAGGTAGAGCGGTATGAGTAAGCGTTTGGCAGAAATGATGAAGGAGAGGACGCTTCTTTCTTTTGAAGTGTTCCCGCCGAAGACAGACAAGGGGTTGGATAAGCTGGAAGAATGTCTGGAGCATTTGTATGCTTTTCGTCCGGATTATGTTTCCTGTACATATGGAGCCGGCGGAACCAACGTGGGCAAAAATATGGATGTCTGTAAAATGATTCGGAAAGCGGACAATGACACAGTTCCCGTTACGCATTTTACCTGCATAGGCAATACAAAAGAGGAAATCAAAGAAAAGCTTCAGAATTATCTGGACAATGGCATCGATCATATGTTGGCGGTGAGGGGTGACCTCCCGGAAGGTTGGTCGGGCACAGGCGGCGATTTCTCGTATGCTACGGATTTAGTCAGCTATGTTCGCAAAGAGTTTGGGGATAAGTTTGAGATTGCTGTGGCTGGTTCACCAGAGGGGCATATAGCTTGTCGAACATTGGAAGCGGATATTGCTCATTTGAAGCAGAAACAGGATGAAGGCGCGGATTATATCATGACGCAGCTTACCTTTGACATGGAGCAGTTTAAATATTGGCTGGACGCTATCCGGTCGGCAGGCATTACCATGCCAGTTGATGTGGGAGTGATGCCTGTTTTGAACAGAGAATCTGTGATTAATATGTGTCTGTCACGCAATGGCTGCGCAATTCCCCGTAAATTGGCGGAGGTGATTTCGCACCATTGGTTTGATGTGGATGAAAACGGGAATAAGCGCCAGGATGTATTGGATGCATTTCGTGAAGAGGGAATCGAGTATACAGTGGACCAGATCCTGCAGTATATGGCTCTGGGAGTGGATGGCATACATTTGTACGCGCTGAATACCTGGAAAAATTCCACGGAGATTTTAAATAAAGCTGGTATCCGCTCAGTTGTTTGAGCGTTTACATGTGGCTTATGGCCACAGAATATATGTTAATAGCCATTGACATGCATTGTTTGTGACTATGAAGGAAATACGACTGAATAGTGAAGAGGAATGAAAATTCCAAAAAAAGTTTTACAAAAAACAATATGATTTTGGAGGGAACCTGATGGCGCATGTGATTGCTGTCGCCGGCAAAGGCGGAGTAGGAAAGACAACTTTATGCGGGCTAATCATCCAATATCTTGGCGAATTGGGAAAAGGCCCGATCTTGGCGGTTGACGCGGATGCGAATTCCAACTTAAATGAAGTGCTGGGTGTAGAAGTGGAGAAGACCCTGGGGGATATTCGCGAAGAAATAGCCCAGGCGGAAATTGCCAAGGAAAGTCCGATTCCAGCCAGTATGTCAAAAGCGGATTATGCTGAGATTCAGTTTCAGCAGTCTATTATCGAAGACGATGATTTTGACATGTTGGTAATGGGACGTACCCAGGGAAAAGGCTGCTATTGTTTCGTGAACGGACTGCTTCAGGCGCAGTTGAGCAAACTGCAGAACAATTATCCGATTTTTGTTGTGGATAATGAGGCGGGAATGGAACATATTAGCCGAGGTATTTTGCCGAGCATGGAGACAGCGATTTTAGTCAGTGACTGCTCCAGAAGAGGCGTGCAGGCTGTTGGGCGTATCGCCCAATTAATTCGGGATTGTGGCATGAAGCCGAAAACCGTTGGCCTGATCGTGAACCGGGCGCCTGGCGGCGTGTTAAACGATGGCACTCGGGAAGAAATTGAAAAGCAGGGGCTGGAATTACTGGGGGTAGTGCCCCAGGATGAAACAGTTTATGAATTTGACTGTGAAGGGAAGCCCACTGTGCAACTTCCGGATGATTCACCTGTAAAGAAGGCTGTTCGGGAGATTGTACAACGTCTGCACTTGTAAAGCAAAATGGCATTCACCCTTATGCAGAGGGGAAAATGTGGGGGTTTACATTCCACGTTAGATGGATTATATTATTAGATGAGAATGCCACATTTATTTTAAGGAGGTTTATTAATGAGTGAGTTCAAGTTAACCACAGTGGAGGAATTCGAAGCGGCTACCGAGCGGCTTCTGGAGACTGGGGCAAAAGTTGGCGCCGATTCTTGGCAGATGCGTGTAAAAAACCAGACTCCCCACTGTAAGTTTGGTGAATCTGGCGCATGCTGTAAGATTTGTTCTATGGGACCATGCCGTATTACCGCGAAAGCGCCGAGAGGTATCTGCGGTTGTGATGTTCATGGTATCGTTGGTAGAAATTTCCTGAGATTTACAGCAGGTGGCGCCGCAACCCACTCCGATCATGGACGTGAAATTTGCCACACTCTCTATGAGACGTCTGCAGATGGAAATTATAAAGTAAAAGATCCTGAGAAATTGATCCGGATCGCAAAAGAATGGGATATTGAGACAGAAGGTAAAGATATCTATGATTTAGCTCATGAAGTGGCTGAAACAGGTTTGATGGAATATGGTAAACCTTTCGGACATCAGAGATTTTTAAAGAGAGCAGACAAACATACACAGGAAATTTGGGAAAGAGAAGAGATTGCTCCTCGCGCCATTGACAGAGAGGTATCTTGTTCCCTGCATATGTCTCATGTAGGATGCTCTTCCAAACCAGAGGCTCTGGTTCGTCAGGCTCTGAGAGCTGGTCTGTCCGATGGATGGGGCGGTTCCATGATGGGAACAGAATTCTCTGACGTTTTGTTTGGAACACCTAGGGAAATGGAAACAGAAGCCAACCTGGGCGTTATGGTAGAAGAAAATGTAAACATTGTTGTTCATGGACACGATCCGTCACTTTCTGAGATGATCTGTGAATATGCAGAAGATCCAGAAATGATCGCTTATGCGAAAGAAAAAGGCGCACAGGGAATCACCGTATCTGGTGTTTGCTGTACATCCAACGAAGTAGCTATGCGTCGTGGAATTCCTATGGCTGGTAACTACCTGCAGCAGGAAAACGTGGTTCTGACCGGAGCTTGTGAAGCTATCGTCGTAGACGTGCAGTGTATCTTCCCAGCTCTTGGACCGTTGAGCAAATGTTTCCATACAAAATTCATTACAACATCACCGATTGCACAGATGCCAGAATCTGAATTTATTAGATTCAATTCTCATACAGCAGGTGAGAATGCAAAAGCAATCGTAAAAGCAGCTATTGAGAACTTCCAGAACAGAAAGAAAGAACTGGTACATATTCCTCAGATGAAACAGAAAGCTTCTGTAGGATACTCTTATGAGGAAATTATCCGTAAACTGGATGGCGTAACCAATTCACAGGTAGATGATCTTGGTACAACAATGCCTCTGGTTGACTGTGTGAAGTCTGGCGTTCTGCGTGGAGCAGTTGCTATGGTTGGATGTAATAACCCGAAAGTTCGTCCAGATGCTGCACACATTGAATTGATGAAGAAACTGTTGAAAAATGATATTATCCTGGTTCTGTCCGGATGTTCTGCACAGGCTGCGGCTAGAGCAGGTCTTATGGATAAAGAAGTTATTTATACAGATATCGTCGGAGCTGGCGTGAGAAGAGTATGTGAATTGGCAGATATTCCGCCTGTTCTGCATATGGGTTCCTGCGTAGATATTAGCCGTATGATGATTCTTGCCTCAAATATTGCGAAACATTCTGGATGGACTGTTTCACAGATTCCGTTGGTAGGCTGTGCACCTGAGTGGATGTCTGAAAAAGCTGTATCCATCGGTAACTATGTAGTTTCCACAGGTATTGATACATATCTGGGTGTAGAGCCTTATGCTTATGGTTCATCAGAAGTAGATGGTCTGCTCAAGGGCGGTATCAAAGACTGGGTAGAAGCTTGCTATACAGTAGAAAAAGATATTGACAAATTAGGCGATTTGATGATTGAAAGAATTGAAGAGAAGAGGGTTGCTTTAGGTATCTAATGCACATAATGTGGAGGGATATATGAAGATTGCAATTACCGGAAAAGGCGGAGTAGGAAAGACAACTTTTGCAGCTACATTGGCTAGGCTGTATGCCCAGGAAGGCAGGAAAGTGCTGGCTGCAGATGTGGATCCGGATGCGAATCTGGGGCTGGCATTGGGGTTCGACGAGGAAACGTTGGATTCGATTGTCCCCATCTCGAAAATGCGTAAGTTAGTGGAAGATCGGACTGGGGCCAGCCCAGATAACCAATTCTATCGTATTAATCCAAAAGTGGATGATATCCCAGACGCTTACGGAAAAGATTGCAACGGTGTAAAGCTGTTAGTGTTGGGCACTGTGGAAACCGGAGGCGGAGGCTGTGTCTGTCCGGAACATGTAATGCTGAAACGCATCATTAACAATATGGTGCTTCGGCGGGACGATGTGGTGATTTTGGATATGGAAGCCGGCCTAGAACATCTGGGCAGAGGAACGACGGAAGGCATGGATCAGTTTATTGTGGTTATTGAACCGGGCGCCAGAAGTGTACAGACATACAAGAATGTAAAGCGTTTGGCTGAAGATTTGGGTATCAAACAGGTGCGGGTGGTTGCCAATAAAGTCCGAGAACCAGAAGACGAGGCGTTTATTCAGGCCAAAATCCCTCCGGAAGATTTGCTGGGCATGATTCATTATAATACCGAAGTGATGGATGCTGACCGTCAGGGGAAATCTCCCTTTGATTTTAGTCAGACTGTAACCAAAGAAATTCAGACGATAAAAGAAAAAATCGATCATCAATGATTCGTTGTAGGAGGTAATTGAAAAGTGCTATTATTTGATATCGTTTTCAATGGAAATGATAAGATGTATGCTGAGGCAGAAGAAGCTGTAAACGCAGCAATCGCCAAATATGGCGAAGAAAAAGCCGTAGGCTTTCCAGAAACAGCATATGCCCTGGCTGCATATTATGCAGAAACCGGAGATAAGATCACAAACCTGAAAGAATGTAAAGAAGGTCTTGCATATATTAAGACTCAGATGCCAAGAGAGAGAAGATTGGATTCCGTCTTCAAATCTGGCGTTGCCACTGCTCTTGCAGCAGAAATCCTGGAAGTAACAAAATACATCGACGGTGACCCATATGAAGGAATCTCCGAAGGCGCCATGACTGACGCGCAGCTTCGTGAGTTGGGTGTGCCCCTTGTAGTTTATGACATTCCTTGCGTTGCTCTGATTATCCATGCAGCGCCAAGCGTACAGGAAGCGGTAGATCTGGTAAAGAGCTATCAGTCACAGGGTAACTTCGTATGTCTGGTAGGTGGCATCATCGATCAGTTGAAAGAAGCGAATTACAATATGGGCTTTAACGTACGTGTATACCCAATTGGCGACAATATTTCCTGTGCTGCGCATGCTGTATCTGTAGCGTCTAGGGTTGCCATGGTATTTGGTAACATCACACCTGGCGATAAAGTTGGCCTGCAGAAATATCACTTTGAACGTTTCCGCTGCTTCGTAAACGCATTCGGTCCTTTGGATGAGAAAACCGTTGCATGTGGCGCCGGCGCAATTTACTATGGCTTCCCGGTTATCACCAACGATATGGAATACACACCGTCTGTACCGAAGAGTTTGATCAAGTTAGCTGACGTGTCCAAATTCAATAAAGCTTCTCTGGAAGCGCGTAACATTAAGATTAAAGTTACAAACGTAGACATTCCTGTTGCGTTCGCCACTGCTTTCGAAGGCGAGATTATCCGCCGCGGTGACATGCAGGTTGAGTTTGATGGTTCCCGTGTTGACTCCTTCGAGTTGGTGCAGACAAAAGAACTCACAGAAATTGAAGACCATAACATCGAAGTTATCGGACCGGAACTGGATGAGTTCGAACAGGGAAGCAAGAACGGTATTGCATTTGTAGTGGAAGTTGCCGGTAAGAAGATGCAGACAGACTTTGAGCCTGTGTTCGAGCGTAAATTCCATGCATGGATCAACGGCGCTGAGGGCGTTATGCACACTGGACAGAGGGATATGATCCGCGTTCGTGTAAGCAAAGACGCTTATGAAGCTGGTTTCCGCGCAAAACATTTTGGTGAAATCCTTTACGCTAAGATTAAAGGTGAATTTGAAGCTGTTGTGGATAAATGCCAGGTTAAGGTTTATACAGATCAGGCTGAATGTACAAGATTGCGTCATGAATTAGCTCAGGCTTCCTTCGACAAACGTGATGAAAGACTGTCTAACCTGACAGATGAAAACGTAGATGTATTCTACACCTGCATTTTGTGTCAGGCATTCTCACCGTCTCATGTATGTATTGTTACACCTGAGAGACTTGGTCTTTGCGGCGCCGTTTCATGGTTGGATGCGAAAGCAACCCATGAGCTGGATCCGGAAGGCGCTTGCCAGGTAGTTCCGAAAGAAGGCTTGATTGATGAAAATCTTGGAGCATATGAATCCTTCAATGAAGCGGTACATAAATACTCTATGGGCGCTCTGGAGAGAATCACCATGTACTCCATCATGGTAGACCCGATGACCTCTTGTGGATGCTTCGAGTGCATCTGTGGAATCGAGCCATTCTCTAATGGCGTGGCTATCGCAAACCGTGAGTACGCAGGCATGACTCCTCTGGGTATGACCTTCCCAGAGTTGGCTTCTATGACAGGTGGTGGCGTTCAGACCCCTGGATTCATGGGACATGGTAAACACTTCATCGGCTCTAAGAAGTTTATGGCCGCTGAGGGTGGTATCCAGCGTATCGTATGGATGCCGAAAGAATTGAAAGATGTAGTGGCTGACAGATTGAACGCTACAGCGAAAGAATTGTACGGAATTGATAATTTTGCCGATATGATTGGTGATGAGACAATCACAGATTCCGATCCAGAAGCATTGGTTGCTTTCCTGACAGAAAAAGGTCATCCCGCACTTGGACTGGATCCATTAATGTAAGAGAAGCGATTTCGCCCTGCCTGCCTTCGGGCAGGTGGGCTATCGATAGAAAATTTTATAAGGAGGCTAATGAATAATGCCGTTTAATCAAAAACCAGAAAAATTTGCTGCAAAAATCAACACTGTAACCATTGGCAATGGCGACAAAGCTATTGCATTGGGCGGGGAGAGCGTACTTCCTTTTTATGCTTTTGACGGCCCTATTGATAATGCACCAAAGGTAGGCGTAGAAGTTACCGACTTGGGCGTTGATGAAAGCGTTCCAGGAGTAAAAGCTTACTATGAAGGATGTTCTTCTGTTGCTGAGATGGCAAAGAAAGCATCTGAAATGGAAGGTGCAGATTTCGTAGTTCTTTCCCTGAAGGGTGGAGATCCCAACGGCGAGGACAAACCTACGGAAGATCTTGTAGCTATTGTTAAAGAAGTTGTAGAAGCTCTCGGAGATTATCCTCTGGTAGTGGAAGGCAGCGGAAATGTAGAAAAAGACAGTGAACTGCTTACAAAAGTTTCTGAAGCATGCCAGGGTAAAAACGCTCTGATTATGTCTGCAAAAGAAGAAAACTACAAAACAGTAGGCGCATCTGCTGGTTTGGCTTATGGTTTGAACGTAGGCGCTGAGTCTGCTGTAGATATCAACTTGGCAAAACAGTTGAACGTTATCACTACACAGTTGGGCGTAAATGCTGAGAAAATCGTTATGAACATCGGTAATGCTGCAGTTGGATATGGATATGAGTATGTGGTTTCTACTATGGACCGTATCAGAAACGCTGCATTGAGCCAGGACGACGCTACACTGCAGATGCCTATCATTACACCTGTATCAATCGATGCATGGAGCGTAAAAGAGTCTATGGCTTCTGAAGAAGATATGCCGGAATGGGGACCAGCAGAAGAAAGAGGAATTGGTATGGAAATTATGGGAGCTGCAGCTGATTTGGTTTCTGGATCCCATGCAGTAATCCTGAAACATCCTCAGTCTGTTGCAACAATTTCAAAAATGATCAAAGAATTAGTGTAATAGAAAAAACAGGAGGATTAGGAAGAATGGCACTGAATGGTATTCAAATCTTTAAAATGACACCAAAAACAAACTGTAAGGAATGTGGATCTCCAACCTGTATGGCTTTCTCTATGAAAGTTGCTCAGGGTGCAGCCGAGATCTCTGCTTGCCCACATATGTCAGAAGAAGCTCTGGCTACATTGGCTGAGGCAACAGCTCCTCCAATGAAGACTATCAAAGTTGGTACAGGCGACAAAGAATACACATTAGGTGGAGAGACTGTACTTTACAGACATGACAAAACATTTGTTAGCAGGACAAGATATGCAATCAGCCTTTGCTCATGCATGGACGATGCTACCGTTGATGCAAAACTGGAAGCAATGAAGAAAGTTGATTACGAGCGTATCGGCGAGCAGATGTATGTTGAGATGGTTTATGTAAACTATCATGAAGGCGATGCACAGGACAAATATCTTGATATCGTAAAGAAAGCTGCTGCTACAGGCAGAGTTCTGGTATTGGGATGTGCAGATGAAGCAGTTGCAAAAGCTGCTCTGGATATCTGCAAAGATAGTAAGCCAATCTTAAATGGCGCAAATGCTGCAAACGCAGAAGCTATGAGCAAATTGGCTACAGACGCTGGCGTTGTATTGGGCGTTAGTGGAGCTGACTTAAATGAATTGTATGATACAGTTGCTAAATTGGAAGGCCTGGGCAACAAGAATCTTGTTCTTGATACAACTGGCGCTGATGTTAAGGCTACATTTGCTAATACTGTACAGGTAAGACGTGCAGCTATTAAGAATGAAGATCGTACATTTGGTTATCCTTCTATCGTAAACTTAAGCAAGATTGCGAAAGACGACAAATATATGCAGGAAGCTCTGGCTTCTCTGTTCACAATGAAATATGGTTCAATCGTTGTTCTGGACGAGATGAGCTATGGTGCTGCTCTGCCTCTGTATGGTCTGCGTCAGAACCTGTTCACAGATCCTCAGAAACCAATGACAGTAGAGCCAGGCATCTACCCGATCAACGGTGGAGACGAAAATTCTCTGTGCCTGACAACCGTAGACTTTGCTCTTACTTACTTCGTTGTTTCTGGCGAGTTGGAGAGATCTGGTGTTCCATGTAACTTGCTGATCAGCGATGCTGCTGGTATGTCCGTACTTACTGCTTGGGCTGCTGGTAAATTGTCCTCTGGCACAATTGCTAAGTTCGTTCAGGAAAATGTTGAAGATAAGGTTAAATGCCGTAAGCTGGTAATCCCCGGAAAAGTTGCTGTATTGAAGGGCGATTTGGAAGCAAAACTTCCAGGCTGGGAAATCATCGTAGCTCCAGATGAAGCTGTTCAGCTTGTTAAATTTATGAAAGAATTCAAATAATTTTTAATTTTTTATACAAAGAAAAGGAGAACGAATATGGCAAAATTTATGGTAGTCGGTGAGAGAATCCATTGTATTTCTCCCGTTATTCGCGAAGCTTTTGAAAAAAGAGATCCAGAACCAATCTTAAAAAGAGCAAAAGAGCAGATTGAAGCTGGAGCTACTTACATCGACCTGAACATTGGACCAGCCGAGAACGATGGCGAAGATCTGATGAAATGGGGCGTTAAGTTAATCCAGGAGAATTTTGATAACATTCCTCTGGCTCTGGATACAGCTAACAAAGCTGCTATCGAAGCTGGTATCTCCGTATACAATAGAGATAAAGGTAAACCAATCATCAACTCTGCAGATGCAGGTGACAGATTGAGCTACATTGACTTGGCTGCTCACAATGATGCAATCGTATTCGCTCTGTGCTCCGCAGGCGCTGTTCCTGCAGATGCTGACGAACGTATGGTATTCTGCCAGCAGATGTTAGAGCATGGCTTAACTCTGGGTATGGAAGCAGAAGATCTGTGGTTTGATCCGTTATTCCTGGTTGCAAAGGGAATGCAGGAGCAGGCTCAGCACATCATGAATGCTACCCGTATGATGAACGAAATGGGTCTGATCACAACAGGTGGTCTGTCCAACATTTCCAACGGTATGCCAAAACAGATTCGTCCAATCGTGGATTCTTTCATGCTGGCTATGTGTATGGCTAATGGTCTGTCATCCATCATTGCTAATCCATGTGATCAGAAACTGATGGAAACAGTTAAGACTTGTGATATGCTGTTAAATAATACTATGTACGCAGATTCTTATCTGGATCTTTAATTAAAGGTCAGTTTGCTGACTATTACAGATATACTTCTGAAATAGTAGCATAATGTATAGGGATGGAGGAAAAAGTGAGGTTCAACTCCCTGCTTCCTTCGTCCCTTTTATGTTGTACAAAGGAGAGATTTTATCTTTCATGATACGGCATTGTATAAATAATCAAGGAATCAGTATTTTCTTTATGTCAGCGTTGCGTTGTCACCAGTCAATGATGCCGTCTCTCGTTGCCTGTGAGAATGCGATACTGGGTATGAATTATCTTGATGTATGTACATCATTGTATTAAAATATGAAAGAGCCATAGTCTATTGGGGAAATGTGGACAAATAGTTTTATAAAACAGAAGCGGAAATTGAGTAGGCGGGGGTTTCCGGATTCAAGAGGATAAAGGAGATTTCATCTATGTATAAGGTGACATTTAAATTTGAAGATGGTAGTCAGGTGGAAAACTATGCAACAGAAGGTGAGAGTCTTCTGGAATTAGCCCGGAAGTCTAATGTTACAATTGATGCGCCTTGTTCTGGTAATGCTTCCTGCGGTAAATGTAAAATAAAGTTGTTGGACGGACAACTTGAGTCAAAGAAAACCCGTCATACTGCGGATGAGGAGTATGATGCGGGATGGAGACTGGCGTGTATTAGTGAACCCTTAGGGGATATAGAAGTCTTAGTGCCAGATATTGCTTCTGCTTTTAAAAGCCGGATGAAAGTGGCGGATTTGAGTTCCAAGGATGAGATCCAGATTTTTGAGAAGACAAAAGAAAGCATTGAGGAGGCTGGCATACAGCTGCGCAATAGTCTGGATGTGGTGGAAGTGTCCATGCCTACACCGTCCTTAGATGACACAATGCCGGATAATGAACGGCTTGCCCGTGCATTGAGGAAATATATGAATTTGGAAATGGTTCGTTTTCCTTATTCGGTTCTGCTGAAAATGCCAGACGTGCTCAGGGCTAGTGATTTTACGGTTAAATGCGTGATACGAACCACGCCCAACGATGTATTTGTATATGATATTTTCCCAAAAGATCAGGATGTTGTTATCGGCGGACTTGCGATTGATATTGGAACGACAACCGTTTCCGCATTGATTATCGATATGGAAAATGGCAATATCCTTGCTAAAGCGTCTGCAGGTAACGGGCAGATTCGTTACGGGGCGGATGTAATCAACCGTATTATCGAATCCACAAAACCAGGCGGAAGAAAACGTTTACAGGACGCTGTGATTGCAGAGACAATCAATCCTTTAGTGCAGCAAATGTGCCAGAGTATCCATTTCCCGAAGGAACAAATATACCGTATGTGCATAGCCAGCAATACAACTATGAATCATTTGTTTGCTGGAATTAATGCGGATCCTTTGCGTATGGAGCCATATATTCCGGCCTTTTTTAAGACCAATTCTCTGTATGCGTCAGAGCTTGGCATTGATGTGAATCAGGATGCGCATGTGATTGTGGCGCCAAACATCGGCAGTTATGTGGGTGGGGATATTACAGCGGGGACTTTCGTCAGCATGATTTGGAATAAACCGGAGTTTTCTCTGTTTATTGATTTGGGGACCAACGGAGAATTAGTATTTGGAAATTCCGATTTCCTGATGAGTTGCGCATGTTCGGCAGGTCCGGCCTTTGAGGGCGGTGATATAAGCTGCGGTATGCGTGCCACAGACGGCGCTATTGAGGCGTGCACCATTGACAGGGAAACTATGGAACCCAACTGTAAGATTATTGGTGAAGAAGGAGTGAAACCTGTTGGTCTGTGCGGTTCCGGCATCATCGACGTGATCAGCGAACTGTTCCGGGCGGATATTATCGATCCCAAGGGCAAATTTATCCGTGAAGGCAAACGGATCAAATACGATAAATATGGAATGGGAAGTTATGTTCTGGCTTTTGAAGAGGAGGCAGGTTCCGTAAAAGATGTCGAAATTACAGAAGTAGATATTGACAATTTTATCCGTGCAAAAGGAGCGATTTTCTCCGCTATCCGTACCATGCTTACTTCTCTTGATTTTGACGTTTCTATGATTGAGAATGTATATGTGGCTGGAGGCATTGGAAGTGGAATCAACATGAAAAATGCCGTGTATATTGGAATGCTTCCAGATATTGACGTTGATAAATTTCACTATGTGGGCAACTCATCCCTTTCAGGGTCTTATGCAATGCTCTTGTCCACAGAGTCGGAGAGAAAAGTCTATGAGGTCGCAAGGAATATGACTTACATGGAACTGAGCACAGTGCCTTCCTATATGGATGAATTTGTGGCATCCTGTTTCTTGCCCCACACAGATATCACCTTGTTCCCATCCGTTGAGGCAGAAAAACACTAATGGCAAAACAGGAGGTAGAGATGGAAAAAACTACAGGCATAGAATTTCCGTATGCGAAGGATAATAAGGAAAGGTTGCCATGGGAACATTATTTGTCCGAATTTGAGCAGGCCGATCCGCAGGAGATTGCTCAAAGGTTGCAGATTGCTTATGATCAAGAGGCAAAATCCTTCCAGGTGACTTTATTGGGAACCGTTTATTCTGTCACTTGGCCGGATTTTCAGGTTACGCATAAAGAGGATTCCGTTGGCTATTATCCACTGGAAGATACGGTGTCGGCCAAAATTCTTGTGATTCGTTATCTGCTGTACGGACTGGTTTTCCCAAATGGCGGGGAATTCTACACCTATCGCGAAATGCCTTCGGGGGATTTGTATGACAGGCAGTTCAATGGCCGCTGCATCCTGCGTTTGGCATATGGTTTTGGAAGTAAAATAGACCGGTTTCGGTTGGTGATGGAGCGCATGGGTGGAAAAAAACTGGAATTTGGGGACGCTTCTTATGAAGTCCGTCTTACGGAAGACTATTATGTCCGTTTTATTCTGTGGGAAGGGGACGATGAATTTCCGCCTTCCTCACAAATTCTGTTTTCTGATAATTTTCCCAATGCTTTTGAGGCGGAGGACAGGACTGTGGTTGCCGAGGTATGCATTGGGATGATGAAAGCTCTGGATAAATGCATTGGTTCCTGATATTGTGAAATAGGTGAATGCTGAGCCTTTAAGGGACGGGGGAAATCCCGTCCCTTAAACAAATATATATTCCAAAAGTACATGAATAATAAGGAGGGCAAAATGGAATTTTCGACAAAAACATGTGCAGAGTTTGTGGAGGTATTGGCTTCTAAAGCTCCTGTGCCTGGAGGCGGTGGAGCCTCTGCGCTGCTTGGAGCGTTGGGAACAGCATTGGGAAATATGGTAGGCAATCTAACTGTGGGAAAAAAGGAATACGCAGATGTGGACCAGCAAATGCAGAAGTTGACTGCTAAATGCGACGTTTTACAAGCGGATTTTCTAAGGCTTATGGAGAGAGACGCGCAGGTATTTGCGCCGTTGGCCAAAGCCTATGGAATGCCCAGAGAGACGCAGGAGCAGAGAGAAGAGAAAGATCGGGTCATGGAGCAAGTCTTAAGAGAAGCATGTGTGGTTCCTATGGAAATTATGGAGAAATGCTGCGAGGCCATTGAGATAATCCGGGAATTTGCCACAAAGGGCTCCACGTTGGTTCTAAGCGATGCGGGGATGGGCATGGCGTTTTGTAAAGCGGCGCTGGAAGGCGCTAGTCTGAATGTATTTATCAATACGAAAGCGATGTTGAATCGGGAATATGCGGAGGAGCTGAATGAGAAGGCGGAAGCAATGTTGAAGAAATATCCGCGTATGGCAGAGGATACTTTTGTCAGTGTTCTTTCCAGATTAAGGTAGAAAGGGGATGTTTATGGCTAGACAGTTATCAGGGAAAGAAGTGGCTGCATCGGTGAACCATAAGAGTGAGGAGGCGGTGGCGTTTCTGAGGGAAAAGGGCGTGCGACCGTGTTTAGCTATCATCCGTGTAGGGGAAAATCAAAGTGACTTGGCCTATGAAAAGAGCCTTGTGAAATCTTGCCAGTCTGTGGATATAATTTGCGAAAGAAAAATATTTCCAGTGGATGTCACTCAAGAAGAATTGATGGAGGCTATTGAGGAGGCTAATAATTCGGATGTCGTTCACGGCATTCTTATATTTCGGCCTCTGCCTGCACATATCTGTTCCGATCAGGTGGAAAATGCGGTGCACCCGGCAAAAGATGTGGATGGCATGACAGCGGCTTCCATGTCTGGGGTATTCACAGGCGCTGATCTGGGTTTTCCACCCTGCACGCCCCAGGCGTGTATGGAGATTCTGGATTATTATGGCATTGACTGCAAAGGAAAAAAGGCCGTAGTGGTAGGCCGCAGTCTGGTGGTGGGTAAGCCTGCAGCCATGATGTTGTTGAAAAAGGATTCCACGGTAACCATCTGCCATACCAAGACTGAAGATATGCCATCCATTGTAAAAGATGCGGATATTGTCATAGCGGCCGCCGGACAGGCGGAGATTCTGGATCAAGCGTATTTCTCCCCGGGGCAAATCGTGTTGGACGTGGGCATCAACGTAAACGCGCAGGGAAGAATGTGTGGCGACGTGAATTATGCAAGCGCGCTGCCCATTGTGGAAGCGATTACCCCTGTGCCTGGCGGCGTGGGCAGTGTGACCACATCGGTTCTGCTGGGACATGTGGTGGAGGCGGCTATGCGTAAATGGAAAGGAAGCGAAATGTAAGATGAGGTTTGATTTGCATTGCCACACAAAGAATGGATCACTGGATGGAAAAATAGATATTGAGGATTATATCAGGCTTCTCAGACAAAAAGGTTTTGACGGAATGCTGGTTACAGATCACAATACGTATAATGGATACCGGGCTTGGAAGAAGCTTCGGAATAAGACCCATAAATACGATGATTTCGTGATTCTGAAAGGGGTGGAATACGACACCATAGACGCCGGTCATATATTGGTTATCATGCCGGATCAGTTGAAGCTTCGAATTTTGGAAGTGCGTGGACTCCCTGTGAAATTATTGGTGAAAATCGTTCACCGTTATGGGGGTATTCTCGGTCCTGCGCATCCGTTTGGGGCCAAGTTTTTAAGCGCTATGTGTTCTAAGAAAATGATGAAAGATAAAGACCTGATCCATCAATTTGATTTTGTGGAGGCGTTCAACACCTGTGAACTTCCAGAATCCAACCGGAAAGCCAGGGAGTTGGCTATAAAATACAAAAAACCGGCCTTTGGCGGATCAGATTCTCATAAAGAGGACTACGTGGGAATGGCTTACACAGACATTGACTATGATATTCGCAACTGCAACGATTTTATCTATGCGGTGAAAAAAGGCTGTGTAGTGGGTTGTGGAGGAACGGAGAGGGAGCCGGTCAGGCAGCATCCGTTCTGGAACCTGGTGCCTGTGGGAACAGCCTGGAAAATATATAATCACGGTCTGGCTGTTTTGAAGTCCCACAAGCGCAAAGTAAAAGTACAGGAAATGTTTCATCTGAATAAAGTGCGGACTGCCCGTAAATGGATCAAAGCCCATAAGTAGAAAGTATTTGGTGATTAATAGTAGGCGATGGTCACGTGTTTGCCCATCTTTTCCATTACCCCTTTTAAATGTTCCGCTAGTTGGTTTCTTGCGTGCAGACGGAATGCCAGATTAGCTTTTTGGTGCGCGGCATTGACGGCGGTGCCCAGGATAATTTCCAGATCGGTGCATTCCTCGATTAAGACTCTTGCAATCATGGAGCTACCGTTTCTCTCGTCTAACTTGTCGTAGAAAGCGTCGTCTATTTCATTGCCGGAGGCGTACCGCTCCAGAAGTTTTAACGTATGGCTTAAAGTGAGAACGCCTTCTGTAGTCAGATCGATGCCGTCTATGGAGGCGATGGGCGGTATGTCGGGGTGCATAACCTGGTTCGGCTCATCGTTGATTTTCCGGTCCAGAACCCGGGAAATAATGTTGGATGTGGCGCCGCCGCTGACGATGCGGTAGGCATCGCCCTCCATGAATTGCTTTACAGCCTGTTCGTCGTTTTCTGGATGGCGGGGCGGGCCGGTCATCAGTTTAACCAGTTTCTTCTGGCTGATGCGCATAACGGCCACAGTGGTGTCGTCGCCAGGCCGTCCTTCATACAGGTCATCACATGCTTTGCTCAGCACAGTGGCCAGGCGTGCGGCGGACCGGGTGGAATGGGCGGCTTTTACCGCATGGGAAGACATGCTGTCCCAGGTCCAGTTCAGGTTGAACAGTTTGCCGGCGCCGGCGTAGATGGTTCCGTCGCTGGTCAATACGAACGTGTCGCCTTTCTTTACATGAAACCGATACTCGTTGATTTTCTTTCCCTCTATTTCCCGGATGTTTTCCGGAATCAATGACAGTTTGCCGTCCCGGATAAAGATGCAGGACGGATTGTCGTACTCCACCAGATAGGCTTCGCCGCTGTCAAACACCTGAAGAATGCTGAAGGTGGCGTAAGCCACCAGCCGTTCCTGGCAGATAGGAAGAGTCTTGGCGATGGTTTCCACGCAGTCGTCCAGATTGGCGCCGTTCAAAAACATAGTGCCCAGGATTTTGGAAGTGAGAGTGGCCAGGATATTGGCCTTTACGCCGCTTCCCATGCCGTCTGCCAGAATCAGGATATGGGAATCCTTGGTGTGAAGAATCTCCACCTTGTCCCCGCACAATTCTTCATCCAGCTTATTCAGACTTTTGTAAGCGATATCAATACTGAATTTCTGTTCATTCATTTTCATCCTCTTCTTCGTCCAGGAGTGTTTTGCATATATTGGTCAGAGTCACCTTGGTTTCGGCAGTGGTTTCTCCCAGAAGTCCCGCGATTTGCTGGGCCACTGTCATTTGTTTGTCGATTACTTTCTGGGCCAGCTCAACGGTTTCCAGCTTCTTTGTGTAATCCAGCAGCGCCATTTCTTCTTCTTTTGTAATGTCTATCAGGATTGCCAATACAGCGTCTTGCTTTTTGATATAGACCAGACTTAACATAGCGGTAAAGTCGTATTCCGGGAATTTTACCTTTTTGTTCTGGATCTGCTGTTTGTGCTTAAACACCCATTCAAAATCGTCAGTGTCCATCAATTCAAACAGATATGTCTCCAACGCTTCTTTCCGCGTAAGATGAAAATGCTTCTCAGCAGAGGCGGAAAACTCCTGGATTTTCATTTCGTTGTCCACAATAATGGTCATGTATGGAGAAGTTTCCAGTACCAGATTGGCCAGGGACTGTGCCTTTTCATTCATATATGGAATGCACATGGTCAGCTCTGCCTTATCCTGGAATACGGCGATGGCTTTTTCACGGCAGGTGGGATATCCGCATGCGCCGCAGTTTAATTCATCTTCTTCTGAGTATTTGCCGATTTTTGCCAGGATTTTCCGGATCTGCGCCTCAGAAGGAATTGGTTTCCGGGGAGATTTGTTTCGGAAAATCTGGGCGGTGGAAAACTCGGAAGGGGTAAAATAAAGGAGTTTATCCTCGGCAGGGATTACCTCTATATCTTCTTCCAGTTCTACTCTGGATTGGAAGCGGGCTAGTTTTGCGTTGCCAGTCATAGGTCCCTGGATGCATCCACCTTCGCACGCGCTCATCTCGATGAAACACCTGGATAAATCTCCAGAGAGGAGATTTTCACACAGGTCAATGCAGTTGTTCACGCCGTCCACCGCAAACTTCCGGTATGTTTCCTGGGGAGGCGTTTTGGTGGTTTTCACAGAAGTGATGATGCCTCCAGCTATAGGGTATAGTCTATTTACCTTGGGGTCCGGCACAGGCAATGGCAGAGGCGCGCATTTTTTGACCTGAATCTTTTCATCGACTAGCCACTGTTTAATCTCGGAGAAATTCAGTACTGCGTCGATTGCGTGCTCCATGGCGTTTTCATAGGCTTCCGCTTTTTTGGAAATGCAGGGGCCGACAAAAATCACTTTCACGTTTGGCCCGTATTCCTGTTTCAGCATCCGGGCGTGGGCAGTCATGGGTGAGACTACAGGCGCCAGATAGGGAATGAGGGCGGGATAATAGGTTTCAATCAGAAGATTGACGCTGGGACAGCAGGTGGTGATGATGTTGGCCATGGTTTTCTGTTCCAGCAGTTTTCGGTATTCATTGGTGACCAGGGCCGCACCCTCGGCAGTTTCACGGATATGGGTGAAGCCGAGGCGTTTCAACGCGTCGAAGACCTGTCCAGGCTGGTTGAAGTGGAACAGGCTGTAGTAGGAAGGAGCCAGGGACACTACGGTTTCCGCGCCGGAGGCAATCCATCCTTTTACTTTTTCCAGGTCGCTTAAGTAGACCTTGGCGTCCTGCGGGCATTCGTTCAGGCAATACCCACACAGGATGCAGGAGTCTTCGATAATCTGCGCCTGCTGGTCTTTTACTGTAATTGCTTTTACCCCGCAAGTGCGCACACAGCGGTAGCAATGGCTGCACTTGGCGGGTTTGAAATCAATCGCTTTCATCTATGTACCTCGTTTATGGCTGCCAGGACAGCTTCTGGAGTTTTCTCTTCAATCATAAGGCTGTAACCGGGGTCCATCATGTCTTCCAGGTAATGGGCGTCGGAGCTGCTGATGACGTTGCAGTCTCTTAAGTAAGGATGGTCCTTTCGGTATTGATGCAGATTGGATAAATGCCGCAGTTCAAAGCAGGTGAATCGGCTGCTGTCCGGCACGAAGCCCAGATTGGAAATCAGGCTAGTGGTGGATTTATCCAGATGAGCGGGAACCATGATTCCGTGGAATTGGGTTACTGCGTCGTAGACCTCGTCAAAGCTTATGGAGGTGGCGTTGATCAGTAAGTTGGGCAAGGAGCCGCAGATCTCGTCCTCTTCGTCACGGATAATCTGCCGGCCAAAAATTTCTTCGTTATTGGGAAACGGGATCATTCGTTCTTCCACATACGCGTCAAAGGCCATGGCATTATCCAGGGTAGCGAACAGGCATAACACATGCACTTCTTCCTGGGTGGTCAGCTCCATGCCCGGGATGGCCAGCAGCCCATAGTCACCCGCTATTTTCAAAAAAGCGGGGCAGTTCTTACAGGTGTTGTGATCTGTTAGGGCTACCATTTCCAGGCCCTTCACCACAGCCATGCCCGCAATGTTGCCGGGGGTCATATCTTCATCTCCGCAGGGGGAAAGGCAGGAATGGAGGTGAAAATCGTAGGTTAAGCTGATCATCCGGCGTTTAACTTCTGATGAATTTCCAGGGCCGTGTCAAATACGGGTTCCCCGGTAGTTAGGACAGTGATCCCCTGCATTTTTGCCTGTTCAATCACGGCATCCTCCAGAACTGTCCCTTCCGCCAGCACCACACATGCGGCGTCTGTCAGAGAAGCCACTGCCAGTGTGTTGATATTGCCCATTACAGTTACCCAGGCGCAGTCGGCAGGCGCTTTGCTCATGGCAACGCTTAACAAATCACAGCAGAATACTTTGGAGATTTCCCGGGATGTGTCGCCTTCGGAAATCATGGTCAAAGGTTGCTGCTTTATTAAATCATCGATAGTCATTCTTATTCCTCCTTTTCATTGATTTGCCCCTGATTCAAGTCTTTATCCAGCATAGAAAACGGACTGATAATTTCTTTGAGATATTCCCGCAGGATATGGATGCAGTCGTTCTCGCTGGCTTTTCCCCGGACAATGTCTTCCGCCAGGGCTTTGCAGGTGGGTGCGCCGCAGGAACCGCAGTCCAGACCCGGAAAACGTGCGCACAGCTCTTCCACCAGGTTAATTTTATTGATGTTTTCCAGCAGGCTTTCGCCCAATTTGAACACCGGCTCGTACTCCAATCTGTTTTTCCAGAAAGGTTTCTCCACAGGAGTCGCGTCCAGATGGGAACGGGCCACAACCTCGTATTTATGTAGCCGTTTTAATTTCGCCTGGGCGATGTAAGGATTTTCCACGGTGAGAACGCCGCCCACACAGCCGCCGCTGCATGCATTTAATTCAATAAATTGCAAGTCGTGGAACTTCTCATCTTCCAGGTCTTCTAGCACGCGGATCACGTTCTCCATGCCGTCCGCCGCCAGATAGCTGTCGGAGAGAAGGCCCCCGGCTTCGCCACCTGTGGAGCCCCAGCCGATGCCGATTCTTCCGGAAATGGATAGATCTTCGGGGGCCAGCGCCGCCTGTTTCATGGGACCCAGCAGAAGCGGGTAGATGTCTTTGATAGCCAGTACGCCGTCTATTTGGCTTTTATCCGTGCACAGTGGCGCTTTTGCAAAAGTGGTTTTGGCCGGGCACGGGGAGATGAATAAAATGCCGATGTCCTCGGAGGGAAGCCCTGTCTTCTCCATTGCTTTCTTTCGGGCAAGCCGCGCTGCAACTTCCACCGGGGGAAGCACTGGCAGCATGTGGGTAATCAGATTCGGAAAACGTACGCGGATGAGGCGCACGATGACGGGGCAGGCGGTGGAAATGATGGGCCAGTGCTCCGTGTGCTTCATCACGTAATCCCGCGATATTTCGGATACAAGCTCCGCCGCGCCGCTGACCTCGTATACATCGTCGAATCCCATGATTTTTAAGGCGGTCAGCACCACCCTTACATCTGTCAGATTGTTGAACTGGCCGTAAAGGGCTGGCGCAGGCAGGGCCACGGTATGTTTGAAGTTTTTCATGATGTCCACAGAATCATACGTGGGGAGCTTGGCGTGGTGCTGGCAGATGCGGATGCATTCGCCGCAGTCGATGCAAAACTCCGATGTAATAACGGCCTTGCCGTTTCGAACCCGGATTGCCTGCGTAGGGCAGCGTTTGATGCAGTTGATGCAGCCTTTGCATAGAGACTCGTCCAGGCGTACAGAGTGGTAAAAATTAGCCATAATAACGATCCTTTCTAAAGCCACAGTTTACTGTGAAAGTCCCGGTAAGCGGCAGGATGATGGGCAAGCTTGCTTGAACATTCGTGCCGACATTTGGCGGGCTGACCTGTATGAATGAGTAGAGCGAAAGCCAGGATCATGAATACAGGCGGCGGCTGCAAAAGTGCAAAGCACGGAACAGCCGACTTTCAGAGATAGTGATGTCTGCGTAAGCGGACATGTCAGTTATTATGAAAGTTCCGGCAAGCGACCATGTGGAAAGCGTGCGGACGCGCACGGACGCATGGACATTGGACGGAGCTATCAGTTTTACTTGTCTTCAATGTGAACAGACATGGTGATGGTGGTGCCCACGCCGATTTCTGTTTCAACCTTCATTTCATCGGTGCAGCTCTGCATGTTGGGCAGTCCCATGCCGGCGCCAAAACCCAATGCGCGAACCTGTTCCGGCGCGGTGGAGTAGCCCGCCTTCATGGCTTTTTCCACGTCTTCAATGCCAGGGCCCACGTCTTTTAATACCATGAGAATCTCTTGCGGGGTAATGGTTACGGTGATGTCGCCGCCGCGGGCGTGAATAACCATGTTGATTTCCCCTTCGTACATGGCAATGGACACTTTGCGGATGACGTCCGGTGAGATGCCCATCTGTTTCAATATGTTCTTAACCTTACTGGAGGCTTCTCCGGCCCGGGTGAAATCATCCGGTGAAACCGTATATTTCAGCACTACGCCGGATGAACCTGATTGTTCGCTCATTATGCGGTCCCCCCCTCCAAACCTAAGTCGTATAAAATGCCGCAGGCAGAGAACATGATGTACTTGGTTTCCAGGATAATCAGATCTCTGTCCTTGGCCATGCTAATCATTTCTTCGTTGGCGGATTTGCCCCGGATTAGAACAATGCAGGATATATCCAACATTTCAGCAGTCCGGATTACCTGGGGATTGCACAGACCGGTAATCAGCACAGACTGCCCTTTGGAAAAAGCCAGCACCTCGCTCATCATATCAGAGGCGAAGGCAGAGGTGATTTCCTTATCCATATACTCGCCGCCGGTGGTTATGGTCGCATCCAGAGCTTTCTGGATATCTTTTACAGTCATTTTTCGCATTACTCCTCTCAAATTGGATTTTAATTAAGTATAACATTATTTAATGGCGTTTTCAACAAAATTGGTTGGTTTACAGGAAGGGTTTGCAGGAATCCAGTTCATGTGATAATATGCTGTGTATAGGAAAATGTTGAAAAATAGGAGATGACGAGTATGGGGAAAATTCTTGCAATATGCATCAGTGAAAAAAAGGGAACGCAGAAAAAGCCCGTGGACGCGGCTGTGCTGAAGAAAGACTGGGGGATTGAGGGCGACGCGCACGCCGGAAACTGGCACCGTCAGGTAAGCCTTTTGTCCTTTGAGAAAATAGAGGAATTTCGCGCAAAAGGCGCGGAAGTGGACTTTGGGGACTTTGGGGAAAACTTGGTGGTGGAAGGGTTTGACCTGCGGAAAATCCCCGTAGGCAGCCGTTTTCAGATTGGAGAGGCCGTGCTGGAACTGACGCAGATCGGCAAAGAATGCCACAGTCACTGTGCCATTTATCATGCGGTGGGCGATTGCATTATGCCAAGAGAGGGCGTGTTCACGAAAGTGATGAAAGGGGGAGCCATAAGAACGGGAGACGAGATTCATCTTCTGCCGTTGTCCGACAGCCGTCCATTCACCGCTGCGGTGATTACCCTAAGTGATAAAGGCTCTAAAGGAGAGCGGGAGGATAAGAGCGGCCCGGCGGCCAAGGAGATGTTGGAAGCGGCCGGATATTGCGTGGTGGAGTCGCTGCTTTTGCCCGACGGGAGACAGCCGCTGTCCGATGAGCTTTGCAGGCTGGCGGACCAGCGGCAGGTGGATGTGGTGTTCACCACCGGGGGGACCGGGTTTTCAGAACGGGATTTAACGCCAGAGGCCACTATTGACGTGTGCGACCGCATGGCCAATGGAATTGCCGACGCCATCCGGCAGTATTCTCTGAAA
Organism: uncultured Lachnospiraceae bacterium; assembly: GCA_910588775.1. GTDB lineage: Bacteria > Bacillota > Clostridia > Lachnospirales > Lachnospiraceae > MGBC164599. The sequence goes on from CAJURH010000002.1 coordinate 172,389, forward strand.
ATCACCGGGCGGGCTATGCTAAGCCGCGCCGCATCCGGCATCCGCAAGAAGACTCTGATTGTGAATCTGCCGGGAAGTCCCAAGGCGGTGAAGGAGAGCCTGGAGTATGTTCTGCCCCAGTTGGACCATGGACTGGGCATTTTGCGGGGTACGGCAGGGGAATGCGGGAATTCCTGAGATTGTTTTAGCAAAACAGCGGATCAGCGCAGATTGGAGCGTAGCCCGCTGTTTTTGCGTCGCGAAAAGTTCCAGCCGAATTTCGACGGCTCTACTGAAAATCACGGAAATACGTATCGAAGAAATTCTGGCTCAACTGCTCCATATCCCGCACCATGGCCCGGTACCGTTCAATAAACTGCCGGCCCTCATCTGTGAGGGTGGAGCTGCCCCCGGATTTTCCGCCGTTTGAGCGGTTCAGGAAGGGAAAGCCCATTTCTTTTTCCACCTTGTTTATCATCTTCCAGCTCTTGGAATAGGACATGTGCATCTGAGAGGCCGCTGCCTGGATGGAACCGGTTTCATCGATGCACTCCAGCAGGTGGCATACGCCTGGGCCGAAGAAATCGTCTTCTTTGGTGAGGACGACCTTGGTTTTGCAGCGTAGTTCGTTGGCGCGGCGTTGGTTTTTGAAATGCTCTTGGATTTTCTGGATGCCGTTTTCTTCCAGAAGGGAGAGCAGGACGGACGGGTCCTCGGTGGGAAGTTCCTCCAAGGGAAGCGCGTCCCAGGAGAAATGATCCGGCATTTCGCCGCCCCATTGGGTGAGGTCCAGGAGGCGGGGCCAGCCGCGCAGACCATGGCAGGTGGGCGCGGCGCTTTTTTCGCAGGCCAAAAGCGCTAGAAGCGTCTCAAGAGAGAAGGCCGGGCATTCCACCGGGACGATAATCACCCGGTCCATTTTCTGTTGGGCGGCCATAAGACCCGTCCGCAGGGAGGCTTCCCGGTTGTGGGACGAGGGGCTTGAGTCTTCCACAAAAAGGATGTGGTTGTGACTTAGATGAGTTTTCAGCACATCTTTTGGACCGTCTGTCAGCGCCAGGATAGGGGAAACGGCTGCCTGGCGCAGGGTGGAGATTTCACGTTTGATGACCGTTGTGCCATCCAACGGGTACATGGGCACAAACAAGGGGAATTCCTCGTTGTCCCGGTGCGCTTCCCCGGGCGGGGAAGTGGCGAGAATCAAAGCGCCTGTTTTCATTGTTAGTCTCTCCTATTTTTATCGTGGTGAAAATTCGCGCTTAGCTCTAGAGCGTGTTTCAAAACCCAAGCCGCAATTTTTTGAGGGTTGTTTAAATCCAGACAGGGAATGTCCCCGGGAAAATCCTTCTGTTCTTCCGGGGGAAAGTCTGTGGCGATGGCGGTGAGATAGCGGCCTTTGCAGATGCTTTTTTGGGAGTTTCCCCTCCGAATCACTTCCAGTTTAGGGCAGGGATAGCGTTTGAACCCTTCCAGGAGGATAAGATCCGCTTCAGGGAACCATTTCCTGAATAGGGCTTCGTCTGGATAGGCATTCGTTTTTTCCATTTTCTCTTTGACAACCATGTATTTGGAATCTGAGTAAATGGCCGTGCCGTAGGCGCCTGCGTGTAAATGCCGGTAGGTGTCCGTGCCCGGAACGTCTGCGTCGAAATCATGGCCGTCGTGTTTGACGACGGCTATGCGGACGCCCTGTGCAGACAGGAGGGGCAGCAGTTGGGTGATTAAAGTCGTTTTGCCAGAGTTTTTCACGCCACTGATGGCGAAAACCGGGATGTTCTTATCTGCGTTTTTCATAATAATATGGCTTCCACTTGATCGCCGGCCTTTATTTCCGGGGAGGTGGCTTCTATGTCCAGCAGGCAGTTGCATCCGATCATGGAGGCAAGAACGCCGTTGGAGTGCAGGCCGTCCGGCAGGGAGAAAACGCCCTGGTTCCAGATGGCTCGGACGAAGCGGCGCATTTTGCTGGATTTGCCAAAAGCGTCGGCCATGGCGCCTTGTACGCGTACCGGTTTCAGGGAATCGTCCTGTCTCATTTTCTGTATCATGGGACGCGCCAGAAGCTCGGTGACCACAGCCACCCCGAAGGGATTGCCGGACAGGCTGAGGATGGGAACGCCTTCATATATGGAAAACAGCGTGGGCATGCCGGGTTTTATCTGGACCCGCCAGAAAATCCGCTGGGCGCCAGCCAGGGAAAGAGCTTCGTGCATAATGTCTTTTTTCCCCACGGATACGGCTCCGGTGGTGAAGATAATATCAGAGTCCTGCGCCGCTTTCTGAATAGCGTCGGCCATGGCGGCGGGTTCATCGGGGATGGATTCCATGTGGACGAGCTGTACGCCAAAGTCCTGAAGGCGGGCGGTTAATAGCGCCAGGTTGCTGTTATAGATTTTCCCAGGAGGCAAAGGAGATCCGGGAAGAACCACTTCGTCTCCAGTGGTGAAAACGGCGGCGCGGGGTTGTCGGTAGACGGGGGCCTGGGTCAGTCCCATGCCAGCCAGAACGCCAGATTCCACGAAGCTTAGCCGAGAGCCTTTGTGCAGCAATGGATCTCCCTCTTTGAAGTCTTCGCCTGCAAAGCAGTAATTTCCCCAGGGATTCTCCCGGCGGTAGATGCTCACCTGTTCTTCGCCGTAGTCGGTGTCCTCCTGGCGGATGCAGCAGTCGCAACCGGGAGGGATGGCGGCGCCGGTCATGATGCGCACAGCCTGCCCGGGCTGAATTTCCTGAGTGGAATACTGTCCCGCGTCGATTTCCCGGACTACGGTAAGCTTTGCCGGGCTTTCCTTGGAGGCGTTGGATAAGTCGGCGGATTTGCAGGCGTAGCCGTCAATGGGGGAGCGGTCAAAGGGAGGGTTGTGAAAGGATGCGGTCATGTCCTGGGCCAGGATGCGTCCGGGCGCTTGGAGCAAGCTTACGTTTTCCGTTTCGGTGATTTCTTTTGTGTGGGCAAGCGCCAGTTCCTGCGCCTGCTCAATAGTTATATTTTCCATATTTCCTATGCCTCCTTTAAGCGCCTTTTCCAAATCCGCAGTCTGGATAATGGCAGGTGTTGCATCCTAAACAGAATCCGCCGTTTCCCATCCGGGAGAAGTCTCTCTTTGTCAGTTCCACTCCAGCGGCGATGCGGGGAAGCGCCAGGTCGAATACGGTGGCTTTGGCGTACATAACGCAGCCGGGAAGCCCCATAATCGGCGTGCCGTCGTCGAAGTAGGCCATCAGGAACATGGCGCCAGGCAGCACGGGGGCGCCGTAGGTGACGATTTGGGCGCCGGAAGCTTTGATAGCGCCGGGGGTCTGGTCGTCGGGGTCCACGCTCATGCCTCCAGTGCAGAGAATCATGTCGGCGCCTTCTTCTTTTAGTTTTAAAATAGCGTCGGAGATTCTCTTCAGATTATCGTCACAGATGATGTGCCCGCAGGATTCGATGCCGTAGGCGGCCAGTTTTTCCAGAATTACAGGGGTGAACGTATCTTTAATTCGGCCGTGGTAGACCTCGTTTCCGGTGGTTACAATGCCCGCTTTCATGGGTTGAAACGGAGTCAGAGATACAAGCGGCGTATCGCCAGCCACTTCCCGCGCCTGGTCCATTTTCTTCTTATCTATAACCAGGGGAATGATGCGCGTGCCAAGCAGACGGTCGCCTTTTTTCACGGCGGTGTTGTTATGGCGGGTGGCGATCATCATTTCATCCAGCTCGTTGATAGCGTCCAGACGGTCCACGTCCACCTGGAAAAGTCCGTCGCAGTCGGCGATCAGCTCGATTTTTCCCTCTTTGACCGGGGTGGGATGCATGTTTTCGTTTCGGCATACTTCATACAAAATCTGGGCGGCTTCGTCTTCATGCAGGGTGTCCGCGTCCTTTTCCCATACGTACAGATGGTCTTTTCCCATGGACAGAAGGAGCGGAATGTCCTCTTCCTGCACAATGTGCCCTTTCCGAAAGACAGCGTCTTTTACCACGTCTTTGACGATTCTTGTGATGTCATGGCACAGAACATGTCCCACAGCATCCGTTGTTTGAATGCACTTCATGTATATTCTCCTTTGTGGTTTTGTTTTTTTATTTTAATCATATAGTATGCGAGGGGGATTCGCAACAATTTTCTTTTAGTTGCAAAAAACTGCGAATGGTGTTACTATTTAGAATATTCCCATACACCTGATGGGGGTGGGGTATGAAAACAATCTTTTACATATTAAAAGGAAAGGCGGTGATACTATTGAAAGAATATGAAGCCGTGTGGGAAATTTTCAACGAGTGTTCCAGAAACCAGATGCGGGATGTGTTTGTGGAGGAGCTGGAAATTGAAGATCTGGACGCTTTTATCCAGAACAAATTCAAAGGCGAGGATGTCAGTTATGAGAAAACCATCCGCGAAGACGGGACGGTGATCTATGATATTCAGACTTCACAGATCCGTCAGCGGTATTCCTTTACAGAACTATAAATGATTGCTATAATAGAGCGAAGTTGGAAAAAAATACATTAATTATGGAGGGAATATGGGCCAGGGAGAGCGAGAGAACATTCACAGGCATACGCTGCCGGACGGAACGATTGTGGAACACGCCCATGAACATGGGCATGGCCATGGACACACCCACAGCCACACCCAGACAAAAGCAGTCCTGAATCGGTTGTCCCGCGCCATTGGCCATTTGGAATCCATTAAAAAGATGGTGGAGGCGGGAAGGGACTGCAGCGAAGTGCTGATTCAATTATCCGCAGTGAAATCAGCCATCAACAACACCGGAAAAGTCATTCTTCAGGACCACATTGAACATTGCATCGTGGACGCGGTGGAGCATGGGGACACCCAGGCGCTGGTTGAGCTGGAGAAGGCCATAGACCGGTTTATCAAATAAAAAGGAGTGTATGAAACATGGCAAGAGAATGCGATAACACCAGTTGCACCAAGGAGGACTGTTCTACATGCAAAGACAGGCAGACAGGCGGAATTCCAAAAGAGAGGTGCAATGATTTTTCAGAGATTCACCGTGTCATCGGCGTAATCAGCGGTAAAGGCGGCGTGGGAAAATCATTCGTAGCTGCATCACTGGCCAATCAGTTGGCTGAAAAAGGCTATCGGGTGGGAATTCTGGACGCGGACGTGACCGGGCCGTCCATTCCGAAAATGTACGGGTTGACCGGAGCGGCCACTGCCAACGACAATGGCATTGAACCCATGGTTACCAAGAATGGCATTAAGGTTATCTCTGTCAATTTGTTGCTGCCCACGGAGGAGACTCCAGTTATATGGCGCGGCCCGGTGATTGCCAACATGGTGAAACAGTTCTGGACGGACGTAATCTGGGAAGAGCTTGATTATTTGCTGGTGGATATGCCTCCAGGAACCGGGGACGTGCCGCTGACTGTTTTCCAGTCTCTGCCGGTGGATGGAGTGGTGATCGTTACTTCTCCCCAGGATTTGGTGCGGATGATTGTGAAGAAGGCTTACAACATGGCGGACATGATGCATGTGCCAGTGTTGGGCATTGTGGAGAACTACAGTTATGTGAAATGTCCCGACTGCGGAAAGGAATTAAAGGTATTCGGGGAAAGTCATATTGAGGAAATTGCGGAAGAATTGAAGGTTCCCCTGTTGGGTAAAATGCCGCTTGAGCCGCAGTTTGCCGCTTGCGCCGATGAGGGGCGGTTCCAGGATGTGGAAAACGCGTATCTCACTGGTGGCGTGCAGGCAATGCCAGCAATCGAAAAATAGTTAAAAAAAAATAAAAAAAGTTATTGACAACTCCAAACGCTCGTTCTATACTAGGTATTAGGAACGAACGTTTGGAGTTGTTTGTCTATGCTGATACAAGAACAGATGTCATTAGAGGATAAACTGCATATTTTGTCGGACGCCGCCAAATACGACGTGGCCTGCACGTCCAGTGGCCATGAACGAAATGGAGACGGCAAGGGGATTGGCAACTGCATGAACGCAGGCATCTGCCACAGCTTTTCTGCGGATGGCCGTTGCATCACCCTTTTGAAAGTCCTTTTTACCAACGAATGCGTTTTCGACTGTAAATACTGCGTGAACCGCAGTTCCAACGATGTGGCGCGGGCGTCTTTCACGCCGGAGGAGCTTTGCCGTCTGACCATCGAATTCTACCGGCGCAATTACATCGAAGGACTGTTCTTAAGTTCAGGAGTGTTGCACAGCCCAGACTATACCATGGGGCTTTTGTACGAGACTGTATACCGACTGCGCAGGCAGTATTCTTTTCAAGGGTATATCCATCTGAAGACTATTCCGGGCGCCTCGGCTCATCTGGTGGAGCAGGCCGGGTATCTGGCGGACCGGATGAGCGTGAACCTGGAATTCCCCACGGCGGAAGGGTTAAAACGGCTGGCGCCGCATAAGAGCCGAAAGACCATTCTGGAGCCCATGCGCAGGATTCAGTTAAGGGTTGGGGAAAATAAACGGGAACTGGCGGTCAGTCCCCATACGCCCCGGTTCGTCCCGGCAGGGCAGAGCACCCAGATGATTGTGGGGGCGTCCGGGGAGAGCGATTATCAGATTGTTTCCGTGGCGGAATCTCTGTATAAGAAATTTTCCCTGAAAAGGGTATTCTACTCGGCTTTCGTGCAGGTGAATCCGGACTTGGAGCTTCCGGCGTCTTACCAGGGGCCGCCCCTTTTGCGGGAACACCGACTGTACCAGGCGGACTGGCTTTTGCGCTTCTATGGATTCGCGGCGGACGAGTTATTAACCCCCCAAAGGCCCAATTTCAATGTGTCTCTGGACCCGAAATGCGACTGGGCGGTTGGACATCTGGAACGGTTTCCAGTGGAGATAAACCAGGCGGATTATTACACGCTTTTACGGGTGCCAGGAATAGGAACTAAGTCAGCCAGAAAGATCTTAGGCGCCAGAAGATATGGGAACCTGGACTTTGAGGATTTGAAGAAAATGGGCGTGGTGTTGAAGCGGGCAATGTATTTTATCACTTGCAAAGGGCGAATGCTGTTTTCCATCAAAATGGACGAGCGGACCATCACCAGGAGTATCCTGGAGTCCCAAGAGAAGAAGGGGAAGGATGTCTTTCGGACGGAGGAATATCGCCAGATGTCACTATTTGCGGACATGGGTTTAAAGTAGAGGAAATGCTTATGGAAGAAAAATATGTGCTTATTTGTTCGGACAGTCTGGAAGGAATATTCACTGGGGTGTACGATGGATGGAAGCTGGGAAATAGGGGAATGCAGGTGGTGCTGTCCATGGGCCAGCCCAGACAGACAGAGTTTTTCTGCCAATACCAGACGGTGGACGTGGATCCACAGAAAGCCGAAAAAGTGGCGCGGACTATTCGGCGTGAATTGGGCCAGGACACTTACGAACAGTTGTGTTACGCGGCCTGTTCCACCCAGGAGGATAAAGGAACCTGCATCTATTATGCGTTGCGGGAAGGGCTGTCCGGCAAGGGGAACAGACGGTGCGTGCTGGAAAATCTGAAAAATCCTTATATATTAAAAATCTCAAAGATGCGACAGACGGTCTGGCATGAGATGCACCGATTCCTGGGATTTGTCCGCTTTCGGGAAATTAAAAACGGCATTCTTTTTTCCGAAATCGGGCCGGACAATCCCATCTTGCCTCTGCTTGGTCCCCATTTTGCAGACAGGCTGCCGGGGGAAAACTGGATGATTTACGATGAGAATAGGCGCGACGCATTGATCCATCCGGCGGGAAAGCCGTGCTATATCCGTCGGCAGGCATTTTTGGAAACGCAGCGGCTGGAGGGTGTGCAAAAGGATGAGGTTTATGTGGCCCTCTGGAAAGAATTTTGCCGAAGCATATCCGTGTCCGAACGTGAAAATCTGCGGGCGCAGCGGCAAAATCTCCCTCATAAATACCGAAAATACCTGACTGAGTTTTGTTGAAAATCACTATTGACAAATTCTTCTATCAGTGGAATAATGAATCCCAACTTAAAAGTTATTTACTGTGAGAGCTCCGGACAGCGACCATATGAAAGGGCGTGCAAGCATGCACTGACATATGACCTTGGACGGACTTAGGTGTATGAACAAGCAGGTCGGCAGGCCGGATTGGGAATATGCCTAGTGGTCATGAGAACGCCAAAAGCACAAGATGACCAGCTTTCATTCATGGTAAGACATGTCAGTTTACTGTGGTTTGTCCATAACCCATCATGCGCCTGAACAGGCGCTGTCACAGAATGAAGTGATTGGGGGCGTGCAGAGATTTCTGCATTTAAGCGTTTTGCGGATGCTTAAGAGCGCTTTCACAGTAACCGAATAGTAATTGCTTTGTTGCAGACGCTGGTTTCATTATTCAGTGAGGAGGAAATTGTTATGGAAATGAAAATCAAGTTGAACGGAATACAAGAAGTTAAGGAATTTGTGACGGCGGCGGGAAAATGTGATTTTGACATTGATATTTTTTATAACCGCGTCGTGATTGACGCCAAGTCTATTCTTGGCATTTTGAGCATGGATTTGAATCGTGTGCTTACCGTCAGATGCTATGGCACAGATCAGGAATTCTGGAAGATTCTGGAGAAATATTCTGTGCAGAAAGCGGTGGCATAGCGGATATATATTCGATTTTAAGAGGCTCATTCCTTTTCAAATTGTAGAAAAGGAGTGGGCCTTTATTCATTGTGGAGGCGGTTGTGGGAAAAAGGGTTATCAGGATATCGGTGAGAAATCTGGTGGAATTTATTTTGCGCAGCGGGGATCTGGATAGTCGCAGAGGGTCCTTGGCGGACAAGGAGGCCATGCAGAAGGGAAGCCGGATACACAGGAAAATCCAGAGGCAGATGGGCGCCAATTACCAGGCGGAGACGCCGCTGGCCTGGGAGCAAGAGTATGAGAATTTCACGCTTCGCCTGGAAGGGCGCGCGGACGGCGTTATACCGGGGGATTTGCCGGTTATTGATGAGATTAAGGGTGTGTTTCGGGATCTGGATTACCTTGCAGAGCCCATAGAAGTGCATTTGGCCCAGGCCAAATGCTATGCCTGTATGTATATGAAGTCGGGGCGGCAAAAGAATAGTGAAAATGTGGCTGTGCAGATGACTTATTGCAACATGGAGACTGAGCAGATACGGCGGTTTCGCCGGGAGTATGAGACAGACAGTCTGTATCAGTGGTTTCGGAAGCTTCTGGACGCCTATTATAAATGGGCGGATTATCAGGTCAGATGGCAAAAGCGGCGAAACGCGTCCATGAAGGGACTGGAGTTCCCGTTCCCCTATAGGCCGGGGCAGCGGGATATTGTGCGGGGCGTTTATCACGCTATTTCCAGCAAAAAGCAGTTGTTTGTGCAGGCGCCCACCGGAGTGGGCAAAACCATGTCCACCCTTTTTCCAGCAGTGCGGGCCATAGGGGAAGGGCTGGGGGAGAAATTTTTTTATCTGACGGCCAAGACCGTCACGCGGACCGTGGCGGAGGAGGCGGTTTCTCTGCTGGCGCAGCGGGGGCTTTTATTCCAGGCGTTGACGCTGACGGCCAAGGAGAAGATCTGTCCCATGGACAAACCTGTCTGTAATCCCAGGGAATGTCCACGGGCCCAAGGCCATTTCGACCGGGTCAACGACGCGGTATATGAATTGTGGACCAGTGGCGCCGCTTTAAGTCGGGAGAAGGTCAGAGAACAGGCGGACAAATGGCAGGTGTGTCCCTACGAGATGAGTTTGGATCTGGCACAATGGGTGGACGGGGTTATCTGCGATTACAATTATGTCTTTGATCCCAACGCCCATTTGCGCCGCTTTTTCGGAGAGAGCGTGAAAGGGGAGTATATCTTTCTGATCGACGAAGCCCATAATCTAGTGGATCGGGGAAGGGAGATGTACAGCGCGACGCTGAGCCGGGAGGCAGTGCACGAGGCATGTGAGAAATTCAGCGCCTATTCGCGGAAATTGGAGCGTTATCTTTTCCGATTGGACCGGGAGCTGCTGGCGTTAAAGGGTGAATGTGAGACATACCGGGTGTGGAAGAATGCTGGGGGCATTCCTGTGCTGGTCATGAATGTAATGGGAGAGTTGGAAGTTCTTTTGGAGGAAGAGCGGGAGGATGTGGCGCAGGAGGCACGGGAAGAGCTGCTGAATTTTTATTTTGAGATGCGGGATTTTCTAAATATAGCGGAACTGGTGGATGAAAACTATGTGGTATATACCCAGCGGGAGCCGGATGGCATGTTTTGTCTGAAACTTTTCTGTGTGAATCCTTCCGGAAATTTGCAGTTGTGTCTGGACAAAGGCGTCAGCGTCGTCTTTTTTTCCGCCACATTGCATCCCATGTCTTATTACCGTACGCTGTTTAGCCGAAGGAAGGATGATTACGCGGTTTATGTGAAATCACCTTTTGAACAAAGGCGGCGTTTTCTATGCATTGGGCGGGATGTGAGCAGTCGCTATACCCGGCGTTGCCCGGAGGAATACCGGAGAATTTCTTCCTATATATATGGCATGGCGACGGCGAAGACGGGAAATTATCTGGCGTTTTTTCCGTCTTATCGGATGCAGCAGGAGGTTTTCCAAGAATTCCTGGCAGCTTATGCCATGGAGCCGGTGCGGTGTCTGTGTCAGAAAACCGGCATGGACGAGGGGGAGCGCGAAGCGTTTCTTGGAGAGTTTCAGGTAGGGGGTGAGAAGGACGGCGCTCGGTCAGAGAGCTTGGTTGGATTTTGCGTCATGGGCGGAATTTTCTCGGAAGGGATAGACTTGATTGGGGAAAGCCTGATTGGGGTTGTGGTGGTGGGCACGGGAATTCCGCAGATGAATTATGAGCGGGAAATCCTGAAAGGCTATTACGATGGACAGGGCGGCCAGGGATTTGATTACGCCTATCGTTATCCAGGGATGAATAAAGTGTTGCAGGCGGCGGGCCGGGTGATTCGCACTCCGAAAGACCGGGGGGTGATTCTGCTGCTGGACGACCGGTTTCTCCACCGGGATTACCGTCAGTTATTCCCGGTGGAATGGTCAGACTGCGCCGTGTGCAGCCAGGACACGGTGATGCGCCAGCTAAAAGAGTTCTGGGAAAACAGTGAAAATATGGACTAATCGTCAAATGCCAGGGCTACAGAACCCATGCCGCACTGGATTTTCACTTCCCGGTCCGCGTCGTCGCCCTTTAAATGGTGGCTGCCCATGGAGAAATTGCTGTCCCCTACAGTTACCGCGCCGGCCTGGCAGGTCACGTCGCAGTCGTAGTCTTCCTGGAGGTGCGCCATGGTGACGGACATGCTGCCCATGCCGCAGTCCATATCTAGGTCTTCACAGTCCAGATAATTCAACGTAAGTTCACCCATCCCCACCTGCCACTGGGACTTTTCGGCCACAATTTTCCCAGTTCCGGTGAAGGTTCCCGCGCCAAGTTCCAATTCCAGATTGTCGGTGTTCAGAGATTCCATGGTGACGGCGGACGCGCCCAGTTTCAGGTTGACCTGGTCAAAATACTTATCCTTAGGAATATGAATGCGCAGGCTTATCTTTTTTCTTTTTGTGACATCGGATACGGTGGAAATCTCCAGAGTGTCGTCGTCCACATTTGTCTGGACGAAACGGGAATCCGACAGAAATTCCACCAGAATCCGATCGTCATCGGTCTCTACCAGATCCAGCGCACCGGCGCCGAACTGAATGTCCAGAGAATCCACGTCTGTGTAATAGATCTGGTTCGTATCTTGGGAGTCTGATTTTGGGTTCATCCTGTAATCCAAGGAAAATTCCCCTGTATCCATGGCATCTGTGAATTGCGCCCAGGTTGCGCCCAGGGCCACTGCGGCGATGACAAAACCTACGCCCAGAGTAAAAAGCGCCAGAGACGCAATGATTCCGATTTTAAATAATTTTTGCATAATACACTCCTTTTATCTGAAAATTTTCCATTTCGCTTTGCACCAGTCACAGAATTTGCGCAGGTATTTGTAAGACCATTGGGAAGCCCATGGAATGAATTTCTTCGCCAGCCACAAAAAGAAAATTGACAGTAGAATTCCGATGGACAAAAGCAACATTCCCAGGCCGGCGAGCAAAAGTCCCAGAGCTGGATTTACCAGACATTTGGCGATGCCTGCAGCAGTCATGGCGATTCCGCTTACTAGCAGTGAGAAAACTGCGGCGACGACGCCAAACGCCAGAGAGAGAATTCCGCCCAGCAGGCTGAAAATCAGACTTACCACTCCGCCGAAGAGGCCCAGCCAGATACTGCTGGTCAGAATAAGTACGAGGACAATCAGTCCGATTTTCTTATAGTCTTGCTTTTGTTCCTTTTTTTCCTTTACAAATTGGGGCATTTGCCGGGGGTGGGGGATGCGTGTGTCCCGATAACCCTGTTCCGTATATTCCCCGTAGTTTTGTCGGCTGCCTGTTTTGCCGGACTTAAATTCCGCCCGGATGCTAGCCGCCACCCGGTCAGGCGTTCCTCCCAGTTCCTGTATGACTTTTGACTCGTTTTCAGGGCCAGCGTCTTCAAAATAACTGTCGTAATATTCCAGAGCTTCCTGCCGTTCGGTTTCTGGAATGTCTTCCAGCAGCCGGGCAAGCTCGGTTAAAAATTTCTCTCGATTCATCCCTCTATCTCCTTTACTATAAAAAACTGCATACGCTCAATCACGCTCATTTGTGGCGGGTTGCTCATTGGATGGAATAATTGCCGGACAGTACACTGCTGATCCGGGAAGAGTAGTTTTTCCATTCGGTTCGGTACAAATCTAACTGCGCACTGCCTTTTTCAGTGATTTTATAGTATCTTCGGTTCCTTCCACAAAATTCCATATCGTATACATCCAGGCAGCTGTCTTTTTGCAGCCGTCGCAGGACCGGGTATAGGGTGGATTCGGAAATATCAATGGCCTGGCGTACATCCTGTGTGATTTTGTATCCATAAGCGCCTTCTTTTTTTCCAGATATCACGGCCAGGACAATGGCATCCAGAAGGGCGGCTCCTGTATTAAAAACCATATGATTCCTCCTTAAAAAATATTTTCTCGTTTAATATCTAGTTGTATGATATTATTGATTTGATAATACTATATAACATATAATATAGTTGTGTCAATAGTATTTTTGAGAAAGGTGGGTTTTGTCGGTTGAAAAAGAACGGAGCTTATAGTAAAATACAGTATAAAACTTTCAATGGCTGGCGCAAGAACGAAGGAGTGCATAATATTATGGAAAAAGGTTTTGTAACGCTGGAACAGGTTACGAAAGTTTATGGAAAGGGAGATGTGCAGATTAAGGCGGTGGACGGCATTGATTTTTCCATAGAGAAGGGTGAGTTTGTAATTATCGTCGGACCCAGTGGGGCGGGCAAAACGACGGTTCTGAATATTCTGGGCGGTATGGATCAGGCATCCTCCGGACATGTGTGGGTGGACGGGCAGGATGTGGCGGCGTATAGCTCCCGTCAGCTTACGATGTACAGGCGGGAGGACGTTGGATTCGTGTTTCAGTTCTATAATCTGGTGCCCAATCTGACGGCCCTTGAGAATGTGGAGTTGGCGCTTCAGATTTGCAAAGATCCGTTGGATGCCGGGCAGGTTCTAAAGGAAGTGGGGTTGAGTGAGCGTCTGGGAAACTTTCCCGCGCAGCTCTCTGGCGGCGAGCAGCAGAGGGTGTCCATTGCCCGCGCTCTGGCCAAGAATCCCAAGCTGCTATTATGCGATGAGCCCACAGGCGCGCTGGATTACCAGACCGGGAAAGCGATTTTGAAATTATTGCAGGATATGTGCAGGCAGAGGGGAATGACTGTGATCGTGATCACCCATAATTCAGCTCTTACGCCCATGGCGGACCGGGTGATTCAGATTAAGAACGGGAAAGTGTCAGCCATGGAGATGAATGAAACGCCGTTGCCTGTGGAAGAGATTGAATGGTAGGAGATGGGACGTGAAGAGAGCGCTAAGAAAAGATTTCTTTATGGATATAAAGAAAAGCTTTGCACGGTTTATTTCAATATTTTTTATCGTCGCCCTAGGAGTGGCTTTTTTCTCAGGAATCCAGGCCGCGTCTCCAGATATGCGGTATTCCGGGGACGCTTACTACGATGCCAGCAGCCTGATGGACTTGCGGGTGATGGGGACTTATGGCTTGACGGAAGAGGACCTGGAAGCGATGCGGGAAGTAAAAGGCGTAGAGATGGTTGAAGGAGGCTATGCCTTAGATGCGTTAAGCGGCGAAGAGGGTGAGCAGCGTGTCATTCATCTGGAGAGCCTGGGGAAAAATGTAAACCAGATATCCGTCATAGATGGCCGCCTGCCGGAGAAAAAAGGGGAGTGTCTGGTGGATGACCAGATGGCCGTCAATGGGATTTTGAAAATCGGAGATTCCATAGAGGTTTACACAGAGGAGAGTGACAGCATTCTTCGTCAAAAGGATTTCATTGTTGTGGGCACATGCAGCAGTCCCATGTACATAGCTTTTGCAAGGGGAAACACCACCCTGGGCTCAGGGGAGGTCAGCGGGTTCGCCTATGTGACGGAGGAAAATTTTGAGCCAGACACGTATACGGTGGCTTATCTGCTGGCGAAAGGCGCCAAAAGCCAGACCAGTTATACAGAGATGTATGACAATCTGGTGGAGAAAGTGAAAGAGCGTGTGGAGGGCATTGAAAAAGAACGCTGCCAGGCGCGCTATGATTCTGTGCAGGAAGAGATAAAGCAGGAACTGGATGACGCACGACAGGAGCTGGAGGATGGAAAGGCAGAGGCCCAGCAGGAGCTGGCCAAGGCCAAACAGAAATTGGAGGATGGTAAGAAGAAGCTGGCGGACGCAAAAGAAGAATACGCCGATGGCCGCAGGCAACTGGAAGAAGGCAAGCGGGACTTGGAAGAAGGCAAGAAGAAGCTGGCGGACGCACGGACGCAGCGGCAAAACGGCGTGAACCAGTTGGCGGCGGCCAGGAGGACTCTGGATTCCCAGCAGGATCAGTTGAATCGTTCCCAGCAACAGACCAACCAAGGTTATGCCGACTGGAATGCGTCCAAGCGGGAATTGGATCAGAAAGAGGATGAGTATAATAACGGTCAGGCCCAGTACGCTGACGGGGCGGCCCAGCTTTCCCAGGCGAAGGAACAGTTGGAAGACGCCCGCCGCTCTTACGATCTGTTCGTCACTTCATCGGGCGTAACCGATCCGCAGACAGAAGCCCGGTTTGATGCCCAAGCAGCGCAGATCCAGAGCCAGGAGCAGGCGCTGGCCCAGAGTCAGCTTCAGTTGGAGAACGCCAGAAGGCAACTGGACAGCGGCCGCCAAGAGTTGGATGCGGCGAAAAGTCAACTGGACGCGGCGCAGGCGCAGATTGATAGTGGGACGGCCCAGATGAACAGCGGCCGGGCTCAGCTAAACGAACGGCAGGCCCAGTTGGACACAGCGGCCCGTACAATTAGCAGCAATGAGGCGCAGCTTGTCCAGGCGGAGAAGGAAATCAAAGAAAACGAACAGAAGTTAGACGATGCCGCCAAAAAGATCAAGAAAAACGAAAAAAAATTAAAAAAAGGGGAGAAGGAGTACGCGGATGCGCAGAAAGAAGCGCGGGAGACCATCGCGGATGGGGAAAAGAAGCTGGCCGATGCGCAAAAGGACGCAGAGGGCATTGAGATGCCCAAATGGTACGTGGACGATCGGGACGCTTTGCCGGAATACAGCGGTTATGGGGATAACGCCGATCGAATCCGCAACATTGGCCGGGTGTTTCCCGTACTCTTTTTCCTGGTGGCGGCGCTTATCAGTCTGACCACCATGACCCGAATGGTGGAGGATGAGCGGACGCAG
>CAJURH010000003.1:0-11347 GCA_910588775.1 uncultured Lachnospiraceae bacterium
CAGCCATTTTGTACAGAATAAACAGAGTTTTATCACTAAAAAGTATTCCTTATATGTGATTGGGGAGGTAAGGGGAGCTGAGGCAGTGGATTTATTGCAGGCGTTGAATACTGGTCATGAAGGGAGTTTATCCACTATTCATGCCAATAGTGGTAAAGATATGGGAAGCCGTCTGGAGACGATGGCGCTGATGGGGATGGATTTACCATTGGAAGCTGTACAGAGGCAGATTATTTCAGGTGTGGACATATTCGTGCATTTGGGCCGAATGAGAGATAAAAGTCGAAAGGCGCTGGAGGTGGCGGAAGTGACAGGAATAGAAAAGGGGGAGATTTTATTACGGCCTTTATTCAATTATCGGGAAGACAAAGGTTTGGTGCAAGTGGGAAGGTTAAAAAACCAAAGGAAGTTAGAAAGGGCAGGGATTGGATTATGAAAACGTATTATGACGCCTATCGCTTCAACTGGAAAGAATGGCTGATTTTTGCAATGGAATGTGCAGCAATCTGTGCAGGCGTAAACTATTTGTTTTATAAAAGTTTGTGGGCGTTTGTGTTTATGGCGCCGGTCCCTTATATGTTCTATAAGTGGAAAAAACGCAACTATATCCGAGAACGGAAAAAGAGACTAAACTATCAATTTAAAGACGCGCTATACTCCCTTAATGTTGCGCTGCAGGCTGGATATTCGATGGAGACATCTGTGGTTTGCTGTATGCAGGATTTGGAGAAAATTTATTCAAAAGGGTCGGATATATTGAAGGAATTTACATATATGGAAAAGCAAATGCGCCTCAGTGTTTCTTTGGATACGTTGTTTCAGGATTTGGCTGCCCGGAGTAAATTAGAAGATATTGAGAATTTTGCGGCCGTATTTTCCGCGGCAAAGCGTTCGGGCGGCGATATGTCCAGGATTGTGCAGAAGACGGCATGGATGCTTACAGATAAGATTGAGGTGAAAAAAGAGATCGAAGCTACAGTAGCGGCAAAGAAAATGGAACAGGTGATTATGAGTATGATGCCGTTCGGCATTATTCTATACATGCAGTTGACTTCACCGGGATTTTTACAGATTTTATATGGAAATGTATTTGGGGTTGTTACGATGAGCCTGTGTTTAGGCATTTATTTTCTGGCTTATTGGATGGGACGCCGGATTGTAGACATTGAGGTGTGATCATGTGGCTTCACATTTGTTTGTTGGCGGGAACGATGCTGTTGGCGTGTTTGGTTGTTGCAGGCAAGCTGCCCGATGGCGTTATGCTCACGATGCGAGAATGGAAACTTATATTATTGTTGTTAGCAGTGGGTAATGGCTTGGGCGCCTGGATGACTTATACACAGAACAAGGAACGCCTGTGGAAAGAGGACATGTATTTTGAAAAGCAGGCGGCAGGGGACGGTGGGTATGAAAGGGAAATGTATGCAACTGTGGAGGGAAAAGAAGCGTCTGTCTATATACAGGTGCCGGAGCAAGAAAAGGAGAAAGCGGAGGATATCTCAACGGAAGCGGAAGAGGCAACGCCAGAGCCAGATTTGGATGAGCGGATTCGGAAGGCCGTGGTTGATTGTAATCAGGAAAATCGAGAAACGGATAAATATTATTTACCGGGATACCTGGATGGAAACCCCATTATCTGGAGCCGCCCCTGGGATAAATCAGGAGGAATTGTGGCTATGCTGTGCGTGATTGGCGTCTCTTGCATGCCCATTCAAAAACAGAGGGAAAAGGAAAGAAAAATGCAGGAGCGGTCCAGACAAATGTTACTGGATTATCCAAATCTGGTCACCCGTTTGGCGTTGTTGCTGGAGGCGGGAATGACAGTCCGCAAAGCTTTTGAGAAGATTGCGCTGGATTATAAACGGCAAAAAAATTTGCGCCTCCGTTATGCCTATGAGGAATTGTTGAAATCTTATTATGAAATGGAAAGCGGTGTAATGGAAGAAAGAGCGTATGAAAATTTCGGAAGAAGATGTGGCCATCCGAAATACCGGACGTTGGCTACTATGCTGATGCAAAATTTAAAAAAAGGCAATCAGCAGCTATTGGTCACACTGGAAAAAGAATCGGCGGAGGCGTTTGAAGAGCGCAAACGCTATGCGAGGGTGCAGGGTGAAGCCGCAGCCACGAAGCTTCTGATTCCCATGACATTGATGCTTGTAATTGTTTTGGTAATTCTTGTTGTTCCGGCATGTATGTCGTTTTATCAGACTTAGAAAGAAAGGAGGTGGAGCATATGAATGAAATTTGCGCATTTTTTGCAGAAGAAGAGGCGATTGGCGTGGTAGAAATTATCTTGATCTTGGTGGTTTTGATTGGATTGGTAGTTATTTTTAAAGAACAGTTGGTCGCCCTGGTCAAAAATATTCTTGAGAACATCACAAAACAGAGCAACGAAATATAAACTTGAAACAGAATCTTATCTCCCCGAAATAGCAAGGAGGTGTATTTCCTGACATGAAAAAAGGGAGCATAACCGTATTTTTTGCGCTGGTTCTATCTATAGTTATTGTTTTAATCGGTATGTGTATTGAATCGGTGAAAATAATGTGCGCCAGAACGCAGATTGCCAACAGCGCAGATGTAGGGATGTATTCACTATTTGCCCAATATGATTCATATCTGTTAAAGCGGTATAATCTGTTTTATATAGATGCTTCTTATGGGGCGGATTCCCTAAGATTGAGTAAAGCATACCGAACAGTAGAAGAATATATGGAACCGATTTTGAATCAAAACTATCTGGATTTATCCATTGTTTCTGGAGGCGTCACCGGATTTGTGTTGGCTACGGATTGTAATGGACAACCCTTCCGGGATCAGGCAGTGGCATATATGAGAGGCATGCCGGGCAGTCAGGGAATACATTTTCTTGTAAATGCAATGTTGAAAAATGCTCAGGAAATTGAAAAAGGGCAGGAGATGAGACAGTGGATGCAGGTTGAGAATATTATGGAAAAGTATGAAAGAGAAATAGCTTGGGCGGGGAATGAAGGCGCACAGGCAGAGTTGTACTTACAGGATATGGAGATTGCGGATAGACCAAATATTGCAGTGGAAAATCCCATTGATATCATGCGTGAAGCGCAAAAAAGGGATATTCTTGAACTGGTTATTTCGGGTTTTGCAGAGCTGTCTAACAGGGAAATAAATATAGAACGGTTAGTGTCTCATCGGAATTTGCAACAGGGAATGGGGGCGCTTTGTCCAGCGACATCCGAAAGTGAAATTATGGATAAAGCATTGTTCCAGGAATATATTATGTATAATTGTGGGACATATGCAGCTCCATCTAGCGGCAATGGTTTAAGATATCAGGTGGAATATATTCTTGGAAAATCCTCCAATGATAAAGATAATTTGAAAAAGGTGACGGAACAGCTTATGGCAATAAGGGAAGGGATTAACATGGCATTTCTGTATACAGATCCGGAAAAAAGGGAGCAGAGTCTGGAGTTAGCCAGAGCGATTGCGGATAGCTTTCTAGTTCCACCAGAGGAAAGCGTGATTGAAGAGGCGCTGCTTTTATGTTGGGCTTTTGGGGAAAGTGTATGGGATGTAAAAACATTGCTAGATGGAGGGAGGGTGTCTTTGTTGAAGACACCTCAGAATTGGAATTTACCTTTGCAAGATGTGCCCAGGTTTTTGCAGGAAATTTCGATGGAGCAATTTGTAGGGGCGGATCAGGGAATGAATTACGCGGATTATCTTAGGGCATTGTTGTTTCTAGAGTTAGAAGACAGCAAAGTAATGGGGGTCATGGATATGATTGAGGCGGATATACAGAGTCAGCAGGGCCGGGATAATTTTCGCATGGATTGCTGTTTGGAATCCATGGAAGTTGAAGTGGATGTGCGGGTAAATCAGTTCAAGACTTACACAGTGCAGCATCAGTATGGATATAATTTTTAAAATGGGAGGCGTCAAAATATGTTTTTTGCCAGGAATAGCAAAGTATTAAAAAAAGAAAAGCGCTCTCTTCAAAGACATAAAAAGCGTTTTTGGCAGAAAGCATTTCATGGATCCTTGCACAAAGGAGTGAAAGGATCCATGACTGTGGAAATGGCATTTATTCTCCCATTGTTTTTGCTGGGAGTGGCAACGCTCATTTGTTTTATGGATGTGATGAAAGTCCAAACAGAAAAAATTAGTCATCTATGCGAAAGGGCTATGGAGGAGGGAATTCATGCGTATCTGGATGAGGAAAAAGATTCAATAATAGATGTACAGGAAACATATGATTACAGGCTACCTGTGTCTATAGTTCCTCTTCCAGCTATGCGAATTACAAACCGGGGGCGGGTGCATAGCTGGATTGGAATGAACCGGGGAGAAGGGGGTAATGAAGCGGAGGACATGGTGTATATGGCTGTGTCTGGGAGTGTGTATCATACGAACCCGCAATGCAGTTATGTGGATATATCCATTCGTCAGGAGAAAGGTGCGGAAATAGAAAATAAAAGAAATTCGCATGGAGCTAAGTATACGCCATGTGGATCCTGTGCAAAAGGGCAAGAGCCCGCGAAAATAGTGTATATAACTGCGCAGGGGAGGCGTTATCATAATCGGTTAAGCTGTAGCAGACTGAAAAGAACAGTGCGACTGATTCCCATTTCGGATACGGAGGGGTATTCGCAATGTTCCAGATGTCAAAAAATTGGTTAAATAGGGTGGAAAAACAAGTGAGGTAAGAAGAATGGAACAAATCTGCGTGTTGAGTTTTTTGAGTATAAATACTTATTGGGATATACGGAAAGGGGAGATCTCATTGGCGGTGACGGTTGTATATACTGTATTAAATATTTTATATCTGTTTCTAAATAGGCAGCGGCTAATCATTTTGCTGGCAGGCGTTTTGCCTGGTCTGCTGTTACTGTGTATTGGAAGATTCAGTGGCGGTGCATTGGGGATGGGGGATGGTTTGATGGTTATGGTATCTGGACTTTACATGGGAATATGGAAAGCATTGGAATTTATTGCTTTTGCATTTATATTGGCTGCGATTTGGGCGGGGGCGCTAATGACAGGAGAAAGGGGCGTAAAATTTAGCTTCCCTTTTGTTCCATTCTTGTTAGTGGCGTATGCTGTGCCCTGGATTATACAGATAGTGAGGAGTTGAAGTTATGAGTTGTAATAAAAAGAAATGTATGTGGCGCAGAGGTAACATGACAGTAGAAACGGCTTTATTAATGCCGATTGTGATTATGGCATGGATGGGTGCGGTGTCTATATGCTTGTTTGTTCATAACCGGGCGTGGCTGACAGCAGCGGCTTATGAATCGGCTATTACAGGGAGTTGGGACGCTATGCATTCGGAGGGCGATATGGAAGGCAGAGCTTGGGAAAAACTTCAACATCTCTTGAAGAGTTCTTTGTATGGCTCCAAAGATATTCATTCAAAAGTAGAGGAAAATGGCAATGCGATCTTTGTAACTGTGGAAGGTGGACATATCGCGTATGGCGGCTTGGAATGGAAGTTTTGCGTTAGGGGAAGCAGAAAGTTGTGCAACCCGGTTTTATTTATACGGCAATCCAGAGGGTTTTAGAGAATAGGAGGCAGTTAAACATGGAGGTTAGCTATAAGCAAGATGCTAAGCATAGCTTTTTAGTAATACAGCCAGATGGGGAAGTGGATACGAAAGCTTATCCATTGCGAATGGTTCTGGGGAATGCGATATCGGGATTGCTTCCCTGTACATTGCACAAAGTTGATGAAAAGGTTTTATTTTACTATGATATAACTGCACGGCAACGGATTTTGGATGTGTGTCGAAAATTTGATTATAAGCAGTTAAAGGGATTGTATCATGGTTTTCTGAAAATTTTTGAGCAATTGGATATGTATTTGTTGGATGTGGGACAATTGCTTCTGGAACCGGAATATATCTACATGGATAAAACTGAAGGGGAATTGCATTTGTGTTACTTTCCAGGCTATGACAAGCCCATATGGGAACAGCTGCGCTGTTTTACAGAATATTTGCTTCCTTACTTGGATCATAAAGATTCCAGGGGCGTTATACTGGGGTATGGTCTGTATCGTATGCTGGTGGAAGGCGGATATCAGATGGAAGCGATAGGAGAGTTGCTTTATAAATCTGAACAAGATTTGGAAGAGGTACAGACGCCTGCTTACATACAGGATCAAGAGGTAGGAGCAATGAATGATTTAGGAAACGAGAAAATAGATATGGATTTAGAAAGGCAAGGAGATGGACAGCGAGGAAAAGAGGTGGCGTTTATATTAACGGGGTTAAGCGTTATAGGTGGAGTTGCTTTATTAAGAAAAATGGGGTATTTATCTATAATGACTTTGCCTGCAATGCTAGCGTTTATTTTTTGTGTAATACTAGTAGCGGCTTTTATGGTTTTTCGGGATAAGAGAAAAGATTTGAAAAAGAATGACGATATCAGAAGGGAAGAGACACGGGACAAAGAGGAGTTAATACAGGCGGATTTAGAGGCGACTGGTGGGGAAACAGTGGTTTTATATAAAAGCGCTGAATCTGAGCATCCTATGCTGATATGTGAGGAACAGGGGCAAGCGCCACCTATTATTCTAAATCATGATATGGTGGTAGTGGGTAAAATGGTTGGGGTGTCAGATGTGTTGCTGGACAGGCCGTCAATCAGTCGTCTCCATGCCAGGATTCAGAAAAAAGGCCAAGAGTTTTGGATTGCGGATCTTAATTCAAAAAACGGAACATTTGTGAATGGGAAAAAACTAGAAAAAGAAGAAGAGCGATTGCTGCAACCGGAAGATAAAGTGATTTTCGCCGATATAAATTATCGGTTCGTAGAAATTGGAGATGAATAAAAATTTACCATATTTCCATCTTTACATTTAGCAAATGTTATGATTAAATATTTAGAATGAAATTTGTTGTAGAAGGCTAGGTGAAAGGATGGATGGAAAGATATCTGTAAGTGTGGTTCTCATATGCTTGAATGTTTTGGCGTTTTTAGGGGTGGAGATTACTGGAGGGAGCCAAGATCTTCAAAACATGCTTTCCTGGGGGGCTGGTTATGCGCCCCTGGTTGAGCAGGGGCATGAATATTATCGTTTATTTACTTGCATGTTTCTACATTTTGGTATGGAGCATTTGGTGAATAATATGTTGGCGTTATATTTTGTAGGCGGCCACCTAGAGAGGGCAGTTGGGAAAATAAATTTTTTACTCATATATTTAGCAGGCGGGGTTGGCGCCAGTTGTCTGTCTTATTACAGGGATATCCAGCAAGGGTCTGCGCATATTTCGGCAGGCGCATCGGGGGCTGTTTTTGCTGTGATAGGCGCCATGATTTATGTGCTGCTCTTGAACCGCGGACGGTTGCAAGGTTTGACAGTGCGGCAAATGGTTTTTATGGCCGTATTGTCACTGTATTATGGATTTACCACCACGGGGGTGGATAATACTGCCCATATAGGTGGGATTTTCTGTGGTTTTCTCCTGGCCGTTATCTTTTACCGCCGGAAGGTTATCCGCACGGAAAAGATAAAGTAAAAGTAGTTCCTTCATTGGGATAAGATAATACTTCTATGCTGCCGCCGTGGGACTGAACTACCTGGTTGACAATAGCCAGCCCCAGTCCGGTGCCCGTCTTTTTATGTGTTACAAAAGGATCGAAAAGAGTAGGTAGGTATTCTGGCTCAATGCCGCAGCCGTTATCTTCAATCTGGATACACAGGTTGTTCCTTTCTTTTTTCAAAATAATATGTATTGTTCCGTTTTCGCTTATTGATTCTCCGGCATTCCGTATTAGGTTGAGAAGAGCCTGCTGGAATTTAATTTTGTCCAGGGACAGCATCGTGTTGGAGTCGAAAAGGTAACTCTCATAGTTTAATTGGATGCCTAAGTATTTATAGGTAGGAGCAAGCTTTTCCGTCAGTTTTTTCAGATAGGGAACTATAGGCACGGATTCTCTGTGAAGTTCTCCAGAATTATTATAAATGGATAGTTCATTTAATAAATTTTTGAGAAAATCCATCTGGTCCAGTATATCTTCCCAGTATTCGTATTGTTCGACTTCTGGATGTGCTTTTTCCACAAGCTGCAGATAACTGTTAATAAGCGTTACGGGGTTTCTGATTTCGTGGGAGACTTTGGATAATGTAAATTGAAACTCTTGTTTTGTTTGTTCTGCGATTCTCATTTCTAACATAATTCAACCTGTGCTTTCTAAAAATTTTTTGTTGACAATTCAAATAATACTCTTTGTTTAATTGTAGATTTTATATTATCTGCTGTATTTATGGTAACATTTGTCAATAAAAATGGCAATCATATTTTCTCGACAGATTTTTATTTAATTTTGCGAAATATATTGTCTGATTTTCGACAATTCGCGCGGTTCAATGGGAAAATTGTTAAAAAATGTCATTAATAGTTGCGTTTGAATTGTGATAGATGCTATAATTAAATTATCAAAAGTATATGTTCAGTGGCATGTTTCAGGTTGGGTAAGAAGTTCGCTTTTGGCAAGGGGCCTGATTGGAAAGGGGGATAAAAGATGAAACGGGAAAGCTTCAATCGGATTTATGAAGAGTATCATAGACTGGTAATACATGTGGCTTTCGATATTTTGCGGGATTATGATTTGGCACAGGATGTTTGTCAGGAAGTGTTTTTCAAATTTTATGAGAAAATTGAGGGGCTGGATGAGGATAAGATCAAAGGGTGGATGTTAAGGAATGCTCAGAGAAAGACGATCGATTTCCTGAGAAAAGCTTACAGAAAACGGGAGATACCAGTAGTTGAGGAGAAAATTGAACAAGAATTGGTGTCTGAATACCTGGTGGAGACAGAAACCGAAAGTTGCCGAAAAGAATTCCGTAATTTTGTGCTTGAGGAATTGAAAGAGAGAAATCCGATGTGGTACGATCTGATGATGAGAGTTGTGATGGGAAGAGAGTCGGTTGAATTGGTAGCGGAGGAGTATGGCATAACCGTAATGAATCTGAGAGTTAGGATTAGCCGTGCCCGTCATTGGCTTTATAAGAATTATTATAGGTATTACCAAGAGTTATAAATATGTTGTTATTTTTCTATAATATTGCATAGAGCCTGGGGAAAGTATAGGGGCGTGCACATCATGCGAGTGAATTTCAGAGCACGCCCAGTCAAAATAGCACATCTTTTTTTCTAAATTTTATTTCCAAAGATTAAATTGATAGAACGCAATGTATTATTTTATAAAAATATATTATAATTGGCATTCGGTATTAAGAGCGGGTGGGGATTGGATGAGAAAACAGACGAAACGAAAGTGTGTAGGTTATTTTATTGCATCGACGGTGGGAATCTTCCTGGCGAGTATGACAAGTCATACCAACCGAATCTATTTAAAACATACGATTCAGTATTATGTAGGTAACGACGTGGTTGTTGAGTCAGGGAACGGTGAGGCAACAGATGGGGTGGAGGAAGAAGAGGATTTGGTTCGGCAAAATATTCAACAAAGCCTGGGGATTCCTGTGCCTGTTTTTATGTACAGGCCAGATGGCCAAAAGAGTGTTGAATATAGTATTGAACTGGGGAATGCAGCGGCAGCTATTGAATATTCATATGAGAATACAATTCTAAATCTATATATGTTAAATGAAAATAGAGCGGATATTTCGGAGGAGGGCATTCATGGAGAGAAAATAAAAGAAACAAGCATTATGAAAGGCACAATTCGTGTTCATATACGAAAAGTAAAAGGGCCGGAGGATAAGAAGGCTACTATGTTGGCGTTTTGGAGATACGCAAAAGGGTATTATAAGCTGAGCGGAAAGGTTGACGAGGAAGAATTTTTAAAAATTGTAAAGGCAATTTATTATTAAAAGATTATGCTCTGGGAGGAAGCGCCGTATTCTATATGTAATGTAAATGAGACAGGAAAAGTTCTTAGATATTATAATATAAATAGGGCAAGGATTGCCGAAAAATATTATTAATGGTTGCGTTCAAATTGTAAAAGGCGCTATAATTGACTCATCTAAAATAAGTGTTCCCAAGGAAAAATGGAGGTGGTCGATTATGGATTGTATTTTTTGTAAAATTGCAAATGGGGAGATTTCATCAGCTACATTATACGAGGATGAGGATTTTCGTGTGATTTTAGATTTAAATCCGGCAAGCAAAGGACATGCCTTAATTCTGCCGAAAAATCATGCAGACAATTTATATGCGTTACCTGAAGAAGCGGCATCCAAGGTTTTGGTGTTAGCAAAAAACATGGCGTTGAAAATGAAAAAAACATTGAATTGCGATGGATTGAATCTGGTACAGAATAATGGGGAAATCGCTGGTCAGACGGTTTTTCATTTTCATATGCATTTAATTCCCCGCTATGAAGGGGATAATGTAAAAGTGGGATGGAAACCTGGTAAACTGACGGATGAGGTGAAAGAAGAACTACTGTCCATTTTGACATAAAAGATTAAATGGAGAGGAAGAAGAGCATGAAGAGGGAAAATTTCAATCGGATGTATGAACAGTATTATAGGTTGGTGATACATGTAGCCTATGATATGCTGCGAGATTATGATTTGGCGCAGGATGTTTGCCAAGAAGTGTTCGTCAAGTTCAACGAGAAGATTGAAGGCTTGGATGAGGACAAGCTCAAAGGATGGATGTTAAGAAATGCCCAGAGAAAGACCATTGATTTTCTGAGAAAAGCTTACCGAAGACGGGAGATATCTGTGGGTGATGAGAAAATGGAGCATGAATTAGTGGTTGAATATCTGACGGAAGTGGAAGATGAGAGCAGCCGAAGGCAATTTCGTAATTTCGTGCTTGAGGAGTTGAAGGAAAAGAATCCAATGTGGTACGATTTGATGGTGCGAGTAGTTGTCTGTGATGAGCCAGCCAAGGCGGTAGCAGAGGATTATGGTGTGACCGTGATGAACCTGAGGGTGAAAATCAGTCGTGCCCGCCGTTGGCTGTATGATAACTATTACAAGTATTACCAGGAATTATGAGGATGTCAGTTCTTCGAATAAATTGGTGATGCGTGTGATGGAGTCTATGGTATTGTTTTTCTTCATGGCGTCTGCATAGGATTCCCGGTGTTTATATAATTCGCGTATGGCAGACAGAAGGGTTTCTTCTGTGATATTTTCTTCTTCTAACACCATACTGAATCCTTGACGTTCAAAGGAGCGGGCGTTTAAGATTTGGTCGCCCCGGCTGGCTTTGGCTGGTAGGGGGATTAGCAGATTTGGTTTTTGCAGAGCCAGGATCTCGCAGATTGCGTTTGCGCCTGCTCTGGATATAACCAAATCGGCCAGGGCAAAGAGGTCGGCCAATTCTTTTTTGATGTATTCAAATTGAACATATCCTTTGGTTTGGTTTAGGGATGG
>CAJURH010000003.1:11357-106335 GCA_910588775.1 uncultured Lachnospiraceae bacterium
CGTTTCCGCAAAGGTGGATGATTTGGAAATCAGGTAGCAGGCTGGGGAGTAGTTTACGGATGTTTTCGTTGATGGAGGCGGCGCCCAAACTCCCCCCGATAATCATAATTACAGGTTTGTGTGCTTGGAATCCACAGAAATCCAATGCAGCCTGAGCGTTTCCCTGAAGCAACTCCTGGCGTATGGGGCTTCCCGTGAGCAGGGCTTTTTCAGTGGGCAGAAGTTCTGCCGTTTCTGGAAAATTGCAACATACTTTTACGGCGGAAGGAATTGCCAGTTTGTTGGCCAATCCCGGAGTCATATCGGATTCATGTATGATTGCGGGAATGTTCCGGTGTTTTGCGGCGATGACGACTGGAACGGTCACAAATCCGCCTTTGGAAAAGACTAAATCAGGTTTTAATTTTTTTAATAGATTTTTAGCTTGCCCGTATCCTTTGATTACGCGGAAGGGATCGGAAAAGTTTTTCCAGTCAAAATAACGCCTTAATTTGCCGGAAGCGATGCCGTAGTAAGGAATCTTAAGTTCTTCGATTAATTTTCGCTCAATTCCATCCAAAGATCCAATGTATGAAATTTGATAGCCCAAATCCGTGAGGCGGGGTATTAGGGCAATATTGGGGGTAACATGGCCGGCGGTGCCGCCGCCGGTAAGTACGATATGTTTCATTAATATGTTTCCTCCTGATTATTCTCATGTGGTGACATGAGTTATATTTTAAATGATATGTTTAAAAGAATGCTGTGTTTACAGCTTGAGAACGTGTTTGGAAAATACTTTGCGTCAACTATAGCCTTATGGTATTGGAAAACTGATTCCAAAGTGGGGGCATGTCAGTTGACGGGATTTTTTCGAATACGTTCTAGCTTTAATATGGACCCCTTGGGAGCAAATGTCAAGAAGAGATGGAGTTCAGATGAGAAAAAAACAGAAATTAAATAAGCTGGACCAGTGGATGAAGGCGGAGTATGACCGTAAAACACAAGAGATTGAGGAGAATCTAAGCAAAGATGGGTCCTTTGATCCAGATAAAATAGACAGTGAAGCTTTATTTCAACGTATTCTGGCGCAGATTGAGGAGGATGAACGAAATAAGCAGCAAGATAAAGGGGAGAAGAAAGTGAAAAAGGGCATTGACATGTATCAGGTCCAAAGATGGGTGGCTTTGTTTGTTGTATCAGTGGTAGGAATATTTTTGGCGAGTATGACCAGTGAGGCAAATAGAACTTATTTTAAACATACGATACGATATTTGGTGGGGAATGAAGTGGTAATGGAAATAGGAAATGATGGCATGGGAAAAGGGAACTCTGTTGTGGATCAAGATGAGGAACTATTAGCTTTCCAAGAAATTGAGGAAAAAGTGGGTATTCCGGTTCCTGTTTTTAGATATAAACCTGATGTATGTAGGGGGTTCCGATATAACATTGAACTTGGAAATGCAGCGGCGGCCATTGAATATCAATATGATAAAGCAATTATAAATTTGCGTATGTTCAATGAAAATAAGGCGGAAGCATATGGTGCGACTGTTCATGGTAAAGTCATAAAGAAAATAGATGTGTTGGAAGGAGTAATTACCATTCCGGTACATAAAATAAAAGATTCTGGAGACAAGGAGCCTACCTATGTAGCGCAATGGAAATATAAAAGTGGATATTATCAACTTAGTGGAAAAGTGGTGGAGAAAGAGTTTTTAGAGATAATAGAGAATATTTATTATTAATGTGTTATATTTAAGTGGTGGAGGCGTATTCTGTATGTAGCGTAAGTGGTTAGAAAGGGGAGGGGCAATGCGGAATAAGCTTTATAAAAAATTATCATTGCTTTGTTTAAGCGTAATGCTAGCAGTTGCTGTGTTTCCGCCAAATATCCTGGTATATGGCGCGTCTGGTAACGGTACATCAATTTATGAAGATGTAAGAGAGGTTACGGATAGGAGCGTTGTTCTGACCAGAGGTAATTATTTGAATTATGGAACGGTAACATTGACACAGATTGATATTATGAAAATTCGGATTACTGGTGATACTGCAGCCCATAGAGTATGTGATAAGTTAGGACTTGGTCTTTATTTGGAACAAAGCTCTGATGGAGATAATTATACTAATTATCGGTATTGGAAATTTTCTAAAGAGAACGATAGTTTTTTCTGGAAAGGTTTAGAACTGATTGTTCCTCGTGGATATTGGTATCGTTTGGCTGGTGGACATGTTGCAATTGTAGGTGATGATGGTGAAAGTACATCCACACTTACAAAGGGATTATATGTACACTGATACCAATAAGTTTTGATTTATTAAATAATGATGTTATTCTCTATAAAAAATGTTTCATCCAATGACATACTTTATCTATAGGCGTATAGATAAATTGTAATTTTCTAAAACATAAAAGAGAAAAATTGAGATAAGTGTTTCTGTCAAAGTGGAAAAATAAAAGAGATACTTACGCTGCCTACTCTATGACAGTATCAATTTACTGTAACTTATCCCATATTTTTCTAAGAAAGCCTGTCGAAGCGTAAACGGCAGGCTTTTTTCATAGAAAAAATGGAATGGCGGTAAAAAGATATCTTGACTGTCCTGTTACTGTAAGGTTTATAATAATGAAAAAGGCGCATAGGAGGGCAGTTTATGCAGGTGGATTATAAAAACAAAGGACTTGTCCTTCTGAAGAAAGGGCAAAAGGGAATTATCCATGCGGTATTCAGTCGCTTTGGGCTGATTATGCTGTTGCTTATGGTTCAGGTTTTCATTCTATTGAGCATCTTTCAGTGGTTTGAAAAGTTTTTGCCCCATATTTTCGGTGGAACGGTAGTCTTTACGTTTATTATGGTTATTGGTCTTCTGAATAGTGGAATTAATCCTACGGCAAAGATTACATGGCTGATTGTGATTATGCTTATGCCTGTATTTGGCATATTTTTATTTATATATATACAAAGCGATATTGGTCATAGGGCTTTGAAAAAACGTGTGGACCAGATTATTGTGGATACAAAGGAGCGCATTCCTCAGTCACAGGATGTAATGAAGCGGTTTTCCAAGGAGAATCCAGGAGCGGCGTCGCTGGCTCACTATATGCGCAGGAGCGGTTGCCATCCGGTGTATGAAAATACGTCCGTCACATATTTTCCTCTGGGAGAGGATAAGTTTGCGGAAATGCTGAAACAGCTTGAGGCGGCGAAACATTTCATTTTCATGGAATATTTCATTGTGGATGAAGGGTTGATGTGGGGCAGGATACTGGAAATCCTTGCAAAGAAAGCGGCACAGGGTGTGGATGTGCGCGTTATGTATGATGGGACGTGTGAATTTGCACTGCTACCTCATGATTATCCCAGGCGGCTGAAAGCGCTGGGTATTCAGTGTAAGATGTTTGCGCCGGTAACGCCTTTCGCTTCTACTCACTATAATTATCGGGACCATAGGAAGATTTTGGTGATTGATGGACATACAGCATTTAACGGTGGGGTGAACCTGGCGGATGAGTACATTAACCAGAAATCTAAATTTGGGCATTGGAAGGACACGGCGGTGATGCTAAAAGGGGAGGCGGTCAAGAGCTTTACTTTGATGTTTCTGCAAATGTGGGGCATTGATGAGAAGGAGGACGAGTCGGCGCGCTTTCTCTCTTATCCGTCTTTTTCTGTTCCAGGAGCGGGAGGTTACGTAATCCCCTATGGGGATTGTCCGCTGGACGATGATAAGCTGGGTGAACGGGTATACATGGATATCCTCAATCGTGCTCTGAAGTATGTGCACATTATGTCTCCGTACTTGATTCTGGACGGGGAAATTGAAACCGCTTTGAAATTCGCCGCAGAGCGGGGCGTGGAAGTGATATTGTTGCTGCCGGGAATTCCAGATAAAGCCATACCCTACGCCTTGGCCAAGACCCACTATGCGTCGCTGCTTGGGTCGGGGGTGAAGATTTACGAATATACGCCGGGATTTGTCCATGCGAAGGTGTTCGTCAGCGACTCCCGGGAAGCGGTTGTGGGTACAATTAATCTGGACTATCGCAGTCTGTATCATCACTTTGAATGCGCTACATATTTGTACGGAGCGGATTGCATTGGGGAAATAGAGGATGATTTCCAGGCAACGCTTGGAAAATGCAGGCAGGTTACCATGGAAACGGCGCGTAAGGAGAAATTGCGTGTGAAATTGACAGGATATTTAATGAAAGCCATTGCTCCGCTCATGTAGGGGCGCTATTTCCCGTTAAGGGGGATTTCAATTTGTACAATATAATCTTCCATCCGGTCGATTACATTTTCGTTAATTCCCATTTCGTAAGAAAAGCCACACAATGTCAGTCCATGTTTTTGGGCGTAATCGAGTATTTGCTGATATTTTCCGGGTATTCCATTCCAGTCTCCTTTGTGGAATGCCCGCAGATATTTTCCACCAGGTTGCATATGCAGTCCGGTTTTCTTTATGGGAAAAGGTATCTCTATGAAGAGATGGGTGTAGTGGGTGAAATTTCCCCGGTACAGGTCATCCACGGGAATCATGGTTCCATAGGAAGCGTCGTGCAGACGGCGAAGCTGGTATTTCTTCGTTTCCGCGGTTATCATTTCCACCTCCTTGTCAAAAGAAGTCTTGGCATGGATGTCTACAGTCACCAGGCTGCGTTTTTCTTTTTCAACCACGCTGATTTCGGATAAATCCATGGACAGCAGGGTTATCATATTTTGCCGATGATTGCACAAGGTCTTTCGGACGGCTTTCAGATGGGCAATGTCCTGGTCCAATTCGGTTATCTTTTTATCTAATAGAACTTTCAGGCTGGAAGCGGAACGATTTTTCATAAATTCTTGTATCTCGTCGATGGACACGTTCAGTTCCCGTAACAGAAGGATGGTTTCCAATATGGAACTCTGACGGTAATTGTAGAAACGGTAGCCGTTTTCCGGATTGACGGCAGTTGGTTTGAACAAGCCAATTTCGTCGTACCACATGAGAGTTTTTTTATTAATCCCGTGGAGCGCGGCAAATTGACCGATGGTAAGCAGTTTGTTTTTTTCATTCATTTTCAAAATCTCCTCTTGACTGTACAGTTGCTGTATGGTTTATGATACGGCATAACAAGGAAAAAAGCAAAAGTGGAGGGAGAACTATGGAGTGTCAAAGCGTATACAAGAAGCCGGTGACGTTGGGAAATATTATGAAGTTTGCAGTTCCAACCATTGTTATGACAGTGTTCATGTCTTTTTATACAATGGTGGATGGGCTGTTCGTGTCGAATCTGATTGGAACGGATGCGCTGTCGGCCATTAATTTGACGGCGCCACTTATCCAGCTTGTGACGGCGGTGTCCACGATGCTTGCCACGGGAGGCAGTGCGGTGATTATGAAGAAGATGGGGGAGGGAAAAGAAGAGGAGGCGCGGGAGGATTTTACATTTCTCATTTTGGTGAATGTGGTGGTAGGGTTCCTCATGTGCGGCCTTGGTTATGTGGTTATGGAGCCTGCTTTTGCGGCCATGGGATTGTCGGCGGACGTGTCCGGATTCTGCACAGAGTATCTGAGCCGTTATCTGTTGTTTACTGTGCCGATTCTGCTGATGAATAATTTTACTTTGTACATGATTGCAAGCGGCAAAGCTGCATTGTCTTTGGTGTGTTCGCTAACCGGAGGCGTTTTGAATATGGCGCTGGATGGAGTGTTTATCGCAGGCTTTGGGATGGGCATTGGCGGAGCGGCTGTGGCCACGGGTGTGGGGTATTCGGTTACGGCTGTGGTGGGTTTGTGGGTTTTTGGGCGGAAGAAGAGCTTGTTGTATTTTAAAAAGCCCGTTCTGCGGAGGAAAGTTCTTATGGATGCCGCATCCAATGGATGTTCGGAGATGGCCACTGCACTTGTGTCGGGCATTATAACGATGATGTTCAACTGGACTATGCTTAAGTTTGTGGGAGAAAATGGCGTGGCGGCTGTCACAATTATTATGTATGTTTTGATGTTTGCCAGTTCTCTATATACGGGGTATTCTTATGGCGTGGCTCCTATGATTAGTTTTTATTATGGGGAGAACAATGGTGAAAAGCTCAGAAGGGTGATTTTGACCAGTTTGAAGGTGATTGGCGTCATTTCTTTTTTGACTGCAGCGGCGTCTTTTGTTTTCACAAAATCACTGGTGGCTGTGTTCTCCCGACCGGATAATCCGGTATACGAGCTTGCGGTGACAGGGAATAGAATTTGCACCGTTGCGCTGCTTTTTATAGGATTTAATATTTTTGCCAGCGGAATGTTCACAGCTCTTTCCAATGGAGCGATCTCAGCGGTTCTGGCTTTTTCGCGGTCTTTTGTGTTTATGTTGATTACGATGCTTGTTCTTCCACAGATTTTTGGGGTAAATGGAATCTGGTTAGCCACGCCAATGGCGGAGATGATGGCGCTTGTGTTGTCGGCGGTGATGTTTATTCGATATGCTCGTGTTTGGAGATGAGAAAACGGTAATCTTGGCGGCAGTCAAGGATATAATCTATATGTACAATGTTGTCTTGGATTTGATAAAGGATGAGATACCACTTTTTTACAAACATTTTGTGGTATTTATTCGGTGGGATATATATTTCATTGAAGAAGGGGAAACGCTGCGGCATTTGAGAGAGGGAACGCATGGCGCTTATAAGCTCTTTCTTTTTGGCCGCAGCCGCGTCTTTGTTGCGTTGAGATATAAAATGGATATGCGTTCCTAACATCCTTTTGGCTCTGTCAGAAACAATTACTTTATATTTTTTGTTTTTTGTCATATGTTTAGGACTCTGAAATCACATCGTCGAGGTAAGATTCCAATTCATCGAGCGTGCAGCCTGTTCGCCCGGTGAGGCGGTCTTTTTCAACGGCAAACAGCTCTTCTCTAAGTTCCAGCATTTTGTTCCGTTTATTGTAGGCTTCGCATTCCAAAGCATTTTCTCCGATTTTTGAGTATATTTTTGCAATCTCGTTGTAATTTTGGCGAATTGCTGTGGATGAATAAATATTCATGGCATTACCTCCTTTTTTATATTTCGAGTATAAGTTATCTATCCTAGATTTTAGAGCAAAAAGGCAAAAAAAGCAAGTCATATGTATTTTTTTTCAAAAATTTGCGCACACTGTCATCATGTATATACAGATGAGGCGAAAAGGGAGGCGGCTTTATGAAGACGTGTCAGATGTTGTATCCGAGAGATACCGTTGTTCGGCGGGCGGTGAGTATGGATGGTATGTGGAAGTTTCAGACGGACGAGCGGCAGGAGGGCCGCGAAAGGGGTTGGATGGGCGGCCTGCCAAAGCCGGATTGGATTCCTGTCCCGGCCAGTTTTCAGGATTTTTACACGGATAAGGACATGCGGGAATTCACCGGGGATGTGTGGTATGAGACGGATGTGTTCGTGCCGGGAGAATGGGAGGGAATGGAGGTTGCGCTTCGTTTCGGCTGCGCCACTCATCGGGCTGAAGTGTATGTGAACGGAGAGAGGGCAGTTTCCCATGAAGGCGGTTTTCTGCCTTTTCTGGCGTCAGTGACTGGGATGGTGCGGTACAATGATTTTAATAAAGTGGCGGTCCTGGTCAACAATGAGCTGAATGTGACCAGCATCCCATGTGGGGAAACGAAGATATTGGGCAGCGGGAAGAAAATGTCCAGGCCCTATTTTGACTTTTTCAACTATTCAGGGTTACAAAGGCCAGTAAAACTGATGGCGTATCCCAAGGAACATATTGAAGATTTCTCGGTGACGCATCAATTCCAGGGGGAAGATGCGATAGTTCATTATGTGGTGGAGACGAACGGAGACCATTCGGTTATGGTGGAAGTTTACGACCAGGATTCCAGGAAAGTCGCGGCCAGTGAGGGAAAGGAAGGAGAGCTTGGGATTCCCCATGTGCACAAGTGGGGCATTCGGGACGGTTATCTATATCGTTTTGTAATTCGCATCCTGGATGGGGAAAGTCTGATTGATGAGTATTACGATTACATTGGGATTCGAACAGTGGAAATTAAGGGAACGGATATTCTCCTGAATGGCGAAAGGGTGTATTTGAAAGGGTTCGGCAAGCATGAGGACAGCGATATAGTGGGACGCGGTTTTCATATGGGTATGATGAAGAGGGACTTCGAGTGCATGAAATGGATTGGAGCCAACTGCTTCCGCACGTCCCATTACCCGTACAGCGAGGAAATTTACCAGATGGCGGATCGGGAAGGCATGTTGGTTGTCGACGAGGTGGCGGCGGTGGGGCTTTTCAAAAGCCAACTGAATTTTATGGAGGCTTCCACAGGAAAAAAGACGGCGTTTTTCCGGGAACCGACCATTCCGAAATTGTTGGAAAATCATCTCCAGTGTGTGGAGGATATGATTTGCAGGGATAAAAACCATGCGTGCGTGATTGCCTGGAGTTTGCTGAACGAGCCGGAGACTACCGACGAGGCGGCGGTTCCGTATTTTGAGAAGATTTTCACCAAAGCAAAAGAGGCGGACCCCCAGAAACGGCCCCGGACTTTTGCCTTGATTATGAATTCTCTACCCCATAACTGCAAATGTTACCAGTTCAGCGATTTCTTATCTCTGAATCGGTATTATGGCTGGTATATGATGGGCGGTTATGAGATCGCCGACGCGGAGGCGGCGTTTCGCAAGGAAATGGACGGCTGGCAGGCCAAGAATCTGGATAAGCCAGTGGTTTTCACGGAATACGGGGCGGACACGAACCCGGCGGAGCATAAGCTGCCTTCGGTGATGTGGAGCCAGGAGTATCAGGTGGAATATCTGGAAATGTGCCATCGGGTGTTTGATTCTTATCCGTTTGTGGCAGGAGAGATGGTTTGGAACTTCGCTGATTTCCAGACGACGGAAGGAATTCTGCGGATGAACGGCAATAAGAAAGGGATTTTCACCAGGCAGAGGCAGCCCAAACAGGCGGCATATTATTATAAGGAACGATGGGAAAAATAAAAAGGGCATTATCTGAGCCGGGCTGTACGTGCAGTCCGGTTTTTTCGTGGGAAAGCGATATTTTTGACCATTACATTTGCTTTAGAACGATTTTGTGCATTTCGTAAAAATCCTTGCCATGACTGGTGGGGGAAATTTCCAATGATATATTTATTAATTTTTTGAAAATTTTATGTCAGTTTTGCTGTATTTTTCTTGCCCGAACTGCACACACTGTCATTAAATATGGAAAACTGACAAGGGAGGCAGATATGGACAAACAGCAGGAAGTCAGGCCGTTTGGTATGGCGGATAAAATCGGTTATATGTTCGGCGATTTTGGAAATGATTTCACATTTATTCTATCGTCTGCGTTTATGCTGAAGTTTTACACAGACGTGATGGGGATTGCTCCAGGGGTGGTGGGCGCCCTGATGATGGCGGCGCGGTTTATCGACGCGTTTACCGATGTGACCATGGGACAGATTGTGGACCGTTCCAAGCCTACGAAAGACGGAAAGTTTAAACCCTGGATTAAGAGGATGAGCGGGCCGGTGGCCATTGCGTCTTTTCTGATCTATCAGTCGGGGCTGGCCAATATGTCCTATGGGTTTAAAGTGGTTTGGATGACGGTCACTTATATTTTGTGGGGTTCTATTTTTTATACGGCGGTCAATATCCCTTATGGTTCTATGGTTTCCGCGGTTTCCAGCGATCCCAAGGAACGGGCGGAATTGTCCACCTGGCGGACCATCGGCGCGACTTTAGCCGGTCTGGTTATTGGCGCGGGCACGCCCATTGTGGCTTTTGTGGTTGTAAATGGCAACACAGTGCTGTCGGGGCCTCGCATGACGGCCATTGCCGGGGTGTTTGCGGTGGCGGCGATTATTTGTTATATGCTCTGTTTTAAACTGGTGCGGGAACGTATTCCCATTGAAGTCAACAATGAGCGGTTGGATGTGAGCAAGTTGCTGAAAAGTCTGGTGACGAACCGGGCGTTGTTGGGGATTATCGCTGCGTCTATTTTGCTATTGCTGGCGCAGTTGGGCATGCAGGGGATTTCCGGCTATGTGTTCCCCAATTTCTATGGTTCGGCCCAAGCCCAGTCTCTGTCATCGCTGGTTAGCAGCATTGCCATTTTGGTGATCTGTGCGCCTTTTGCCGTGAAGCTTTCCGCCAGGTATGGCAAGAAAGAGCTTTCCATCGCGTCTTGTTTTGCCGGAGCCGCCGTCTATTTGCTTTGCCTGTTTTTGCGACCAGCCAATGCGTATGTTTATGTAATATTTTTCACGCTGGCGTTTGTGGGACTTGGTTTCTTCAACATGGTTATCTGGGCCATGATTACCGATGTAATTGATGATGCGGAGATTCAGAATGGAGTCCGGGAAGACGGGACAATTTATTCGGTCTACTCCTTTGCCAGGAAAATCGGGCAGGCGCTTTCTTCCGGTCTTGTGGGAGGGCTTCTGAGTATGATTGGCTACAGTCAGGCCACGGCATTTGATCCGGAAGTGACCCGGAGGATTTTCAACATGTCCTGTATTGTCCCCAGCGTTGGTCTGGCGGCGGTGGCGCTGGCGCTGCTGTTTATTTATCCTCTGAATAAAAAGCGGGTGGAGGACAATGCAAAGAAACTGGAGCGGTTGCGTGCGGAGCAGGGCTAGATCCGGGGAGGAATTATGAATTCGAACAAATATTTAATCTGCGTGGATTCCGACGGCTGCGCCATGGACACCATGACCAGCAAGCATATCAAATGCTTTGGGCCGTGTATGGTAAAGGAATGGGGGCTGGAGAACTGGGAAGGCCCTATTTTAAAAAGATGGAACCAGGTTAATCTCTATACGCTGACCAGGGGAATCAACCGATTCCAGGGACTTTACCGGGCGCTGGAAGAGATTGCCGAGAAATACACGCCGGTGGACGGACTAGAAGAGCTGGGAGAGTGGGTGGAGCATACGCCGGAATTGTCCAACGAATCCCTGCAGCGGGAAATCGAGAAAACGGACAGCTATATTTTGAAAAAAGCGCTGCGCTGGTCCCAGGCCGTCAACGAAAGGATACAGGCGCTGGAAGGAAAAGAAAAGCTGCCCTTTCCTGGCGTGAAAGAAGCCCTTGCTTATGCGCGGGATTTCGCGGACCTGGCCGTGGTGTCCTCGGCGAACAAGCAGGCGGTTCTGGAAGAATGGGAGGCCCACGGGCTGATGCCCTATATGAATGAAGTGATGGCGCAGGACGCGGGAAGCAAGGCCCATTGCATTCAGAAGCTGGCTAAGAAGGGATACGACCGGGACCGGATTCTGATGGTGGGGGACGCGCTTGGCGATTACAAAGCGGCGCAGGAAAACGGTGTATACTTCTATCCCATCCTGGCTCAGCGGGAAGAGGAGTCCTGGCAGGAATTTCGGGAAGAAGCCATACCCCGGCTGAAAGACGGAGAGTACGGTGGAAGCTACCAGAAGGAAAAGCTGGAGGCGTTTATGGAAAACTTAAAATAAATCAAAAAAAGGAGGCACGGCCATGGTTGACTTAAAATCCAATCCCTACTACCTGGATGAGGAAGGCTGTAAATGGGTGGAAGACACGATTTCCAGTATGACGGATGAGGAGAAGGTGGGGCAGCTATTCTTTCAGCTCACCCAATCCCAGGAAGAAGACCACTTAAAAGAGCTGATGGAGAAATACCATCTGGGGGGCTGTCGTTACAATGCGGCGCCGGGAAAGGTCATTCAGGAGCAGAACCGGACTTTGCAGAAATACGC
Source organism: uncultured Lachnospiraceae bacterium (assembly GCA_910588775.1). Taxonomy (GTDB): domain Bacteria; phylum Bacillota; class Clostridia; order Lachnospirales; family Lachnospiraceae; genus MGBC164599. The sequence goes on from CAJURH010000003.1 coordinate 23,050, forward strand.
GAAGATTCCCATCCTTATTGCCTGCAATACAGAGGCTGGCGGGGACGGAGCATGCTCAGACGGAACGCCCATCGGTTCCGAGGTGAAGATTGCGGCCACGGACAATGAGAAATATGCTTACGCCCTGGGAAAGATGGCCAACGAAGAGGCGGCGACCCTTGGCTGCAACATGGCGTTTGCCCCGGTTTGTGACATTGTGTACAACTGGGAGAATACAGAAATCATCAACCGGGCCTTTGGAAATGACCCACAGCGCGTGGCCAAGATGAGCGCTGCTTATCTGCGTGGCGCCCACACCGTTCCGGGATTCGCCTGCGCCGCCAAACACTTTCCTGGAAACGGCCAGGATTTCCGGGACGCGCACCTGTCTAACAATGTAAATTATTTCGACGAAAACGAGTGGAACGCCACCTACGGCATGGTATACAAGACTTTATTTGAGAATGGTCTGGAGGCCATTATGGCTGGACATATTATGTTGCCCAGATATGCCAAGGCCATTAACCCGGATCTGAAGGATAAAGATATGATGCCCGCTACCCTAAGCCGGGAAATCATGACTGGGCTTTTGCGGGAGAAAATGGGATTTAACGGCATGGTAGTCACCGATGCGTCCCACATGGTTGCCATGACCAACCGGATGAAGCGGGCGGACATGCTTCCACTGTCCATCAACGCAGGCTGCGACATGTTTCTGTTCTTTAACGACCCAGAGGAAGACTACGGGATTATGCGAAAGGCGTACCAGGATGGAATTATCCCAGAAGAGCGGATGCGGGAAGCCTTGACGCGGATTCTGGGCCTGAAAGCGCACATGGGACTGCATAAGAAAGAAAAGGAAAAACTGGTTCCCCAGCCGGAAGCGCTGGATCAAACCCTGGGAAAAGACGAATACAAAGAGATGCAGAAAACCATCAGCCGGGAAAGCATAACCTTGGTGAAATATAAGGACAAAGAAACGCTGCCCGTGAAGCCGAAACGCTACAAACGGGTGATGATCGTGCACATCAAAGGCGCAGGCGGACCCATGGGCGAAATCATGCGTATGATGGGCATGCCCGGCGGCAACAATGCGGCAGAGCTTCTCAAAAATAAATTGTGTGAAAAAGGGTTCGACGCGTTCATTTACGAAAGTCCCTTGGAGACCATGAAAAAGCGGGTGGAAGAGGGGGAAAAGCCCAGCCTGAACCTCTACTTTGCCGGAAAGCACGCCATTGCTGATTTTGTCAAAGACATGGATCTGGTGATTACCCTGTGCGACGTCCAAAGCGGAAGGCCGGCGTTCGGCATGTCCAAAGGCGGCGGTGAAATCCCCTGGTACGTATTCGAGCTCCCGGTGATTGTCATTGGCTGCGGCCAGCCCACCATGCTGGCGGACATTCCCCAGGCGAGAACCTACATCAATGTCTACGATGCCAAAGAAAGCACTTTCGATGCGCTGGTGGAGGCGCTGATGAAAGGGCCAGGGGCATTTAAAGGAAAAGATCCCGTTGACAGTTTCTGTGGACTGTTCGACACACATTTATAGAGAAAGGGGGGAGAACCATGCAGATGACAATGAGATGGTACGGTTCCAAGTTTGACACTGTTACCTTAAAGCAGATTCGCCAGATTCCCGGCGTGACGGGAGTTATAACAACCTTGTACGACGCTCAGCCGGGAGAGATCTGGAGCCGGGAGCGGATACGCGCCATGAAAGAAGAGGTGGAGGCGTCAGGGCTGTCGGTGGCAGGCATTGAAAGCGTGAATATTCACGATGCCATTAAGACCGGAAGCGAAGATAGGGACAAATACATTGCCAATTATATAGAAACTCTAGAGAATTTAGGAAAAGAAGGCCTTCGTCTGGTCTGCTATAATTTTATGCCAGTGTTCGACTGGACCCGGACAGAGCTGGCGCGGGAGAGGGAAGACGGCTCCACCGTACTGGCCTACACCCAGGACGCTGTGGACGCACTGGACCCAGAGAAGATGTTCGCATCCATCGCAGACGACATGAATGGCACAATCATGCCAGGTTGGGAGCCGGAACGCATGGCGAAGGTGAAGAGTCTCTTCGAGCTGTACAAAGATGTGGATGAAGAAAAATTATTTGCCAATTTGGTCTATTTTCTGGAGAAAATCATGCCGGTTTGCAACGAATATGATATTAAGATGGCCATTCATCCGGACGATCCGGCCTGGAGCGTATTCGGCTTGCCCAGGATTATCAACAATAAGAAAAACATTCTGCGGTTGATGGATGCCGTAGACGATCCCCACAATGGCGTCACATTCTGTTCCGGTTCCTACGGCACCAGTCTGGACAATGACCTGCCGGACATGATTCGGTCCCTCAAGGGCAGAATATATTTCGCCCATGTGCGCAACTTAAGATTCATCACCCCCACCAACTTCGAGGAGGCGGCCCATCTGTCCTCCGACGGGACATTCGATATGTACGAAATCGTGAAGGCTCTGTACGACATTGGATTTGACGGACCCATCCGTCCCGACCACGGGCGTATGATATGGGATGAGGTGGCCATGCCCGGCTATGGCCTGTATGACCGGGCGCTGGGGGCCACATATCTGAACGGTCTGTGGGAGGCCATTGAGAAATCAGACAAAAGAGGGGGTAAGACATGCGGTTAAATGAACAGGGTTTGCAGGAAGAGAAGGACGCATGGGAGGCGGCTGGCTATCGGCTTCCCCAGTTCGATCACAAGGCTATGGTGCATTTAACCCGGGAAAATCCCTTTTGGGTTCATTTTGGCGCAGGCAATCTGTTTCGCGCATTCCAGGCCAACGTGGCGCAGGATTTGCTCAACCGGAAAGTCTTGGACCGGGGTGTTATTGCAGTGGGCGATTGGGAAACCATGGAGAAATTAAGCCATCCCCACGACGACTATGCGGCGCTGGTCACGTTGAAAGCGGACGGAACCATAGAGAAAACCATTGTGGGAAGCGTGGCGGAATACCTGACCATGGACCCAGGGTATGACAAGGAATACAACCGATTGAGAGAAATCTTTGTCCAGGAATCCCTGCAAATGGTCACTTTCACCATTACGGAGAAAGGATACAGTCTGACCGAAAGCGACGGGTCTTTTACGTCGGAAGTGGAAAGAGATCTGCAAGAGGGGCCGGAAAATCCCCAAAGCTTTATGGGAAAAGTGGCGGCGCTGCTTTATGCTAGATTCAAAGCCGGGAAAAAACCGGTGGCCATGGTCAGCATGGACAACTGTTCCCACAACGGGACACGTCTGTACGAGTCCATCTCCGCTTTTTCCATCCAGTGGTCAAAAAGCGGGAAGACACAACGCGAGTTTGCCCAGTACACGGCAGACCCGGAGAAGGTATCCTTTCCCTGGACCATGATTGATAAAATAACTCCTCGGCCAGACGCGTCTGTGGAAGCGATTTTGGAAAAAGACGGCATTGAGGACTTAAAGCCCATCGTCACCAGTCGGAACACCCATATCGCCCCTTTTGTCAACACCGAGGAATGTCAGTATCTGGTCATTGAGGACGCATTTCCGGCCGGGCGGCCGCCGCTGGAGCAGGGAGGGCTTATTTTCACAGACAGGGAAACCGTGGACAAGGTGGAGAAGATGAAGGTATGCACTTGCCTGAATCCGCTGCACACGGCGCTGGCCGTATTCGGATGTCTGCTGGGATTTGACACTATTTCCGACGAGATGAAGAATGACACGCTCCGAAAACTGGTGGAGGGAATTGGGTATCGCGAGGGACTTCCAGTGGTGGTGAACCCTGACGTGCTGGACCCACGGAAATTCCTGGACGATGTGCTGAATATTCGTTTTCCCAATCCGTTTATGCCGGATACCCCTCAGCGCATCGCCACAGACACATCCCAGAAGCTGGCCGTTCGATTCGGAGAAACCATCAGGGAGTACCAGGCTTCAGCCGAACTGGATGTGAAAAGTCTCAAGTGCATTCCGCTGGTATTTGCCGGATGGCTTCGGTATCTGACGGGGGTGGATGACGAGGGAAAGACGTTTCAGCTTAGCCCAGACCCGATGCTGGACGCTCTTTGCCCTTATGTGAAAGATGAGAATGTAAAACCCATTTTGGAAAATGCCGAAATTTTCGGCCTGAATCTGTACGATGTAGGCATGGCCGACAGGGTAGAGGGATATTTCCGGGAAATGCTTGACGGGCCAGGGGCCGTGCGCAGAACTTTGGAGAAATATGTGTAGGAGAAAAAGCAAATGCATGAAATACTGGAAAAAATCAGAAAAATTGGAATCGTCCCGGTAGTGGCGCTGGATGACGCCAAGGATGCGCTGCCTTTGGCGGAAGCTTTGCAGCAGGGAGGGCTGCCCTGCGCGGAGATTACCTTCCGCACCCAGGCGGCCGAGGAAGCCATACGCCTTATATCCCGGGAATGTCCAGAGATGCTGGTGGGCGCGGGCACCGTACTGACCACAGAGCAGGCCGACCGGGCGGCGGCGGCAGGCGCAGAATTCCTGGTGAGTCCCGGTTTTAATCCTCGGGTGGTGAAACATTGTGTGAAAAAAGGCATTCTCATCACGCCCGGCTGCTCTACGCCCAGTGACATTGAGCAGGCGCTGGAAAACGGCCTGGACGTGGTGAAATTCTTCCCGGCGGAACCATCTGGAGGGCTGAAGATGATACAGGCGCTGGCGGCCCCTTACGGTCAGGTGCGGTTTATGCCCACTGGAGGGATTCACCCGGAAAATGCCCGGGAATATTTGAGATGTAGCCGGGTGCTGGCCTGCGGTGGAAGCTGGATGGTCAAAAGTGAACTGGTTAAGACGGGCGCGTTTGATAAGATCAGGCAGTTGTCCCAGGAGGCGGCTCAGATTGTGAAGGAATGCAGGGGGTAGATGGGATGGCAAAGAAGATAGTGACCTTCGGCGAGCTGATGTTACGGCTTGCGCCGGAAGGCTATGAACGTTTTGTCCAGGCGCAAAAGTATGGGGCCACTTACGGGGGCGGCGAGGCCAATGTGGCGGTATCCCTGGCCAACTATGGATTTCATGCGGCATTTGTCACCAGATTGCCAGAGCATGAGATCGGCCAGGCAGGCGTAAACGCTCTGCGCAAATTTGGCGTGGACACCTCGTATATCATGCGGGGCGGTGAGCGCGTGGGCATATATTTTCTGGAGAAAGGCGCCTCCCAGAGACCGTCTAAAGTTATTTACGACCGGGCGAATTCCGCTATCTATGGCGCGGAAAGAGAAAGCTTTGACTGGAAGAAGATTTTCGCAGAGGCGCAGTGGTTCCATTTTACGGGAATCACGCCAGCGTTAAACGACAACCTGGCGGGCATCTGTCTGGACGCGTGCAAAGAGGCCAAAAAGGCAGGGGTCACTGTTTCCTGCGACTTAAATTACCGGAAGAAACTGTGGAGCCGGGAGAAGGCCGGGCAGGCAATGGGTGAGCTGTGCAAATACGTGGACGTATGCATTGCCAATGAGGAGGACGCGGCGGACGTGTTCGGCATCTATGCGGCCTGCACAGATGTAACGGCGGGTCAAGTCAGCTCGGAAGGCTATAAGGAGGTGGCGTGGCAGCTGTCGGAACGCTTTGGTTTTCAGAAAGTCGCCATCACCCTGCGGGAATCCCTTTCGGCCAACGACAACTTGTGGTCCGCCATGCTTTATGATGGAAAGGAATATTATTTCAGCCGGAAGTATAGCATGCACATTGTGGACCGGGTGGGCGGCGGCGATAGTTTTGGCGGCGGTCTGATTGCTGCCTGTCTGAATGATTACGAGCCCCAGAAAGCCATAGAATTTGCAGTGGCGGCTTCTTGTCTGAAGCATTCCATAGAGGGGGACTTTAATATGGTTTCTCTGGATGAGGTGGAAAGACTGGCCGGGGGTGATGCTTCCGGACGGGTGCAGAGGTGACGGCTTATGAGAAAATTTATGGATGAGGATTTTCTGCTGTCCACCTACACGGCCCGGAAGCTGTATCACGATTATGCCGAGCCCATGCCCATTGTGGATTATCATTGTCACATCAGCCCCAGGGAAATCTATGAAGACAGGGCGTATGGCAACATTACGGAAGTATGGCTGGAAGGCGATCATTATAAATGGCGGCAGATGCGCTCCAACGGCGTGGAGGAGAAATATATAACGGGTGGCGCCTCCCCTCGGGAAAAGTTCCAGAAGTGGGCGGAAACGCTGGAAAAAGCCATTGGGAATCCCCTATACCACTGGAGTCACCTGGAGCTGAAACGCTATTTTGGATATGAAGGCAATCTGGGCGGCGAATCGGCCGATGAAGTGTGGGAATTATGCAATGCCAGGCTTCGTACGGGGTTGACGGCCCGGAAGATGATTCAAATGTCCCGTGTGGCTTTGATTTGCACCACCGACGACCCGGCGGATTCATTGGAGTGGCATGGGAAGATAGCCCGGGACGACAGTTTTCCTGCACAGGTTCTCCCGGCGTGGAGACCAGACCGGGCCATGAATCTGGAAAAGTCGGATTACCTGGATTACCTGGAGAAATTGGAGCAGGCGTCTGGCGTGAAAGTGGACAGTTTTGCCGCACTGATGGAAAGCCTGCGAAAGCGAATGGATTTTTTTGCGGCCATGGGATGCAAGGTATCCGATCACGGGCTGGCTTATGTAATGTATGAGCCAGCTTCAGAGGAAGAGCTGGAAAGGGTTTTCGTCAAGCGTTTGCAAGGCGGCCATATTTCCGCCCAGGAGGAGCGGCAGTTTAAGACGGCGTTTCTGACGAAGCTAGGCAGGGAATATTACAAAAGGGGCTGGGCCATGCAGCTGCACTACGGGGTGAAACGTGACAACAACGAGAAAATATTCCGGGAGTGCGGGCCGGACGCGGGGATTGACTGTATCAATAATTACGCCCCTTCGGGAGAAATGACCGAGTATCTCAATGGGCTGGCGAAAACGGGGGAGCTGCCCCGGACGATTCTGTATTCCCTGAATCCGGCGGATAATGCAGTGATAGGAACGGTAATTGGCTGCTTTCAGGACAGTGAGGCTGTAGGAAAAATCCAACAGGGAAGCGCCTGGTGGTTTAACGACCACAGAGAAGGCATGATGCAACAGATGACTTCTCTGGCCAGTCTGGGGCTTTTAGGAAATTTTATCGGGATGCTGACGGATTCCAGGAGCTTCTTGTCCTATACCCGACATGAATATTTTCGGAGAATCTTATGTGAACTGATTGGAAGCTGGGTGGAAAATGGAGAATACCCGGCGGATGAGCGGTCGCTGGAAAAGATTATTAAGGGAATCTCCTATGAAAATGCGGTGCGGTATTTCGGGTTTCAGTTGTGAGCGGTCGGGAAAGCCGTCGGCGATGTACGGCGCGCCGCCGACGGTGGATTTCCCAGAAATTCAGCGTTGTCCTCGGGACTGCAGTAAAGCCTGTATGCCGTAATACAGAGCCTTCGTCTCCAGAGGCGTTCGATCGGCGGGAAAATAGTCGATAAATTCGCCGATTAAAGTTCCCCGGTACTGTTCCCGTAATTTCTGAAAATCATAATCCGGTTCGGTCAGGTCAGTCACTTCCAGTATATTTCCCAGCCGCTGAATCCGCTCTGGGTAGAAAGATGTGTCGCCGTCCCGCATTCCCACCAGCGTAATGGTATAAATATTGTTCGGTCCATGCTCCTGGATTCCGTCCCGGATTGTATCCTCCAGAGAGAGCTGGGTGGAATCGCCGTCGGTCTGAAGTTCCAGGGATATGTACTGCCTTTTCGCACAGGGACAAAAGGCGATGTGAATCTGCCGGTTGGCGTATTCGCCTAAAATATATCCGTGTTCCCCTGTCTCTGTGTGATCCAAGGGTTCCAGAGAACCAGAGTAGGCGATGGCGTTTTCCTGGATAATCTGAGGTTTGTGGATGTGCCCCAGAGCCACGTAATCGAATCCAGCTTGTTTCAAATGATTCATATGGATGGGGATGTGGTGCGCGTCGCCGCCGTGAGCCAGGAGAATGTGACAGGCATCTTTGGCCAATGGCTGCACATGGTCATAGTAGGGTTTGGTGATTTCCTGGGAATAGTAGCTGAGGCCATAGACATATGTATTCAGTTCTTTTAAATAAACTGCGTCGTAAGTTTCACCGAACAGGCATACGACATTCTTGCTCCAGGGAAAAGACGTATAATAAGAATTTTCTTTTAAATAATCGTGGTTGCCCGCGATTAACACTACCTTAGTGTTGGGAATGGTGGTGAACAAGTAATTCACGTCCCGCAATTCCTTTTTCAAAGGTTGGCGGTGGAATAAGTCGCCGCAAATCAGCAGAAGATCCACCTGCTTCTCCCGCACGTCTCCAATGACTTTCTGAAAGGTTTCCCAAATTTCATTTTCCCGCTGTTCACACCAGGGGGAGCCGGCGTCCGGCGCGGCTCCCAGGTGTACGTCTGCCAAATGGATAAAACGCATATCGTCCCTCTATATCAGTTGTGTTTTCTAAGGTCAGGCGGTATATTCTCTGTTTGCCAGATCTACCTGCTGCACAGTGCCTGCAGCGCCAGTGCTTTCTTTCAGATAAATGCCTGTGGCGCGCACCGCTCCATGGACGTTGTTCTTCCCGTCGGTAATGCTGAAGTTGCTGGCGGAGCTACCCAGGTATATGGCGCCCACGTCCGCTTCTTTTAACGTCTTGAGCACATCGTTTCCGTCTTTGTCTTTGGACCAAATCCGCAGTTGGGAGAAAATCTCATCGTTTTCGTCGATCCATCCATTTCCGTCCTGGTCGTAGGCAGCCAGATCTGCAAAACCATCGCCGGATCGTGTGCCGAACAGTTCGCTGCCGTCGTTGATCTTGCCATCGCCATTTTTGTCAAGGGCCAGAAAACCGCTGCCTTCCCGCAGCATGGAGATTTCATCCATCTTGCCGTCGCAGTCGATGTCAAACTGGAAGGTCATTTCCCGGGTGTCTGCAGGCATATTGTCCATATTGATGATCAGAGGATCGGTCATGACCACCTTTTGGGTAGTCTCGATGCTTACATGACTGGCGAATTCGCGGCTCATGTTCAGGCTGACTCCGAAGGAAATGCTGCGACCGTCTTCTGTCTGTACAAACCCTCCGGCCTGCACCTGGACGGATTCTCTCTCCATAAGTGTGGAGGAGACGCGTTTCGTCTCCAGGGCTACATTTTGCCCTCCGCCGCCATAAGATATTTCTCCTCCATCTTTGCCGGAATTCTGGATGGCGAACATTTGCGCCATAAGATTGTCGGAGTTGTATCCGGTGCGGTTGCCCAGGTAGTCTTTCAGGGATAATTTGGTATTTCCGAAACCTGTGTTAAATAGGTTCAATAACCGATCGAAAATACTTGTGAAGACCTTGTTTTCCAGGCCGGGCATGCCTCCAGTCACCAGGCCGGCCGATTGGCCGCGGACGGATCTTAAGGTGTATGTCCTGCTTTCGCCAGACATGTCTAAAGAATTGCCGTTTCCATCCTGGTAGCTTAGGCCAAGCTCATTTTCCCGAACTTCCGTGGACAAATAGTTCACGGTGGTCCGGACGGCTCCGGTTTTTTCATTTTGTTGCGTAGTTTCTGTGCGCACGTCTACTTTTTTGTAATAATTCCGTTGGGAACTCAGTGCAACACTCCCTGTTGCAATTTTCATAAGCGAACCTCCTTTTTCACTTTTATAGGCTTTTATAGAAAAAATTGTATACGCCTATAATAGTTATCGACCGTTTTGGCGCAGCAAATAAGGCTTCAAAGGTCCGCATTCTCGTTGCAGGTAAAAGATTATTTCAAATGTTCCGGGTTCAGAGGCTCCAGTTGGGGAACGACGAACCGTCCGTCCTTGCGAATGAGCACGTCGTCAAAATAAATTTCGCCGCCGCCGTATTCCGGTCGCTGTATCCAGACCAGATCCCAATGGATGGCGGAAGCGTTGCCGTTTGAGGTTTCCTCGTAGCAGTTTCCCGGCGTGAAGTGGATGGAACCCTGGATCTTTTCATCGAACAAAATGTCTTTCATGGGTTCCAGGATATAGGGATTCACGCCAATGGCGAATTCTCCAATGTAACGTGCGCCTTCGTCGGTGTCCAGAACCTGATTGATACGCTGCGTGTCGTTCGCTGTGGCTTCCACGATTTTTCCGTTTTTGAAGGTAAAGGATACATTCTCGAATGTGAATCCTTGGTATAGGGAAGGCGCGTTGTACGTGATCTTTCCATTGACGGAATCCTTCACAGGGGCGGAATATACTTCGCCGTCGGGGATGTTGCGCAGCCCGGAGCAGGGAACGGCGCCAATGTCCTTGATGGAGAAGGAAATATCCGTGCCCGGTCCCACCATGCGCACGTTGTCTGTTTTCTTCATATAATCCACCAATGGCTGCATGGCCTGGTTCATGCGGGCATAGTCCAGGGTGCACACGTCGAAGTAGAAGTTTTCAAAGGCTTCTGTGCTGGTGTTGGACAACTGGGCCATGGCCGCGTTGGGGTAGCGGAGAACCACCCATTTTGTCTTGGGGACTCTTATATTGTGGTGCACGGGTGTGGCGTAGTATGTCTCGTATAAGGCCATTTTGTCCGGTGGAACATCGGATAGTTCGGATACGTTGTCGCTGCCCCGCACGGCAATATAGGCATCCATCATGGACATTTCCATGGCGTCAATTTGCGCCATGGTTTCCATCTGCTCTTTGGTGCAGGACAGCAGCACTTCTCTTTGCAACTGTGGGTCATTATAATGGACAAACGGAACGCCGCCAGCCTGGTACACTTCTTTTACCAGTTGTCTGGCCAGATCTTTCGTTTCTTTTCCGATGTAGTGAATGTATACTTTTTCCCCCTGCTGTACATGGCAGGAATAGTTGACCAATAGTTTAGCCAGTTTTACAATTCTGTTGTCCATGTTTTTCCCTTTCATTTATGTTTCGTTTATCAGTTCCATATAGCTGTAGAAAACATTTCCGGCGCTTTGGAATAACTCTGTGCTCTCATCCATAGCCATATATTTTGTCTCTTGGTTGTCGGGATTGTATACAATGGTATTGTACTGGTCGTACCCCACAATCACATAGCTGCCCCCGTCTCCTCTGGAAGCGATGACCGGCCTCTGGGCGCTGACGGAGTACAGAATTTGATCCAGCGTGCAGCCTGCGAAGTTCATGGGCTGCAAGGCGCTTCCCAGGTCTTTGCTTAGGGTTTCGAAGTCCAGCGAACCCTTTAAAATGGCGGCGGGCACATCGCTTTGGTTAAGCTGTATTTTTGTTTTTTTGTTTCCGCGTTCCCATACATACTGCTGCGCCCGGTTTAGCACTACGCCGACTTTTGAGTCCGCCTGAGCAACCGCCTGAGCGGGATCGGTGTAAATGCTGTCCAGTTTTCCGCCGGCATAGACGTAGTACACATCTTCCATAGGCACTTGCGTGTCTATATGCAGTACGGTTTGGTGGCCTTCGTCCCGCTGTTTGGCGATGACCACCACGGGCATATTGTTTTTGATGGCCTGGTTAAAATTCAGATGGATGATAAATCCTCTGCGGGGTGTGTAGGACGTGCTCAAAGACGCCTGTTGTTTTTCGGCCTTCCGGTTGTTCATGATATTATCCAGGGAGGTTGGCGTATAAGTATTGTCTTGCAGCCTGGCGAGCTGGATTTCCATTAAGGAATCGTTCATCTGCACATCAATAATATACTGATCCGGCTGGGCGTATTCCTTTACAATATTTCCGTCGAAATCCTCGATTCGGAAGGAGCTCATGGCGAATACTTTCTTTCCGGTGGAGTCCACAACCACGTTTTCTTCGCGGGCGAATCCGTAGACGAAGTCTTCGTTTAGGAAGCCCAATGCCTTGATATACACGCCTTCTTCGGATTGCAGCTTTCTGGTTTTTCCCGTCTCGAAGTTGATGATGCCAATGTTTTTGCAGTGATAGGAATCAGTTCCTTCCATCCATGCGCCGCTGGCATTGGAAGCCGATGAGACGAAATTTCCCACCTTAATTCCTTCCTGGATAATCTCGTAGCTTCGGCCCTTGATGTCCACCTGGTACAAATTCCCGCCCATGAACAAAAACAGCTGGTTTTGTTTATTTACATAAGATAGGTTATCCAGATCCATTCTTAAAAATTCATAAGACTCGGTGCTGGGGATGAACACCTGCTCCTCCACCAAGTTTTGGTCGTTGCTGTAGCGGTACACGCCCACGCCAACCATGCCTTCGTGGACGCCACGGTTAAAATATCCGTAGACTACGAAATCCATGTCCCCGGAGTCGTCGATGCGGACAATCTTCATATCATGGGAACTGTTGGCGTCCCGGGCGTCTCCGTTCTCCGTCTGGCGGAAGCCGAACACCTTTGTGAATTTATTTGCAGAGTGGTTATAGGTCCACAGATCCCCCTGCTGCACGAAAGCCACGATTTCGCCGGACGGATTGCTCCTATACTGCATATCCTTAGAACCTACGCCAATGGCCAGTCCTTCGTTGTCGATTACAGGCAAGTTGCCGTCGAAAACTTGCTGGGCGTTTCGGTTAAAATCTAAAAGCCACACGCCGTTTTCGGTATAACGCATACGGTAGAATTCCGTCACGTTGTAAGTTTCCGTCTGTCCATTCTCATTTTGGGCCGTAAGCTCATAGTCCAGGGCGATGCTTCCGGTGGTTTCGTTGATGTCTTTAATCACAGGAATCGCCCTTTTGGAAATGGTGGGCGACAGGTCCCCCCAGGTAACCATGTCAAGGGAAGAATGGATATTGATGGAGGTAAAACTATTGTCTGCAACCGAGTCGTCGGACTCTATATAAGCGGATAATTCCTGCGTGGAATCCTTGTTCATGCATTTTTCATAAAAATTTTGCGCAAATCTTATATATTGTTCCGTATTCAGCTTGGAACGTTGGATGATTCGGGTATAATAATAGACCTCTCCGGCCGAAGTGTCCAAAGTAATCTGCAGGGAATATTCCTGGTTCATTCGCATTTCATCGGCCTTTAGATCCAGCGTGGCTTTAAAATAGGAATCCTGGCTGGTCAGTTTCCGCGTTGAGCTGTTTTCAATGACCTTGCTGCCATCCGAGGTGCGTATCTCGTAGGATAAATTATATAAATCGCAGGAATGTGGGTTGATGGCCAAAGTTATTTTCTTAGATGTATCCATCGGGGTTAAGCTGTCCCTGGTGAAATCCATCTGCATCTTTTCTGCATATCCAAACATGCGGTTTACATACATACCGCCAATTTCAATCATCACTTCCGGAAACGATGCATTGTCCAGTTCTGCGGTATCGTTGGAAATTTCCCCATTCATAAGGAAAGACGTCCCTGCCACGCCGAAAACAAAGACCAGCAGCAATATCAATATCCTGAACGCTATTTTCTTCATACGCGATAGATTCTCCTGTATAGCTTGTGTTTTTCTGGAAAAATACTTCCAGGCACGCTCTATTGTAATGGTTTTACGGGAAAATCACAACCCTTTTTTGCGCTTCAGAAATATTTGCGCCTGCAAGAGCGGCAGCGCCGTCTGTGTATTTCCTGGAATAACAGCACCTGGGTCAGTTCATCCAGAGAAGCGGCGGATAGCTCTGCTGTCTCCATCTCTCCGGAAATCCTCCGGCACATCCGGTTTAACGTAAAATGGTCTGGATATTCGTCGTAAATGGGGCTTCCGGGATAGTCCATATGGTCACAGGCCTGCTCCACTTTTTCCTGGATTTGCAGGGCTGTTTCCGGGTAATAGGATTTTATTAGTTGGAATTCTTTTTCCTGCCTGCTTTCCCCTTCATAGAATAAGGGCGTGGAATAGGCCATGTAAAATGGGAAATATTTATCGTGATACATATATAGAACCTCTCTTTAAATACAAAATTTGCTTTGATATGGTCACATAACTACTATATGCAGCGTTTCTTGTATATGCTTGTGGGAATATTGGAGAGCGTTTGATTGGAGGAGGTGGATGGGATTTTAGAAAAGATTTTTCATGAAAAACTGGAAAATACCTGTGGTGAATAGGTGTTTTCCAGTTCTCCACTGTTAAGTCAGGGCTTCTCGCTAAGTGCCTGCACGATTTTATCGAATTTCATAAAATGGGACGCCTTTATTAGAATTGCGCCGTCTTTTAAAGAAAACTCTGGTAAATGCGCCAGCAGTGTTTCCAGGTTTTTCATATACAGCGTTTCCAGCGATGGATTTTTTTGCCGGGCCGCTTGTGCCATATGGAGGGAAAGTTCACCCACGCATAGGAGTAGATCCAGTCCGCAGTCTGCGGCATAGCTTCCCACTTCTTCATGCATAAGCGGTGCGTTTTCGCCCAGTTCGCCCATATCGCCGAGGATTGCCGTTTTCTTCCCGGGGGTGTTTCTCAGCACATCCAGGGAGGCTTTCATGGAGGCCGGGTTGGCGTTGTAGCAGTCGTCGATGATGGTCAGGGCGCCGTTTTTTATCGTATGCATGCGGCCGCTGACGGGTTCCAGCCGTTGAATGCCCATCTGAATTTCCTCAACCGACAGTCCATAGCATCTGCCCACGGCTGTTGCCGCCAGGGTGTTGTAGACCATGTGCTGGCCGGGGATGGGTATCTGGACCGGGAAGGATTCCTCCTGAAAATGAATCCGGCACTGAATTCCGTTCAGGCCGTTATCCACGATGTGATCCGCCCACACGTCCAGGTTTTGGTTTAGGCCAAAGAAAATGGGTTTTGTACCATTTACTGTCTCCACGGCGCTTAGTTTGTCGTCGTCTCCGTTTAAAATCACATGCCCCTGGGGTTTCATGTACTTAAACATTTCCGTTTTGGCTTTGAATACACCGTCCCGGTTGCCCAGATATTCCAGGTGGCAAGGGCCGATGTTGGTGATTACGCATGTGTCTGGTTTGGCGATTTTGGCAAGGCGGGTCATTTCACCGAAGTGGTTAATCCCCATCTCCAGAACGGCCAATTCATGATCCGGGCGCAGGCGAAATACGGTCAGGGGCAGTCCCAGCTCGTTGTTGAAATTCCCCTTGGTTTTCAGAACCTGGAATTTCTGGGAGAGCACGGAGGCGATGACTTCCTTGACGCTTGTTTTGCCCACGCTTCCGGTTATGCCCACCACGGGAATGTCCAGCCCTTCCAAGTAGTATTCTGCGATGTCTTTCACTGCTTGGAGGGAGGATTTCACCTTAATATAGGGGAAAGGGCGCTTCCCCAGATCTCTTTCTGCTAGAACGGCCATGGCGCCTTTTGCGATTACGTCCTCAATAAATGCGTGTCCGTCCACCCGTTCACCGGGAATGGCCACGAACAAAGCTCCCGGTTGGACTTGCCGACTGTCGGATGCAATGCTTTCAACTTCCCTTTTTTGTTGATCCAGGCCGCCGCAATATTGGCCGTCACAGACCCGGGCCAGATTTTCCAATGTGAGATTTTTCATGAATTTCCCTCTTTTGATTCGTATTTTTTGATGGAAACTTGTATGAGCTTTTCGCATAATTCAGGAAAATCCATGCCCAAAGCGGCGGCTTCCTGAGGCATCAGGCTGGTGGGCGTCATGCCAGGAAGGGTATTGGCCTCTAGACAGTAGAGCTGTCCGCTCTCGTGCATGATAAAATCCAGACGGCTGTAGGCTTCCAGCGCCAGCAGCCGGTGTCCTTTGCGGGCATATTCTTGCATTTCTTTTGCTTTTTCGTCAGGCAAGTTTGCCGGGCAGGTTTCCACCGCGGAACCTGGCTCGTATTTGTTCTTGTAATCGTAAAATCCTTTTAACGGTGTGATTTCGATAACTGGCAGCGCTTCATTATCGATGACTCCCACCGAAAATTCCCGGCCCTGGATGTAGTCTTCCACCACCACCTCGTCTTCCCAGGCGAAAGCTTCGTGGAGCGCCTTTTCGTAGTCAGCCTGGGTTTGAGCTATGGATACGCCGATGCTGGAGCCGCCGCAGCAGGGTTTGACCACCACGGGGAAATCCATGCCATAATCTGCCAGGCGGCGGGAGGATTCGCCCCGCCACAGCATGAAGCCTTTGGGCATAGGTATCCCGCCCGAGGCGAATATCTGCTTGGTGATTCCTTTATTCATGGCCATTGCGCTTCCCATGGCTCCGGTTCCCGTGTAACGAACGCCAAACAAGTCGAAGGCGGCTTGTAGCTTGCCGTCCTCCCCATTGGCGCCGTGAAGGGCCAGGAATGCCATATCCGCTTTTTGGCAAATGTCCAGAATATGAGGGCCTAAGAATTCCTTTCGGCTCTTGCTCAACTCTTCAATTTTATCGTTCCAGCTTTCTATGTATGAAATCGATTCTGCCAAATCATAATCCGGTGAAAAGAGATTTCCCCAGTCGGGCTTTTCCAGGCCTGCAAATACATCCGCCAAAATAGCATGGTGGCCTTTTTTTCGCAAAGCTTCGCATACTTTGGCGCCGGTGACAATGGATACGGCGCGCTCTGAGCTGGTTCCTCCTGCCAATACCACGATATTCATTTCGCTTCCTCCTCCCATTTTCCGTTTCTATTCGTATACGATAATGGGCACGCCCACTTCGATGTTGTTATAAATTTTCTCTGCCATGTCATAAGGTGTATTTACGCAGCCGTGCGATCCGTTTTTCTTATAAATTTCCCCACCGAATTCAGAACGCCAGGAAGCGTCGTGGATTCCCACGTCTTTGTTAAAAGGCATCCAATAAGTGACCGGCGAGGCGTAGTCTTCGCCTTTTAGCACGGCGGGAGATTTCTTATTATCCAGGGCGTATACGCCTGGGGGCGTGGCGAACTTCTTCGTGGGCGTTCCAGTTACTACGGGCGTATCCACGATAAGTGTGCCGTTGAGATAAAAGCACATGCGTTGTTTTGTTAGATCCACTTCCACATAGGTGTCTCCAATATCGTTTTCCTCCCGGTTGTACCCGCGGTACAGATATTCCGGTTCCCGGATGACTTCTTCTCCGGCTTCAATATTGGCTTTTAAGGCTTCCACTTCCTTTTCCTCGTAAATGACCCAGCCGTAATCGCCGCCTTTTACTTTTATCATATTGCCTTCGGCAGTCCGGAAATCCCGTTCGCTGCCATAGGTGTCGTATTTTACGGCTAATTGATGGACATATTCTTTTATTTGGGCTTCGTCCAGCTGATAATTGCCTTCTTCATCCAGCGTCAGCCAGCTTCTTAAGATTTCAGAATCAACTACTTCGTTGCGGTCCTGGAAATCGTAGGTGATTTTGGCGGTGGCCAGGCGGTTTAGCTGTTCTTTTTGTCTGGCCAGCAGTTCATCGTCCCGGTATACTTCGGGAAATATGTAGCATTTCTTCTTGACCAGGTCCACGGCTGGTTGGCCGTTTTCGATGGCTTTTCGCACTTGTCTTAGAACTTTTTTCGGGTCCAGAGTGTTGCCCTCCACTTCGGGGACGATCTCATACCCGGATTCGGTTTCTTCAATGCGTGCGTCCACAGGTTCCTGCATGTCTTTAAAACAATCCAGATTGTTGACGGTTTCTTTCAGTTTTTTCTTATCGTAAGTGGTCATGGCTTCTGTAACATATTTCTTCTCATTATTTAAGGACAGAAACCAGGTCCACCGTTTCTGGTTTTTCACCAGTTGGTCAATTTCTTCGTTTTCTTCATATTCTATGCCTATTTGATCCGCCACGATCTTCTCTTGTTTTGCGTCTATTTCATTGATGAGCAGGGTGTATGTGGCAATTTCGTCCGCCATATGTTCTTGTACGCTGTCTGGCGTTTTATAGGAGACGTCCAACCCATTTACCGAGGAATTGGGAAGAAAGTGGCTGGAGAAGAAATACGCGCCGACGCCATAGAGCCCTCCAGCTGCCAACAAAAAGAATACAATCATGCCAATTACAATTTTCTTCCCTGTCCCCATGTATCATCACTCCTAATCGTTTTATCTTTTATTTGTTCTCTAATATCTTATCTACGCTGACTAATTTTACGCAGAGGATAAATAACTGCCCTGCCAGCGCCAGTTCGTCTAAGGATGGGTAAGTGGGCGCAATCCGAATGTTGCTGTCTTTGGGGTCTTTCCCATATGGATAAGTTGCGCCTGCTGGAGTTACCACCAGTCCGGCTTCCTTTGCCTTGGCCACAATTGCTTTGGCGCAGCCTTCCAGGGAGTCGAAAGATATGAAGTAGCCGCCTTTTGGATACGTCCATGTGCCGATTTCCAGGCCACCCAGCTCTTGTTCCAGCGCGTCCCAGACTACTTTGAATTTGGTGAGAGTTAAAGCGCCTTGTTTCTTCATATGTTCCCGCAGGCCGTCCATGTCTTTTAGGAAACGGATATGGCGGAGCTGGTTGATCTTGTCGTGTCCGATGGTTTGGATGCGCAGGTGATTTAAGATTTCTTTGCGGTTTCCTTCGGATGCGGCCATCATACAGATGCCTGAGCCGGGGAAAGTCACCTTTGAGGTGGAAACAAACTCATAGACCATATCTGGTTTTCCGGCCTTTTTGCAAAGGGATAAAATGTCCGGCAGTGTGTCCTGTCGTTCCGTTTCTTCGTAAAGATGGTGCACTGCGTACGCGTTATCCCAGAAGATTCGGAAGTCCTTGGCCTTTGGCTCTAATCTTGAGAATCTTTCCACTGTTTCAGTGGAGTACGTATATCCCTGGGGGTTGGAATATTTGGGCACGCACCAGATGCCTTTAATGGCCGCGTCTTCTGCCACTAATTTTTCTACAGCGTCCATGTCCGGGCCGTTTTCCGTCATTTCCACCGGAATCATCTCTATATTGAAATATTCGCAAATGCTGAAATGACGGTCGTATCCAGGCGACGGACAGAGGAATTTCACCTGATCCAGCTTGGCCCAGGGTGTATTCCCCATTACGCCATGGGTCATGGAACGGGCTATGGCGTCGAACATGATGCTTAAACTGGCGTTGCCAAATACAATTACATTCTCAGGCTCTGCGCCTACCATTTCGGCCAGTAGTTTTTTCGCTTCCGGCAGACCGTCTACCATGCCGTAATTTCTGGTATCCTCGCCTGTCTCGTTCTTCATGTCGGAACTACTATTTAGGACATCCATCATTCCCATAGATAATGCCAACTGATCTTCTCCAGGCTTTCCTCTGGACATATCCAGGGACAGCCTGCGGCTTTTCATATCTTCAAACTGGGCTTCCAGGTCTTTTTTCAGGGTCAATAGTTCCGCTTTTGTCATATGCTGATACGCTTTCATAATAACCTCCTCTTGGAATTTTGCAGCGTCTTATATGTGGGTCAATCACCTAATTTTAGTATGTCCTTTTGTGCGTTGTCAAGCATTAGTTTGTGGGATGATTGCAAACAGGCGGGCTTATGTGGTATAATCCCATAATTGATGCGGTTTGAAAAAGCGGAGTTTACTAAAAAATCGGTGGAAAGGAATTATAAAATTATGTGGACGGCTAACAATTGGAAAGAGTATCAGTTATTAGACGCCTCTTCGGGTGAGAGACTGGAGCGGTGGGGGGATTACATTCTCATACGGCCAGACCCCCAGGTAATCTGGGATGCCCCACGGAGAATGGGCGAGTGGAAAAGGAGGAACGGACACTACCACAGGAGCAGCAAAGGCGGCGGCCAGTGGGAGTTCTTTCATTTGCCCAAACAATGGTCTATTCAGTATAATGGGTTGACCTTTCATCTGAAGCCATTTCATTTTAAACATACAGGGCTTTTTCCGGAACAGGCGGTCAACTGGGATTGGATTTCTGGGAAAATCAAAGGCGCCGCGCGGCAGATTAAGGTATTGAATTTATTTGCCTACACAGGGGGAGCCACGCTGGCGGCCGCAGCGGCAGGCGCATCCGTCACCCATGTGGACGCGTCAAAGGGCATGGTAAGCTGGGCCAGGGAAAATGCGGCGTCTTCCGGGCTTTCTGAGGCTCCCATCCGCTGGCTGGTGGACGACTGCCTGAAATTTGTGGAACGGGAAATACGGCGGGGGAATACTTATGATGCGATTATTATGGACCCGCCGTCCTATGGCCGCGGCCCGAAAGGGGAAATCTGGAAGCTGGAAGATTCCATTTACCCGCTGTTGAAGCAATGCGCCCGCCTGTTGGGCGACAATCCGCTGTTTTTCCTGGTGAATTCTTATACCACGGGGTTGGCGCCGTCGGTTCTGACTTATATGATTTCTACCGTATTACAGGATCGCGCTGGAACGGTGACTTCCCAGGAAATTGGACTGCCAGTGAAATCCACCGGACTCGTTTTGCCCTGTGGCGCGTCTGGACGCTGGGAAACGTCAAATTCCTGATGGAGCGCTGAATTCACAGAAAAATCTTCCAAATTTGGAACGCTTAGCGGCGGAAATGTATTATGCTGTTAAGCGTGTTTGAAAAATCATTTACTCCAGATGCATCCGTTATATTTAGGAATATCTTCCCCACAAATAGTGACATGCAGTTGGCATAAGGCATTTTTCAAACGCGCTTTAGAGCGGCCCGCCGCAGACTTTCGTGAGGGGGATTCTTTCCCAGGCAGGTCAGCTTATGACATTTCCCACGATTAAGTACGAAAATACGTACATAATGACGGTGGCCATGGAGATGCCCAGCAGGATTGCGGCCGACGATTTCTTAATGTCGATGCCCAGCAAAGAGGCGATTAGAGCTCCGGTCCATGCGCCGGTTCCTGGCAGCGGGATTCCCACGAAAGCCACCAATCCCCAGAACTCATATTTTTGTATCTGATCGCTGCGGCCCATGGCTTTTTGCTCCAGTTTCAGAATCAGAGGGCGAAAAAAGCGGATTTTCTTCAGCCATTTGAAAATCTGTCGGATAAACAAAAGGATGAAGGGTATCGGTATTATATTACCCACTACGCAGATGGGTATCGCCTGAATGGAAGGGATTTTCAACAGGCTGGCGGCAAACAGTCCCCCACGCAGTTCCAGGATGGGCAACATGGAGATTAAGAATACAACCATATGTTCAGAAATATAAGGGGAAAGGTTTGCCGTAAACCATTGTACCAGTGATTCCATAGAACCTCCTAACTGCTCAAATTATTTTTCAGAAATCGGATGAGAGTTTCCATTTCTTCCTGGGAGCCGATGGTGATGCGCAGATAATCGCTGATTCGCTCCCGGTCAAAATGCCGCACATAGATACCGGCTTGCCGCAAAGCCTGGAATAATTCTTTGGCCGGGTGAGATGGATGCCGGACAAAGATGAAATTGGCTTTTGAGTCGGTGAATTCAAATCCCAATTCCCTAAGTTCCCGCTTCGCCCATTCCCTTGTATTTACAATCTTACGCAGGGTTTCCTGGAAATATGCCTCATCTTCGATGGCTCGGGAGCCCAGGTACAGGGATGGCTGGTTCATGGTGTAGGAATTGAAGGAGAACTTCACATCGCTTAAATATTTGATCAGCAGCGGGTTGCCCATGGCGTATCCAATGCGCAGTCCCGCCAGTGACCGGGATTTTGAAAATGTGCGGACCACCAACAGGTTTTCGTACTGGTCAATGAGCGCTAAAGCGGATTCGGCTCCGAAATCCACATACGCTTCATCCACAATGACCACAACGTCCTGGTTATGGTCCAAAATGTTCCGTATCGCGTTCAAACCCATGGCAATTCCGGTGGGCGCGTTGGGGTTGGGGAAGATTACGCCTCCGTTTTCCCGGTAGTAGTCTTCCGGCAAAATGGAGAAGTCTTCCTGAAGCGCAGGTGTTTCGTAAGGAATCTGGAATAAATCCGCCCACACGTCATAGAATGAATAGGTGATGTCCGGGAATAATATGGGCTTGGATGAATGAAAAAAGGTTAAGAAAGCCAGCGCTAATACGTCATCCGATCCCACTCCAACAAACACCTGATCGGCATTCAGGCCGTGATAGGCGGCCAGAGCGTCTACCAGAGAGCTAGCGGCCGGGTTTGGATAAAGCCGCAGATCTTTGCTGTTCATTTCTTTTAGTAGCTGTGCCAACCGGGGCGAAGGAGGGTAAGGGTTTTCGTTGGTGTTTAATTTGATGATTCCCGCCTTCTGCGGCTGTTCGCCGGGGGTGTAAGGCGTTACTTTTCTAATATTATTTTCCCATGCTTTCATCCTGGTTGTCCTCTGTCTTGTTTTGCTGTAAATAAATGTCGATTTTGTCTCCGGATTTCAATTCTTGCTGGAAATAACTCTCTTGTCCGTTTACCCGCAGTTGAATGAGTCCGTTGGGATTTTTCAGGTCGATGCCGGAGTATTCCACCAGGTCCATCAGGTAATAAGGGGATTTGTCCTCTTTTTTGACCAGGAGAAGCGGTTCGCCGTTTAATGTGAACTGCTGTACCTGAGCGGGCTGGACTTGTTTGGCGGCCGGGGAAGTTTCCTTTTGCTTAGGAGTGGCAGAAGCCGCGGTTTCTGGTTTGCGGACTTCCTGTTTGGGGGGCGCTGGGGCTTCTTTGGCCGGTTCTGGCTGGGCCGTTGGCGCGGGAGCCTCCGGCTGTTTGGCAGGCGTATTTTCCACTTCCATTCCTGTGATTACTATGTCCCCGGTCTTTAAGACGGTGTCCAGGGGAACCATCTTTCCATTTACGGAGGTTTTGCTTTCATAGCCGGATTCCACAATATCGGCCAGGGTCACTTTGGCGTTTTCACCGTCCACAGCCGGAGTGAAATGAATCTGGTCTCCAGCGTGAACGATGCAGGAAACCTTCACGTCTTGTCCGTTCACCTGTAGTTTGGACGGCACGCCGGGGGAGCCATGGTATATTTTGCGCTTCCCATCTAATTGAATGACGGTGTTGCGACCGGATTTGGCCAACAGGTCCTGGGAGCGGTAGCCGTTCATCATAAGGATGTCTAGCACGGTCAGACTGCCGCTGCGGAACAGTTTGGAGCGTTTTCCATTTAGCATTACATGACAACTGTCGTTGATCATGTTCAGGCCCGCGGATACGGCAATGCCCAGCGGGGTGGCGTATTCTGGGTTGTTTAAGTCGTATTCGTCGGAAACCGCGTTGACCGAGAAGTTGTTTCCGGCGATGGCCACCCGGTTTAAGTCCATTTCCAGGTATTTGGCCACGCAGTCTTGCATATCGGCCAGTTTGCTGCCGCCGCCCGCCAGAAAAACGGCGGAAGGAGCGCTGCCGTTGACGGATATGATTTTGTCGGCGATTTCCTTACATAATGTTTTGAAAGCGCTGTCGATGCAGGTGCGGACTTCTTGGTTAGGAACAGTGTGTGGCAGGCCCAGAATGTCGGTGAATGCAATTTCTTCCTGGGTCTGGATGTCTATTTTGATTTGCTCGGCGGTCTGGAAGTCTACCAGATAGCTCTTCATCAGCGCTTCGGTAATCTCATCTCCAGCCACGGTGGCCATGGTGTAGCCTACGATGCTTCCGTCTCTGGAAATGGCGATGTCCGAGGTGCCTGCGCCGATGTCCACCAGGGCCAGGTTTAAAAGCCGTATGTTTTCCGGAATGGCCGCGTTAATGGCCGCAATGGGCTCCAGAGTCAGGCTGGCCACTTCCAGACCCACTTTGCTCATGGTGGTGTACAAGCTTTCCACCACTTCACTGGGCAGGAAGGTGGCGATCACGTCGGCGCAGACCCGCTGGCCCTGGTGGTCCAGTAGGTCGGATATGGGGTAATTGTCCAGCAGGTACTGGGTCACGGTGTAGCCCACCAGGAAGAATTGCCTTCCTTCCTGGTCCATTTCCTGGGAGAAGGCTTCTTCAGCCTTCTCGATGGCGCCTGCTTCCAAACGGCCAATGGTTTCCTCGTCTACCCGCTGGGGCTTGTCAAATTCCATCTCACAGAAAGCTTTCTGGGTCTTTAGGGCCCGTCCGGCTGCGGCTACGCATACGTTGGTCAGTGAGCATTCCAGTTTATTTTCCAGGCGTTCTTTCACGCGGCGGGCGACTTTCGCCACCTGCTCAATATCTTCAATCTGTCCGTCAATCATTGCGCGGCGGGCATGTTCTTCCTTTTCTATGGCCAGCACATGCAGCTTCTCTTCCTTTACAATCCCTACCAGACCAATAATGCTTCGGGTTCCGATGTCCAGGGCGAAAATCAAATCGTTCTGCGCTCTGGATGTCTGAACGCTGGATTTTCCTTCATTTATCTTCACGGCGCCTTTCCTCCATGTTCTTAATAAGAATATTTGCATCCCATTCTAACACAATCTGACAGCGATGCCAAGCGCACTTCTGGGGAGTCTTGGATTTTTCATGAAAAGTTCTTGATTTTTTAAATTTTCTAATGTATTATTAATAAACGATACGAGTATGGAGAGTTATCGAAGTGGTCATAACGAGCTGCACTCGAAATGCAGTTGTCCTTTTTGGGCACGTGGGTTCGAATCCCACACTCTCCGCTCTTTAGAAATGGCTTAAATCCGGGGAAGTTAAATTTATCGCTATCAGGCAATGCAAAGATAGCAAAAAAGACGCTATTGAACGATTCAAAAAATCCAGTGTTATAGGCATTAATATGAGCGATATTAAATAACTGAATAATATTTATTATTGAATAGAAAGTGTAAAGTCTGATAAACTACTAAAGGCTTTGCGCTTTTTGTAGATAGATGTAGAAGCTGTGTTTTTCCATATAAGATTTTCTGCGTATATAAATGCGGACATCTTAGTGGCGCAGATTGTTTAAGCGAAAAAAATAATTAAAAAAAATAAAAAAAACACTTGCATTATTTTGGAAAGTAAGTTATAATTCATTTCGTTGAGAAATTGGGCTATCGCCAAACGGTAAGGCAACGGACTCTGACTCCGTCATTTCAAGGTTCGAATCCTTGTAGCCCAGCTATCGAAGCCTGTTGCAGTTTCATGCAGCAGGCTTTTTATCTTTCTGTTTTGTTGAGAGAATGAAGAGATGGAGGATTCTATGATCGTATTAGGAAAGAAACAAAAGCTTGTTGTGGCGCAGAAAGTTGATTTTGGGGTTTATCTGGCGGAGAGTATGGAAGAATACCCGGATGAGAAAGTGCTTCTTCCCAGCAGACAGACGCCAGAAAATGTTCAGGAAGGGGATGAACTGACCGTATTTATTTACCGGGATTCCATGGACAGGCCCATTGCCACAGTGCATGAGCCGCTGGTGGAACTTGGACAGATGGCGGTTCTTGAGGCGGTGGACACAAGCCGGATTGGAGCTTTTTTAAATTGGGGACTTGAGAAAGACTTGCTGCTTCCCTTCCGGGAACAGACGATGCGGGTGGAAAAGGGAGACCAGTGCCTGGTGGCTCTGTACGAGGACAAGAGCCATCGGCTGTGCGCCACTATGAAAGTGTATCATTATTTGAATGCCCAGTCTCCGTACAAAGCGGGCGACATGGTAAAGGGGCGCGTCTATGAAATCAGCAAGAACTTTGGCGTTTTTGTTGCGGTGGACGACCAGTATTCGGCGCTGATTCCCAAGAGCGAGGCCCAGGGAAACTACCAGGTTAATGAGATTCTGGACTTGCGGGTGACCCAGGTGAAGGAGGACGGCAAGCTGAACGTGAGCGCTAGGAAGAAGGCTCCGGAGCAGCTCTCAGAAGACGCACAGAAGATTTTTCAGGTGATGGAACGCTCCGGCGGTTCACTGCCACTGGATGATAAATCGGATCCGGCGCAGATTAAAGCTAGGCTGGGACTGAGCAAAGCGGCCTTTAAGCGGGCAGTGGGACATCTGATGAAGACGGGCAAAATCACGCAGCAGCCGGGGAAGATTTCTATAAAACAGGATTCGTAAACGGGGGATGGCAATGGATTTTACACATCTGCATGTGCATACAGAGTACAGTCTTTTGGACGGCTCCAACAAGATTGAAGAGTATGTCTCCAGGGTCAAGGAGCTGGGAATGGACAGCGCGGCCATCACGGACCATGGCGCCATGTACGGGTGCATTGATTTCTATAAGGCGGCCAAAGCGGCGGGTATACGGCCCATTTTGGGATGCGAGGTGTATGTGGCTCCAGGCTCCAGGTTTGACCGGGAGGTGGGAAATCAGGAAGACCGCTATTATCATCTGGTGCTTTTGGCGGAAAATAACATAGGCTACGGCAATCTGATGAAGGTGGTTTCCCGGGGATTTGTGGAAGGGTTTTACTACAAGCCGCGGGTGGACATGGAGCTTCTGGAGAAATACCACGAGGGGCTGATTGCCTTGAGCGCCTGTCTGGCTGGAGAAGTTCCCCGTTATCTGACCCGGGGCATGTATGAAGAGGCCAAGGCGGCGGCGCTGCGTCATCAGGAGATATTTGGAAAAGGAAATTATTTCCTGGAGCTGCAGGATCATGGCATTTCCGAGCAGCAGTTGGTGAACCAGCAGCTTATGCGGCTGCACCAGGAGACGGGCATTGACTTGGTGGCTACCAACGACGTGCATTATACTTATGCCGAAGACGCCACGGCCCACGACATTCTGCTGTGCATTCAGACGGCCAAGAAGCTGGAGGATGAGGACCGGATGCGCTACGAGGGCGGTCAGTATTATGTGAAATCTCAGGAGGAGATGGCCCAGCTTTTCCCCTATGCGCCGGAAGCCCTGGAGAACACCCATAAAATTGCCATGCGCTGCAACGTGGAGATAGAATTTGGCGTGACTAAGCTGCCCAAATTCGATGTGCCTAAGGAGTACACGTCCAGGGAATATCTCAATAAACTGTGCCGGGAAGGGCTGGAGCGGCTGTATAATCCGGTGACAGAGGAATTGGAGGAGCGTCTACAGTACGAGCTGAATACCATTTCCAACATGGGATTTGTGGATTATTTCCTGATTGTATGGGATTTCATCCGGTATGCCCGGGATAACGGCATCTCGGTGGGGCCGGGCCGGGGTTCGGCGGCGGGAAGCCTGGTGTCCTACACCCTTGGCATCACTCAGTTAGACCCTATCAAATACAGTCTGCTGTTTGAGCGTTTTTTGAACCCGGAGCGGGTGTCCATGCCGGATATCGACATTGATTTCTGCTTCGAACGGCGTCAGGAAGTCATTGACTACGTGGTGGAGAAGTACGGCAAAGACCGGGTGGTGCAGATTGTCACCTTCGGAACCATGGCGGCCCGCAATGTGCTGCGGGACGTGGGGCGGGTGCTGGGCATGCCCTATTCCCAGGTGGACGCGGTGGCCAAGATGATTCCCGTGGAGCAGAATAAACCTCTGACCATCCAGCAGGCGCTGAATCGCAATCCGGAATTTGCCAAGATTTACCAGGACGACCCAGACATTCACCATCTGGTGGACATGGCGAAGCGGCTGGAAGGCTTGCCCCGCCATACGTCCATGCATGCGGCGGGCGTGGTTATCAGCCAAAAGGAAGTGGACGAGTATGTGCCGCTTTCCAGAGCGTCCGACGGCTCCATAACCACCCAGTTCACCATGACCACCTTGGAAGAGTTGGGCCTTCTGAAAATGGATTTCCTGGGGTTGCGCACCCTGACGGTGATTCAGGACACAGTGCAGCAGGTGGAAAAGGACAAAGGCGTTTCCTTAGATATGGACAAAATCGACTACAACGATCCAAAGGTACTGGCCTCCATCGGCGCTGGAAAAACCGAGGGCGTGTTCCAGTTGGAAAGCCCGGGCATGAAAAATTTCATGAAGGAGTTAAAGCCCCAGAGCCTGGAAGACATCATCGCCGGCGTGGCCCTCTACCGTCCCGGCCCCATGGACTTCATACCCCAGTACATTCGGGGAAAGAAAAATGCGGCCATGGTCACGTACGACTGTCCTCAGCTTGCGCCCATTCTGGAATCCACCTACGGCTGCATCGTTTACCAGGAGCAGGTGATGCAGATCGTGCGGGAGCTGGGTGGGTACACCATGGGGCGCAGCGACCTTCTAAGACGCGCCATGTCCAAGAAAAAGGTGGCCGTCATGGAAAAGGAGCGGAAAAGCTTCGTCTATGGAAACGAAGAGGAAGGCATTCCCGGCTGCATCAAGAATGGCATCGACGAGAAGACCGCCCACAAAATCTACGATGAGATGATTGATTTCGCCAAATACGCCTTTAATAAATCCCATGCGGCGGCTTACGCGGTGGTGGCCTACCAGACGGCATACCTGAAATACTATCATCCCCTGCAATTTATGGCGGCGCTGATGACCTCAGTTATAGATTTTCCAACAAAGGTTTCGGAATACATTCTGCACTGCCGTCAAATCGGCATTGACATCCTGCCGCCAGACATCAACTGCGGCGACAGCCGTTTCTCCGTGGACGGCACAGGCATCCGTTATGGCCTGTCCGCCATCAAAAGCGTGGGAAAATCTGTGATTGACGACATCGTAAAGGAGCGGGAGCAGGGCGGACTGTATGATACCCTCAACGGTTTCATCTCCCGCATGTCCGGAAAGGAAGTCAACAAGCGGGTGGTGGAAAACCTGCTTAAGGCCGGGGCGCTGGACTGCCTGGAGGGCAACCGGAGACAGAAGCTGATGGTGTACCAGCAGGTGATGGAGAGTGTGCAGCGGGAGAAGAAGAATTCCATGGCCGGGCAGTTATCTCTGCTGGACATTGTGGGGGAGGAGGAGAAGAAAGACTACATTATCCAACTGCCTCCGGTGGAAGAATATGAGAAGGAAGCCGTCCTGTCTTACGAGAAAGAAGTGCTGGGCATCTACATCAGCGGGCATCCCTTGGAGCAGTATACAGACCTGCTGGCTCGCAACGTCACCGCTAAGACCACCGATTTTCTGCCGGATGAGGACACCGGGCTCCCCCATCTGGCCGATGGATCGAAAGCGGTCATCGGCGGCATGATCACCAACAAAACCATCAAATACACGAAGAACAACCAGGTCATGGCGTTTCTCACCATCGAGGATTTGATTGGATCGGTGGAAGTGATTGTGTTTCCCAGGGATTATGAGCGCAACGTGAACGCGCTGGACGAGGAAAACAAAGTGTTCATCCGTGGAAGAGTGGCGGCGGAAGACGATAAGGCCAGCAAATTAATCTGCGAGAAAATCTATCTGTTCACAGACATGCCCCGGGAATTATGGATACAGTTCGATTCCAAAGAAGAATATATGGATAAGGAAGAGGAACTGACTGACCAGATTCGCGGTGCGGCTGGGAAGGACGCAGTGGTGGCTTATCTGAAAAAAGAACGCGCCATGAAAAGGCTTCCGGCCAGCCAGCGGGTGTCCATAGACGCATTGAATATGGAACAAATATATGAGAAATTCGGCAAAGAGAATGTGAAAATTTTAGAAAAAGGCATTGATAAAATTTAGAAGCAAATAGTGCGGAAAGCCCAGGAGGCTTTCCGTTTTGCCGTTATAAGATGGTTAGTCAATGCCTACACGGATGCCGCCCTTTCTCTCGGAAGGCTGCATGATGACCGTCACAGGCTGATTGCCATCCCATTCGAACTGGTAGGACTCTCCAGAAGCCTGGCCAATCAGCGTTTTCCAGGATACGTCCGCAGTGACTCTCGGGTCACAGGGGCCATTGCCCATCCAGCAAATCACAGCGTCCGGGTCCACAGAAATGGTATCGCGGGAGGTGACGTTGCTGAGGACAATGGGGTTTCCGTCGGATAAAACAGCCACATAGGCGTTGTTGCCGCGAGCGGTCAGCGTGGAGGTGGCCAGCCCTTTCTGAGAGAGAACGCCCACGCCGATAAAGCGGACCGTGTATTCGCAATCCTGGGTGAAAGCCAGGATATTTTCTGATTCCACAGAGATGGTCTCCCCAGGGCTCAAGTGATAGATGACAACATGCTGTCCATAATTTGCATAATATGTAACGGAATTTCCGTTTAGAAGCGCCTTCATAAGGGGCAGGTTTTCCCCGGTGACGCGACGGACTAGGGAGCCAAGAATCGCCTGGCCCATATTGTTTTGAGGGCCGAAAAGGACCTTTTCAAATTTATAATTCTTGCCGCCAGCGCTCTCGCCAGCAATGAAGGAGCCCGCTTTGGTGAAAAGGACATCGTTTCCGGAACAGGTGACTTTCAGGGTCAGTTCATTGATGATTTCAAAGTTTAACATAGTTTATTCCTCCTAAACTTACATGCGCCCGTAGAGAAGGCGCTCACGCGAAATGAAAGTCTATGTGGGCGCGCTTGGCGTCCCTGCATGCATGCCGCCTGTTTGGCGGCGGATTTTCGAAATGATTATACAACCTGGACGCCATACAGTTCACACAGGCCGGCCAGGTCTTTTGCCACGCCGTTTCCGATGGCGTTGAATTTCCAGGAGCCATTGTGACGGTATATTTCTCCAATCATCATGGAAGTTACGTTTGCGTAGTATTCGTCCATCTGGAAGCTGACGATTTCCTGGTTGGAAGAAGCGTCCAGAATTCGAATGTATGCGTCTTTCAACATGCTGAAGTTCAGATGCCGCGAAAGGGCTTCATGGATGGTTAGGACGAATACGATTTTGGCCACTTGACTACTTAATTTGGCAAAGTCAACGGATATGGATTCTCTGTCTGCGCCTGCCTCTGTGGAAAAGACAACGCTGCCGTCGGGACTCTTCTCCTGCCCGTAGAAAACAAACCAGTTGTCACCGGGGACTTTTCCGGCGCTGTTTAGCAGGAAAGCGGACACGTCCACATCGCAGGCGGCGTTTACGGCGCGCCATCCCAGACAGGCTCTGACGGCGGAAGGCCCGTCGGAGGGGGCCAGGGGGACCTTCTGTCCCTTTTGAACAGTGTGGATAAGCGACGGCGCAGATTTTCCAGGAGATGGAGATGCCTGGGCGGCGCTGGGCGCAGAAGGGCCGCTGTTTATGGTTTGGATGTTTTGGGATGTCTTGGGACCCTGAACGCGGAGCTGGTTGATGGATAAAATGCTCTGGTTATTAAGCGGTCCCGTGGATTTTATGGGAATATGGTTCATAGATATTCTCCTAGTATTTGATATATGATTTCATCTTTGCATAAAAGCGCGGCAAAAGCAAGGATTTTTTTCTTGAAGAAATGGTGGACTGTGGTATGATTATCTGGAATAGGATATTGTTTTCTGGCTACGAATATAGATGTTCTGCAATTACATATGGATATAGAAAAGTGAAAGGATATAAAAATGGAATTATTGGAAATTATACAGAACCGGCGCAGCGTGAGGAAATATACCGGGGAATCTGTTTCAGAGGAGAATCTGGAGAAAATTTTGCAGGCGGGACTTCTGTCCGCGTCCAGCCGGGGACGGCGCCCCTGGGAGTTGATTGTCATCCGTGATAAGGACACGCTTAAGAAAATGGCGCAGTGCCGGGTAGGTTCCGCCCAAATGCTGGCAGGGGCGGATGTGGCGGTTGCAGTGGTGGCGGACGCGTCGGTATCCGATGTCTGGATCGAGGACTGCTCTATCGTGATGTCCAATATGCACCTGATGGCGGACAGTCTGGGTGTGGGAAGTTGCTGGATTCAGGGGCGGCTGCGGGAGGCGCCGGATGGAACCGCCACGGAAAAGTACCTGCGAAGCCTGTTGAAATTCCCAGAAAGTTTAGCCCTCGAGGCGATGCTCTCCCTGGGAATGCCAGAGAGTCATCCGGCCAGGCGGGAGTTGTCAGAGATTGCCTGGGATAAAATTCATAGAGAAGTTTTTTAGAAAAGAGGGCTTTTATGTACGATACAGTTGTAACGCTGAAAAAGGGTGAGGGTCGCACCGTCAAGGCAGGTGGACTGTGGATTTACGACAATGAGATTGGCTCCATCAAAGGGGATTTTGAGAACGGGGACCTGGTGACGGTGGAGGACTTCGACGGGTATTTTATGGGATATGGATTTATCAATATGCATTCCAAAATCCGGGTGCGGCTGCTGTCCCGCCAAAAGGGGCAGGCCATTGACGAGGCGTTTCTGGAAAAGAGGGTGCGGGATGCCTGGGAATACCGAAAAGCCGCCTGCGATACAAGCAGCTGCCGCCTGATATTTGGTGAAGCGGATTTTCTTCCAGGGCTTTCTGTGGACAAGTTTTCCGATGTGCTTGTGGTGGAATCCCTGGCTCTGGGCATTGACCGTCTGAAGCCTATCATTCTGGAGGCTTTGAAAAAAGTGTTGGCTGAGGATGGCGTTCAGATTCGCGGGATTTACGAGAGAAGCGACGCGAAAGTTCGCCTGCAGGAAGGTATGGAGCGGGTCAAGGGCTTTATCGGTGAGTCTTTCGATACCAAGGTGGAGATTGTGGAGAACGGCGTGTGTTATTTGGTGGATGTGGAAAACGGACAGAAGACGGGATTTTTCCTGGACCAGAAATACAACCGTCTAGCAGTGCAGCGGTTTTGCAGAGATAAGAAAGTGTTGGATTGTTTTACCCATACGGGGTCCTTTGCGCTGAACGCCGCCGTGGCAGGCGCCAAAAGCGTTCTTGGGGTGGACGCTTCTGAACTGGCCATTTGTCAGGCCCAGGAAAATGCCCGCCTAAACGGCGTGGAAGACAGGGTGACTTTCCAGTGCGCGGATGTGTTTGAAATTTTGCCCGAATTTGAAAAGCAGGGGCAAAATTTCGACGTGGTGATTCTGGACCCGCCCGCGTTCACCAAGTCCCGTAATTCCATACGAAACGCGGTGAAGGGATACAGAGAGATTAACCTGCGGGGCATGAAGCTGGTAAAGGACGGCGGATTTCTGGCCACCTGTTCCTGCTCCCATTTCATGGCCCCGGATCTGTTTGCCAAGACCCTCCACGAGGCGGCCCGGAGCGCCCATCGGCGGCTGCGCCAGGTGGAATTTCGCACCCAGGCTTGTGACCACCCGATTCTGTGGGCGGCGGATGCATCTTATTATCTGAAGTTCTATATCTTTCAGGTGTGCGACGAGCGCTGAGCGTCTCTTGCGTACAACAGTTTTAATAGAATCGGCGTTGAGATGCTGGAGGCGATGATCAGAAGGATTACGGCGGTAAAATATTCCGGGGTCAGAAGATCCACGGATAATCCTTTCTGCGCCACAATCAGAGCCACTTCACCTCGGGCCATCATGCCCACGCCGATTTTCAGACTGTCTGTGAAAGAGAATCTGCAAATCTTAGCCATCATGCCGCAGCCGATGATTTTCGTAATCAGCGCTACGATGACGAAGCCTGCGGAAAACAAGAGGATTTCGGCGTTTAGGTGGTCCACGCTGGTTTTAAATCCGATGCTGGCGAAGAATATGGGTCCAAAGATTAAATAGGAGCTAATGCCTATTTTCTTTTCTATGTAGTAAGAATCCTGGATGGAACAGAGCGCCACGCCCGCCACATATGCGCCGGTGATATCCGCAATCCCAAAATAGCGTTCCGCTGCGTAGGAGAAGAAGAAGCACAGGGCCAGACCTAGGATGGAGATCCGGTGGGTGTGGGGATAGCGCTCGTCCAGTTTCTTGAATGCCCGATAAACTGCGGAACCCACGGTGAATACGGCCACGAAGAACAAAAGCGTGGACAAAACCACCTGTCCTGGATGGGAGTTCGGGTTCTTGAAGCCGATGACGAAGGTGAGAACGATGATGCCGATCACGTCGTCGATGATAGCGGCGCTTAAGAGGGTGGCGCCCACCTTGCCTTTTAGTCTCCCCATTTCCTTTAAGGATTCCACAGTAATGCTGACGCTGGTGGCCGTCATAATCACGCCGATGAAGACTGCCTTATAGAAGTTTTCGGAGCCCCAGGGGGATGCGCCGTAAAATCCCATATGTAAAAGTGTGCCGCCAATCAGTGGAACCAGAACGCCTGCGCAGGCGATGAGAAACGCGATGGGACCTGTCTTCAACAGTTCTTTTAAGTCCGTTTCAAGACCTGCGGAAAACATCAAGAGAACCACGCCCACTTCCGCAATTTGCACTAGAAAATCCGACTGCTGCACTAGCCCCAGCACGCTGGGTCCGATCAAGAGTCCTGCGATGATTTCCCCCACCACCTGGGGAGCTTTGTATTTTCGCGCCAGGATTCCCAGCAGTTTGGCCGCAACGATGATAATCGCCAAATCTTTAAATATATAATAAGTTTCCATATCGTTCCTTCCCTTTTGGTTTTGTGTACTTGTTGATTATAACACAAAATTATTTTTCACAAAAGGGCTTCTGATTTGGCGTCATTTTCCATGGATTAGGGATTGTTTTCGGCCGCCTTGTAAACGCAGGCGATGGCGTTTAGGCTTCTGGGATAGCCGATGTAGGGCAGACATTGGGAGATGACTTTGATGAGAAATTCTTCTGAGTTGCCCAGGTTCATATTTCCCATGGCATGGGCGGTTAACTGAGATTCACAGCCGCCCTGCGCCGCCAGGAAGCAGAACGTGATCATCTCCTGCTGGGCAAGGTCAAGCCCGGTGCGTGTGTAGTAATCTCCGAAGCAGTTTGCCGCCAGCCAGCGGTTGATATGGCCTTTTTTCCAGGCTTCTTTCATGTGCTCTCCGAAAATATCCACCTGCGCCTGAATGCCTTTCTCCAGGCGGTTTTCCAATGTGGATGTGGCCTGGCCGGGAAGGGGAAGGGAGACGCCCTCGGTCATAAATATCTCATTGGCTATGGTCAAGAAGGGCCGCATCCGCCCATATCCGACGTAATCGGTGGCCTGGTATATGATTTCTTTTGCCATGACGGCGGTCACGCCCACGTCCAGCGCCTGGGGGAGGATTTCCTGGAAGGCGTCCACGCCCTGACAGCCGATGAGCGCGGCCAGGATGGCCAGGTATCTGGTCTGGTCAGGAAGCTGCTGGCCTTCTTCATTGACCGCTTCTTCCAGTGCGAAATATTCAAATCGTTCCATAAACTCAGGGTCTGTCTGATGCAAATCCATTTTGTCTCCTCCTTTATTTCTCGCTTAGTCGACTGTAAGCTTCGTCGTCCACCGCTTCCAGCCATTCGTTGCCAGTTTCTTCGCCGGGAACCTCCACCGCGATGTGGGAGAACCAGCTATCGGCTTTGGCGCCATGCCAGTGCTTGACTTTTGCGGGAATGGTAATCACGTCGCCTGGCTCTAAGCTTATGGCTTCCTTGCCCTCCTCCTGGTACCAGCCGCTTCCGGCCGTGCAGATGAGAAGTTGGCCGCCTCCGCTTTTGGCGTGGTGGATATGCCAGTTGTTGCGGCAACCCGGCTCAAAGGTGACGTTGGCCAGGAAGACTGGGCATTTCTGGGGGTCTGTCAGAGGGTTTAAGTACGACTGTCCGATAAAATACTGGGCGAACGCGGTGTTTTCCGTTCCCAGTCCAAATATGTTTTCTTCGTTAAATTCTGCGCTGTTTTTGATTTTCATGGATTTCCTCCTGTTCATGCAGATGCTTTAAGTCTGGCATCCGCGTAATGCTAGTATTATAAAATGAGCCCACAAAAATGTCTAATGCTTATTTTACATTATTAAAAATGCCTAAATTGAATGCACTTGTCTGTCGGTTGGGCGGGTGTTATAATCTGGATATAAATGTATGGAGGTTATGGTGAATGAGTGATGTATTAAATAAAATGAAGACGAGAAGGAGTATCCGCAAATATAAACCGGACGCGGTGCCCCAAGAACTGCTGGACCAGATTATAGAGGCGGGTCTTTACGCGGCAAGCGCAAGGGGGTGTCAGAGTACGATTATCATCCAGGTCACGGATGAGAAACTGCGGGATGAGATTGTGAAAATGAACTGCGAAATCGGCGGCTGGGAGGAAGGATTTGACCCGTTCTATGGAGCGCCTGCCATGCTGATTGCGCTGGCGAAGAAAGACTGGCCCAACCGGGTGTACGATGGAAGTCTTGTGATGGGAAATATGATGCTGGCGGCGCATGAGCTGGGCTTGGGAAGCTGCTGGATTCACAGGGCCAAGGAGGAATTTGAGACCCAGTGGGGCAAAGATTTGTTAAAGTCCCTTGGGATCGAGGAGGACTACGAGGGGATTGGACACTGCGCGCTGGGGTTCATAGATGGCGAGTATCCCGAAACGCCGGAGAGGAAAGAGAACCGGGTTTTCTATGTACGGTAAAATGGATATTGGAGCGTGTTGGAAGGCACGCTCCATTCCGTTGCAAAAGTCTCCTTTATTTTGGGCCAAAAACTTTTTGGAAAAGAGCATCCTGTTCAGGCAGATGGGTCACATAGCCCACCGGAATTTTATTTTCCGTGGCGTTTATGATTTCTTTCGCCCCGTCCGGGCCGAAGGCGCCACACAGTTCGATGCAGGAAATGCCTTGGGCGTAAAGCTCTTTTGCGGCGGCGCAGGCTTCTTTTAGGTTGGATACGCCGATGATCTGCGCTCTTTCGTTGTGTATGCTGGCGCGGTCTTTTTGTCCGTCGAAGGCGCCCATAATGATAAATGCGAATTTCATTTTGCACTCCTTTATTAATATAGATTAATATAGTTTCAGGAAACGCACCGCCCATTTCAGAAGTTTGTAGGAAAATGTCTCCAGCTCCCCGGCGGCTTTTTGAAGTTCCTGGCGGATTTTAATGTGTTGGGGACAGTGGCTTTCGCATTTCCCGCACTGTATGCACTGGGAGGCGCTGCTGGGGGTTTGGCGAAAGACGGTGCAGCGCTGATAGTCGGCTCGGCCGGCCTTTTTGTTTTCTGCGTACAGGGCGTTGTAGCAGCGAAAAGCGCCGGGGATGTCCACGCCCTGGGGGCAGGGCATACAGTAGCCGCAGCCGGTGCAGCCAACTTTTATGTTTTTTTTAATCTCTTCCTTTACCTGGGCCAGAAGCCTGCGGTCGGATTCGGTCATGCAGCCGGGGGGCGATTCGGATGCCGTTTTCAGATTCTGTCGCACCATATTGAGGGAGTTCATGCCGGATAGAACGCAGGTGACTTCCGGCTGGTCGTACAGCCATTTGAAGGCCAGGGCGGCTGGGGTGCGTTTTTCCGGGTCGTTTCGGAACAGTTCTTTGGCGGATTTGGGCAACAGGTCCACCAGGTGGCCGCCTCGCAGGGGTTCCATGATGATGACCGCAAGGCCCTTGGCGCTTGCGTACTTCAGTCCGCTTACGCCAGCCTGGGAAGTCTCATCCATGTAGTTGTACTGAATTTGGCAGAAATCCCAGTGGTAGGCGTCCACCAACTGTTTGAACATCTCGGAATTGCCGTGGTAGGAGAAACCGATGTTTCGTATCTGGCCGCGGGAAAGTTTTTCCGCAATCCATTTCTCAATGCCCCGTTTCTTAAGTTTTTCCCAAGTGGCCACATCTGTGAGCATGTGCATCAGGTAGTAGTCGATGTGGTCGGTCTGAAGCCGGCGTAGCTGTTCCTGGAAAGTTTTCTCGATTCCTTCCATGGATTTAATCATGTAATGGGGCAGTTTGGTGGCCAGGAAAACTTTGTCGCGGCATTTGGTGCGCCGCAGGATTTCGCCCACGGCGGCTTCGCTGCCTGGATAGATGTATGCGGTGTCCAGGTAGTTGACCCCGCCGTCTATGGCGGCCATCAATTCCGCCTGGGCTTTGTCCAGGTCGATGCCCAGGCCCTGTCTGGAAAAACGCATACAGCCGTACCCGAGAACGGACAGGTCGTTTCCTTTTTTGCATTTTCTGTATTGCATCATCATTTAATTATTTTCCAAACTGGCAAAGAACATTCCGTAGAAATCGTCTTCGCCCTCCAGCATGGGGGAATTCTCGCCCCCGCCGTTTGTGCTGCGCTTCATGGTTGCGTAAAATTCTTCCCCTGCGCTGATTAGTTCCATCTCGTAGACCGGGTAGCCGAATGCGCGGCATGTGCGGCAAAATGAGATAAACGGGTCGCTGTCTTTGCGGGTGTCCAGCAGGGCTTTTTTCAGTTTAGGGTCCTGGGACGCTTTTTTGCGCAGGTCATCCAAGAGTTCCAGTATGTGCATGTTCTTTTACCCCTTATGGCTTTGCGTCGGTGGGTTTACAGGAATTTGATGGATACGTCTTTTGGCAGCGCCATGTGACATTCCGCTTCTATGCATTTAAGGATTCCAGATGTGACTGGACAAGCCGCGTGAGGGCAGTGTTGGGCGGCGGCTTCGTATAACGGCCCTGTGCCTGGCTTATGGAACAGGATTTCCATAGCATCCAGCTCTTCGCCCACTTCTTCCATCATTTTTGTCACGTCTTTGCATTTGGATTCCACTTTTACCGTTACGTCCATGCCATCTTCGGATTCGGCGGTTACGATGGCGGTCAGGCCGCAGATTCCTGGCATTATTTCTACTTTTGTCATACTTATGTACCTCCTTTTTTTCATAGTAACATTGGATGGGGGCAGTGTCAATCCTGTTATCATGCGTTTGCGCTGGAATGTAAGTTGCTAGCGCAGACAGGCTGTGCTATAATTTTCCTAAAAGGAACCGGAGGCGTGAAGGCATGGGACAGAAGAAAAGATTGTTTGTATGGATTTTCGTCCTGCTTTTGGCGGCAGTAAGTATAAGCGGCGGGATTTTTTACAGTGGAAATCGTCCGGGCAAAGGGCCGGAGGGGCATAAGCCGCTGAAATTTGGCGCCACTTATATGACTATGAATAACCCGTACTTTTCCGCGCTTAATGAGAGCATCCGGGAGGTGGTGGAATCCAATGGAGATATTCTGATTACCCGGGACCCCGCGCAGGATCAGAAACGCCAGAACGCCCAGATTCAGGAAATGTTAGATGAGGGCGTGGCCGGGATTTTTGTAAATCCGGTGGACTGGGAGGAGATTACGCCGGCCCTGCAGGCGTGCCACGAGGCGCAGGTTCCAGTGTTCAATGTGGATACGGATGTGAAGGAACCTAAGTATGTGGCCACGGTGATTCAGTCGGATAATTATCAGGCGGGCGTTCAGTGCGCCAGGGACATGATGGCGAAAAGAGATTCGGCCCGAATCGTGATTATGAATCATTATAATATCCGATCCACCATTCAGCGGGTCCAGGGTTTTCTGGACACCATTGAGGGTCATCCCGCGTATCAAGTGGTGGAGGAGAAGTCCACCACATCGGAGCTGGAAGTCGCCATGGAAGTGATGAAACAGATTCTGGATACGGACTTGAAATTCGACGTGGTTTTGGGCGGCAATGATCCCACGGCGCTGGGCGCGTTGGCCGCTTTGCAGATGTGTCATGTGGAGGACCGGGTAATGATTTACGGCATTGATGGCTCACCGGATAGCAAGGCCATGATTCAGCAAGGGTATATGGAGGGAACCAGCGCCCAGCGGCCCATTCGCATGGGGCGGATCAGCGCCCAGGCGGCGTATAACTATCTGGAAGGGAAGAAAATTAAGAAAAACATTACGGTGGAAGTGACTTTGATTACCAGAGATAACCTGGATGAGTTCGACGTGGACGGGTGGCAGTGACAGGAATGTGGGGCGGGTATCAATGGCATGTAGATGTGGTGACTACGGAAATAGTGGACAAGGCATTTTTGATGAATGAATATCAATCGGGTTTTCAGGCGTAATAGTGTTGATTTGAAAATTATATGGAACGCGTTATGTGAGGATATTCCTGATTTGAAGTAACGGTTGGAAGAAATCATTGGGTGATTTTAATGAAAGCGAAAAGAATTGAGATTTCCCTGGCGAAATATCTGATGTTGTTTTTAAACTGGGTCACGGTGGTGGCGGTGACGGGATTTATTCTGGTGACCACAAATAATATTCGGGATTCCTACATTGCCAGAGATTTTATCGACGGGGTGGAGGCGATTCCGTGGAAGCCAGAGGCGATCTTTGCGGCATGCGTGCTGCTGATGGGGGCTTTGAGCTTGTCCTTTGTCATGCGGGATATTGTCCATTTCAAGGACGGCAGGCTGGAAGCGGGCTCTTTGTTTTTTGACTTTGCGGTGAGCATTGGGATTGTGTATTTGTTAAATTTTAATTACAATGGCATTTTGCTGTGGGTGTTCGCCAATGTGATTTTCTACACCAAGAACAGTTCCGGACAGTTTTTGTTCATGCTGTTAGGCGTGTTCAGTTTCGTGGGGACGGATTATGGGCTGGCCTCTGTGAATTATTCGCTGTATGACATTCAGGACTATATTGAGTATTATAATGTGGGCCAGCAGTCTTATATATTGGGGATTTACAATGTGCTCACGTCCCTGAATATGGCGCTTTTCATTATTTTCTGCGTGTTCGTGATACAGGAGCAGCGGGGGACCATACAGCAGGTCAATGAATTGTATGAGGAGCTGCAGCGGGCCAATGAGAAGCTTCAGAAGTACGCGGCCATGAAGGAGAAGATGGGGCAGACCAAGGAGAGGAACCGGCTGGCCAGGGAAATCCACGATACGCTAGGGCATACCCTGACGGGGATTTCTGCCGGAATTGACGCGTGTATAGCCACCATTGACATTGCTCCGGACAAGACCAAGAACCAGCTAGAGGTGATTTCCGGGGTGACCCGGGAGGGGATTCAGGAAGTGCGTCGGTCAGTGAGCCGGCTGCGCCCGGACGCGTTGGAGAGGCTTAGCCTGGAATACGCCATTCAGAAAATGGTGGAGGATAACAATGCTCTTACGGATACGAAAGTTTCCTTTGAATGCCAGGTGCAGCCGCTTCGGTTTTGTGAGGATGAGGAAAACGCCATTTACCGGGTGATTCAGGAGAGCCTGACCAACGCCATGCGCCACGGGAAGGCTACTCGGGTGGACATTCGGATGTGGCGTAAGGATGGGGATGTGCGGCTGACCATTCAGGACAACGGGATTGGCTGCGCGAAGATCCAGCCGGGGTTCGGCACGGAGCATATCCGGGAGCGGATTGCCCTTTTAAACGGCACAGTAACATTTGATGGCAGCCACGGTTTTCTGGTGGACGCCACCATTCCAATCAGATGGGGTGAAGAATATGATTAAAGTGTTGATAGCGGATGATCAGGAATTGATAAGGCAGAGCTTGCAGATTGTTTTGGACAGCAGGGAGAACCTGCAGGTTACGGACGCGGTGGCAAACGGACAGGAAGCGGTGGGGAGCGTGCGCCGGGACAGGCCGGACGTGATTTTGATGGATATCCGTATGCCGAAAATGGATGGGGTTCAGTGCACGAAGATTATCAAAGACCAGTGCCCGGACATTAAAATCATTATTTTGACCACGTTCGACGACGATGAATATGTGTACAACGCTTTGAAATACGGAGCTAGCGGTTATCTGCTAAAAGGGGTGTCCATGGACGGGCTGGTGGAGGCCATAGAGACGGTGCACAGCGGCAGGGCCATGCTCAACCCGGACATAGCCGCTAAGGCGCTTAAGTTCTTTTCCCAGATGGCCAAAGCCGACTATTCCATTCCCATCAGCGATAAGCAGGTGGAAACGCTGACCAAAACGGAGTGGAAGATTATCGGCCAGGTGGAGCGGGGGGCTTCCAACCGGGAAATCGCGGATGCGCTGAAGCTGTCAGAAGGGACGGTGCGCAACTACTTGAGCGCTATTTTAAATAAGCTTGATTTGCGGGACCGGACCCAGCTGGCTATCTGGGCGGTGCAGAGTCAGGCTGGGAAACGCCTGGACAATATTTAGAGGAGGGGCATGGTGAGCGGGAAGAAATGGCAGGTGATTGTGTGGGCGTTTCTGGCGGCGTTTTTTTTGCTGGCGGTGGGCCTGGGCAGAAGAAGCGGCGACACGGTTCTGGAGTTCGGCATGTTCGCCGGAAGCAACTGGGGCGTGGCCAATGCAGATAGCTGCGTGATTATTGATAAAGCCATAGAAAAGTTTGAAAAAGCCCATCCCGGGGTGCGCATTCATTATTACAGCGGCATTCCCAAGGAGGATTATTCGGAATGGCTGGCCAGGAAGATTTTGAACGGCGAGACGCCGGATGTATTTATGGCGCTGTCCAATGATTTTGACAAATTAGTTTCTCTGGAGGCGTTGGCCAATCTGGACGCCTGGATGAGTCAGGACCCGGATTTTGACGGAGAGGCTTTTTTTCAGACGGCGCTGGCTTCCGGCAGGCGAAACGGCCAGCAGTATGCCCTGCCCTATGAGACGGTGCCCACGCTGATGTTTGTCAACAAGACGCTTCTGAACCAAGAGGGCTTCGGCGTGCCGGACAGTGACTGGGACTGGGAACAGCTTTTGCGCATTTGCAAGAGGATCACCAAGGACACCGACGGGGACGGCCGGGTGGATCAGTTTGGCGTTTACAATTACGGATGGGCGGAGGCCGCCTACTCCAACGGGGGCAGGCTTTTTGACGAAAACGGAACCCAGTGTTACATTCACTCGGAACAGGTGGCCCAGGCAGTCCGGTACGCCAATGAGTTAAGCGATTTGAACCAGGGGCAAAAAGTTATGCAAGAGGACTTCGACGGCGGGCACGTGGCCTTCATGCCGCTTTCTTTCGCAGAGTATCGCACGTATAAGACTTATCCCTACAAAATCAAGAAATACAGCGCCTTCCAGTGGGACTGCATCACATTTCCGGCAGGTCCCCAGGGGGACAACATTTCTCAAGTGGACAGCTTGCTCATCGGAATCAGCAGTCACAGCCACAAGAAACGCCTGGCTTGGGAGTTTTTGAAAACGCTCACTTATGATGAGGAAATTCAAATGGAGATCTTCCGTCATTCCCAGGGCGTTTCCGCGCTGCGGGCAGTGACCGGGTCCGGGCGGATGGAGGAAATCCTGCGGCGGGACATGGAGGCCAGCGACCGGGTAATTGATAGGAAGCTTCTAAGCGCGGTCATCGAAAACGGTATGGACATGCCCAGGTTCGCCCGGTATGGGGAAGCCCTTGCCCTGGCTGAGGGGGAGATTCTGAAGATATATGAGGAGGAGAAGAACGTGGACAGTTCGCTGAAAATCGTCCAGCGGGCCATCAATCATTTTCTGACGCAGTAAATGGAGGGATTCTATGTGGTTCATATTTGCAATCTTATCGGCGGTTTTCGCTGCACTGACTTCTATCTTGGCGAAAATAGGAATCGAAGGGGTGAATTCCAACCTGGCCACGGCTATCCGGACAGTGGTGGTTGTTTTTATGGCGTGGGGTATGGTGTTTCTGACCCACGGGCAAAAGGGCTTGTTTGAAATCGGCAAAAAGAGCTGGATTTTTCTGATTCTGTCC
This sequence comes from uncultured Lachnospiraceae bacterium, assembly GCA_910588775.1. Classification (GTDB taxonomy): domain Bacteria; phylum Bacillota; class Clostridia; order Lachnospirales; family Lachnospiraceae; genus MGBC164599. The sequence goes on from CAJURH010000003.1 coordinate 65,845, forward strand.
GGGTTTGCCACCGGCGCGTCCTGGCTGTGTTATTACAGGGCGTTGCAGATGGGAGACGTATCCAAGGTGGCGCCCATCGACAAATTAAGCGTGGTCATCACAATGGTTTTGGCTTTTGTGTTTCTGCACGAACAATTTACGGTGAAATCGCTGATCGGTTGCGTTTTGATTGGAGTGGGGACATTGGTGATGGTTTTGTAGTTTAAAGTGTTGCGTTTTTTCATAAAAGCATTCCTCCATATAAGTTTTGATTCTTTAACGTTTCTCGTATATCACTTCCGTAATCCCATTGTAGCTTTGCGCGCACAGCAACCGCAGCCGCAATTCCTGGCGGCGGCTTCCGAACAAGCGCACGCCGTCCCCCAACACTGTGGGAATGATGGAGAGATGAAACCGATCAATCAGGTCGGCGTCCATAAGCTGCTGCGCAATGGACGCGCCGCCGCATATCCAGATATCTTTGCCCGTCCGTTCCCGCAGCCTTTTCACCAAATCCGCTGGGGATTCTGAGACAAATTTAATCTTTTCCGTGGAAGTTTTCTGGCGGTGGGTAATCACGTAGCTGGTGAAATCATCGTAAACCCACTGGGAGGGGGAGAGTTCCGTGGTCACCTGCGCATAAGTTTTCCAACCCATGATAACCGTGTCGATGGTGTTTGTAAATTCTGAATAGGCGTGTTCTGCGTCGGTGGTTTCATCTTGGCTATCCAGCCAGTCCACTTTGCCGTTTCTGTCCGCAATGTATCCATCCAGGCTCATAGCGATAAATAATACAACTTTTCTCATGGCTGACTCCTTAAATTATTTTATGAAAGGTTTTAAATGGATTGTATCAGATTTGAGAAAGAAGTGAAACAGGGAAAAGCATTCGTGCGTTTGTTTTGTGTTCAAAATAGGTTCTAACTTGCTTGAACACTCTATACGTGTTAAGATAAGAGCATAAGAAATCCGTAGGGAAGGGAGGCGCGGCATGTATCTGATAGGAATCGACCTGGGCACCACAGGCGTGAAGGCAGTGATATTCACCGAGGATGGGCGGATAGCCGCCATGGAATACGAGGCGTATCGCCAGGAGTCGGTAAAAGGAAAGCGTCAGCTCTATGCGACGGCTCTGTGGGAGAGCTGTCAGCGGGTATTGGCGGTGGCTTTTGAGAGATGTCCGCCCCAGGAAGAGGGGGCTTTATGCGTGTCGTCTTTTGGCGAAGGCTTCGTGTGTCTGGACGGGGACGGTGGGGAGTTAAGCCCAGTGATGCTCTTGACCGACGACCGGGGCCAGAAGGAATTTGACCGGCTGGTTGGCCAACTGGACCCGGGGGAAATTGCGGCGGTCACCGGGTTAAAACCCCACAATTCCTATTCCCTGTCGAAAATCCTGCATCTGCAGGCCAACTGTCCGGACGTTTACGCGCGGACCCGGCATATTCTGCTGATGGGCGATTATCTGTATTACAAGCTGGGCGGGGAGTATGTGACCGATTATTCCATGGCTTCCAGAACCATGCTGTTTGACGTACATAAGAAACGGTGGGATCCGTGGCTTTTGGAACGGGCGCAGGTGGACGGCGGGCTTTTTTCCCGTCCGGTGCAAGGCGGAATGTCAGTGGGTCAAGTCTTGCCGGAAGTGGCGAAGAGACTTCATTTGCCCAGGAAAACCACGCTGGTGATGGGCGGTCACGACCAGCCGGTGGCGGCTACAGTTAGCCGGGGAAAGATTGCGTATACCATGTGCTCCATGGGCACGTCGGAGTGCATAACCCCCATTTTAAGAGAGCCGTTGTCGGACAGCCATATCCTGGCTTGGGGCCATCCCAACGAACCGTTTATGGAGGCGGGCGCGTACAACACGCTGGCCTATAACGTCACATCCGGTCTGTTGGCCCAGTGGGCCGCTCAGGTGTTTGCGTCCGGCGAACCCCGCGCCTATGAGATTCTGGAGCGGGAGATGCCCCAGGAGCCCACCCGAATCCTGGCGCTGCCCTATCTTCACGGCAGCGGCACGCCTTATCTGGATTGTGGCGCCCGGCTGTCCCTGGTGGGAATGGATGAGACGGCCCGCAGGGGAGATATTTACCGGGGATTGCTGGAAGGGCTGTGCATGGACCAGCGGCTGAATATTGAGAAACTGGGCGGGGACAAGTTGGAGGATGCGGGTCTTTTGGTAACCGGAGGGGCCAGCCGCTCGAAGGCGTGGCTTCAGATTAAAGCGGACGTGTTGGAGCGTCCCGTTCATCGTCTGGTCTGCGGCCAGGCGGGAGCTTTGGGCTGCGCCATACTCTGCGCGGTGGCTGCGAAAGTTTATCCCACGCTTCAGGAGGCGGCCCAGGCCATGGCGCAGGTGGAAGCGGCGGCGGAACCCCGGCCAAAAGAAATCCAGTTCTACCGAGAGAAATTTGAAATCTATCAGACGCTTTACGAGGACTGTAAGAGAGCCAATGCCTATGCGGCGGCATTGCAAGAAGGAGGAAATGATATATGTTAGTAACAATGGAAAGTGTTTTGGATTATGCTGAGGCAAATCAGTGCGCCATCGGCGCGTTTAACGTAACCACATTGGAAGGGATTATGGCCACGTTGGAGGCGGCGGAGGAATTGAAACAGCCGGTGATTTTGCAATTTGCCCAGGTGCACGAGGCTCTGATTTCCATTCACACGCTGGGGCCGATTATGGTGATGATGGCTGAGCGCGCCAGCGTGCCGGTATGCGTGCATCTGGATCACGGCGAGGATCTGGATTATATTAAGAAATCTTTGGACATGGGCTTCACTTCCGTCATGTACGACGGCTCTGTGCTGGATTTTGAGAGAAATGTGGCCAACACCCGCATGGCGGTGGAGATAGCGGCCGATTACGGCGCGTCGGTGGAAGCGGAAATAGGTTCCATGGGCCGGGAAGAATTCGGCAGCGTGGGCGCCGAGGGGGAGGCGGTGGCTTCTTTGTATACCGACCCAGACGAGGCCCAGGAGTTCGTGGAGCGCACAGGGATTGACGCTCTGGCCTGCTCATTCGGAACGGTTCACGGCCTGTATCTGACCGAGCCGAAACTGGATTTTGACATTATCAGCGCCATCCGAAAGAAGGCCCACATTCCGGTGGTGATGCATGGCGGTTCCGGCGTGAGCGCAGAGGATTTCCGCCAGTGCATCGAAAGAGGCGTGCGCAAAATCAATTATTACACCTATGCGGCGAAAGCCGGCGGTCAGGCGGTGAAAGACCAGTGCGCGGCTGAGGAGGATATTGTATACTTCCACGATGTGGCCATTTGGGGAAAAGAAGCCATGAAAGCGGACGTGAGGAAGGCCATGAAAGTATTCGCTTCTTTGTCATGACACGTGAACGGTTTTTCCCACAGAAAATGAAGGGCAACGTTTCCCTGCGCGCCCATTGCATAACCGCTTAGCGGAATTTACGCAAGAAAGGAGTCCATAATGCACGAAAGAAACAACGAAGAATGTCTGATTTGTAAAGAGCGTCTGGTTTATCTGGAAGCCGCCGAGGAGATGAAATGCGTCCTATGCCAGAAGGTCGAAATCAGTAATTGCCGCTGCGCCAACGGGCATTATGTTTGCAGCGAATGCCATATGTCAGGCATGGACAGTTTTCTGGGGATCTGCCTAAACGAAACTTCCAGGAATCCCATGGAGATTCTGGACAAGCTGATGAATCTGCCTTTTTGCCATATGCATGGTCCCGAGCATCATGTTCTGGTTGGCGCCAGTCTGTTGACTGCATGTAAGAACGCTGGCGGTGAGGTGGATTTGCAGCCAGCTTTGCTGGAGATGCAGAACCGTGGTCGACAGGTCCCAGGCGGCATCTGTGGTTTATGGGGGAGTTGCGGCGCTGCAATCAGTACCGGCATATGCATCTCAATCCTGACCGGTTCCAGCCCGTTATCCACCGAGACTTGGAGTTGGTGCAACGAGATGACCTCCCGCGTTTTGGCGCGAGAGGCTAAGATTGGCGGACCACGCTGCTGTAAGCGTAATTCTCGGATCGCCATCCTGGAGGCTGTTGATTTCATCCGCGAAAAGTTTGGCGCTGAGCTGGAGATAACCGAAAAGATCGGCTGTGACTGGTTCGAACAAAATAACCAGTGCATCAATGAGCGTTGTCCTTTCCATCCAGTAAACGCTCAGTAAATTAAAACCATCTTTCTAAGGCGTATTTGAAAACCCATTTGCGCTCCTTGCGCGCCTCACTTTGCATATATTTATAATATTATGTTATAAGGGTGGTAAATATCAATATACAGTTAATATAAGGCATACCAGTCTCCAGCGGTTTGCTTACGCCGCTTCTTTGTAAAGTGGAGTTGCCTTCATTTACAAAATGTGGTATGGTAGAGGGCATGGCGGTGGGAAGGCGCCGCTCAATATAGGAAAGAAGGTGAAACTGTGGTTGAGTTAGATGGATTTAAAACGATTTTGAATTCTTACACAGAGCCGCTGGTGGAAGTGAGGGATTCACTTTAACCTGGCTGTCAAAGAGAAGCGAATCGAGGAATTGGAACGGGAAATGGAGGCGCCAGACTTCTGGGATGATCCCCAGCGTTCCCAGGAAATGACCAAGGAGCTGAAGCGTCTGAAAGACGATCTGGAGACGTATCAGAAGCTGCAGGGTCAGATGGAGGACATGGAAACCCTGATTGAGATGGGATATGAGGATCAGGACCCGGACGTGATACCGGAGATTCAGGAAATGTTGGATGAATTTCAGGAGCGCTTTGAGGCCATCCGCATGAAGACGCTGTTGTCCGGCGAATACGACGCAAGCTCTGCCATTGTCACTTTGCATGCGGGAGCCGGCGGCACAGAATCTTGTGACTGGGCCAGTATGCTCTACCGGATGTTCACCCGCTGGGGAGAGCGAAAAGGTTTTGATATAGAAGTTTTGGACTATCTGGATGGGGATGAAGCCGGCGTCAAGTCGGTGACCTTCGAAGTGAAAGGGGAAAACGCCTACGGATATCTGAAGTCGGAGAAAGGCGTGCACCGCCTGGTGCGCATCTCGCCATTTAACGCGGCGGGCAAGCGTCAGACTTCCTTCGTTTCTTGCGACGTGATGCCGGATATTGAGGAAGACCTGGATATAGAGGTAAAAGACGACGATATCCGCATAGACACCTATCGGTCCAGCGGCGCCGGAGGCCAGCACATTAACAAGACTTCGTCAGCTATTCGCATCACGCATTTTCCCACAGGAATAGTGGTGCAGTGTCAAAACGAACGCTCCCAGCATATGAATAAAGATAAAGCGATGCAGATGTTAAAAGCCAAGTTGTACCTGTTAAAACAGCAGGAAAACCAGGAAAAACTATCGGGCATCCGGGGGGAAGTTACGGAGATCGGCTGGGGAAATCAGATCCGGTCGTACGTGATGCAGCCCTATACTATGGTAAAAGACCACAGGACGGGACAGGAAATCGGCAATGTGGAAGGCGTTCTGGACGGCAACCTGGACCCGTTTATCAATGCATATTTAAAATTCATGGCTACGGGACAGTAGCGGGAAGATATGGGCGTGGGGGGATGCCTCCTGCGCCCATATTGTATTTGTTATGTATCGTCAAATAGCGTGCGTATAAGACAGAGAATTTTGTAGAAAAAAGACTTGCGAATTGGAAGAGAGTGTGCTAATATATCTTTCGTTGAAATACAAATGTATTTGATATACAAACAAAGGGATGTGCAATATATGGAAAATGTTCCGAAACGCCAGAAATATTATGTGGTTCGGGAGAAAGCGGTGCCAGAAGTGCTGGCGCTGGTGGTGGAAGCTAAGAAGCTGCTGGAGTCCGGTAAAGCGGAGACAGTGCAGGAAGCCACTGATATGGTGGGAATCAGCAGGAGTTCTTTTTACAAATATAAGGACGACATTTTTCCCTTTCATGCGGAGACCAAGGGGAAGACCATCACATTCATCATACAGATGGATGATAAGCCGGGCCTGCTATCCGATGTGTTAGCGACGATTGCGCGTTTTCATGGAAATATTCTGACCATACACCATAGCATTCCCATAAACGGAGTGGCCATGCTCACATTAAGCGTGGATATTCTTCCGGGCGCCGGGGATGCGCAGGCAATGGTGGAAGATATTGAGCAGCAGCAGGGAATACATTACTTAAAAATACTGGGAAGAGAATAAAGCTTAGAAAGCATTGTAGACGAAAGGGGACGTGAGAGATGAAATATGTAGTGATTTTAGGGGATGGCATGGCCGATGAACCAGTGGAAGCGCTGGGCGGACAGACGCCGCTGGCATATGCCAAAACGCCAGCCATGGATGATTTGGCGGCAAAGGGAGAAATTGGGCTGGTGCACACCATTCCCGAAGGAATGCATCCGGGCAGCGACACAGCCAACCTGTCTGTGCTGGGCTACAACCCCAGACAGTATTACACCGGGCGTTCTCCGCTGGAAGCCTTAAGCATCGGCGTGGCCATGAAGGAAGGCGACGTGGCTTTGCGGTGCAACATGGTTACGCTGACGGAGGATGACGCGCCTTACGAAGAACAGACCATCTTGGACCACAGCTCCAGCGAAATCAGTACAAAGGATGCGCAGGTTCTTATGGAGGCGGTGACCAGTCAGATGGCCGATGAGATGTACCAGTTCTATGTGGGAACCGGCTATCGCCACTGCCTCATTTGGAAAAACGGGACTGTAGCGGAATTGACGGCTCCTCACGATGTGCTGGAGCAGAAAATCGGACAGTATCTGCCCAAAGAAGATAAGCTGTTAGAGATGCAGAAGCGCAGCTATGAGATTTTGAAAGACCACCCGTTAAACAAAGAGCGCAAGGCAAAAGGCTTAAATCCGGCCAACAGCTTCTGGTTCTGGGGCGCGGGCACAAAGCCGGGACTGTCCTCTTTCCAGGAGGCGCATCACAAGAAAGGCGCGATGATTTCGGCGGTGGATTTGTTAAAAGGAATCGCCGTGGGAGCCGGGATGGACAACATTATTGTGGAAGGCGCCAACGCGGGGTTGGACACCAACTATGAAGGAAAAGCCCAGGCGGCGGTAAAAGCGCTGACTGAAGACGGCTATGATTTTGTATATGTGCATGTGGAAGCTCCCGACGAGATGGGCCATCAGGGCAGCGCGGAGCGCAAGATAAAAGCCATTGAGTACCTGGACCAGCGGGTGATTCGTCTGGTGAGAGAAGGGCTTGAGAAGGCGGGAGAGGATTACCGGATGCTGGTTATGCCCGACCATCCCACGCCAGTGCGTTTGCGCACCCATACAAGCTCCCCGGTTCCGTATCTGCTGTATGACAGCACATCCATCCAGAACAGGCAGTGGAAGTACCAGGAAGACCAGGCAATGGAAAGCGGAAACAAGATTGCCCACGGATGGGATATGATGAGATATTTATTTCAGGAAAATTAAAAGAAATTGAATCTGTTTGATATAGAGGAGAAAGGCATGTTAGTTGTAAAGAAATTTGGAGGGACGTCCGTTGCCAATAAAGAGCGGATTTTCAATGTGGCCAAGCGCTGCATAGAAGATTATAAAAAGGGAAACGATGTGGTGGTTGTCCTGTCAGCCATGGGGAAATATACAGACGAACTGGTGGATATGGCGCAGGATATCACCCCTAAGCCCCCCAAAAGGGAAATGGATATGCTGTTCACCATCGGGGAGCAGATGTCTGTGGCGCTGATGGCGATGGCGCTGAATCACTTAGGTGTGCCGGCAGTGTCCCTGAATGCTTTTCAGGTGACCATGCACACCACCAGCGCCTATGGAAATGCCCGTTTGAAAAGGATTGACACAGAGCGTCTGCGCACAGAGCTGGAGAGCCGGAAAATCGTGGTGGTGACAGGCTTCCAGGGGATTAATAAGTACGACGATTATACGACGCTGGGTCGGGGCGGGTCGGACACCACAGCGGTGGCGCTGGCCGCGGCTCTTCGGGCGGACGCCTGCGAGATTTACACAGACGTGGACGGCATTTACACAGCGGACCCCAGGCTGGTGCCCACAGCCAGGAAGCTGAAAGAAATCACCTATGACGAGATGCTCGATCTGGCCACGCTGGGGGCCGGCGTGCTGCACAACCGTTCTGTTGAAATGGCCAAGAAGTATGGCGTAACTCTGGTTGTGCGCTCAAGTTTGAATAATGAAGAAGGAACCGTGGTAAAGGAGGATGTGAACGTGGAGAGAATGCTGGTAAGTGGAGTTGCATTGGACAGAAAGGCGGACCGGGTGGCCATTGTGGGGCTGAAGGATGAGCCGGGAATCGCCTTTAAAGTGTTTGACTGTCTGGCCAGGAAAAATATCAATGTGGATGTGATTCTGCAATCTATTGGCCGCGATGGCACCAAGGACATTTCCTTTACGGTGGACGACGAGGATATTGAAGAGACCATGGCTACTTTGCAGGAAAACAAATCGCGTCTGGCCTTTGACCGCATCGAGAGCGAGACGAAGATTGCCAAATTGTCCATCGTGGGAGCGGGCATGATGAGCAATCCGGGTGTGGCGGCCAGAATGTTCGAGACGCTTTATAATGCCAATGTGAACATCAACATGATTTCCACGTCTGAGATACGCATCACGGTGCTCATTGAAGAGTCCCAGGGCGAGCGCGCCATCAAAGCGGTGCATGACGCGTTCGGTCTGGCGGATTAATCGTGTATAATTTCGAAAAATCACATGGGCAGGTGAAACAGGTTCTTACAAGCCCAATTTAGCAAAATAATTGCAATCGCTCCATAGAGATAGCCATTGCGAAAAGCCATGCCCTGGGGCCGTTTGGCAAGCCATGCGCCTGCGGCGCGGATAAACTTTCCGCGAAAAGCGCCGGGGCGTTTGGCGGCGATGGCCAACAGCGCTAGGAGATTACGGGTCGCGTACGCCAGATACATTGCCGCGCCATAGACCACCACAGGGTGATAATAGACAGAGCGCAGCAGTTGTCCGTGCAACAGGGCGATGCAGGCGCGGGTGCCACCGCATCCCGGGCAGTACAGTCCTGTCAGCCGCAGAAAGACGCAGGGGGGCACAGAAATGTGTGCGGCCCACATAAATAAAATCAGTCCGCCAGCGGCGGAGGCCAGCGCCAGGCTGGTCAGAAATATTTTTCTCTGTTCGGTATTTTCCATCACATTCATAAGATTTTTCTAATTTCTATTCATTCGTCCAGTGGTCATTGGAAGCTGATTTCAGTATAACATAGTCACATGTTATTTGCATTAATCTTAAAATGTTGTTATAATCATTCATAGAATAAGATGTGTGCGGGATGAAGGAGGAGCATATGAAATACACAGGAAAAGAATTAAAGTGTCGGGCCAGGGAGAGCATGAAAGGGAACTATTCAGTTCCGATTTTGGCCACCGTGGGCATTGCCATGTTTGCCTTTTTGTTCACCTGTATAACCACGGCTCTTTTTGGCGCAAACGGCACATTTTCCATGGTTTTAAATCAGTTGTCCAGCTTGATTTTCTCTCTTATTCTTTCTGTTTTCACGGCAGGCATATGGTATATATATCTGAACATAGGTAGGAAGAAGCCGTACAGCATGAACGACATTTTCTATATGTTTCATCAGAATCCAGACCGGGTTATTGTGGTTTGTTTTGTGCTGACGCTGATCAATATGGTTTGCTCAACGCCTGTGTACATGACCCAGGGACTGGTGACGCGGATTGACACGCCGGAGAAGCTGTTGCAAGTGTTTCCGGTTGTGATGGGCTCTATATGTCTGAGCATGGTATTGACTTTGTTCGTGACATTGCCATTTGCTTTTTCGTATATGCTGCTGATTGACAACCCAGAAATGAGCGCGGGAGAGGCGCTAAAGGGCAGCGTCTTGCTGTTGAAAGGAAATAAGATGCGTCTTTGCAGGCTCTATATCAGTTTCCTGGGCATGGGGATTTTAGTTGTGTTGTCTGGGTTTGCGGCCTATATCTGGGTGCAGGCGTATATGCAGGCGACCATGGTGCAGTTTTACATGGAATTGAATGGAGAGATGGAGCAGGCGCGGCAGGAAGAAGAGCCGAAACAAGAAGTGGAGAGCCTTGGGCCTGCGCAGATGGATGATTATAATGCGGAAGCGTGAGAAAGGGAGGGCATAAGTATGGATGAAAGAAATGAAAAAGATATTGTGAATCTGGAAAATCCAAATGAAGAAAAAGATACATTGAATACCCATGCAGAAGAATCTACACAGCCAGAGACTGTGCAGCCAGAATCTTCCCAGTCAGAAGAGCAGTCGCCATCCGGGCAAGAGGAAAGTCATTCGGATCCTCCGCCGGAAAATAACGCGGGCGCCTGGCAAGACAACCGTTCCAATACGGCGCCACCTGGAAACGGGGAAGGCGCCTGGCAGAACCGAAACTGGCAAAATCAGTCGGCTGGTCCGGGAGGGCCGCCGCCCGGCTACGGAAGAAACAACTGGCAGGGCGGACCGCCGCCCGGTTATGGACATGGCGGCTACAATCCCAATGGCGGCTACAATCCCAATGGGAACGGGTATCCGCCATACAACGCGCCGAAGAAGAGCAACAACATGGCGCTGGCTTCTCTGCTTCTGGGAATTTTGTCCCTGGTATTGTGTTGCTGCGGAGGGTTCGGCGTGATTTTGGGCGCAGTGGGAATTGTTCTGGCGATTCTGTCCCGGGGCAACGAACCCATGGAAACCAGCGCCAAAGTGGGCCTGGGTCTGTCCATCGGCGGCATCGTTCTGGGCATCATTGTTCTGGTCATGTCATTTGTGGTTGCGGGAAGCGATCAGTTCCGAAATGATTTAAATCGGGGCGGGTATGGAAATTACGAGAGCTACAGACATTATTTTGAGCATGACGGTTTGTAATTCAGATAATTGTGAAACGTAGGAAAGGAAGTAAGAAAGGAAACCCATGGATCTTATACAAATCATTGCCCAGGAATTGCAGGTGAGACCGCAGCAGGTGGAGGCTGCGGTACAGCTCATCGATCAGGGCAATACGATACCTTTTATATCCAGGTATCGCAAAGAAGCCACCGGCTCCTTAAACGACGAACAGCTTCGCCTGCTGCACGAGAGGCTGCTTTACTTAAGAAACCTGGAGGAGAAAAAGGAGCAGGCGTTAAACAGCATCGAAGAGCAGGGAAAACTAACCCCGGAATTAAAGGCGCAGATTCTGGCGGCGCAGACCCTGGTGGTGGTGGAAGACTTATATCGGCCATACCGCCCCAAACGCAGGACGCGGGCCACCATCGCCAAGGAGAAAGGTTTGGAGCCATTGGCGCGGCTAATCTGGACGCAGAATATCAATCGGCCCATCGAAGAAGAGGCGAGAGCGTACCTGTCCGATGAAAAGGAAGTCCATACAGTGGAGGAGGCCGTTGCTGGAGCTAAGGACATCCTGGCGGAGCAAATCTCGGAGGAAGCGGATTACCGTATCTATATACGGAACGCAACCCAGAAGAGGGGGATCCTTGAGTCGGTGGCCAAGGACAAAGACGCGTCCAGCGTCTATGAGATGTATTACGATTTTACGGAGCCTGTATCCAAGCTAGCTGGCCATCGGGTGATGGCGCTGAACCGGGGGGAGAAGGAGAAGGTATTGAATGTGAAGCTGGCCGCACCGGAAGAAGACCTGATTCGCTATCTGGAAAAGCAGGTGATTACCCGGGAAAATCCCTATACCGCGCCAATTCTGCGGGAAGTGGCGGCGGACAGCTATAAGCGCTTGATTGCGCCTGCCGTAGAGCGGGAGATCCGCAGTGAGCTGACGGAGAAGGCGGAAGACGGGGCCATTCAGGTGTTTGGGAAAAATCTGAAGCAGCTTCTCATGCAGCCGCCCATCGCCGGGCGGGTGGTGTTGGGCTGGGACCCGGCGTTTCGCACGGGCTGCAAGCTGGCGGTGGTGGACGAGACGGGAAAAGCGCTGGACACGGCGGTGATTTACCCCACGGCGCCAACCTCAGAAGCGAAGATTAAAGCGGCCAAGGAAACCTTGAAAAAACTGATCCAAAAATATAATGTAACGCTGATTTCCCTGGGAAATGGCACAGCCTCCAGAGAGTCGGAGCTGATTATCGTGGAGCTTTTGAAAGAAATCCCAGAGAAAGTCCAGTACCTGATTACCAACGAGGCGGGTGCGTCCGTCTATTCGGCCAGCAAACTGGCCACAGAAGAATTTCCCCAGTTTGACGTGGGCCAGAGAAGCGCGACTTCCATAGCCAGAAGACTGCAGGATCCGCTGGCGGAGCTGGTGAAGATAGACCCCCAATCCATCGGAGTAGGCCAGTACCAGCACGACGTAAATCAAAAGAAATTGGAGGGGGCGCTCTCGGCGGTGGTGGAAGACTGCGTGAATAAAGTGGGCGTGGACTTAAACACAGCTTCCGCCTCCCTGCTGGAGTACATCTCCGGCATTACCAAAACCACGGCCAAAAACATCGTGGCCTACCGGGAGGAAAACGGCAGCTTCACAGACAGAAAGCAGCTTCTGAAAGTGGCGAAGCTGGGGCCAAAAGCCTTCCAGCAGTGCGCGGGATTTACCAGAATCATGCATGGTGAAAACCCGTTAGACGCCACTAGCGTTCACCCGGAGAGTTATCCGGCCGCCACCCAATTATTGAAAAAACTGGGTTACGCGCCGGGAGACGTCCAGGCGCAGAGACTGTCCGGCATTTCCAGAGAAATCAAGGATGCCGCCGCTCTTGCAGAGGAGCTGGGAATCGGGGAGATTACCCTGTGGGACATTGTGAAAGAGCTGGAGAAACCCGCCAGAGACCCCAGGGACGAGATGCCCGCCCCCATTCTCCGAAGCGATGTGCTGGATATGAAGGACTTGAAAGAGGGCATGATTCTGAAAGGCACGGTACGGAATGTGATTGATTTCGGCGCATTCGTGGACATAGGAGTGCACCAGGACGGTCTGGTTCACATATCCCAACTGACCAATAAGAAGTTTGTGAAACATCCGTTGGACGTGGTCAGCGTGGGCGATGTGGTGGAAGTGAAAGTGGTGAATCTGGATATAGAGAAGAAACGGATTGGACTGAGTATGATTTTGTAAAATAAGAGCGCCGGACGCGGATGAGAAGGGAGATTGCCTTCCTCTGCGTCCGGCTTTTTGTACATCATGGAAGGATTTCTTTTAAATCTTCTTTTGGCGTGCGGATGGGGTGGATGTTATAATTATTCACCAGGAAAGCCGGAAGCGTGGGGCTTAAATAAATGTTCTTGATTCCCAGATGCAAAAGGGTAAGCGGGATGCAGACCGCCTTTTGTTCATACCAGGAGAGCACAAGCGTCAGGGGCAGATCGTTCACGCCGCAGTTGAAAGCTTCCGCCAGGGCCGCGGCCACTTTAATGGCGCTGTATGCGTCGTTGCACTGGCCCATGTCCATGCAGAAACCCTCCTTATTCTTCGATAATCTTTCCGTCGGCGGACAAAATGCAAATCTGACAGGGGATGGATTTTCTGCTGGCTTGCAAAGCGGCTTTTGCGGCGCGCTCCATGCCGCCGCAGCAGGGGACTTCCATCCGCGCAACGGTCACGGACTGAATGGAATTTTCTCGGAGGATGGCGGTTAATTTCTCCGTGTAATCTATGTTGTCTAACTTCGGGCATCCGATGAGCGTGACTCGATTTTTCATAAATTTGTTGTGAAAATCGCCGTAGGCGTACGCCGTGCAGTCGGCGGCAATCAGCAAGTCCGCTTTCTGAAAATAGGGGGCGTTCACAGGGGCCAGCTTTATCTGCACAGGCCACTGGGAAAGCTGACTGTCCGCAGACTTAGGCGACGACGGCTCATGAACTTCCCGTTCCACGAACGTGATTGCACCGGTGGGACAGGCCGGAAGGCAGTCGCCCAGACCGTCGCAGTAATCTTCGCGCAGAAGTTTGGCTTTGCCCTGAACCATGCCAATGGCGCCTTCGTGGCAAGCCTCGGCGCAGGCTCCGCATCCGTCACATTTTTCTTCCTCTATCTGAATAATTTTTCGAATCAATTCTTGTGTCCTCCTTGTTTTGATGTGGTCATTATAGTACAATACAAAACACAAGTATGTTGTATTTACAACGGAATTGAGGAATTTATGAAAAAATATATGAAAATCTTGGAAAAGACGGAGCTTTTTAGCGGAATCAGGGAAGAGGAAATCAGGAGCATACTGGGTTGTCTGTCGGCAAGTCCGCGGGATTTTCAAAAGGGGGATCTGATATTTTGCATCGGAGATCACATCACGTCCATTGCGCTGTTGCTGGAGGGTTGCGTGCACATCCAGAAGGAGGATTACTGGGGGAATCTGAGTATACTGAACAAAATATTGCCGGGGGAAATTTTTGGGGAGGCCTACGCCATGCCGGGTAGTGGGGCCATGCCAAACAATGCGTTGGCGGTTACGCCCTGCACGCTGCTGTTTCTGGATGTGCGGCATGTGCTGACGGTCTGCACCTCGGCTTGCCGCTTTCACACCCTGCTGATTCAGAACCTTTTCTCGGCGGTTTCCGCCAAAAACAGAACGCTTACCCAAAAGCTGGGACATATGTCCCAGAGGACCACCCGCGAAAAATTACTGTCGTATCTGTCGGAACAATCGGCGAAAGAGGACAGTTCTTCCTTTGATATTCCTTTTAACCGTCAGCAGTTGGCGGATTTTCTCTCCGTGGACCGCAGCGCCATGTCCCATGAACTCTGTAAAATGCGGGATGAGGGGATGCTGGATTTTCATAAAAACCATTTCATATTGGAGCGCGTTTAACAATGCCTCATAGGCCAGGAGAGGCGGCCATATAATTTATTAAAGAAAAATAAGGTTAGATTTTGTATGAATTATCTTTGGGCGTTTATGATTTTGATTGGGATTGTCTACGGGTCCCTGACCGGAAACCTGCAAAGCACGGCGGATGCGGCCTTGTCCTCCGCCCAGGAAGCGGTGCAGCTTTCGCTTACTATGTGCGGCATTATGGCCCTCTGGGTGGGGCTGATGGAAATCGCGAAAGACTCTGGCTTGATTGAAAAAATTAAGCAGTCCATTGAGCCGCTCCTTCATTTCCTCTTTCCCAATATTCCTGAAAACCATCCGGCGAAAGATCCCATAGCGGTGAATATCATTGCCAATGTGCTAGGGCTGGGGTGGGCGGCTACGCCGGCGGGGCTAAAAGCCATGGAAGAGCTGGGGAAGCTGGAAGAAGACAGACGGGAGGGAAAGCTCCCCGGTCCGGTGAGAAAACGGGGAATCGCCAGCAATGAGATGTGCACGTTCCTGATTATCAATATCTCGTCGCTGCAGCTGATTCCGGTAAATGTGATTGCCTACCGCAGCCAGTATGGCAGCGTGAATCCGGCGGCGATTGTGGGGCCAGGGATTGTGGCCACAGCGGTGAGTACGGTGGTGGCGATTGTGTATTGTAAGATGATGGATGGAAAGCGGAGAGGGTAGAGGCTCTCCGCTTTCACATATTTACGTCTATTTTTTACGCCGGATGGAGAGCACAACATACAGCGAGACCCAGGCGGCGCAGTGAGAGGCCAGAATGACCAGTTCCCTCACACAGACCCCTGTATTCCCGGCGTTCAATGCCCGGATGCCCGCAAAGGCGGGCTGGGACGGCGTTAAATAGCACAGGGCGGCCAGGGGACCGTTTACTCCAGTCAGGGTATACAGAATCGGCACGGCCAGAAACAGTAGCAAGACAATCTTGATATAGACCACGCCGTCCATTAGGCCACGGGAAAGTCTGCCGATAAACAGGCCCATCAGCGCGGCGACGAAAGACGCCAATAGGACGAATGCCAGCATCAATCCCGCGCGGCGCCCGGACAGCCGAAAGCAGATGCAGGCTGTGGCCACAGAGGACAGGCAGCCGAAGAGGAATCCCACGGCGATTTTCTGAAAAATGTATTGGCCCGGCGTTATGGGCAGGATTTCGTTTATAAGCGCCACCCCGTCCTCTTTTTCGGAAAGAATGTTCATGGCGTTGAATGTGCAGCCCATGAACATGGCCATGAGCAACACGGCGGAGGGGAAGATATCCGAAAATCCAGCCAGAATGTCTGGACGCTCCAGGGTCTGGACGGAGGCGGCAGCGGCGGCGTCCCGTTGGGCATAGAGGGCGGGCAGTGTGCCTGCGGCTTGCTGGAATATGTCCAGTTCGTCTCCAGCGATAATGGTTCGGATGCCCGGTCCGTCGGCCATTACCCCAATGACGTTTGTGGACGGTTCGGCGATAGTGGCAGTTAGTTCCGTTCTGTTTTCACAAGCCGTCACCAGTCCATAGCGTTTCAGCCAATCGGTGGTCTGACGGGACAGATCCTTTTCCAGCACGGCGAAATGCAGTTCCCCCAGAGAGGACAGGTCGATGGAGCCGGCGAAATGCAGCGCTGCGGCCACCGCCAGGGGCAGGAGAAACGTCATCAGGCAGAATTTATCTTTCAAAACGCTTTTCAGTTGGTATGCGATGCCATGCATGTGTTACGCCTCCTTTCCCATTTCCCTGTGAAACGCAAACTGCACGCCCAGGAACAAAAGCCCTATTGCTCCCACAGAGCAGATATAATAAAGTGGCCGGGCGGCAGGCGTTTGGAAATAGGCGTTTTTCAGCCCCATGAAGAAATGATAAAACGGGTGAAAATCAATCCAGCCAAATTTCACCGAAGTATTTGCAGACAGGAACACAGGCGTGGCGGCGAAAACGGCAAGCAGCAGATAGACCAGAGTGAAGGTGCGAAAATCTTTCAGCAGCAGAGAGAACCCCAGCCCAGCCAGAGCCATGACCAGCGACAAGATGGCCGTCTGCAGCAATACAGCGGGTAGGATGGCTATGCCGCCTGCACCCACATTGAACAGGGTCAGAAGCGCGGCGAAACATAGGTCACACAGTAGAAAGACTGCCAGCTTGGAGGCCAGAAATAAATTTTTAGAAAAAGGCAAGACTGCGTGGACGCGGATAACGCCCATGCCTTTTTCCTTGAATAGTACAGCGGCAATGCCTAAGAATCCCACGGCGCTCAACTCAAAAAACAGCAACTCGCAGGTGATTTCCCTGCGCGCTTTCTCTTCCGGCGCGAAGGCGCCGATTTTTTCCGGGGAAACGAAAGCCGCGGGTTGCAGCAGGGACAGCGCATAGTCCGCCCGGTGGCGGTCCACGGGCGGGGCGCCCCGATAGAGCAGGACTTTGATTTCGCCGGAACTTGCGTCCAGGCCCACGCCGTTGTCGTCTGTCTTCAGGGCGGCGTCCAGGGCTTTTCTTGAGGTGACGGTCTTTATCTGGGAAGATGTCTCCGTCTGTGTTCCTGTCGGGTCATAGAGATACACGTTGTAAATGGGCATTTTCAGAAATCGGATGTAGCCGAAGTTTATGTAAGCCGTATAAAGAGCCAGGAAACCCGCCGTCAGCAGGAAGAATTTTCCCGAGGCCAGCAAGCGGCAGTCTTTTTTGAATAAAGCGCTAAAATATTTCCACATCAGGTGAGCCTCCTTCCGGTGTACTGGATGAACACATCCTCCAGCGAGGGTTCCTGGGAGTGGATGCGGATGATTTCGTCGTGGGCGAAAGGGACGGACTTTTCCAGCTCCTGGATTTTCACAGTCCGGGTTTTGCGTTGTCCCTGGTACAAGTAGTCTATGACGACGGTGGGATGGCTATTCTTCTCCTTCAGGCGTCCAGGAGCGTCCAGCGCGGCCAGGCTTCCGTTGGAGAGAAACGCCACCCGGTCACACAGTAGATCCGCATCCATCATATTATGGGTGGTTATGAAAACCGTCGTTCCTTTTTCACGCTCCTGCCGGATGATATTCCGGAACAGCGCCGCGCCGGAGGGGTCCAGGCCGCTGGTTGGCTCGTCCAGGAACAACACCTGGGGACTGCTGATGAGCGCACGGGCCATGCTTACCCGCTGGCGCATTCCTTTAGAATAGGAGGAGACTGGTTTTTTGAGAAAATCCCGCTTAAATTCCAAGAGAGTCAGCAGTTCCTCTGCGTCCCGCCGCTGTGTCTTTGGGTAGAACGAGGCGAAATAGTGCAGATTATCCAACGCGCTTAAATTGGCGTACAGATAGGGATATTCGAACAGGATGCCGATTTTTTGAAAAAAGTCCCGGCGGTGGGCGGCGATATCCTCTCCGAAGAGGGTGACTTTGCCTCCATGGCCTTTTAAGATTCCGGTGAGGATTTTCTGGGTTGTGGATTTTCCCGATCCGTTGGGCCCCAGGAAGCCGAAAATCTCTCCGTCCGCCACGGTGAAATCCAGGCCGTGGAGGGCCTGCTTATCCTTGCCATAAGAAAACGTCAGGTTCTTTACCTCAATCATGCGTCATCCCCCCATTTCCCCTGCTGTTTTTTCTTCTGCGCCCGGCGGTTCTGCCATTTCAGAAATCGGATTTTCAACGGGATAGCGATGATAATCACCGCCGCGACAGCCAGCCATTCGTACCATTTGAACGTAAGAAACATAGAAAAAACCTCCTATCTTTATTTATACACTCTTGGAATTTCCCCTGCATCTGCCTTTGCGGCTGATTTTTCGCCAGATGCACCCCAAATTAATCCACGTACACGCCGTGTACGCCTCATAATTTTGTGCACATTTGACAAAAAATCATCTCGCAAATCCAGGTACAAAGAGATTCCGAGAGTGTATATTTGAGATAAGGAGAGTTTAGAATCTTGCTGTGAAATTGGCGTGAAGTCCCGGTGAAGTCGGTGAAAAATCATTTCGTGATGGGAATGGAGAAGGAGAACCGCACGCCGTTGGCCAGATTTTCTCCGTGAAAGGGCAGGTTCTGCATGGAACAAATCTGCGCCACGATGGAAAGCCCCAGACCAGAACCATGGTAAGCGCCGCCGGCGCGGTAGAATTTCTCCCAGATTCTGGGCAAATCTTCTGGAGGGATAGGCCGTCCCTGGTTGAAGACGGACACCTGGAGAAATCCGTCCTGGGGGATTAGCGTCAGGCGAAGAACGCCGCCAGGGCGCACGTTTTTTCGGGCGTTTATCAGAAGATTTTCCAAAACCTGCTCCATGCGCCGTCGGTCTGATTCCACGAAAATCTTTTGATCCGGAAGTTCATATTCCAACTGAAAATTCGCGTCCGGCGCATCCAGCAGAAGTCGCCCCGCCACTGTTTCTGCCAGCTCCACGAAGTCAAAGAGGGATATCTGAAGGCGGGTAGCGCCCGTCTCCAGTGCGGATAAGTCCAGCAGGGTTTGAATCAGATCGTTCATGCGCTGGGTCTCGGAGATGATGACCTGAATGTATTTTTGCTGGCTGGCTGGGGCGGGTTCGTCCTGCAGTCCTTCCGCGTAGGCGCGGATAACGCCCAGCGGCGTTTTCATGGCATGGGACAGGTTGTCCACCAGTTCTTTGCGCTCCGAAAGCAGCAGGCGTTCCTTTTCCACATCTTTTTTAAGCTGCGTATTGGCGTCTTCCAGGCGGCCAAGGGCCTGCTGAAGATTTTCCGCCATTGCGTTCAGACTGGCGGCCAGTTCGCCGAATTCGTCTGGGGAGGAGCGGGAACAGGGGGTGGAGAAATCCAGGCTTGCCATCCTTTTGGCCGCGTCGTTTAATTCCGAGACGGGTTTGGAGATGAAACGGCCCATCAGAAAATCCATGGCCAAAATCAGCAGAAGGACGAAGCCGAACCAGAGCAGGAAGGACGCTTCTGGAGTTAGCGGCAGACGGGTGAAGAAACCATAGGAGAAAAGAAGCGCGAGTCCAGCCAGTTTGGATAGCATCAACATTTTTTTGCGGACGGTGCGCAGGGAAAAAGCCTCTCTCATATCTCTACCTCGAATTTATAACCAGAACGAATCAGCGTGACGATGTGCGCCCCCTCGTCGCCCAGCTTTCGTCGCAGGGTTTTGATGTGGGTGTCCACCGTCCGGTCCGTCCCCTCGTAGTCATAGCCCCAGATGCGGGTTAAGAGCTGTTCCCGGCTGAACACTTGTCCCGGGTTGGCCATGAACAGGGACAGCAGTTCAAATTCCTTGTGGGTCAGCGCAATCTCCAGTCCGTCCACGTAGGTCTGGTGGGAATCTGGCAGCAGCGTGATCTTGCCCGCGTGAACGCTCTTCTGGGATGGGATGGAGAAGCGGCGCAAGAGGGCGTTCACCTTCGCCAGCAGCACCCGGGGGCTAAAAGGCTTGGTTATGTAGTCGTCCGCCCCATAATCGTAGCCTTTTAGCTTGTCGTCTTCCCCGCTCTTGGCGGTGAGCATCACAATGGGCAGTCCGCTCATCTTACGCGCCATTTTGCAGACGGCGAAACCGTCCAGATGGGGCATCATCACATCCAGAATCATCAGATCCATGGGAGCGCTTTTCAAAATGGCCAGCGCGTCTATGCCGTCGTCGGCGGTAAAGCAGGCGTGCCCGCCTTTTCGCATGTATTCGGCAAGAATTTCCTGTATGGCCTTCTCGTCTTCTACAATCAGAATATTTGCCATAGGGCCTCCTAACGGTTGTAAATTTCGGCTGATGGTTTTCATTATATTTGGTATTTGACAAAAAAGCAAGAATGATGAAAAAAAGGAAGCCTTTTTGTGGTACCATTCTTCTGGGAAACATTGATGAAAGGGGGACCTCAAATGCAAAGAGCGCATACGGATACAATTATGCAGGTCATTGGTTACGTGGAGAGGAATCTGAATAACAAACTGGAATTGGAGACGGTGGCGGCGGCTCTGCACTATTCTAAGTTTCATTTGCACCGGATGTTTGCGCAGACGGTGGGACTGACCATCCACGATTACGCGGGCAGGCGCAGACTCACAGAAGGAGCAAAGCTGCTGGCGTTTTCACGGAAGCCCATTCTTGAAATCGCCCTTGAAAGTGGCTTTGAAAGCCAGCAAGCGTTTACCAGTGCATTCAAGGCTATGTACAAGACCACGCCGGCAAAATTCCGAAAGAGCAAGGCTTTTTATCCGCTGCAATGGGAAATCCGGCTGCACGAGGAAGTTTTGCCGGGGGATTTCAGACAGGAGGATATATGCCTGGCAGGGCCTGGGGATGTGGACGACTGGATGGAACTGGTGGGATTTTCGGTGGACGGATATCCTTGTCTGGATGAAGGGACGTATCTGGAAAATCTTAAGAGACGCATGTCCAGCCAAGAGGCGTTGATTCTGCGGGATGGAGGCCGGGCGGCAGGCGTTCTGGCGTTTTGGGCCGAAGCGGGCAGCGTGGAATTTCTGGCGGTTCATCCCCAGTACCGGAACCGGGGAGTTGGAAAGCTTTTGCTGGATAAGCTGCAAAACGAGCTGCTTTGCGGCAGGGAAATCACCGTGACCACATACCGGGCGGGGGACAAGGCGGATACTGGTTACCGGAAGACGTATGCGGACTTAGGCTTTGCAGAAGGGGAATTGCTGGTGGAATATGGGTATCCCACCCAGCGTTTTGCCAGAGGTCCCAGAGCGGGGGTGGCCCATGACTGAGACGGGGAACCATCCGCTGGCGAAAGATTTTCATGGGGCGTCCCTTCTGGCGTTCGCTTTGCCAAGCATGGTGATGATGTTGTTTATGGGGTTGTACACATTGGCGGACACGTTGTTTGTGGCCCGTTTTGTGGGGACGGCCGCGCTGTCGTCCATCAATATCGTCTGCCCGGTTATCAATTTGATTGTGGGGCTGGGGACGATGTTGGCCACTGGCGGCAGCGCCATTGTGGCCAGGAAGATGGGCCGGGGTGACCTGGAAGAAGCCCGGAGGAATTTCACCCTGCTTGTGGTCACTGGGGCTATAGTTGGGCTGGTCATCACGGCGGTGGGGCTTTTGTTCCTGGAGGAAATCGTCTGGGGGCTGGGCGCCAGTGAAATCTTGTTTCCCTATTGCAGGGATTACCTGGGAGTGCAACTGTTTTTTGCCGTGGGAAATATGTTGCAGGTGTTGTATCAAAATCTCTTTGTGACGGCTGGACGGCCGGGGTTGGGAATGGCCCTTTGCGTTTTGGCTGGAGTTGCGAACCTGGTCTTTGACTTTATTTTTCTGGCCGGGATGGGCATGGGGATTGCGGGCGCAGCCCTTGGCACGGGAATCGGGTATCTGATACCAACGCTTGTGGGCACGGGATTTTTCTTCACGGGGAAAAGCAAACTGCATTTTCAAAGGCCCCGGCCGGACGGATCTGTTTTGCTGGAGAGCTGTTCCAACGGCTTGTCGGAGATGGTGAGCCAGTTGTCCACGGCAGTGACTACTTTTTTGTTCAACGCTGTGATGATGAGGTTGCTGGGCGAGGACGGCGTGGCGGCCATCACGGTTATCATTTATTCCCAGTTTCTTTTGACCACGCTTATTATCGGATTTTCCATGGGCGTGGCCCCGGTGATTAGTTATCAATATGGCGGCGGAAACGGGCCAAAGCTGCGGAAAATCATCCGCGTCTGTTTTGGGTTTGTGGCGGCGTTGTCCCTGCTGGCGTTTTTGGTTTCTTTTCTGGCGGGGGAGGGCATTGCATGGGTATTTGCGTCCGGCAAGGAGCGGGTTTTTCAGATTACGAAGACGGGGTTTGCTGTTTTTTCCTTTGCTTTTTTGTTCTCCGGATGCAATGTGTTTGCCTCCGCTTTGTTTACGGCGCTGTCCAATGGAAAGGCTTCGGCGGCCATCTCTTTTTGTCGGACTTTTGGGCTGATTACGGTTTTTCTCTTGGCTTTGCCCCGGATTTTCCAGGTGATGGGCGTTTGGCTGGCGGTTCCTTTGGCGGAGTTGGGAACGCTTATGTTGACTGTGGGTTTGCTGTATCGTCACCGGAGGGATTTTTTCATTTGAAATGCGCTTTCATGTGGCGTATAATATCCCGAAAAGGAAAGAGGTGGTGGGGCCATGAAGAACAAAATGCTGTCCCAGAACGTGGCGGATCATATTTTAACTATGATAACCGTGGAGAAACGGTTTTCGGCAGGGGATAAACTGCCCAATGAACTGGAATTGTCCCAGGAGTTGAATGTGAGCCGGACTACGCTGCGGGAGGCCGTAAAGATTCTGGTTGCGTATGAGGTATTGGAAATTCGGCGGGGCAAAGGGACGTATGTGACGGAGCGGGCGCTGGAGCAGCCCCAAGACTTGGAGCAGTTGCGGGAGATTCGGGTGGATGCCAGAGATCTTTATGAAATGCGGCTGATTTTCGAGCCGGAGGCGGCTTATCTTGCGGCGGTGCGGGGGACGGACTCGGAGATTCGGCGGATTCTTGCCTATGGGGAGCGAATTGAAACCGAGATTCAAAACGGTGGGGATCGCACCGAGGTGGAGCAGGCGTTCCACAAAGCCATCGCCCAGGCCACCCACAACGAATTTATGAATAAGCTGATGCCTATCTTATTCCAGGCAATCTCTAAAGGGGTTGCGCTGTCTGTTCAGAGTGAAAGGGCCGTCTGGGATACCGTCAGTGACCATCGGATGATTATGGAATTTCTGGAGCAACGCAACGGGGAGGGAGCCAGAAACGCTATGAAGATCCATATTCTTCACGCTATGAAAGAACTGCATATGCAATAGATGTTTTTTTGCGCCCACACATAGTATGACTCATTGACATTAGACAACTTGCGTGTTATCCTTATGCAAGAGGAGGTAAGCGTATGGAGTTTATTGATGTGTCCACGTGGGAAAGGGCCATGCATTGTCAGGTGTTTCAAAGTTACGCGCAGCCGCAGTATTGCGTCACATGGGAGCTGGATGTGACGAATTTTCTGGCGAGAACGAAGGAAAAGGGATATTCTTTCACATTTTCTTTTATTTATGCGGTGACGAAATGCGCAAATGAGATTGAGGCGTTTCGCTGCCGTTTTGTGGAGGGGAAGCCCGCTATTTTTGAGATTGTTCATACTTCGTTTACATATTTGAACAAGGAGACAGAGCTATTCAAGGTGGTGCGTGTGCCCATGCAGGAGCGTATGGAAGATTATGTGGCATTGGCCAGAGAGACAGAGGAGAATCAGACGGCGTATTTCACTGGACCTATGGGAAACGACGTTTATCAGTTTTCCCCGTTTCCCTGGGTGGCGTATACGCATATTTCCCATACGGATTCGGGAAACAGTGAGAACGCAACGCCCCTTTTTGACTGGGGAAGATTTTATGAGCGGGATGGGAGGACGGTGATGCCGTTTTCCGTGCAGGCGCATCATTCTTTTGTGGATGGGGTGCACATTGGAAAACTGGCAGACCGTTTGCAGAGCTATCTGGATGATTTTGCGTAATCGTTTCGGAGGGATTGGAAGAACTGGACGGCTTTGGCGATATCTTCTTCGTTGGGCCGTTCTTTTGCGATGCCGCCAATGAGGCTTAAGGGACCGAAGGTGTCAAAACCCAGACAACCGTAACTTCCCAGGATTCGCCCGCCTTTGGCGGCGACAATCTGCTGGATGGCATGGGTGTATGCGTCTCGCTTTGCGCCGTAGGTGTAGAGAAGGAATACGTCTTTGTTGGGCGGAAGATTCTTCTGGGCGCAAGTGAGAATGTTTTTGTGAAATTTCTGGTAGTAGATGCCGGAGGCGAAGCCGATTAGGTCGAAGTTGGACAAGTCCAAAGCGGCCGCGGTGGACGCGGGAAAAAGGGTTACATCCTCTTGTCTGGCGATGGCATCCACCAGCTTTTTGGTGTTTTGGTGGTGTTTGGAGTAGTAGATGATTGCAGTTTCCATGGGGGCTCCTTTCATTTTGTTTCCCTTTTAGTATAACAACTTTTCGGGAAATGTACAGGCGCTGCATCATGAAAACTAAAATTGTTAAGGGTCAGTTGAACTCGTTTGTTGCTTAATTGCGCTGTACAGCCGCCGGAATTGGCTTGCGCTATTTTGCGATTGTCGATTTGCGTGTAGTAATAAGCGCTTTCGCTTTCGAAAAGAAACCATAGACAAGAGCAGATAAGACTTATGACAATTACAAGAGCAGTTGCAATTTTGATTATCACTTTTTTCATCGTTTTCATATCCTCCCAATGAATGCTTTTTGTCACGTGTCTACCTGTATTTTATCACGCCAATCTTCCATGAATCTTATGGGAACTTGACATTAACCTTACATTTTTCAAGAGAGGATTTTTGCAAATAATTACTCCCGCCATAGAAGACGGGAGTGGTTTGTCTGGTAAAATAAATTTTATTGATGGATGTTCTTTAACGCTTCCAGGGTGCGGTCCAGGTTTTCTTTATGCCAACTGGATATTTTCAGTCCTTCGCTGTATATGGTTAGCGTGCCGGAGGAGCGAAAGTCGCTGAGTTCTTTTTGCTGTGTCGTCAGTCGCAGAATGTCTGTATCTGTTGTGATGGATATCTGATAGTTCAGGCCGTCTTCCACCACCGTCACGGATTTTATGTCTCCATAGGGAATCTGTAAGGAAATTTCCTTCTTTGACGTGGAGAAGACGCCGAAAGGGATTAATACCAGTTCTTCCTGGCAGAGCTGCAACACATAAAATTCCATGCTGAAAAAGTCAGCGATTTTCGCGCTGAGATTCTCTGGGGCGTATTTTACGATAATCCCCATGTTTTCCTTTGGCTCATATCCAGCCTTTCTGGTGATTTCTAAAATATTCTTATCTGTAGCCATTTCGAAATATCCTCCCTGTATGATTCTTTTGCTGTCTGTTCTAGATTTTGCTTAATTCAAAAAAAGACTGTTCGTAATCTTTCACGAAATACCGGATGTTGGTGCGCCCTTTTTGCAGGATGATGTGCCCTTCGGCTTCTAGCTTTTCCTTTTGCGCCTCGACACCACCTGGGTATTTGGGGTTTAGCTCACCATTTGCCTTCAGTGTTCGCCAATAAGGGGTTTCGTCCTCCTGGCGCTGGTGGCTGGCCCAGGCCGCGATGGATACAAAAATCCCGGCTGTGATTGGTTCGGTAAAGTCCGCTTTGTTTCATTTGGCGAAGCATTCCCGGATTTTCCCTACGGTGATTACTTTTCCCCAGGGAATCTGTCGCATGGCTTTGTCGTAATCCATGGGCGGAGCAAAATACATCCGGTCGCCGCCGTATCTGGCAATGCTTTTGGGATCGGTGATGGTCTGCAATTTGGGCATATCTTTGCTGTCTTGCAGCATTGCGTTGAAATCTTTTTTGTCTTCGTTAGCCATAGTCTGCACCTCCAGCTTTCAATATAATATAGTTTGCCGTGGGATGCAATGAGGCTGTTTTTAGAAATTTTTTGGCAGTCTTTAGGATGGCGCTTTTCATACGCCATCCCAAAGACTTATTTTATTGGATGCGGAACTGGTTGATTAGATGATTCAGGGTTCTTGCCTGATTGGATAATTCATTGGAGATTGCGGCGCTATTTTCGGCTGCGTCAGAGTTTTCCTGTACAACTTTGGAGACTTCTTTGATCCTGTTTTCCACAGAGACAATCATCTCTGACTGCTGGACGCTGGCGAGTGAGATTTCATCCATCAGAGTCTTGATGGATTGGATGCATTCGCTGATTGCCTGCATGGCGGAGATGGCAAGATTTGTGGATTCTGTGCCTGTTTTCACATCGTCAATGGAGCGGCCGATGAGTGTGTTTGTGGTTTTTGCGGCATCGGCGGACTTGGTTGCAAGGCTTCGGACTTCATCCGACACTACGGAGAATCCTTTTCCTGCGGCTCCTGCCCGCGTGGCCTCGACGGCTGCGTTTAGCGCAAGGATATTTGTCTGGAATGCAATGTCTTCAATGGTTTTTACGATGCTGCCAATTTTGGCGGAGGATTGGTCAATGTTCTTGGTGGCTACGATCAACTGTTCCATTTTGGTGTCGGCTTCGGCGGCATAGTTGGTTGCTTTGTCCACCAGATTGCTGGCGTCTCCGCAGCGGACTGTGCTGTTTTGGATCTGGGCAGTGATGTCCGTGACGTTGGAGGCCAGGCCGTCAATGGAGACTTTCTGTTGCATGGAACCCTGGGATAATGCCTGTGCGTCTGCAGATACCTGGTTCGCGCTGTTGTCCACCTGGCGTGCGATTTGCGATATATCGCGCATGACCTCTGTGAGGTGGGTGCGGATGCTTTGCAGGCTTTCGGCTAGAACTTTGAAGTCGCCAATATAGTAGTCTTCGTTTTTCGCAACGTCTACGGCAATGTTGCCGTCTGCCATTTCGCCCAGGATTCTGCCGATGTCGTCGATGGTCTTTCGCAGGCAATCGCATACGAGATGGATGGTCTGCGCGATCATGCCGATTTCATCGGTCCTGTCATAAAACGGTTCTAATTCCTGGTCGGCGGACAGTTCCAGATTGCCTAGGCGGCGGATGGCGCTTTCCATAATCATAAGCTCCCGGCCTTCCCGGTACAGGATTAATACGGTGATTACGATAATTACCATCGCCACTGCCGCGCACAAAATCCCCACGGTGATGCGAACGGTTGTCACTTCTTCATAGACTTCCGCCGTCGTGTTGCGAGCTATGAAAACCCAGTTGCGGTCTTTGAGATATTTGTAGACAGCCAACTGTTCTACGCCGTTTTCATCTTTATAAGAATATGTACCGGCTTGGACGCTACCGTTTTCTTTGATTCGCTGGATGATTTTCTGACAGCCCTTGTCTGTTGTTTCCGTATTCAACAAGGATTCTTCTGGATGATATAAGTATGTGCCTGTCTCCACATTTAAGAACAAATACTCGCTGTGGGGCAGTCCCTTCATGTCCAGGCCCAGCAGCACATCCATCAGTTGGCTGGCGTAGACCCCGGCGCCCACATAGCCGATGCATGTCTGGCCGTCAAAAAGTGGGTAGTACATGGACAGAATCATGCTGCCAGTTCCCGGCGATTTCATAATTCCCAGGTTGGTCAACTGAGGCTGGGCCAGAATTGTGTCGCGGAACTCATCCAGTGCATCACCTTCCCGGGTGGTGATGCCGATGGCCTCCGGGGAAGTGTGGGTCAGAATGTAAGTGGAGGGCGTGCCAATGTACAACCCCTCAAAGATGCCTTTGACTGCGGCGAAATCTTCCGTGTATTGTTGTCCCCGCCGCAGCAGAGCGGGATCTTCCGGATTCGCAAGGAGATCGCGGACTTCACTGCTTAAAGCGAACGCTGTCATATATTCTTCGGCAGAAGCCACATAGTCGTTTATGATAGAGGCCCTGGATTCTACAGCGTCAATCATTTGGTTGGTGATGTTGTTTTCCACCATGGAGGCGACGCGGCTGGATACGATAAACCAAAGCAGAAGCATGCCAGCAAAGGTAATTGCAGAGGTGATGATGCTGATGCGCGTCGCAAGCTTTCGATTTATTAAGAATTTCATAAGACTCCTCCTGTATCTTTTTGCACGGACTATTTTAACATGATAAAATCTATTTTTCAAGCTTGAAGCTTGTTTTACATTTTTTATGGCGTGTGTCTTTTAGGACGGATGAAATCTATGTTATACTGTGTAAATATAAGTGGGAGGGGATTTATTATGGATTGACGGGGATGGTTCGATGGCGTGGGGAAATGCGGTAAATGTAAGAGGAGGAGAGATATGTTGAATTGCATGGTTGTTGGCGCGGGTGGATTTATCGGTGCGGTTTGCCGTTATTTAATTGGACTGATTCCGGTGAAGGAGCCATTTGCCTTTCCGGTGAAAACATTTGTGATAAATATAGTGGGTTCTTTTGTAATCGGAATCATTGCGGCGTTGAGCGTAAAAAGCGGCGTGTTGAGTCCAAGGGCGGTTTTATTTTTGAAAACAGGGCTGTGCGGAGGCTTCACTACTTTTTCCACCTTTGCTCTGGAGACGGGGACTTTGATAAGGGGAGGAAATACGGGGATTGCCTTTTTGTATGTTGTGTTGAGCGTAATTG
Source organism: uncultured Lachnospiraceae bacterium (assembly GCA_910588775.1). Taxonomy (GTDB): domain Bacteria; phylum Bacillota; class Clostridia; order Lachnospirales; family Lachnospiraceae; genus MGBC164599. Next base: position 94,552 of record CAJURH010000003.1, read on the forward strand.
TGGCGGTGGCGGCCGTATTTGGCAGTGAAGCGGTTTTAAGATAAATTTTTTGTTTGCGGATGGCTGTCTGTGTATGTTATAATAGATTTAATATGTTAAAATATATTATAGGAGGAATCATGGAACAGGCTTCATTGAAAATAGGAGAACGGCTGCGAGCAATCCGAAGCGCAAGGCAGCTTACGCTGGATGACGTTGCGGCGCTGACTGGCGTGAGCAAGCCTATGCTGGGACAGATTGAGCGTGGACAGTCGTCCCCGACCATTCATGTGTTGTGGAAGATTTGCACAGGCTTAAAAATGCCGCTGTCTTTTTTCTGCAAACAGCAGGAGGCAGAGTACGCCGTGGCCGGGCTTGGCGAAAAGGACTGGATCAAGGAAGAGGGCGGGGGGATGCGGGCGTATCCGCTGTTTCCCTTTGACCCGGCAAGGAATGTGGAAATCTTCTATATAGAGTTTGACGGGGGCGTGCGGCATGACTCGCAGCCCCATGTAGAAGGGGTGGAGGAGTACGTTTTCCTGGTGCAGGGGACGCTGAAAATGGTCATAGGCGGAAAGGAAGTTCTTCTGCGGGAAAAGCAGTCCATACGGTTTCGGGCCGATATTTCTCATGGATACCACAATGTTTCGGACAAGCTCTGCGCGGCCTATAACGTGATTTTCCATCCGAATAACTGAAGGAGGAAGCGAAGATGTATGAGTTGGTGCAGGTCAGTGACCATTGTTACTATATTAACTGTCCGGCGAAGATAGGCGTTTATGCGGCGGATAAGGACAATGTCTATCTGATTGACAGCGGCAATGATAAAGACGCGGGCCGGAAGGTGCGGCAGATTCTGGATAAGAATGGGTGGCGTCTGAGGGCCATCTTGAACACCCATTCCAACGCGGACCACATCGGTGGAAATCGGTATCTGCAAGGCCAGACGGGGTGTCGGATTTATTCTGGTGGCATAGAGGCGGCTTTTACCAGGTATCCCATATTGGAGCCGTCTTTTTTGTACGGCGGTTATCCCTGTAAGGATTTACGGCATAAGTTTTTGTTGGCGCAGGACAGCGATGTGACGGATTTTTCAGATGAAGGGTTTCCAAAGGAGGTGGAAATTATTCCGCTGCCGGGGCATTTCTTTGACATGGTGGGTTTTGGCGTGCCGGAGGGCGTGGTCTTTCTGGCAGACTGCGTCAGCAGCCGGGAGACGCTGGATAAGTACGCCGTTACGTTTATTTACGATGTGGCCGCGTACTTGGAAACGCTGGATAAGGTGGAGAAGATGCAAAGGGCCATGTTCGTTCCGGCACACGCGGAGGCTTCGTCTGACATAAAGGATCTTGTCCGGTACAACCGGGATAAAGTGCATGAAGTGGCGGAGGCGATTCTATCCATTTGTCGGGAGCCGCAGCCCTTTGAAAGAATTTTGCAAAAAGTGTTCAAAGGCTATGGGCTTGCCATGAATTTTGAGCAGTATGCACTGGTGGGCAGTACGGTGCGCTCCTATCTTTCATGGCTGAAAGACGGTGGAAAGGTGGATGTTGCGTTTCAGGATGACATGCTCCTTTGGCGTCGAATATAGGGACATGAGAGGAGGGTTTGTATGATACAGCGGATTTGCTGTGGCAATGTGAATTGTTATCTGGTGGCCGATGGTAAGAAAGCGATACTGGTGGACACTGGGCGTGAAAAGCATCGGCAGAAGGTATTGGAGGCGTGCCGCGCCTATGACGTTCGTCTTCTGGCGCTGACTCACGGTCATGTGGACCATGTTCAGAATGCGGCTTATTTGGCGAGAGAGCTGGGGTGTCCCATTGCTATGAATCAGGCGGATAACGCTCTGCTGGCGGATAATATGGCACAACCGTTGTCGTCGCACAGTTTTCTGGGGAAAATTGTCCGGTCGGCCTCTATTAAGAGTTTTCACCAGGATAAAATCCCCGCGATTACCCCGGATCTGTCTCTGGAGGAGGGCGACAGTCTGGATGCATATGGGGTTTCTGCCAGGGTCATCCGTTTGCCTGGTCATACCCAAGGGTCGGTGGGCATTGACGTGATGGAGCGGGAACTGATTGTGGGGGATGCACTGATGAATATGTTCTATCCCACAACGTCGATGCTGTACAATGACAGGGAGGCAATGCTGCAAAGCGCGGCCCGGATCAGCGCTCTGGGGGAGCGGAAGATTTACTTTGGCCATGGGAAGCCTGTGGAGAATCGGAATTGGACGCGCTGAAAAGCTCCAGCAACTGTTGGATCTGCAAGTTCAGGTTTTCGGGCATGGCTGTAGGAGCGGGCAGCAGTTTTAGCCACAGATGCAGGTTTTCGGATTTGCCTTTTCGGATTCCGGCGGCTTGTATCCGGACTTGAACCTTTCGCTGCTCAAGAAGCGGCACGATGATGTAATACAGACGGTCGTCGGGAAAGGAAAGGTATCCCAGCTGCTGTCCGAATTGGTTTTTCAAATATAATTTGTGGCTCTGGAGACGGGAGGGGCTGAGGGTTTCGCCTGCGGATAGCGGCTGCGTGCGGTTTGACAGTTCAAGGGTGGCGGAAATGAAATATATCGGGTTTCCTTCTTTGTCAGAGGATGTTTCTTTGACGAGTTCGCCCAGCAGAGCGGTTGCGTCTATGAACTGCTGCGCCAGGAGATAAGTCAGTTCCGCCTGGAATCGCTGCCGGATTTCGGAGGGCTTTTTCACCGGAAGCTGGTCGTCCGCTTCATCCAGCAGTTGTTTGCCGCATTTGTATATGCTGAGCAGGAACAGGGGGAAATCTTCTTCGGTGATCCACAGATATTTTCCCCGGGCGATGGAAAAACTGCCTAGAATCTTGCCGTCGCAGTCCTGGGCATAGTGCAGGATTTCCCGCTCCATGTATGCGCATTCATTGACGGGCGCGTTCCATGGGACGCGCTTTTGGCTTTTTGCGGCGACAGGTTCTGGGCGGGCGTTTCTTTTTTTCAAAATAGCATAGGCGGTATTGATTTCCTGGGCGCTGTGTCCAGGGTTTTCTTTGGAAAATGCCTGGGAGTCCGGGTGCGCCTGGGTGATGAGCTGCCGGTATTTTCTTTTTGTCTCTTCTATTCCTGCGCCGGGAGGAAGGCCCAGGATTTCATAGGCTTCTTTTTTGGTCATGTCTGTTTAAGCTTTCTTTCTCTCTTTCGGTATTGTCGGGGTGTGCATTCGTAGGTTTCGCAAAAATATTTGGAAAAATAACTCAGATGGTTAAAGCCGCAGGCCAGGGCGATTTCCGTAATGTTTTTGTCTGTGTTGGCCAACAGGCTGCAGCTTATCTTCAGTCGGTACGCGTTTAGAAAATCAATGGGTGACTGCTGCATGTAGCGTTTGAAAATGCGGCAGCATTTACTGCGGCTGACGTTTCCAGAAGCGGCGATTTCGTCCAGGGTTATTTTTTCCTGGTAATGTTGGTACAGAAAGGTCGCCATGGTTCTCTGGATGTCCAGGTCATTCTCCAGTTCCTGTCCGTCCGGCGCTGGCTTTAATTGCCCTTTTTGCCAGAGCCGTCTCCATAAGGCGTGCATCAGGGCGATGGCCTCCAGTTCATATCCCTCTGGGTCGGTTTCCTTTAGCTCCAGCATTTGGGTGAGAAAATCAGCCACTTCGGCCCCCGGTTCCACATCTTGGTGAAAATGCAGATATTCCAGTGAGCGGTTTTGCAGCACGGGAGTGACGTATTTCTGCAGCAGGGCATGGTTATTGCAGAAAAGGGAAGGGTGAAACAGGATGCAGGAGAAAAGGCAGTCCTGTTTCTGGCAGGAGTGGCTATAGTGCATTTGGCGGGCGTTTATCATGAGAGAGTCCCTTTCGTGCAAAGTCAGTCGCTGTCCGTTGACATCGTAGTGCATTTTCCCTTTGTGAATAAGAATCCATTCAATGTCTTCGTGCCAGTGGCAGGATGCCCGCATGCCCGGATAGGCGGACAAAGGCGCAGTGTGGATGTACAGGGGGATTTCACTGTGATCGTACGGGATCACTTCGGCGAAATCCTGCATCCGTTCAATCTGGATCATGCCGGAGATTCCTTTCATGGATACAATAATTTAGATAATTGCGAAACTCCTTTTTTAATAATCAGAGTTCGGGCGAGATAAACAAAAATAAACAAATAAGGAGCGAATGAAATGAGGTTTTCAAACACGCGCTAATACGATATTGATAATATTCTGCGATGATTGTGTTAGATTTTCTCGGTTTAGACACTATAATTATAGCATGAATGAAAGAGGGAAGGCAAGCTGGAATAAGGAGGGAATTGCAGATGTTATGGAAATTGGTTCTTCCAATTACTTTTCAGCAGTTTATGCTGGCTTTAGTGGGCGCGTCGGATGCGCTGATGCTTGGGAGGCTGAATCAGGATTCTCTGGCGGCGGTCTCACTGGCCGCACAGGTCGCGTTTGTTTTTAATTTGTTTCTGACGGCGGTGGTGATTGGAACTAATATGTTTGTGGCGCAGTATTGGGGAAAAGGAGACAAAGAGAGTGTGGAAAAGGTGATGGCTTTTGCCGTGCGCACCGCTTTTCTGATGGGGCTTATCTTCTGCGCGGGGGCGGCCTTCGCGCCGGGATTCCTTATGGGGATATTCACAGACGATGGCCGGCTGATTGGACTGGGGATGGAATATCTGGAAATGGTGGGATTGTCGTATATCTTATCGGGTGTGTCGCAGATTTATCTGTGCATACTGAAGAATAGCGGCCATGCCGCAAAGAGCATGTGGATTGGATCGGCCACGGTTGTGCTGAACATTGCGTTCAATGCGGTTTTGATTTTTGGAGCAGGTCAGATACCCGCCATGGGCATATCCGGCGCGGCGCTGGCCACTGTGCTGGCCAATGCAGTGGGTCTTGTCTGGGCGTTTCTTGCGTCTTTTCGAACGGGCGGTCTGCGGCCCAAGATAGCTTATCTGCGGCTGCGCGTTTCCAATCTGGAGAAACGGTTCTGGAAATACACGGCGCCTGTGCTGGCCAACGAAATTGCCTGGGGCGGCGGTTTTACCATGTATTCGGTGATTATGGGGCGTCTGGGAACCGACGCGGTGGCGGCCAATTCCATTGCGAATATAGCCAAGAACCTGGCAGTCTGTTTCTGTCTGGGACTGGGCAGCGCAGGCAGCATCGTGGTGGGAAACGCCCTTGGCGCAGGGAAGTTGGAACAGGCCAGAAAGGATGGCGCGTATCTGTGCAAACTATCCATAATCAGCGGCGTCGCCACGGGGATTTTCCTATTGGCGGTCTCCCCGGTGATACTGAACTTCGTCCAGATTGGCGCCCAGGCGCGGGAATATCTGAAATATATGTTGTGGATGTGTTCGTATTATTTGGCGGGAAAATCCGTCAACTGCATGACCATTGGCGGCATTTTCTGCGCCGGAGGGGACTCCCGGTTTGGTTTCTTCTGCGATGCGGTTACCCTGTGGTGCGTCACCGTTCCGATGGGGATGATTGCGGCGTTTGTATTTCATGCGCCTGTGCTGGCAGTGTATTTTCTTCTGAATCTGGATGAGATTGTGAAACTGCCGGCGGTGTACCGACATTATAAGAAATACAAATGGGTCAGGAATTTAACGTAAATGAAGGAGGAAAAAAGATGACAAACAGACAGCGAAGGGACGCGCAGATGGCGTATATTTCGGATGAAAGCGTTTTTGCGGAGCAACAGGTATGCAGGCGGAAACTGCAGAAACTGAATTCTATGGATTGGTCTGACTTTGGCGAAACCGAAAAGGCGGTGAAAGACCTGTTGGGAAAATCCGACAAAGCTTTCATTAATCCGCCTTTTTACTGCGACTATGGCACGCATATTGAAGTGGGAAAAAACTTTTTCGCTAATTACAACTGCACCATTCTGGATGTGGCCAGGGTGAGAATCGGAGATAACTGCCAGTTGGCGCCCAATGTGTCCATCTATACGGCGGGGCATCCCATTCATCCCATGGCCCGCAATTCCTTGTATGAATATGGAAAGGAAGTGACCATTGGGGATAATGTGTGGATAGGCGGCAACACAGTGATCTGCCCAGGCGTTCACATTGGAAGCAACACGGTAATCGGCGCGGGCAGCGTTGTGACCAGAGACATTCCCGGGTGGTCCCTGGCGGCGGGGAACCCCTGCCGGGTGATACGAAAGATTACGGACAATGATAAAAGGAAACTGTTCCGGGACGAGGAAATTGACGAGGAAGCCTGGAGCCATATTGTTGAAAAGACCCACGGACTGTGTTAAAATTTGGCTAACTGTTCACCCGGACTCTGGCTATGAAATTTTGGGAAAGGAAGGTCTGTGGCATGACGTTTACCAAATCAGAATTGCTTGAAAGGCTGCGGGAGGAGATTTCCGCTCAGGAGTGGCATGGGTTGGAAAGCGATGGAGAGACGCCCATCAGTTCGTTTAACCGAAGCGTGTTGCTGGAATTGAGGGAGGCGCATATTTCCCGGGAAGGGGACGTACAGGAGGCGCGAGTGGAGGGGCTTTATAACGCGCTGAAAGACTTCCTGGGCGAGCATTTGAAGGATAAGCCCGATGGGTGGAAATGGATTTTCATTTCCTGTCTATATCGGACCTTTATAGAGGAGCGTCCCATGCACCCGGAAGACGCGGTGGGGATTAAGGTTTCCCAGGCGGACGGTAAGACGGTCTACGAGTGTCCGGTGAAATCCAGTAAGAAAGGCTCCGTCTGTTCGTATTGCGTTTGCAAGCGCATGTCCAACTACGAGATTATGAAGCGGCAGATGCAAAAGGAATTTGTTAAATATCCCCAGGAACAGATGATTGGAAAGTTCGGGCTTCAAAGCGACGGGGATTACATTTACATACGATTTATAAGCCGCCCATACAGGATTGGCCGCGTCAGCGGGGAAGTCCGGTGGCTGGATGAGCGGTCGGGGAACTGGGAGGAGGCCGATTACAATGAGGCCATGACCATTTACGATGTGCTGTGTTATTCCAAAGAAAATTGCGCCTTGGCAGGAGAATTTGTGAATATGAAGAGCCTGTCTTCCATACAGGGTGGTTCTATGTCCGTGGGCAGCGGTCTTTTTCAAGATACGGAAAAGCTCTTCGATCACAGGGAAGGGGAGCTGGCCGCTGCCTGTGAGAAGCTAAACGGGACAAAATGGGGCAAAGGGGACGTGGCGTATCAGTTGCCGATGTTTGATTTTATGCCCATTGGGATTCAGTTCTGGAATTCGGATGAGGATTTCCCAGCCAGCCTGCAGTGGTTCGTGGATAAAAATATGGTGGATTATATGCACTTTGAGACGGTATGGTTTGCGCTCTCCCATCTGCTGCGTCGGATAAAAGAGGAAATGGGCGGGAATCTGGAAACTTGATTTTGCGTTTCGGATGTTATAAAATGGGAAATGTGATGAACGGCAGAAAGGAGACGGCATATGGGAATGAATCAGACGCCCGCCTCGGAGCGGGTGCATATCAGTTTTTTTGGAAAGCGAAACGCGGGCAAATCCAGTGTGATTAACGCGGTGACAGGACAGGATCTGGCCATTGTGTCCCAGGTGAAAGGAACCACCACGGACCCGGTGTACAAGACCATGGAACTGCTGCCTCTGGGCCCGGTGGTGGTGATAGATACGCCTGGCATTGATGATGAAGGGGAGCTGGGAAAGCTGCGCATTCGGAAGAGTTACCAGGTATTGAATAAAACGGACGTGGCGCTGCTTATTGTGGACGGAACGGCGGGCAGGCAGCCGGAAGATGAGATGCTGATTCGGCGTTTTCAAGATAAGGAGATTCCCTATCTGGTGGTCTATAACAAAATGGATCTGATGGAGGGGGAGCCTTCCTGTGGCGAAGACGAGATGTGGGTCAGCGCCAAGGAGAAGAAGAACATCTGGGAGCTGAAGGAACGGATTGCCCAGCTTGGCAAACAGGAGGAGTCGGATAAGCGGATTGTGTCGGATCTGATGAAGTCTGGGGATTTCCTGGTGTTGGTGGTTCCCATTGACAAGGCGGCGCCCAAAGGCCGGCTGATTCTTCCCCAGCAACAGACCATCCGGGACATTCTGGATGGGAATGGGTCCGCCATTGTGGTGAAGGAGGACGGCTTGAAGGACGCGCTGGAGAAATTGGGACAGCCGCCCAGGCTCGTGATTACCGACAGCCAGGTTTTTGACAGCGTGGCTAAAGACACGCCGCGGGATGTGCCGCTGACTTCCTTTTCCATCTTATTTGCCAGATACAAAGGAGATTTGGCGGAGGCGGTGCGTGGCGTGAAAGCTGTGGATTCCCTTCAGAGCGGGGACCGGATTCTAATTGGGGAAGGCTGCACCCATCACCGCCAGTGCGACGACATCGGCACGGTGAAGATACCCCGGTGGCTGAAGGAGCGGGCCGGGTGTGAGCTGGAATTTGACTTTACGTCGGGCACGGAATACCCCGATGACTTATCCCCGTACCGGATGATTGTTCATTGTGGCGGGTGTATGCTCAACGCCCGCGAGATGCGCTATCGCGTGCAATGCGCGGTGGATCAGGGGATTCCGATTACCAACTATGGCATATTAATCGCTTATCTGCGGGGCATTTTGGAGCGGAGCGTGGAGCCCTTTCCAGAAATCTTGCGGCTTCTGAAATAGGCTGGCAGAGAGGTTATGATTTCTTTCGCGGGCCGTATTCTAAAAGGAAGTTCTTTAGAAATTCAAAGCTGCATGGAGGAGGAAATGGCAGGCTCGAAACGTATGCGGTGGGAATTTGGCAGGAATTTGTCAATGTACCGGAAGAGGAGAGGCTTTACGCAGGAATCCCTGGGAAGATGCGTGGGAGTGTCCAGGACGTACATCAACCGCCTGGAGCGGGGCAGGGGCAATCCTACTTTTGCAATGGTAATGCGTCTGGCAGAGGCATTGAGAATCGACGCCAGTTTTCTTTTATTTGGTATTCGCTACAAGGATTGACAAAGGAGTTTATACCTGATATCATTTTTTCAAACACACTATCGAACAAAGGCGTTCTCACTAGAGTGTGTTTGAAAACTGCTTTTTGCAAGGTGCATGCAACGTGTGGTGGGAGATTTATTTCCGACTGAGGAGTCATAGCGGACTATGTCAACGAGACTCGGGGTAAATCTTCCGCCCAGTGGGGGATGCAGAATGCGGGAATGGGTTTTCAAACGCGCTTAATCTTAGAAGAGCGCCTTTTTCTGTCTTATTTTATAAAAGGAGAACTACGATGGCAAAGTATGCAAAAGCAGATATTTTCCGCATTATGGAGGAAGAGGATGTGGAATTTATCCGTCTTCAGTTCACGGATATGTTTGGAATGTTTAAAAACGTGGCGATCACTTCCAGCCAGCTAGAGAAGGCTTTGGATAACCAGTGCATGTTTGACGGCGCTTTCATTGACGGCTTTGTTCGAATTGAGGAGTCGGATATGTATCTGCATCCGGATTTGGACACGTTCCAGATTTTCCCTTGGAGGCCCCAGCAGGGCAAAGTTGCGCGCCTGATTTGCGACGTTTACCGGCCCAATGGGGAACCCTTTGAGGGCGATCCCCGGTATATTTTAAAAAGGGCGCTTTCTCAGGCGGAGGATATGGGCTATGTGTTCCATGTGGGTCCGGAGTGTGAGTTTTTCCTATTCCATACGGACGATAACGGTATGCCCACTACGCTGACTCACGAGAAGGCGGGATATTTTGACATGGGTCCGGTGGATCTGGGGGAAAATGCCCGCAGGGATATGGCGCTGACGTTGGAGGAGATGGATTTTGAGATTGAGGCTTCTCACCATGAGGCGGCGCCTGCCCAGCATGAGATAGATTTCCGGTACGGTCCCGCCTTGCGGATTGCCGACGACATCATGACTTTTAAGCTGGCGGTGAAGACCATCGCCAAGAGGCACGGACTTCACGCTACGTTTATGCCAAAGCCCAAATATGGGGTGAGCGGGTCGGGTATGCACATCCATATGTCTTTGTCCCGGGATGGCAGGAATGTATTTACAGATCCCAGCGATGCCCGGGGGCTAAGTCAGGAAGCGTATTGCTTTATTGGTGGGATTATGAAACATATAAGTGGCGTCACTGCCATTGCAAATCCGTTGGTGAACTCTTATAAACGGCTGGTCAGCGGTTATGAGGCTCCCACGCATATTGCCTGGTCGGCCGCCAACCGCAGTCCTCTGATTCGCATTCCGGCTGTCCGCGGGAAAGGCGTCCGGGTGGAACTGCGCTCTCCAGACCCGTCGGCGAATCCCTATCTGGTCCTTGCGGTGTGTCTTGCGGCAGGGCTGGAGGGAATCCGGGAACAGATACAGCCGCCGGACAGCGTGGACCAGAACATATATGAAATGTCTGAAGAGGCCAGAGAGGCGGCGGGCATTCGTCCTCTGCCCCGATCTCTGCAGGAGGCGCTGCGGGAACTGGATAAGGACGAACTTGTAAAAGGGACGCTGGGCGAAAAATTTTCGAAAGCTTATCTCCAGGCCAAGACGGCCGAATGGCGGCAGTATGCGGATCAGGTGACTGCTTGGGAGTTGGAACAGTACCTCTACAAAATTTAGCTTTCTATAAAAACATAAGGAGTATTTTGATGAGCAATGTAGTGGTAGTGTTTCCGAAACCAGAGGACGCCAAAAGCATTCGGAACCTTCTAGTGCGCAATGGCATTCAGGTGGCTGGGGTGTGCACAACTGGAAGCCAGGCGCTCAGTTACATAGATGGCCTGGCCTCCGGAATTGTGGTGTGTGGGTATCGGTTCCGGGACATGCTGTATACGGAGCTTAAGAGCCAGATGGGTCCCGGTTTCGATATGCTGCTTCTGGCTTCCCAGAGGGTTCTTGCGGAAAAAGGGCCAGATGGGGTCATGGCGGTGGGTATGCCCTTGAAAGTCCACGAATTAATTGATACAATAAACATGATGGAGGGCGCTCTTCGAAAGAGCGGGAAGAGGAGCCGGCAGCGCAGTCCCCGGGAGAAGGCGGTCATTGAAAAGGCGAAGAGGCTTCTCATGGAGCGTAATCACATGTCGGAGGAGGAAGCCCACCGCTATGTGCAGAAATGCAGCATGGACAACGGATACAGCATGGTGGAGACGGCGGAAATGATCATTAGTTTGATGTAAGGAGGAGGCCAATGAGATTTACCAAGATGCACGGCATCGGAAACGATTATGTATATGTAAATTGTCTGGAGGAGGAAGTTCCCGACCCGGGCCGGGTGGCGCGTCTGGTCAGCGACCGTCATTTTGGCGTGGGTTCGGACGGACTGATTCTGATTCGGCCTTCTAAGGAGGCGGACTTCTGCATGGATATGTACAATGCGGACGGCTCCCAGGGGGCTATGTGCGGAAACGGCATCCGTTGCGTGGGAAAATATGTGTACGATCACGGTTTGACGGGCAAGGAGCGGATACGCATCGAGACGAAAAGCGGAGTTAAATCTCTGGAGTTGACCGTACAGGATGGCAAAGTCAGATTGGTGAAAGTGGGCATGGGCGCGCCGGATTTGTCTGCGAAGAATATTCCCATTTCCATACAGGAGGAACAGGCGGTGGATTTTCCCATTCAGGTGGATGAGCGGGAATTTCATTTCACCGGAGTGTCGATGGGAAATCCCCATGCGGTGGTCTATGTGGAGGACGTGAACGGGTTTGACATAGAGAAATGGGGACCCAAATTCGAGGGACATCCCATGTTTCCGGACAGGGTGAACACGGAATTTTGTAAGGTTTTGGATGAGGAGACCATACAGATGCGGGTCTGGGAGCGGGAACCCGGATTTGGTGGGCAGCATGAGCGCGAGCACCGCGTAGATCGTGGC
>CAJURH010000003.1:106345-137131 GCA_910588775.1 uncultured Lachnospiraceae bacterium
TAAATGGGCATACCAAAGATAGGGTGACGGTCAAACTTCTGGGCGGCGATCTGCAGATTCACTGGGACAGACAAAAAGGGCAGGTCTATATGACTGGCCCGGCGGCTGAGGTGTTCAGCGGCCAGATGGATATAGAATAAAAGGATATGAGGGAGGACGCGATGTTTAAGATTAATGAGAATTATTTGAAGCTTCCGGGGAGTTATCTTTTCTCCACAATCGGCAAGAAGGTGGCGGCGTTTACGAAAGACAATCCGGATAAAGAGATTATCCGGCTGGGAATTGGGGATGTGACGCAGCCATTGGCGCCGGCCATTATCGAGGCGCTGCACAGTGCGGTGGATGACATGGCCCATGCGGAGACTTTTCACGGGTATGCGCCAGACCTGGGATACGATTTCCTCCGGGAGGCCATTGTGAAAAATGATTATGAACCCAGAGGATGTCAGATAACTGCGGACGAGGTCTTTGTATCCGATGGGGCTAAGTGTGATTCCTCCAATATACAGGAGATATTCAGCGCGGACAGTAAGATTGCCGTGTGCGATCCGGTTTATCCTGTTTACGTGGACAGCAATGTGATGGCGGGTAGAACTGGGACCTATGACGCGAAGACGGAGACATGGAGCGATGTGATCTATATGCCTTGCACCGCGGCAAACGATTTTGTGCCGGAATTGCCCAAAGAAACGCCGGATTTGATTTACCTGTGTTACCCCAACAATCCCACAGGGGCCACGTTGACGAAGAATCAGCTTCAGGAATGGGTGGACTACGCCAACAAGAATGGATCGGTGATTATCTACGATGCGGCGTATGAGGCGTATATTTCCCAGGAAAACGTGCCCCATTCCATTTATGAGTGCACAGGAGCCAGGACTTGCGCCATTGAGCTGCGAAGCTTTTCCAAAAACGCCGGGTTCACCGGAACCCGCCTGGGATTCACGGTGATTCCCAAGGAATTGAAATGCGGGGACGTCTCCCTGCATGCGCTGTGGGCCAGAAGGCATGGGACCAAGTATAACGGCGCGCCATATATCGTCCAGAAGGCCGGGGAAGCGGTTTATTCAGAGAGGGGCAAGGCGCAGTTGAGGGAACAGGTGGCCTATTATATGAAGAACGCGGCGGTAATTCGAGAGGGCTTGGCGGAAGCGGGTTATCAGGCGTCTGGCGGCATTGACGCGCCCTATATCTGGATGCAGACGCCCGGCGGCATGAGTTCATGGGAATTCTTCGACTATTTGCTGGAGAAGGCCAATGTGGTGGGAACGCCCGGTTCCGGGTTTGGGCCCAGCGGGGAAGGCTGCTTCAGATTGACGGCTTTTGGAACTTATGAGAATACGCTGGCCGCTATGGAGCGCATCAGAAAATTATAAGGAGTAAAGTTATGGCGAATGTGATTAGTGATGAAACCATTGATTATGTGGGAATTTTGTCTAAATTAGAGCTTTCGGATGTGGAGAAGGAACAGGCGAAAAAGGACATGGGCCGGATGCTGGATTATATTGATATGTTAAATGAGCTGGACACCAGTCAGGTGGAACCTATGTCCCATGTGTTCCCGGTGCACAACGTTTTCCGGGAGGATGTTGTGACCAACGGGGATGAGAGGGACGCGGTTCTGGCCAATGCGCCGGAGCAAAAGGATGGACAGTTCCAGGTGCCCAAGACGGTTGAATCTTGAAGAAAATACTTTTGCTTGCCACAGGCGGCACAATCGCCTCTCAGCCCACGGCCACTGGGTTGGCGCCGCGGCTTTCGCCTGAGGTTTTCCTTGAGCGGATGCCGCAGTTAGGCGATATCTGTGAAATAGAGGCGGACACGCTTTTTAGCCTGGACAGCTCCAGCATCCGGCCGGAACACTGGCAGCGGATGGCCAGAAGGATTTACCGGGAGCTTCCCCATGTGGACGGCGTTGTGCTCTGTCATGGGACGGATACCATGGCGTATACGGCTGCCGCGCTTTTTTCCATGTTGCCGGGGCTTCATAAACCGGTGATTCTCACTGGGTCCCAGCTTCCCTTTGAGGCGGAGCATACAGACGCGGTGCGGAATCTGGAAGACGCCTGCCGGGTCTGCGCCAGCGGGAAATTTCCCGGCGTTTATATTGTATTTGACGGGGAGATTATCTCCGGGATTTGCGCCAGCAAGGCGCACACGGTGGATTTTCACGGGTTTGCCAGCGTCAATTATCCCAGCGCGGGAACTATAAAAAACGGCGCCATTCATAAGAACGGTCAGTTTCAGCCGCCGCACCCGGTTTCTGGAACGGGCGCGCAGTTAAAGGACGCGTTAAACCCGAAGGTGATCTGTCTGAAATTAACGCCGGGACTTGACGGGCGTATGTTGGATGTTGTGCGGGAGCAGGGGGTTGCCGGGGTGATTCTGGAGGCTTTTGGCGCCGGAGGGATTCCCTGTGCAGACGACAGCTTTCTGGAAGCCATTGATCGCTGTGCAAAACAAGGGATTCCGGTGGCGGTCACCACCCAGTGCAGTCACGGTCCGGCGAATCTGGGTGTTTACGAGGTGGGCGTGAAAGCGGCCATGGCCGGGGCCATCTGCGGACAGAGCATGTCCAGGGAAATGCTGGCGGTTCGGTTGATGTGGGCGCTGGGGCAGATGGAGGGCGCGAAGGATGCAAAAGATATGGAGCAGATACGTAAGATGTTATTCCAATGGTAGTAATTGCGGATGAAACACGGGACAGCGGTTGTTATATAGCCGCTGTCCCGTTTGCAATTTGGTAGATTTTTTCCATGTCTTTTAGGTTCAGGTGTTTGAACATGCCGATGGTGCGGGTGTCTTCGTGGCTGCATTTGAAGGCCAGTTCCTGAATCTGGCTGTCGGTTAATGTAAGGCCCAGTTCTTTTAGATTGGTGGGCATTTGGATGGAGCGGAAGAAGTCTTCCATGGCTTCGATGCCCGCCAGGGCTGTTTTTTCAAAGTCCATGCCATCGCAAGGGATGCCGAATACGTTGGTGGCGAACTGGGCGAAACGTTCAGGATTCGCGTCGTAGACGTACCTGGCCCAGCTTCCCCAGATGGCCGCCAGCCCGGCGCCGTGGGTTACGTCAAACATGCCGCTTAACTCGTGTTCCAGTTGGTGGCAGGCCCAATCGCCGCCGCCTGTGCCGCAGCCCATCAGTCCGTTATGGGACAGGCTGCCCGCCCACATGACTTCTGCCCGGGCGTTGTAGTTGCCCGGCTCTTTCAGCAGAATGCGGGCGTTGTAGATTACCGTTTGCATCAGCGCTTCGCTCATGCCGTCTACGATTTCCATGGTCTCGATATTTACAAAATACCGCTCCATGGTGTGCATCAGGATATCCACGCAGCCGCTCTCGGTCTGGTATTGGGGCAGACTGTAGGTGAGCCGGGGATTTAGAAGGGCGAATTTGCACCGGCAGGCGTCGCTGTGGCAGCCCCGTTTCAGCCATCCGTTTTCGTTGGTGATTACGGAGGAATCACTGGTCTCGCTTCCGGCGGCGGCTATGGTCACGACGGCGCCTATGGGCAGACATTTGTGGGGAATCTGGGTTTTGGTGTAATATTCCCACACGTTCACTTCCGGATTGGCCACGCCGTAGCCGATGGCTTTGGCGGAGTCGATGACGCTGCCGCCGCCCACTGCCAGAATGAAGTCTACGCCTTCTTTTTTGCATAAATCAATGCCTTCATAGACTTTGGAAAGCCGTGGATTGGGAACCACGCCGCCCAGGGTTACATAGTTCACGCCCGCTTCTTTTAAGGAAGCGCAGACTTCGTCCAGAAGGCCGGACTCTTTGGCGCTTTTTCCGCCGTAATGGACCAAGGCTTTTTTGCAGTCCAGTTCCAGGATGAGCGGTCCGGCCTGCTGGTGGGTGTCTTTGCCGAAAACCACCCGGGTGGGCGTATATAATTCAAAATTTCTCATGTTTTTTATGTCCTCCTCGAATTTATAGAGAGCTTATCGTCTGTCTGTGATGGGAATATCTGTTTTATTCTAAAAAATATTTTACCACATTTCGGGGCGTGTTTCAATTTCCATTCTATGTTTGAAAACGCATTTCTTACTTTTCGGCATAACCGACGTGTTTTCCCTACACGGATATTTGTGTTTATTAGGTTGACGCGTGACAGGGTTCCAGATATAATGTAGATAGATGTCACAGGGTTTTTTTAGATTATGGAGGAAATGCTTATGTATTCCATGCGCGATATTGAGAGTATGGACCCGGAAATTGCGAGCCTAATACAGGCGGAAGTGGACAGGCAAAATTCCCATCTGGAGCTGATAGCTTCGGAGAACTGGGTGAGTAAGGCCGTTATGTCTGCTATGGGTAGCGCCCTGACCAATAAATACGCGGAAGGGTACCCGGGAAATCGTTTTTATGGCGGCTGCGACTGTGTGGATCAAGTGGAGAAGCTGGCCATTGAGCGTGCGAAGAAGTTGTTCCAGTGCACATACGCCAATGTACAGCCTCATTCCGGTTCTCAGGCGAATATGGCTGTTTATTTTGCGCTGCTTCGCCCGGGAGATACGATTCTGGGGATGGATTTAGCCCACGGCGGGCACCTGACTCATGGAAGTCCGACGAATATGTCCGGCACGTTTTTCCGGGTGTATTCTTACGGGACGGATGACAATGGGGTTTTGGATTATGAACAGGTGGAGCAGCTTGCCCTTAAATACAAGCCGAAGCTGATTGTAGCGGGCGCAAGCGCATATGGACGGATTATAGATTTTAAGAGATTCCGGGAAATTGCTGACAAGGTGGGAGCGTATCTGATGGCGGATATTGCCCATATTGCGGGATTGATTGCCGGCGGTGTGCATCCCAGCCCGATTCCTTATGCCCATGTGACTGCCAGCACCACCCATAAGACCATGCGGGGACCCAGAGGCGGCTTGATCCTAAGCAGCAAGGAGTTTGCCGAAAAGCATGATTTGGATAAAGCCATATTTCCAGGCACCCAGGGCGGTCCGCTGATGCACGTGATCGCGGCCAAGGCCGTGTGCTTCCAGGAGGCTTTGCAGCCAGCCTATAAGGAATATGCTCAAAATGTGGTGAAGAACGCGGCTGCGCTGTGTGAGGGATTGAAGAAGAGGGGCGTTAAGATTGTATCTGGGAAGACGGAGAACCATCTGATGCTGGTGGATCTGGCCGTAAATGGCAAGACGGGCAAGCAGATGGAGAAATGGCTGGACGAGGCCAATATTACCTGCAATAAGAACGCCATTCCCAACGATCCCCAGTCGCCTTTTGTGACCAGCGGCATCCGTCTGGGAACGGCGGCTGTGACTGCCAGAGGCATGAACGCGGAAGACATGGACAAGATTGCCCAGGCCGTCGCGTTGGTGGTGGATGATTCGGAGAATATTGCCCAGGCCAGGGAGATTGTGAAAAAATTGACAGACCAGTATCCGTTGGAAGGATGATTCAGGCGATAGGGAAACTTTGTTCATAGTATCGGTGTTTCACGGTTGCCTGTGATGGAGATTATGCGACAGGAGAAGAGGAAGATGGTTTGTATTATTAAGAAAGACGGCACCCGGGAGGAATTTAACGCGGAGAAAATCGTGACTGCGGTGAATAAGTCCGCCGCCCGCATCCTGTATACGTTTACGCCGGAGGAGACCGGGTTTATCTGTAAATTCGCCACAGAGCGGGCCGAGTCTCTGGGAAAAAGCGAGATTCCCATTCAGGATATGCATAACATTGTGGAGGGCGCGCTGGAGAAGGTCAACCCCGCAGTGGCCAAAAGCTACCGGGATTACCGGAATTACAAGCTGGATTTCATTCATATGATGGATGATGTTTATACAAAGAGTCAAGCCATCCGCTATATTGGAGATAAGAGCAATGCAAATACAGACAGTGCTTTGGTTGCCACCAAGCGAAGCCTGATTTTTAACGAACTGAACAAAGAGCTGTACCGGAAATTCTTCATGAACCGGAACGAGCTGCAGGCGTGCAAGGACGGATATATCTATATTCATGACCAGTCAGCCAGGTTGGACACCATGAACTGCTGCCTGTTCAATGTGGCCAACGTGCTAAAGGGCGGTTTTGAGATGGGAAACGTCTGGTACAACGAGCCGAAGACGCTGGATACGGCATTCGACGTGATGGGAGATATTATCTTAAGCACGGCGGCCCAGCAGTACGGCGGTTTCACCGTGCCGGAAGTGGACAAGATTCTGGGTCCTTACGCCCAGAAAAGCTACGATAAATATTACAAAGAATTTCTGAAATATGCCGGCGAAGATTGGAACGGCAGAGAAGAGAAAGCTAGGGAATACGCCTGGGATAAAGTGCGCCGGGATTACGACCAGGGATGGCAGGGAATCGAGTATAAATTAAATACCGTGGGTTCCTCCCGCGGGGATTATCCCTTCGTGACGGTGACCATGGGCCTGGGCGTGGAGCCTTTTGAAAAAATGTGCAATCTTTCGCTTCTGAAGGTCCACATGGGCGGCCAGGGAAAAGCGGGCCACAGAAAGCCTGTGCTGTTTCCCAAGATCGTATTTCTCTACGACGAGAATCTCCATGGGCCGGGAAAGCCCTGTGAGGATGTGTTTGAAGCCGGGGTGGACTGTTCGGCGAAGACCATGTATCCGGACTGGCTGTCTCTGACGGGAAAAGGCTATATTGCCAGTATGTATAAGCAGTACGGCAAAGTGATAAGTCCCATGGGGTGTCGGGCTTTCTTAAGTCCCTGGTACGAGAGAGGGGGCATGAACCCGGCGGACGACGCGGACGCGCCGGTATTTGTGGGACGCTTTAACATTGGCGCCGTTAGTCTGCACCTTCCCATGATTTTGGCAAAAGCCAGAGCACAGAGCCGGGATTTCTACGAGGTTCTGGATTTCTATCTGGAGATGATTCGGGATTTACACAAAAGGACTTATGAATACCTGGGGCAGATGAAGGCGTCCACCAATCCGCTGGCCTACTGTGAGGGTGGTTTTTACGGGGGTAATCTAAAGCCCCATGAGCGGATTCGGAAACTTTTAAAGCCAATGACCGCGTCCTTTGGAATCACGGCGCTGAATGAGCTGCAGGAGCTGTACAATGGGAAATCCATAGCCGAAGACGGAAAATTCGCCCTGGAAGTCTTGCAGTATATCAACCAGAAAGTGAATCATTATAAAGAAGAAGACGGCAATCTCTATGCCATTTACGGAACCCCGGCGGAGAGCCTCTGCGGCCTGCAGGTGGAACAGTTTCGCAAGATGTACGGCATTGTGGAAAATGTGTCCGACCGTCCTTATGTGAGCAACAGTTTCCACTGTCATGTGACGGAGGACATCACGCCCATACAGAAGCAGGATCTGGAAGGGCGGTTCTGGGAACTTTGCAACGGCGGGAAAATTCAGTATGTGCGCTATCCCATTGATTATAATAAGGAAGCGATTCGCACGCTTATCCGCAGGGCCATGGAGCTGGGGTATTATGAAGGCGTGAACCTGTCATTGGCGTACTGTGATGACTGTGGCCATGAAGAGTTGGATATGGATGTATGTCCTGAATGTGGGTCTAAGAATCTGACCAAAATCGACCGCATGAACGGATACCTGTCTTATAGCCGCGTCCATGGAGACACCCGCTTAAATGCGGCGAAGATGGCGGAGATAGCGGAGAGGAAGTCCATGTAATAAAAAAATCCTGACGTGCAGGAATTTCCTATTCGATAAAAAACAGCGTTGTCTGTCTGTGGACAACGCTGTTTTCGCTGCAATTTAGTTTATAGTTGCTTTTTTGGACTTGTAATTGGAAAGATAGGTTTTGCCTTTGTATGTTTTATAAGCTTTCACAGTAAAGGTATAACTTTTCCCGGATTTTAGCTGTTTCTTGGTAAAACTTGTTTTTTTAGTGGTTTTCAGCAGTTTC
Organism: uncultured Lachnospiraceae bacterium; assembly: GCA_910588775.1. Lineage (GTDB taxonomy): Bacteria > Bacillota > Clostridia > Lachnospirales > Lachnospiraceae > MGBC164599. The sequence continues at coordinate 114,220 of CAJURH010000003.1, forward strand.
CAGGATGCTTTCTTGCTGGTCTTGTAATAAACTTTGTATCCTGTTGCGCCTTTTACTTTATTCCATTTCAAGGTCGCTTTTTTGTATCCCGCATTAACTTTGAAGTTGACGGTTGCCGGTTTTGTTGCTGCATATAACGATGCATAAGATTTGCTGAGCGTACGTTTTCCGTTTTTGGTTATGTACGCCTTTACGGCGAAACGGTAGTTGGAGCCAGGATTTAATTTTGTCACCGAGTAAGCATTTTTGGCGGAGCTTACAGTGGCTTTCTGGGTCCACTTGGAGTTTCTGTACTGATATACGATATATCCACTGGCCCCTTTCACTTTGTTCCAGCTTAATTTTATGCTTTTTGGATTGGAAGTCGCTTTCAATCCTGAGACGTTTGCAACGGTGATAGTCGGTGTGGGCGTTGTGGTAGGCGTTGGAGTGGAAGGCTTCGGAGTGGAAGGGGGTGGCGTAACGGTAACGCTGGGCTTAGGAAGCCGATTGATTTCCGTTTCCAAAGTCTCTGCGCTCAGCGGTTCCTGCCAGCTTTTGCGTATCATGTTGTTTTTGTCGATTAAGATTGTAAACGGCGTTGACACATGCGTATCGTCCTGTTGGAAAAGGGCAAGGTACTTAAACATGGCGACTTGAATGCCGTCGCTGTAATTTTTCTCATCGTAACAGAAACTGATTTCGTCGCAGTTAAACTGCTGTGCATAGGTGGATACAGCGTCTTTTGTCGCAAAATCATAATCTGCGAAAACCACGCGGACAGTGGGATTGTGAATCCATTGGCTGTTGGCAATATTTTGCAGCGTTGACACAGTCCGGCTGCATCTCGTATTGCTGAATATCAGTATGGTTGCCTGGTGTGATTGAGACGCTCTGGTGCGTACATTCTTTCCTTTTGTGGAAGTGAATATATAATCCAGGTTTTCAAGGCCATCCGGCGTTTCAGGCTCCGGAGTAGGAGTTTCGGGTTCCGGTGAAGGAGTAGGAGTTTCGGGTTCTGGAGTAGGAGTTTCAGGTTTCGGAGTTGGTGAAGGAGTCGGAGGCTTAGGAGTCGGTGAAGGGGTCGGAGGCTTGGGAGTCGGCGAAGGAGTTGGTTTGGTTGCCCCTGCGAACTTGTCTATTTCCGCTTTGATCGCGTCTGCGGTCTGTTTTCCCGACATCAAATTCTGTATTTTATCATTTTGGTCAATCAGGATGATTGTCGGCGTTGTGCCGCCGGACGTGCCCAGAATATGCTTTACATATGCAGCCAAGATTCTGAGATTCAGGTCTGTTTCATCATAGCAGAACGTAATTGCGTCGCAATCAAACTTCTGTGCATATGTCTGGACTTCATCCAGAGAGGCCATGTTGTGTTCGGCGAAGATGACGCGGATATCAGAATTGTGAACCCAGGCGCTGTCTGCGATGTTCATAAGAGTCGAGGAGGTTCTGGAGCAGGTTGTTGTGCCAAAGACCAGGACAGTTGTCTTGCCGGACACGGCTTTGGTGGAAACAGAGCCTCCGTTTATGGTGTGCAGGGTGAAGGGAAGGTTATCCCAGCCCGCAGCCAGAACGGAATTTTTGGCGCCTGCTTGTGAAAATAGCAGTGCAAAGACTACTAAAAGCAGGACTGGAAAAAGTTTCTTTTTCATAGAAGGGTCTCCTTTCATGATTCTTTGTTTTAGGTGATTGTTAAACGCCGGGTTTTTAGTCGGGATTTGTTTAAATTAGACAAACAGGAACTCAGAAAAGTTTTGAGTACGCTCCCTATTCGGCTGTTTTAGACAAATGACGGCTATAAGATTGGCGTCAAACAATTGCCTATGCGTTAGATTTCTTTTAGAGGAAAATTATAACATAAGATGAAGGGGCAATCAATGAAAATGAAAAAATAGTTGCATTCGCCGGTGAGGGAATATTGGGATGTCTGCTAAACGACAGAATAGCGCGTCCAGGGGATTTTGGACGGTGGATAAGATGCGAGAAAGTTCACAATATCGCTGCGTCCGTGGTACTGGATGTTGCCATGGGAATCTGGAGCTGTAAGGATAATGGGCATTTTGCCAAAAACCATTTGGAAGCTCTGGCGGGTTAGTTCGATGTCTGGGCTTATTAAAACGGCAGGTTTTACTTTAACGATGGAAAATTTGGTCTGGTTGAACGTCATGGTTGCGCCTTCTACGATCATGGTTGCATCTCCTTTTTCGTAATCAAGAATTCGGTAATCGAAATAGTTTCTAAATGGGCATGTCTGCTCACGCAGATACCACACTCTATGAAAGCCAGCTGCTTCGTGATTTGCGCTTCCACAGTAAATTTGTTTATGGAAATCGCCTGGACTTAAGAATGTTTTTCATTCTATTATAGAAGGAATCCTGGATAACGTCAATAAAATGCATTCCCCAAATTTGCGCCAGTGTTTTAGCGAATTGAGAAATGCATTTTAACGTTGCTTTAATATTTTAACCGTTTTCTTCCCGTCCTTCCATCACGTTGATGAACAGAACTGCAGCCAATACAATGCATATGCCGATAATTTGTATAATGCGTACAGACTGTCCAAAAAGGATTACGCCGAGAATCAGCGCCGTTACAGGGTCCAGAGCCATGAGAATCTGGTAAATCGTAGCTTCCACCCGTTTTAAGGATTCCTGCATAAATCCATAGGTGACGCCATGGGGGATTAGGCAAAATCCAAGCAAGGCGCCCCAGTAAATGGGGTTTGCGTCAAGTGCGGTAATAAGGTTTTTGCAAAAAGCGGCTGGACGGATCATGAAAATCAGCATGAAGGCCAAGGCGCTTAGCTGTGTTATATTTTTTTAAGATGTCTGTTAAAGTTATGGAGATATATTTAAGAAATCTATTGCGGGGACGATAACCAATATATAGTTCGTAAATAACGTTTCGAAATAAGGAGGGTGGACAGCATATGAATATTCAATTATACGCATCGGGTGCGAATAACTCGTGGAATCGGGTACAGATGGCCACGCAGGCATTCAACCGAAGCGTTTGGAATGGCGTAAAGCCTGATGATAAGAAGACGGAAGAGGAACGTAAGGATCGGTTAAGTTTAAGCCCTATGGGGCAGCTGCAGAGCCGTCTGGAGAGCCTGATGTCCCAGAAGCAGAGCATTATCGAGCAGAAGAACCAGTTGATTGCGGATACGTTGGACGCGGGCGGGGATGTGAAGTCCATCCAGTCCATGATTTCTCTTTATGAGGAGCAGATCAACAACATTGAGACGCAGATTTCCCAGACAATGAAGGAAATGGTGGAAGGTCAGCTTAACGATAAAGATGAGGAGAAGCAGGAGAAGGAGCCAGAGACGAAGGAAGAGCTGCAACAGCGGCAGATGAACGATCTGAGCAGCGCGTCCATGGACTTTGAGCGGACGGGACAGATTTACAGCGCCCATGTGCACAAGAAAGGGGAGGCCAGCGTATTGTCCCAGGAGATTGCGATGGATGGCGGCAGAGGCGGTGCGGCCCCAGGGAAGCAGGACCGGCTCAACGAGTTGTTGGAGGAAGCCGATGAACTGTACGCAGAGGCCATGGAGGGTTATGCAAAGTTGAATGTTTCCCTGAATGAAACCGCCGAAGAAGCTTCCCACCGTCATGAGCTGGAGAGTGAGGAAGAGGAGGCTGAGAAAGAGCCGGGATTGCTGGAAAAGGAAGATCCTAAGAAGGAATTGGAGCGTGTAAATGTTTTGTAGTGACGGATTATGATGAATGCTTCTGGAAGTTGTGATGAACGGCCGACCCTATTTTGGAGGGATTGCGCCCCTGCGTTTGGTCATAAGACGCAGAGATAGCCGCCCCTACCTGGTAAACTGAGCGGCTATTTTGGCGATTTTATAATTGGGCCAGTTGTCTTTGGGTGGCGGCTTTATTTGTCTAATGCGGCAATTCTTTATATTTCATGTAATTGTTGATTAAGATGGCCAGCTGAAATGTAAGGGAGTCGCGGAAAGTTCGCAGATCCAGGCCGAATCTTTTCTGGAGCTTTTCGAAGCGGTAGACCAGCGTGTTTCGGTGCACATAGAGTTGCCGGGCCGTTTCGGAAAGGTTCAGATTGTTTTCAAAGAAAGTCCGTATGGTGGCGTAAGTTTCCTCGTCCAGGGAATCCAGTGATTCCCCTTGGAAGGTTTCCGCAATGAATTTTTCACAGGCGGACAGGGGAAGTTGGTAGATTAAATGGCCGAGACCTAGGTGGCTGTAGGGGAAAATGTTCCGCTCGCTGTAGAAGATTTTTCCCACGGTCAGTGCGGTTTGCGCTTCGCGGTATGCGTCGGGGAGCTGGCTTAAATCATCGGCGATGCTGCTGTAGCCCACCCATGCCTGGGTCATGGCTTCGGCATTCAGCATGTCCACCAGGGTTTTGGCGGCGTTTTCCAGGGAGCTGGAGTCTTCGCCGGGGGAGAGTTCTTTGATGACGATAATCAGGCCGTCGTCCATATAAGTGATATAATGCCCGGTCCTGGCGGTAAACAGGTTTTTGACCATGGACAGGGCGTTTTCATCTTTGGGCTGTTTTGTCTGGACTAGAAGGACTGCACGAGGGCATTGTTGGGGGATTTTCAGCCTTTTTGCCCCATTGAAGGCATCTACCGAGGTGTAGTTGCCCAGGAGCAGGTTTTGCATATATGTGTTTTTGTCGGTGCGCTGACTGTATGCCTCGGCCAGTTCTTCCAGTTGGCAGACGGCCAGTTCGCCGATGGTATGGGAGGAAACGCCTTTTCCCCAGACGAGAAGCAGGCCGATCAGTTCTTCCTGATGGCATACTTTGAAATAATGCAGAGTTCCCGCCGCTTTGGAGACGGCGTCTTGTTCCAGGAATTCTTCTAATTTCTCACGAACTGGCAGTTTTTTCGAACCGGTGTTTACGATTTCTTTTCCTTCGGGAGTCAGCAGCGCGAAGTTAAGGCCGCTGATATCTTTCCATTTGTATAAGGACTTTTCAAAAGAGTGGTGGACGGTCAAGGTTTCACTTCCTTCTTAAAATATATGAGCGCATGACGAAACGGCGGGGGAATGCCCCGCCGATCCATGGCTGATGGCTATTAGTTTACAATCGTTATTTCTGTCTCTGCGTCAAAGAAGTGCGCTTTTTCCATATCAAGGGCAAATTTAATAGGATCGCCGGATCTGGCAGTTGTACGCGGGTCTACCCGAGCCGTGATCTGTGTGTCGCCTAGATCAAAGTACAGGTACACTTCTGCGCCCAAAAGCTCGTAAACTTTGATGGTGGAATCCATGACGCTTCCAGGAGAAGACTCAATGAACATCTGGGAATCGTAAATATCTTCTGGACGAATGCCTAAGCACACTTTCTTGCCCACATACCCTTTGTCTTTCAGCGCTTTCGCTTTGGAACCAGGGATGGAGAGGCTGTAGTTCTGAATCTTGAATTTCAGTTCTCCGTCCTCTTGAACTATGCTGCCGTCTAAGAAGTTCATCTGTGGAGAGCCGATGAATCCAGCCACGAATTTGTTGTCTGGCTCAGAGTACAGTTTCGATGGGGAAGCCACCTGCTGTACAATGCCGTCTTTCATAACAACGATTCTGGTTCCCAGAGTCATAGCTTCTGTCTGGTCATGGGTTACATAGATAATGGTGGAACCCAGTCTTTGATGCAGTTTGGAAATCTCAATACGCATCTGCACACGCAGCTTGGCGTCCAAGTTGGACAGCGGTTCGTCCATCAGGAAAACTTTGGGTTCGCGGACGATGGCGCGTCCCATGGCAACACGCTGACGCTGGCCACCGGAAAGAGCTTTTGGCTTACGGTCCAGAAGTTTTTCCAGATCCAGGATTTTTGCCGCTTCTTTTACCATTTTGTCAATCTGCTCCTGAGGAACTTTGCGCAGTTTTAATCCAAACGCCATGTTCTGAGCTACGGTCATATGGGGGTACAGAGCGTAGTTCTGGAATACCATTGCAATATTTCTGTCTTTTGGCTCTGCGTCGTTCATGACTTTGCCGTCAATCTTCAAGGTTCCGCTGCTGATTTCTTCCAGTCCGGCAACCATACGCAGTGTGGTGGATTTTCCGCATCCGGACGGACCTACAAAAATAATAAATTCTTTATCTTCAATTTCCAGATTGAAGTCTTTAACCGCTTCATACCCGTTGGAATAAGTCTTATTAATGTGCTGTAGTGATATACTTGCCATTTTATCTCCTCCGATTTCATTTCTGAGTTTCTGCTTTCACCTGCTTACCAGTATATAAGAGGCGTCGAAAAGAAACCATAGGGGAATCAGACAAAGTTTTTAAGTGTTTCTTGACAAAATGACGAAATGAGGTATGTATTACATTTTCGAATAGCCATGGCTGTTGACGATGGCCATGATTTTCTCGCCGCGCTGGCAATAGGGGCAGTCGCCTGGCTTGTAGCTCTCGTATCCGGGAAGATCTTTTCCGGTGAAGAGGGCGTTCACGTTGATGGAGCCAATCTTAGATATTTCGCTGAATATGGCGGAGACGCCCTGGAGTATCCCATCGTAGTAGCGGATGCACTGGATGGCGGACCCGAGAGTGGTTCCGGTGGTGATGGTCCCGATCAGAATCACGATGTTCTTGTTCTTAATCATGGGTTGCATATTGTCCCGGAACATCATCATATCGCCTTTAAATTCTGGGTGGATCACGTACATGGTCTTATGGGCGTTCATGGAGAGAATTCCGGCTTTGGTCAGGGACTGGGCCAGCAGGGCGCCTACCACATCCAAACCGTCCAAGCATACAATGGTGTCCACTGGGGTGGAAGACTCGTATTCCTGCGCCAGCGCCTGGGCGATTCGCTGCGCCTCTGAGTAACGGGATTTCATGGTGGCCAGATCCAGGTGATGGGTAACATGGGACTGGGTTGTGGCGAAATGTCCCGGCGTTACTTTCAGAACAATGTCCTTGTCGTAACGCGAAGTGATTTTAAACATATTTTTTTCCATTTTGGAACCTCCTTAGGGCTTATGCTTATCTAAACGGGCATGGTTGCCTGCGCAGATATTTAGATATTTAATTATTTATGAAATGAAAGTGGGATGTGGCAGTCCACAACTTTCATTATAATTATAGCATAAAGCTATGGAATAGAAAACAGAAAAATCAGGCGCTTGTTTTCATGAAAATTTTTTTGTATAATGGGAATATTAGCAATAAGGGGTTTTACAGCGGAAACTTAAAGTAAAGAATAAGGTGAGAATGATTATGAAAAGAAATAAAGCGCTTTTATTCATGTGTTGCGCAGTTTTGACCGTGGGCAGCGTTCCAGTGCAGGGCGCGCGCATTGCGAAGCCCACGGTATCTCAGAACGGGCAGAAGTCGGTAGCGGCGGCTGTTTTTGGCTCAACCACCCAGGCGTTGGATCTGATTGACCTGGCGCAGGAGGAAAGGATTGAGAGAATTGGAGAAATGTGCCGGCTGGATTATGCCAGAAGCGGCGTTCTGGCCAGTGTTACGGCGGCTCAGTGCATCCTGGAGTCCGGGTATTTAACATCAACTCTGGCCTCAGAGGCTAATAATTGCTTCGGCATGAAGGCGATGCTGTCCAACAACGACTGGGAAAACAGTTCCTGGGATGGCAGTTCTGTTTATTCAAAGGAAACTAGGGAAGAATATGGTGGACAAGTGGTGACCATTACGGCGGATTTCCGCCAGTATAACAGCGTGGAGGAATCCCTGGCGGACCATTCGGCATATTTGCTGGGAGCTAAGTCCGGCGATGGGCTGCGGTATGAAGGGCTGAAAGGTGAGGCGGATTACCAGCAGGCCATACAGATTATCAAAGACGGCGGATATGCCACGGACAGTTCGTATGTGGACAAGGTGTGCGCCATTATCGAGCGTCACGATTTGACCAGATTTGACGATGTGGAAGGCGTGGAAGAAGAGGAGCAATCCCAGGTCAAGGCCAGTATAGAGTCCCCAGTGAAAAAATCTTCCGCGTCCAAAGGCGGCGCAGGCGGTCTGTCTTATCGGGACGGCTATTACCGGGTGCGCAAAAGCTGGACGGACATTGACGATCAGTTGGGGGCCTTCAGCGTGTTGGAGAATGCGAAGAGCGTATGCAAGCCCGGCTACAATGTTTACGATTCGAAGGGGAATGTGGTCTATACACAGCCGTGATCAGAGCCAATAAGTATTCCCGGAACTTGCTTTATCAGCGGGTCCGGGATTACATAATTATAAAGTCAGGGGGATACTTTTAGAAAAATGTGTGGAATTACAGGTTTTATCTCGAAAAAGAATACGTATGACAGGGAACAGGCGATCAGTGATATGATGCAGCGCATCTATTCCAGAGGGCCGGATGAAGCGGGATTTTACTGCGATGAAGAAGTGTGTCTGGGGATGCGGCGGCTGTCCATCATTGGGCTTGACAATGGCAAACAGCCCATTGAAAACGAGGATCACACGCTGGTGTTGGTGTACAACGGCGAGATTTATAACTATCCGGATCTGAAAAAGGATCTGATCGAGAAGGGGCATATTTTCACAACAGATACGGATTCTGAAGTTGTTCTCCATGGCTACGAGGAGTATGGGCCGGACCTGCTCAATCGGCTGCGGGGAATGTTCGCGTTTTCCATTTGGAACAAAGAGAAAAAGACCATGTTTCTGGCGCGGGATATGTTCGGAATCAAGCCCCTATTCTATGGAAGAAAGGGAGACGAATTCTATTACGGATCGGAGATAAAAGCCATTTTTGCCCATCCAGAGATGAACAAGGAATTCAATGAGGCGGCTCTTGGAAATTACCTGTCGTTTCAGTACAACGCCATGGAGGAGACATTCTTCAAAGGAGTTTATCAGCTATTGCCCGGTCATTATATGTATTGGAAGGATGGAGAGATTACCATCCGCCGCTATTGGAAACCTCAGTTCCATATTCAGGAGGACCTGACGGAAGCGGAGGCGTCCGCCCGTCTGAAAGCGGCCTTGGAAAATTCAGTGGAGGCTCATAAGATTAGCGATGTGGAGATGGCGTCTTTCCTGTCCGGCGGCATTGACTCCTCCTTTTTGACGGCGGCCAGCGGATTTAAGAAAAGTTTCAGCGTGGGTTTTGAGTGGGATGAGTGGAACGAGGTCAATCTGGCCAAAGAGTTAAGCTCAGAGCTTGGAATTGAAAATTACGATAAGATTATCACCACCAAAGAGTACTGGGATGCGGTGCCCAAGGTGCAGGAATACCTGGACGAGCCGGTGGCTGATCCTTCCATTATTCCTCTGTATTATCTGTGTAAACTGGCTTCCGGCCATGTGAAAGTCGTGGTGTCTGGGGAAGGCTCCGACGAGCTGTTTGGCGGCTACACCATCTATCACACGCCACTGTCCCTGCGTCCAGTAAAGTTTATACCCAAGGGAATCCGGCGGGCGATCAGCAAGCTTTTCTTGAAATGTCCCTTTGACTTTAAGGGTAAGCAGTATTTAATCCGGGCGGGGCAAAACATTGAGGAACGTTTTATCGGAAACGCGTACATCTTCTATCCCAGTCAGGTGCGTAAACTGTTGAAAAAGAGCCGCGGCTACGTGACGCCTCAGCAGTTAACCAAGCCGTATTACAATGAAGTGGCGGATATGGACGATGTGACCAAGATGCAGTATATAGATTTATGTTTCTGGCTGCGGGGAGATATTTTGCGCAAATCCGACCACATGAGCATGGCCCATTCACTGGAAGTGCGGGTGCCATTTTTGGATATGGAGGTGGCCAAGGTGGCGCTGTCTCTGCCGCCGGAAATGCGTGTCACCGATGAAAATACGAAAATCTTGTTCCGCAAAGTGTCCAGAGGATATTTGCCAGAGAAAAATGCCAAGCGCAAGAAACTGGGGTTCCCGGTGCCTATCGCCAAATGGCTGCGGGAGGATGCGTATTATCAGAAAGTTTATAAAGCGTTTACGTCCAAGACGGCGGAGAGATATTTCAACACATCTGAATTGCTGCGTCTTTTGAAAGTGCACAAAACGGGCAAGAAGAATTACAGCAGGAAAATCTGGACGGTCTATATGTTCTTGTTATGGTATAGAATTAATTTTGAAAAAGAAGCATAAAAATGCGTTGAAAAAGAGAAAGCCGCGGCTTTCTCTTTAATATATTACAATGGCTTGTTTTTCCAGGGTGTCGTAATGGCGCTGGAAGGCGTTTTTGTCGTAGCTGACGATTCCTGACAGGGGGTCGCAGACGATTACGGAATTGTTCGCCGTGTCAAAACCGATTAACAGCATACAGTGTTCGTTGGATGGCCAGGTGACGGTTTCCCCCTCGATATCCCAGCCGTAAGAGAACACAATTTCTTCATCAATATACATGGAACCCCACACAATCACCGGATAACCCATCCGCACTTCCGCCAACAAGTCGTCTAGAGAAGCGCCAGTGAGATTGTAGGCGGTCTTTTCGCTTTTCTGATTGGCCAAATATTTATTGGCCGCTTTTACGATCACAGGGGCGTAACAGCCAAATGAATCAGCCTGCCTGGGGTCTCCCCAGAAAGCGGTCTTATAGCTGACTGTACCGGGAGCCGCTTTATCCAGGAACTGGTCTGCAAGTTCTTCCTTGGATACGTCGTATCCCGCGAAGCGAAGGGCCATAGTCAGTGAAGTGACTTCGCACCCGGTGGGCAGTTCGGGATACTGGAGGATGGATTCCGCCTCCAACTGAATGCGGCCTTCCATGTTGGGTTTAATGCCAGCGGCCGCCTGGCGCTCCACCAACTCGTGGATATTCGTCACGTCCAGCCCGGTGGAATCCGCGGCCATCGCCTCAGCAGGCGCCGCTTTCGCCTTTGTTTTCTTGGGTTTGGGAGAGGGGCTGGCGGTGGCTGCTTCCGGGTCTTCTTTTGGCGGAGTTTCTTCGGTGGGGTACGCGGGGTCGGCTTCTGTGCCCGAATTGGATGAAACTGGCGCTGCATGTCTTTTTTCAGGGATTCTGAACTCCTTTTCACGAATCATTTCCTGAAGGAAATCCGCCGCGGTTTGAAACGGCAATGCATTTGGCGTGATGGATTTTACAGTGGGAAGTTCCCTGCTGGCAGGCGTCTTGGCGTTGGCGGTTTGAGCGCCGCTGTGAGAAATCCATTTTTGAGCCAGTTGGAGCTTTTCGACCGCGTATTGTGAGATGCTGGTGTGTTTTACGTAGCGGCAGTACAGAAACAACCCCTCAAGAAATAAAATAGCTAAAAGGCAGACAGTTATTCCGAATCTCATGATGAATTTTCTTTTCGTTTCCATGAATCTTTTCCCCCAAATAAAAGCCTTGGTTTTTGCTGAATCGGCATTGCTATCTGTAGTTATTATATGGTCCGGGATTAAAAAGGTCATTGTTGTGCGCTATGCATTAAGCCCGCTTAAGAGGAGGCTTGAACGATTTCTCTTTGCGGGCTGGATTAACTTCATATTTTTTATTTTACCGTGCGCCGCACTTCGAAAGTCTATCACAGACGTTACTTCTACAGCCAGCTCGGCCCAGGCGCCCTTACGGCACACAGAAGGGTCTGCTTAGCGCTGCTCCATTCCTGGCCTGACGCGGTTCACAGGTTCCTGTTGCGCAAGACCCAGACGTCAACGCCGCTTATAGAAGGCAGCTCCACGAGTAGAAATCCTCAGATTGGCATCACCCCTGCTGTAGCGGATTGCAGGTACAGGGCACCGCTAACTCCCCGGCTGCACGGACCTTAAGTATAAATGTTTTTTTGTGGAAAGTCAATACATTTCAAGAAAAAAACATCGTCGGGAAAATAACTAAAAAAACCATTGTGCGTATCCGCTAATTTTGCTATATTGATAAGAGTTGTATATGTTTGCGGTTTTTCCTAAATGATAGCGGAAGGGGCGTGGGTGCGGGATTATGGCGAGAAGGGATAAAGTAAACTATTATCTGGATTTAGCTCAGGTGGTGGCTATGCGGGGGACATGCCTGCGCCGTCTCTATGGAGCCGTGATCGTCAAGAACGATGAGGTGATATCCACCGGCTATGCAGGAGCGCCCAGAGGGCGCAAGAACTGTTCCGATGTTGGCACATGCATTCGTATAGATCTGAACATTCCCAGAGGGGAGCGGTATGAGCTTTGCCGCAGTGTGCATGCGGAGGCCAATGCGATTATCAGCGCATCCAGGGAGCAGATGCTGGGCAGTTCTCTCTATTTGGTGGGAACGGAAGTGTCTACAGGAGAGCTGATTAAAAATTCTTGCAGTTGCTCTATGTGTAAGCGTTTGATTATCAATGCGGGGATTGAGACCGTGTACATTCGCGATACAAGAGATGATTATCGCATGATTTCCGTGAGAGATTGGATTGAAGAAGACGATTCGTTGAAAGGAGATTATGGATATTAAAACGGACGACCGGGTGCATTTTCTGGACTCGCTGCGGGGCTTTACGTTGGTTCATATGGTGTTGTTTCACTTGTGCTATGATCTGGCATTTTTTGTGGGGCTGGACATGCCGTGGTTTAAGCAGTGGCCTGGAGATGTGTGGGGAGGTTGCATACGGTGGAGTTTTATTCTGATATCTGGCATTGTTTTTTCCATGGGAAAACATCCCTTTAAGCGGGGGGCTGTTTTGATGGGGTGGGGCTGTGTTCTGACCCTGGTCACATGGATTGCCGTGCCGGACGCGCTGATACGGTTTGGGGTACTCAGCTTTCTGGGAGCGGCTTCCATAATCGGAGCGGCGGCGTATCCTTATCTGAAAAGGATTCCGGCTTTTTACGGGATTCTTTGTTCTCTGATTTTGCTGGAAGTGACCTGGCAGCTTCCCGATGGATGGCTAAGGTTGGCAAGCCAGCTTCGGTGTGGACTGCCGGAGGCGCTCTATGGAACAAAATGGCTTTACTGGCTGGGGTTTCCAGACGCGGGATTTTACTCAACGGATTATTTTCCCATATTTCCCTGGATCTTCCTATTTATTATAGGGATTTATATGGGGGAGTTATTTCGGAATAATGGAATCTTTTGCTGGATGAGCCGGTGGGACCCTGGCGCGCTGGCGTTTCTGGGGCGGCACAGCTTGTGCATCTACCTTATACACCAGCCGGCGCTGTATGGTCTGTGCCTGTTTTGGGAAAATTTGAATATAGTATGGTAAAAATATAAATTGTTATAGAAATATTTTATCGACATGTGGTATAATTAAAATGGAAGACTGAATATTCAGACAAACTATCGGTGGAAAAAATTTGGAAGAATAGGAGGGAGTTTGATATGTCAATATTTGATTTGTTTAAGCGGAAACAGCGGGAAGATTATGATGAAGAATATGAAGAGCGTGAAGAAATAAAATCGTCTCAGCAGGGGAAGGCGCCGACGGCAGAACCTGTTCGGAAAAGAGAACCTGTTGAAAAGCTGCTGGAAGACGTTTGGGCTAACCGAGAGCAGTATCCCGATGATATGCAGGCGATAGAATTATTCCTTCCTGCATTGCGTGATAGATTGGAAATACATGAAACGAAATGTGGCGCGGCGGAAATATTGGCCAGCGCAGGCCAGGAGGGTGCGATTCTGGATGAAAACGGGGCGCCCATTGGATTCAAGTCGGAGAACGCCAAATGCGCCATTTACGTTCCTTCCAATAAGATGATAGCTTTTGTCTGCGTTTTTCCGCCTATTGGCGATGGCTTGGATATTTCTCGGGAAATGATTATGGACGCTTTACAGGAAAATAAAGTTACATACGGCATTGACCAGGAGAAAGTGGATGTCATCGCGTCTGAGAAGAAATATGGAATTTTGTTCGCCATAGCCAGGGGAATGACCCAGACGGATGGCCAGGACGGGCATGTGAAAGACTGTTTCTCCAGGCAGGAGGACGTGGGTCTGAAAGAAGACGCCAGAGGAAATGTGGACCACAAGAGTCTGCGGCGGTTCCAGGGCGTTTTGACCGGGGATCTGATCTGCGAGATTACCCCTCCGACGGAAGGGGAAGATGGCATTGACGTAACAGGCAGAATACTGAAGGCGAAAGCGGGCCAGCAGCCGAAGATTCCCCAGGGAAAGAACACTGAGCTGTCGGAAGACGGCACAAAGCTTTTGGCGACTATGGATGGAGACATATCCTTTCATAATGGCGTGTTTAACGTGGATCGGCTTTTGACCATCGAGGAATCTGTGGACAATGCGGTGGGAAATCTGGACTATAATGGAAACATTGTAATCCAGGAGGATGTGAAAAGCGGATTTAAGGTATGCGCCACAGGCGACATTATTGTGCGGGGAATGGTGGCGGGAGCCACTCTGTGCGCAGGGGGCAACATCGAGATTGGCAAAGGGATGAATGGAAATGGACAGGGAATGCTGGAAGCCCGCGGCGACGTTAAGCTTACGTTTATGGAAAATGCAAACGTAATCTGTCACCATGATGTCTATGCGTCAACCATCATCAATTCCAACGTCACATGTGGCGGCAGCGTTATCGTCAAACAGGGCAAAGGCATTATTATTGGCGGTTCCATAGTGGCTGGAAAATCTGTGGAGGCCAAGCGCATTGGAAACCAGAGTGGCTGTGAAAATTCAATAAAGATAGGCCAGTCCATGCAGGATGAGGATAACCTGGAGTATCTGCGGAAAGAGTTAAAAGAGAATAAAGATACATTAGACAAAATATGGAAGAATATAAGTTATTTGAAAAATAAAACGGAACTACCCATCAACAAAAAAGAGATTTTGGATAAATTGCAGGTGCAGAGCATCTTATATGTGGAAAAGATTGACGTTATATCCGAGAAATTGGAAAAATTGGAGAATACCCGGCCAGATTTCAGCCAGTGCAGGGTGCGCAGCGACATTATCTACCCCATGACGAAGATTTCTCTGGACTATGCGAAGTTTACAGTCAGGGACACCACAGCCATGTGTCAGATTTATTATGAGGACGGAGAATTGGTGATGGGGACATTTTAAGGAATATCGGATGAAGGGCCGGGATACATGAAAGCGTATCCCGGCTTGAATATTCGATTATATGATCCGGTGCGTTAATTGGTTTCGAAACATTTTTCCAGGGCGCTAATTAAAGCGTTTTTTTCAATGGGTTTAAAAATGAATCCGCAGGCCCCTATTCTTTTGGCCTCTTCGATTGTGTCGTCATAGGCCAGCGAACTGAGCATTATAATCTTTGCGTCTGCATGATTATGTATAATAATATTGGCTGTTTCCAATCCATCCATTCCAGGTAGGACAATATCCATAGTCACGAGATCCGGTTTTAGATTTTCATAGAGATCCACCGCATCTTCACCGCTTTTGGCATGCCCTATAAGCTGAAAAGAAGTATCGGACAACATATACTCCAATTCTTCATAGATATACGTGGAATCGTCCACTACTAAAATGCTTTTTTCCACTTCTCATTCACTCCTTATTTATATCGCATACATAATTGATCAGCGTCTTTCCAGTTACAGGCAGAGCGTTATGCTAAATTGTTTCATCTGTTGTCTGTAGATAGTTGGCTTTTTAATAAACAATGCTGTCATTCGTTAGAAGGCGTTTATTCGTCCAAGTTACAGATTTTGAATTCCAGCGCCCCATAGGGACATTTATAGGGCAAGACAGTCCAGTTGTTGACGTCAACGGACTTTGCCGGATAAAATCCTTCGGAAAAACACGGTATGTGAAAACGTGTCCGGGTGTGCTGAACATTATTGACATAGGACAGAAAAGCCCCAGAAATAATGTTAAAATATTCCCCGCTGTAGATTTGGATGTCGCCTAAGGTTACTTCATCTTGGCGCTTCATATGCCTGGCGATTTCTTGAAGAACCTTCAACTGTGCGCACAACACCAAGGAAATCCGAAAGTCACCGCTGGTCTTAACGGAGAAGGAAGCTACTTCCGATGCATCCATAGGAATCCTTTCCGAAGGCAGCAGTTCCAGACCGGCGACTTTTTTGGTTATGTCAATCGCGGTTGCAGATAAGAAATCTAGAAAAATTGTATAGTCTTTAATATTTTTTTCATCATTCACAGCGTTTCACAATCCTTTTTTGTTAGTTTGTAGCTAATTATTATTATATCAGATTTTACTATATTTTCAATATAATTTACTAAAATCAGCGGGCAAGATGTATGGTTTGCAATAAAGGAGCGCATACTAAAGAATGTTTTCAACTGTATAAAGGAGGCGCGGAATTGGAAATAGTAAAAGTGGACGAAAATAATTTTAATGAAAAGGTGCTTCAGGCAAAAGCCCCCATACTGGTGGATTTCTATGCGGATTGGTGCAGTCATTGCCGGACGATTTCGCCGGTGTTGGACGAATTGTCAAGTGAGGGCCAAGTCAGGGTGGCGAAAGTGGATGTGGACCAAAGCCCCGGGCTGGCGCAGAAGTATAAGATTATGGCAATTCCAGCGTTGCTGTTGTTCGAGAATGGGGAAGTGGCCGATAAGAGAACGGGCGGGGTGTCCAAGCAGGAGATTCTGGGAATGGTGAAATAGGAAGCGCGGGGGATGTGTCTGCATCCCCCGGTTTGCGTTTGTGATAAATTTTTGTTGAAAAGTTTTTTTGTAAATTAAGTAAATAATCAATGGAATATGGAGTGAACAACAATGGCAGAAAACAGGCGTTACGATCGGGAATACAAAGCGCAAGCTCCTCGCCATTAAGATAAAAGACAGCCAATTAAAGGCAAACGCCTTATTACTGCAAAGCCTAGCATGTCAGCAGGCAAGGCTTGCGTGAAAGACATCGGCGGATCTGCTAAACCAACGCGTCGTTTCGTAATGTTTCATTTAAGTCACACTGCAAAAGACGCTTTCCTCCAATGTAATAGGCAAGGGCGACAAACAATACAATCGCAGCCGCAAATATCAAAATAGGCAGAAACGGGGCTTCCGACCAGAATGCCATCGGGTCTAAATAGCTTGCTGTTACGGCAAATTGCACAAACAGCACAGTAAGAGGCAATGTAATCAAAAGAGGTTTCCCTGCTATCACGAACGCTTCGATACAGAACATTTTCCTCATTTCCTGCGGCGTCAAACCAATAGACATGTATTGGGCGAATTCCCGCTTTCTATGGCGGAGAAATCCTAACGTATTTGAAAACACATTGGCAATTCCGATAATGGCAAGCAGTATGCAGAAAGCTCCCAAAATCATTACCATGCCTTGTATTAAACTGTCATTAGACAATCTTTCCTGCACTCGGTTTTCGCTTTCAATTTCATATTGCCTCGATACAAGCCGCACGATTTCCTGCTCCAGACTGTTTAAATCTGTAAGGCTTGCATTTCCGCTTGAAAGAGTGCGGATATAGCTGTCATCATCAGCCTCCCCGATCTGCTTTAATGTGTCCCTCCACATCGTAAGCGAAACAAAGTGCACAAGGGAATAATCCTTATATTCTTCCCTCAGTTTTGGGACTGTCTGTGTATAAGACAAGACAGGGATTTCTACAGTTTTGTCGTTTTTATAAAGGGTTGTCGTGTGGCGCTCCTCCCGCACAAAAGGGACGTATTTTTTATAGCGGAAATTGCTGTTTATACTATCCCAAATCTGATTTAATACGATTGCGCCATCAAGACTTGGCGCAATTCCAATCTGTGAACAGAAGTTTAAAAAGCTTGTGTCATCTAAAATAACAATTGGCGCAGATACTTGAAACTGTCCATCCGCCTTCGGCGTTCCCGCAACCGGCGCAAGCCCGCCAAGGGATGACAGCTCATCGCTCTGTAATCCTTCTGGCAGGAACGTCATTGCTTCCGCTTTTTGATATACCGTGGCATCTTTTATCCTGGAAATTTCCTGCAATTCATCTGTTAAGCCGAAGTCTGATATTCCTGTATCTTTTAAGGTTATCATGATATCCCACGCATGCTGATACCGTTCAAAGTAAGTGTATCTGGTACTGATATCGGCAAGGGTAGTAAAGCAAATCATGATAGAAAAACCCAGAAAAGACAACAATAATGAAACGAAAGATATCCTTAGGGATTTTTTTTGGGCTTTTAATGTGTTTCCTGCAAGTTCCCCTTTTATGCCAAAAAAATAAGATAAAATCCGGGAGTGTTTGGTTTTCTTTAACAATAAACCACTTGTATTTCTGATTGCTTCAAGCGGCGTCATTCTGCTCAATTTTCTTGCGGGTATCCATGCAGAAAAAATTACGGTTAAGAATGAAATTAAAACAGTGGCCGCAAATATGGACGGATGATACTGAAAAGCAGCTTCGTGGCGGCCAGGTACATCCGCGGCAAAAAGATTGACTGCTTTTATTACGCAAAAGCTTATTAGAATTCCCAACATACTGCCAAGCAGCATTGGCGATATGCTTAAAACCATCGCTTCCTGCAGAAGACAGGTTCTTATTTGCCGTGGCGTAGCCCCGATACTTGAAAATATGCCAAATTGATGGATTCTGGCATTCATAGATAATTCAAAGGAGCCTCGAATAATTAAGATTAACGACACTGCCACGATAATCAGTATCACCGCATACAATGCTAAAAGCATCGGTGGCGCCTCATCCTCTGGGTTGTGTATAAAATAGCGGGATAGGAGCAATGAGTTGTATTGGATGGAATCTTTATTTAGTCCAAGCTGTGCGGCTATTAATGGCATATCACGATATATAGTCCTGGTATTCTTAAAATAAACATCAACCACTGTTCCTTCTCTTTTAGATAACTCCTCGTTGACGACGGCTTTTTCTACATTCGCGAATTGACGCACTATAGACAAATCCTCTGAACCGAATGTTCCACAAACAATGCGTCCCTGCCAGTCGCCTTTCTCCAACATAATTTGTTCAACATCATATGCCCAAAAATTGTAGGCTATGCTGCAAACACAAGACAAAAACATTGTGGCAACCAGAGCGGCCGTCATGATTGATATGCTGGATGCACGGTTATTTTTAATATAGCTTTTGGAGTAGTCCTTCCACATGCTGCTCACCTCCGCTTCTCCACAGGGACGCCTCCATACCCTCTGGGGCACGCGTGCCTTTTGGCGGTATCCATGAAATACCCTTTGGGCATACCTTCATGCCTTTCGGCAGTATTATGGGAATGGTCGCTGACAATTTGTCCGTCTTCGATGGTCACAATTCGGTCGGCTTCCAATGCGATTTTTTCATCATGGGTAATGAGAAGTATCGTCTGTTTTAAATTTCGGTTTGACAGTTTTAGGAGGTCAATAATTTCCTTTGAATTTTTCTGGTCAAGATTTCCTGTCGGTTCGTCAGCGAAAAGAATGGCAGGGCGGTAAATCAAAGACCTTGCGATTGCGACCCGTTGCTGCTGTCCTCCCGATAACTGGCTTGGCAGGCTTTCCAGCTTATCCGCTATTCCCAATGTCTTTACAATCGTTTTAAAGTATTCTGTATCTGGCTTTCTCTTGTCAAGAAGCATAGGCATAAGGATATTTTTTTCCACTGTCAGAGTTGGAATCAGGTTATAGAATTGATAAACCAAGCCAACCTTCCTTCTTCTGAAGATTGCGGAATCCGTAGCGTTTAGTTTGCTGATGTCAACGCCGTCCACTGTTACAGCGCCGCATGTAGGCTTATCAACGCTGCCCAGAATATGCAGAAGCGTTGATTTTCCCGATCCAGACGCTCCAATAACTGCAACAAAATTGCCTTTTTCAATAGACAGATTGATTCCATTTAAAGCGGTAACTTGATTCTTGCCTTTTCCAAATACTTTTTCGATACCGTTGCATCTTAGTATTTCCATGTTGACAAATCCTCCTATTTGTTATTCTCTATACCTTAAGATAAATCTCTTTCGATTGTGTGAAATTTATCAAACTGTATTTATTATAACAAATGAAAGTGACATTTCAGTGACTGCGCCCGAGAGCATTCCATGTTTTCTGTGCATCACACGATTTTTAAGAGGTATAGAAACGAATCTCAAAACAAGCCCCGCCATTTGGAAGATTGAACGCACGGATGATTCCGTTCTGCATTTCTATGATTGCTTTTGAAAGCGAAAGGCCGATTCCAATTCCAGTATATTTTGCTTTTTCCCCACGGTAGAATCGCTCAAACAAATAGGGCAAATCCTCTTTTGCAAATCCCTCTCCCTCGTCCCATATGCGTATCTGCACATAGAGTGGATTTTTTTCATAAGAGCAATGAACGGTAGTGTCTTTTTTTGCCGCTTCCATGCAGTTTTTCATCAAATTCATGAATGCTTCCATGGTCCAGTCTAGGTCGGCAAAGATATCTATTTCGCCCATTTCTGGAACGTCAATTAGAACGCTCTTCTGCGTGAACAATTCATATAAATTGTCCGATGCCAAGGAAAGGATTGTATAAACATCTGTCGGTTTCCTGTTAAGCGCAAGTGTTCCTGCATCAATGCGTGACAATAACAATAGCGCTTCTTCTAAATGCATGAGCCTGTTTATCTGCCGTTCTATATCCTTCATATTGGCGTGCATTTTACAAGCAATAGAGGAATTTCCTCTGACCGCCTGTTTTGTGGCATAGAGGTATGCCCCTGCGACATGCTTTTGCGGCGTTTCCACGGCATGGGTATCTCCCAGATGTTCTTTCGCCATCTGGATAGTTAAGGAAATAGACGTAATCGGTGTTTTAAGCTGGTGGGCAATGTTAGAAAGATTTTCCGCGAAATTGTCTCGTGCTGTCAGCGCTTCTTCCCTTGTCTGGTAAAGCATCGTTACCGTCTTATATATTTCATCCTGCAGTTTTGAAAATTCATCATCGGAAGACGGGAAAAGCAATCCCTGACCGCCTGTATTTATTTTTTCCAAATATTCCGTCAATGCTTGAATGCGGACGGCCGATTTCCTATGCCAATACCAGAAAGAGAGAAGGAATAGCGCGCCGCCTGCAAAAAATCCTAAAATGGCAATCCAGAGAAGTAAGGGAGAAACAATAGCAAGATTTGACGGCTCATATCCAAAAGCCGTTAAAATATTTTCATCTGATTTATAAAAATCTTGTGTTTTCAATAAGTCAAAAATATTTTGTCTGGAATCTGGATATTTCTGAATCACTTTTTCGCAAAATCCTCCCAATATTCGAAAACATGCATGGCGGCAATACAAAGTAAGAAAGAATGTAATTATGGAAGCTACAATCAGACTGACCGACAGCGCAAATAGAACAGTCATTTTTATATTTGAATTTTTGCTCATATTCCATCCTCTATACGGTAGCCGAAGCTTCTTATTGTTTTTAAGCAGGACGGATGATGAAGTTTTTTTCTAAGTCTTTTCATTGTCACGGTCAACGTATTATCATTGACGTAATTCCCATTATTGTCCCAGATTTGATTAAGCAGCCGTTCTCTTGTGACGGTTTTCCCCTTATTTTCCATTAGAAGCTGCAAAAGCTGATATTCTGCCTGGCTGACAGTAATTTCTTCTTCACCGCAAAATACTGCCGTTTTGTTTTTATCAATTTTTATAGATCCACAGGAAAGATATTGGCTCTGCACATTTCCTGCCCTGCGCAGCAGTGCGTGGATGCGCGAATGCAGAACCTCTAGTTCAAAGGGTTTTGTCACATAATCATCCGCACCATTTTCAAAGCCAGAAATAATATCACGGGTATCATCCCGGACTGTCAGAAAAATAATCGGCAGTTCCTTCCATTTTGAGCGTATCCATCTGCAAAAGCCGTTACCCTCGCCGTCTGGCATATTCCAGTCAATCAATGCAATATTTGGAATATGGTGTTCCAATGCTGTCTTTCCACTTTCCAACGTCCCGAATATAGAAACCGCATACCCTTTCCGGCTCAGATATTCCTTTACAAGCATTGCGGTATTTTCATCATCTTCAATATAATAGATTTCCATTGTTTTTCGCCTCCCTGTGATTTTTCCGACACATATCCGCTGACTTTTCTGTGTTCCGTGGCATAAGCTATACACGGGTTAAATGGATTACTCTCCCAATGCGCTTTGCCTTGTTTCCCTGCACTGTCATATAGTCGAACATAAGATACTTCCCAATATCAATAAAACGTATTCTTAATTATAGTTGGTCAAACGAACTAAATCAAGCTTATGCTTGTACCCTGCCGTTTCCTGTTGCTTATGTGTAAATGATTTGCTGATCTGCAATCTTTATGGCATACGCTATGAGATTGTTTATGCTTCCTGTCCACTCTAAGGCGTTTTCTTTGTGGGAAAATATGAAGAAACTTGTGCTACTATAGCGCCTGAGAGTTTTTACCCGATCTAATTTAAGGAAGGAGCAAATGTATATAAATAGATATGGACTTTATAGATAAGGATGTAAACAGGCGCATTAATATAAACTAAACCAATGCATGGTTTTCTTCAAAATGTGTTTGTATGTATAGGTAGTGAATATTCCTATCTGATGTGTTTTTCAAGATTGCTTGAATGGGTAGGACTCTTCCTTGCGCTCCAAGACTGCCCGAATCATGGAAACGGCGATTTCCTGCTGGCGGGGCGATGTGCTCTCCCACAGTTTCGAGAGCCTGTCCGCCTTGAATCCCCGATCTTTCCTCACCATGTTGATACGTCTTCCCAATCCTTTTCCTTCCATAATGTCCACCCATTTCATAAGCTATTAGCATTTATTTTGTTAATTTTTAGCCACAAACTTTTTGATTTACTGAACGGCAGCGAAGGGATGGGGGTGCCGACCTGAGCGCAGACGAGAGGAATAGGCTGGATTTTCCGCCGGGAATAAAATCACTGTGAAATGCCAGCAGGGGCAGCTTATCATTACGAAGGATGAGACACGGGCAGATTCAGGAGAATAATGTCTCTTACGACTAAATGAATTTTTTGGAAAGTATATTTCCTTTGGAAAGTCATTGCAGTATAATGAAGCTGGTAACAAATAGGAATTGTGAGAGAAGCAATATAAAAGCTAAGGAGAAAAATCAGATGAAAAGAGAACTTGGGATTGCAAGATGTGGCTTAGCCTGTTGTTTATGTCATGAAAACATTACTTGTAATGGTTGTAACTCTGATG
>CAJURH010000004.1:0-97215 GCA_910588775.1 uncultured Lachnospiraceae bacterium
CTTCCACCCGTATTTAAACGCTGAAACATCTCATATTGCGCAAATTCATCGCTACTTTTATCAATAATAATAATTAAAATTTTTGCTCTTTTTATATACCTGCGTTGGGCGTTTGTAAGGGATATGCTCTCGTCTTCATCCTCCCAATATTTTCCCTCAAGCGATGGAAGGAATTTTGTACAAGCCAACGGCTCTCTTTCCATAATTTCATCTGTAAATTCATCCATCTCTTCATCATCTGTTACTTTTTTCAAAATTCCCATAAATTTAAAAATGGTCGATAATCTTTGCTGACCATCAATCAAATTCCATTTGCCTCTTTCGTTCTGGTATACATAAATTGGCGGAATCGGAATATTCAATAAAATAGATTCTATCAAAGCCGATTGCTGCGTTATATCCCAGCGAAACATTCTTTGATAAATGGGGCTTATATCCAGATCGCCTTCCTGGTAAAGGTTCGCCAATTCGCCAATCGACAATGGATAATTATCTGTTTTAATTGCTTTTGCCATATTTTCAATTTCTTTCTGTAAAGTATTTTCCATTTAGTTTATCCCTCCTGTATTTTATTCATGCATATATAATTTAAAATCTATTATTTAATACTGAAATATTTTCAAAGCAGTCTCTCTATTTGCATACATTGTAACTAAATTTGAATAAAAAATCAAGAAAAACTGAATGCTGGATATGTGTGAACAATCACCGCGACGTGGTAAAATATCAAAAGATTTGACAAAAAGAACTATATTCCAGAAAATAAGAATTGAAATAATTTGTAACAATATGAACAATGCTAAATGGATTTAGAAATTGGCAGGCGAATCAATCACCTGCCAACTTCCACTCAATTATCTCACCCAAACGCCATTTTTCTTAAATTTATAAGACTTCCCGTCAATCACGCGGGTCGTGTTTCGAACCATGGCGCCGGAGCTGTCAAAGTAATAAAATTTGTTCTTATATTGCAGCCAGCCTATGCGCATCACGCCATTCGTCTTCAGATAATACCGCTTACCCTTGAAAGTCAGCCATCCAGTCTTCATCTGACCGTCTTTTTTCAGGTAATACCAGTCTCCCTTCCACTGCAGCCAGCTGGCCGTCTGCATCTGACCATTTTTCTTCATGAAATACCAGATGCCCTTTGACTGCACCCAGTTCTGTTTCACCATGGCGCCGGAACTATTGAAGTAATACCATTTACCCCCTATCTTCTGCCAGCCTTTTTGCATCACGCCGGCGCTGTTCAGATAATATTTCACGCCTTTTAACGTGAGCCATCCGGTCTTGGCCTTACCGCTTTTTGTCAGGTAATACCAGTTCTTCTTGGGCTTCTTCCACGCGCCTGTTACCATGGCGCCGTTGGACTCAAAATAATACTTGGCCCCATTGATGGATTTCATTCCCGTGCGCATCACGCCGTTTTTGCCAAAATAATAGGTCTTCCCATCCACCGTCTTAAAATCCGCGGCCCGGTAGCCTTCACTGTCAAAATAGTAGGTTTTCCCGTCTATCTTCTTAAACTTGTTTTTCACATACGCGCCTGTGGCAAGTTTATAGCGGTATCCCTTGGTGGATTTCTCCCAGCCTGTCTTGGGCGCGGGATTGTTGGCATATTTCTTATACGCATAGTCCAAGTCCACATATCCGTTGATTCCGCTGACTTTCCCCTGATCCGTCACTTGCCAGATGTCGCGGGCAACGCTTGCCGTGGGATTCGGCGCCCACTCGGCAATCCATGCGTCCACGCCTTTAAGGCCGCTCATATTAATGTAATATTTCGCCCAATATGTATTGCAGTAAATCATCGGCTTGTAGCCTGCAGCCCGCACCTCGTCGGCGAACACCTGGACAATCTTGGTTCTTCGCGCTGTGGTCAGACTGTGCTGACTGGCGTCCTCAATGTCAATGACCACCGGGTAATCTATCTTATAACCTTTAATGGCATTAATCGTGACCTTGGCGTCTTTCCTGGACTGGGCTTCCGTCTTCGCAAGACTGTAGAAATACACGCCCACCGGAATCCCCACCCGGTTAGCCTCCCTCAGATTCCTTTTATAATTGTCATCCATACCGCCGCCATGAGCTACCCGAATCATGGCGAACTCAATCTGACCGCTGGCCGCCACTTTATCCCAGTCAATATTCCCCTGCCAGACAGACACATCCATCCCTTTGGCCACCACATTGGGCACAACTTTACCGGCGCTGTTATAGTATTTCCCATTTCTCTTCTCCCAGGCTTTCACCGCAGCCTGGGCCGGCTGCACAGAAGACAGAATTCCGCCCACGGACAGAATCGCCGCCAGAGCGGCTGCCGTTACCCTTCTTAAAATTCTCCCCATTTTCACTTCTCCCTTTTGAATGATTGAATGAACTTAAAAAGCTTTCACTATAAAATGTTAAATTTTTGTTACAAACATTATACTAACAAAAAAGATAAAAATCAACATCTAATTTTGACCATTTCCACCAACTATGTTATAATGGACCACATGATTGATTTTAATATTCCCCCTTATGTGGGCACCGAAGAAAAGTACATACAAGAAGCGATTCAGAAGCGCAAACTCTGCGGAGACGGCATGTTCACCAAACAATGCAGCCATTGGATGGAGGAGAATCTATCGGTCCGCCATGCCCTGCTGACCACTTCCTGCACCCATGCCCTGGAAATGGCCGCCGTGCTCACCGGGGTAGGCGACGGGGATGAAGTGATTATGCCGTCCTACACTTTCGTCTCCACGGCCAACGCATTCGTGCAGCGGGGCGCGCGCATTGTGTTCGCGGACATTCGCCCAGACACCATGAATCTGGACGAACGGCTGCTGGAAGACGCCATAACGCCCAGGACTCGCGTCCTTGTGCTGGTGCACTACGCGGGCGTAGCCTGTGACATGGACCCCATCCTGGACATTGCCCGCAGACACAACTTGATGGTCGTGGAAGACGCGGCCCAATGCCTGTCGTCCCGTTACAAGGGAAAAGCCCTGGGGACTATCGGCGATTACGGCTGTTTGAGTTTTCACGAGACCAAGAACCTGACCATGGGCGAAGGCGGCGCCCTGCTTTTTCAAGAGGACAATGCCCTGGAACGGGCAGAGATTATCCGGGAAAAGGGCACCAACCGCAGCAAATTTTTCCGGGGACAGGTGGACAAATACTCTTGGATGGACTATGGCTCCTCCTATCTGCCCAGCGAATTAAACGCCGCCTACTTGTGGGGCCAGTTTATGGAATGTGAGAAAATCCAGCGAGACCGCATGGAAACTTGGCGTTTCTACCACCAGGCATTTGCTAAGCTGGAGCAGGCCGGATACGTAAGCCGCCCAGTGATTCCACCCTACGCCGTTCACAACGCCCACATGTATTATCTGAAACTGGCGGACCTTGAAACCCGCACCCGTTTTATCTCTTATCTGAAAGAACAGGGCGTCATGGCCGTCTTCCACTACGTGCCCCTGCACACATCCGTGGCCGGACAGAAATTCGGTCGGTTCTTCGGGGAGGACAAATACACCACGAAAGAGAGCGAACGGCTGGCGCGCCTGCCTCTTTATTACGGCATCGGTCCGAAAAACCGGGAAAAAGTCGTGGAAGCCGTAAAAAGTTTTTTCCGCAATAATTAACCCAAAGTATAGACCAGCGCCCCGCAGATGATCAGGATATTTCCCAGGATTTTTCTGCGGGTGACCCGCTCCTTCAAAACCAGGCAGGACAGCAACATCACAAACACGTAGCACATCGAGTCAATCACAGACCCATACTTCATATCAATCTTGGTGTAACACCAGGTATTCAGAAACAAAATCCCAAAATACATGGCGTAAGACGTGATCACCCGCCAGTTCAGATAATCCCCAAACAGCCAGTCATAGGTCCGGTTGGCGCTCTGCTTCAGCAAAAT
The DNA here is from genome assembly GCA_910588775.1 of uncultured Lachnospiraceae bacterium. GTDB lineage: Bacteria > Bacillota > Clostridia > Lachnospirales > Lachnospiraceae > MGBC164599. The sequence continues at coordinate 3,911 of CAJURH010000004.1, forward strand.
CTGGGAAACCGCCGCAAAGAAAGTCCCGGCCAGCATAATCAGCAAATAAATTTTATTCATAAGACACCACCACCACTCCCGCGAACACCAGCACAAGCCCCAGAATGTTTAAAAGACTTAAATGTTCTCCGAAAATCACCACCGCCCACAACTGCCCCCAAATCAAATACACCGACTTGTTGGCATAGGCGATGCTCAATTCAAACTTCTTAATCACCTGCTGCCAGGCCAGCGCATAAACGCCACAGTTAAGCAGCATGAGAAATGCAAACACATAAAGCAATCTGGAATGCAGTCCTTCTTTATTCAACTGCATGGAAGCCGCTTTGGAAAACACCGTGGTAAAAGAAAACAGTAAGATATTCAAATGTAATTTTATATAATCCAAAGGCCCCGGTTTACCCATCCATCCGTCCTCCTCTCCCCGCACATCCATTCAAATAAAGCAGCGTCTCGCCGTTCACCCAGACGCAGGACTGCGCCCGATCGTAGATTGCCTGAAATTCTTCTTCCATTTCCGTCTGCACAATCACATGGCCAATCCGGCTGGTCCCGTTTCTCATGGCCTCCACCTTATGGCCCACCGGATAATCCATCACAATCTGCGCGCCTGCCTCCTTCAAACTCACAATCCCCTCTTCCTCTATCCTGGAAATCACTCCGTCCACCGGACTCATCAGCAGCCGCCCTTCGCAGGGTTTGTAAACGCTTTCTGCGGATTCTGGAAAATCCACCGGATTCCCCAGCGCGTTTTCAATGATTTTCTCATAAAAAGAAAACCCATAGTGAATGGAAATCAGTTCCGGAATGCAGGTGGCTCCTGTACGGCCTCCGATTTCCAAAACCCAGGCCCGCTCTCCATCCACCAGCACGTCCGCATTGACCGGACATGCATCCAGCCCCACCGCATCCACCGCCAACTGCATCTGCCGACGGATTTCCTCCAGAAGCCGCTGGGACCCCAGATAGGGAAAACGATGGCCTGCCGGCGCCGCCGCCTGTCCACTGCGGAACATATATTTCTCATGGGGCGCGAAAAACACCAGACGGCCGCCTTTCACAAATCCGTCCACGCCAATCTCATGGGCTTGTATATATTCTTCCGCCAGCGCATAACCTTTTTGCGAAACTTCCATGGCTTCATGAAAAGCCGCCTCCAGCTGGCTTTCTTCCTTCACAATCACCACGCCCCGGCTGCCGGAACTGTCCACCGCCTTCACCACCAACGGATACCCCAGCCGCTGCGCGGCCTGACGAACCTGAACCAGAGACGATGCTTTCTCGAAACGAGGCGTGGATACGCCGCCCCGGCAAAACGCCTCCTTCATCCGCCATTTATCGGTAACCCGGCAAGCCGCGTCAAAGCTCAGGCCACAAAGTCCCAGCCGCTTACATATGTAACCGATGGCCGCCACCGCCACGTCTGTGCCGGATGTGCAGACGCCATCGATTCCCTCTCTTTTGGCCGCTTCCAGGATTCCTTCCCGGTCCCGGGTATCCAGAAGGCATACCTGGTCCGCCACTTCAAATCCCGGATAATCCCCCGGACAACTGACGGCAATGGTATACAGCCCCATCTCCCTGGCCTGTCGAATTAAAGGAACCTGGTAAATGCCCGCCCCCAAAATCATTAACTTTTTCATCTCTCTTTTGGTTTCCCGCTTTCTTCTATATTAATGGTTTCCCGCACAATATACTGGGGCGTGTGGTTCAGAGTCAGCAACATTTTTCCCAGGTATTCTCCCATAATGCCCAACACCATCAAAACCAGGCCGAAAAATACCACCATAATGCAGATGATGGAGGACCAGCCCACGGGAATATCGGGGGAGAGCAGTTTCTTAATCACGATGACCACCGCCGCAATAAACCCGCCGCAGGCCGACAACATCCCCAACACCGAGGAAATACGCAGAGGAATCACCGAATAATTCCAATAGGCCAGCCACAGACGCACCAGCTTGCGCAGGGTGTAATTGGAAGTTCCCACCTCCCGTTTGAAATGCTCCACCGTCACGTTGCCGATGTTGTGGGTGGTGCGGTAGAAAATACCGTCGATATACGGATTGTAACTGGTGTATTTGACCACTTCCCTTTGCACCGCCTGGGTGATGATCCAGAAGTTACTGGACAATATCTCCTTAGGACGGCCCAGCAGGATTCTGGACGACACTTCATTGAGCTTGCTGGACAGATTTTTGAAAAAGGAATTTTTCTTTCGGGGGTATACGCCGTAGACCAGATCGTACCCTTCCTCTATCTTGGCAATCAATTTGAAAATCTGGGAGGGATGGGTCTGCATATCATCGTCCATGCCCAGAATATAATCCCCTTCGGCGTAGGCCAGCGCCGCCATCAACGCATTGTGCTGCCCAAAATTGCGCAGCAGATCCACTCCTTTGACATTATCCCGCTGCTGAGCCAGCCTGCGTATGGCGCCGAAAGTGTCGTCTTTGGAGTGATCGTTCACCAGCACAAATTCGCAGTCGTAGCCCGGATTTTTCTCAAATTCCTCTGTCACCAGCTCCACCACCTTTCGGATGGTCGCCTGTGAATTGTAGCAAGGTATCACAACGGATACGAACATGACGTCCCCCCTTCCTTCGCCTCGTCCATCACAAAATCATAAAAAAGCGGCGCGCCCCCTGTGTGCAGGAACAAAATATTCGCGTCCCCAATGGAATTTTCCCGCAGATACTGTTCCATTCCCCAGAACGCTTTACCTGTGTAGGTGGGATCCAGAGGCAGGGAATTTTCCACAAACTGGCGGCGGATGCATTCCCTTATCCGCGAATCGTATTTCCCGTAACCGCCCAGCAAATATGCGTCCTCCAAAAAGATGTGTTCTTCCAAGTCATCTGGCACAGGAAGTCTTTGATTGTCCCAATACTGTCGCAAAGCTCTGTGAATAATCTGACTTCCCCGCCCCCTCTCCCTGGAAACGGAAATCCCGATGATTTTCTTCTTGCCGCCCGCCAACCGATTTCCCGCAATTAGACCGCTCTGGGTAGCGCCGGTGCCGGACGGTGTGAAAATATAATCAAAGAATACGCCCAGTTCCTTCTCCTGGCGCAAAATCTCCTGGTACGCGTCCACATACGCCTGTACGGGAACGCCCTCCCGGCCTTCCCCCCATTTATCTCCATAAATATAATAAGGCTTCCTGCCCTCTTTTTTCAGCCGCAAAAGCAGAGATTCCACCCCTTCGGCCACTGCGTCTTTCCGGCAGGGAATCACTTCGGTCTGTAACCACTGCATCAGATGGCTGTTGTTGGATGTTTTCTCATCCTCGTCCACGCTGGTGCACAACATGTAGCAGGGAATCTCCTTCTGGGCGCAAATATTTCCCAACACCCGGCACAGGTTGGAACGCCTGTCCCCGTAAAGCGCCATGCAGTCACAGCCCATCCGGCGCATGTCCTGGTAAAACGCCCAGCCAATGCGCACCTTGTTTCCCCCCAAGGAAAAGGGAAGCAGATCGTCCCGCTTCACATAGAGGCGAAGGCCGTTTCCTTGGGAGTGATGTATTTCGTATAACGGTGTATTCATCCTAATGTCCTTTTTATATGCGTTTCTCTTTTATCCATCGGTTCGATTATATTCCATTTGCCGCAAAAACGCAACCGGATTGCAGATTCCTGGTTTTTGCTTTGCAGTCCGTGAAAATAAATGTTACAATGTTTTCAATATTCATTGGCGCACTGCAAGACCGTTGTTTCACAATCCCCTGTCATAGCAAAAAAAGAAAGGAAGACGCCTTATGTCAAAGCCAATGGCGCAATCCCCTGTTTTTACCGAAGATGATTATTATCAATTACCAGAAAACATTCGCGCCGAACTGATAGACGGACAATTTTACAATATGTCCACTCCCAGCCGGATGCATCAAAAGATATTGAGTAGTCTGCATGCCACTATTTACAATTATATTCAGTCCAAAAAAGTCCCTTGTGAAATCTATCCCGCTCCATTCGCCATCAAGCTGTTTGCGAATAACAAAACCGTCGTGGAACCGGATATAAGCGTCATCTGCCACCCCACAAAACTCACCGACCGGGGATGTTCAGGCGCGCCTGACTGGATTATTGAAATCACATCTCCCGGCAATCCCAGGCACGATTACATCCGCAAATTAAATCTGTAGACAGACCCACGGATCTTGGATTTCCCCATGAGACGCCAAAGAATCCCCGAACCCGACATGGTCCAGGGATTCTTTCACTTTCTCTTTTACGGCTTCACAATCTGGTGCGCTTCCATCATTTTCTCCACAATCACATACATGTTGGTCACGTCGCCCACCCGCAGTTTATCCTTCAGATTATAGAAATCCAGGCAAGTGCCGCAGGTGAGAATCTCCACGCCCTGGGCTTCCAGGCTTTTTAAGTCTTCCAGCGCCGGGGAGTCTTCGCAGCTTAACGCGGCTCCGCCGTTGTAGAACAGAATCGTCTCTGGCAAAATCTCCTGCTGGCCCAGCGCATAGATGAATCCCTTCATCAGGGTTTTGCCCAGCTCTTCGTCTCCCTCCCCCATTTTGGAAGAAGAAACCGCCACCACGATTTTTCTCTTCTGGCCCGGCTCTGCCAGGCACACTTCCACTTCGCCTTCTTCGGGCATCTGGGCGCCCTCGCCTATGGTCATGGTCACTTTATATTGATTTTCCCCCAGTTTTTCTGATTTCACGCCATAGCCTTTCTGGTTGGCCATTTTAGTCAGATTCTGAACGGCGATTTCATTGTCCACCAGCGTCTCCACCACACCGGATCCGGCCAGATCCCGGATGGCGTTTTTCGTCTTGACCACTGGAATTGGACATGCGTCGCCCATTGCATTTACCTGTATCATTGCAGTTTCCCCCTTTTATTCACCGTTTCCTACAGCATCTCAATGAATGCGGCAATCCTTGTCTTCAACTGTCCCACATCCGCCTGGGAATAGTCGGTTTCCAGATTCATATATGGAATCTTCTTCTCTTCGTTGATAAAGCGTTTGATTCGCAGCGTCTCCACCGCATAAGTATGGCACGCCTGTAGCTCCATGTCAACAACCCCATCCACATTGTATTCATCAATCATGCTATTTAATAATTTAATCCTATTGTCGTTCGGAGTCATGCAGGAACAGCCGATGTTCACATACTTCCTGGCCAGTGCGTCGTATACATCCGGATTGGACTCGTCCACGTTTTCTTCCATGGATTTTGCCCCTGAACAGTTCTCGAATCCCACCACTACGGCGCCGCTTTCTTCCACCGCTTCCACCACTTTCATGGTCGCGCCGCCCATGGGACAGCCTGTAATCAGTATTCTGGGTTTCTTCTCTGTGTTCTTAGCCTCTGCCTGGATTTTCTCAATCAACGCTTCCATCTGCGCCGGAATCTTCTCCCGCTCGAAGTTAAAGGTGGTGGCCACCAGCGTATTCATCAGATCCGTGCCGGAGATGGGCGCCGGGTCCGCTTTCATAATGGAATACAAGTTTTTCAGTGCGGTACGCTCCGCGTTTTTCACCCGGATGCCCCGGCGGATGTCATCTTCCGTAATGGTCACGCCGAACACCTTTTCCAATTTTTCCTTCATGCGGATGATTTCCCTTTTGTACATCTCCACGCCCATTTCCGTGGGACAGTTGGGCAGTTCCATGATATGCACGGGCTTAAAGTCCGCCATGTACTCATACATTTTCTTCTTCCCGTCACAGGTGGTTTCGCCCACCACCAGGTCGGAAAAATAAAAGAACGGACATTTATCCGTTTTCCCAAATCCATAGCTGGACTTAATAAGCGGACAAAGGTTCTTGGGCAGATCCGCCTCCGCCGCCGGAATAGTCTCGTCGGATGTGGCGCACAGGGAAACCACCGCCGCGTTCATGGCTACCGCCAATTCTTGCGGAAAATATGTACAGAAGATACCGATAACCGGCTTATTCTGGTCCTTAATCTTCTTCACATTCAAAAAAGCGTTTCGTCTGCCTTCCGCAAAATCCTCAAAAATCTCCGGTAAATTTTTCCTTAGTTCCATGGTTATTCTCCTTTTACTTTTCTATAACATTATCCATTTGCGAAACACCCCTTTCGTAACCAGAGTTTGGGCAAAATAAACAAATAAAGAGCGAATCGAAAACGGTTTTGAGCTCTGTCTTGTATATTTTGACCAAGCTCGTGATATCTGAACGTAGTTTCGCAATTACCTATTCTATAACATCAATTCCACAACATCCTGATACTCCATCCGCCGCTCCTGAATGGCTTGCCGGCAGAGTGGATATTCCTCTACCGGAATGCGCCAGGCCAGGCCGCAGCCGGCCGTGATTTCCCTGGGGATGGGAATTAGCCGGCCGGGAATTCCGTTGCCGATGCACTGCTTTTCAAAAGACATGGCCTCCGTTGTGGAATGAAACGATATCACCATATATTTTTTCTTTTCTCTCATAAGTCACCTTTCTGAATCCCGTCTTAAAAATAACCTGGCCACACATTGTCCCCAGCGATTTCCTGGACCGCCCGGATGGCCTCGTCCACCTCTTCTTCGGTATTAAAATAGGAGAAACTAAACCGCACAGCCCCCTGTTCCACAGTCCCCAACGCCTGGTGCATCAGCGGCGCGCAGTGCGCGCCAGAGCGGACGCAAATCTTATAGTCTTCCCACAAAATATCGCTGACCACCGCGGAATCCATGCCATTGATGTTCAAAGACACGATCGGCGCCCGTATCTTGGCTTCCAAGTCACCGTAAAGCGCCACGGTCCGAACCTGTGACACGCCCTGCGCAAAACGCCTGGCCAGCGCGTCTTCCTTCTGATAAATGGCTTCCACGCCTGTCTCCTTCAGAAAATCCAGCGCCGCATTCAAGCCCGCGATCCCATGTCCATTGGCCGTGCCCGCCTCCAGCGCCGCAGGCATGTCCGAGGGATGTTTCCTGTCAAAACTATGGTTCCCGCTCCCACCCACTTTAAAAGGCTCCGCCGTAAGTCCCTTCCTGATGTAAACGCCCCCTGTGCCCTGGGGGCCAAGCAATCCCTTGTGTCCGGTGAAACACAGCACGTCTATGCCCATCTTCTCCACATCGATGGGCAACGTCCCCGCCGTCTGGGAAGCGTCTACAATCAGAAGAATCCCCCGTTTTCTGGTAAACGCCGAGACTTTCGCCAGATCCGTCACGTTTCCCGTCAGATTAGACGCATGGGTAATCACCACGGCCTTTGTGTTCTCTTGGCCGGATTTGGCCAACTTCTCATAGGAAATCCGGCCTTTTTTGTCTGCTGGCAATATGGTAAGCTTTACCCCTTCCTCTTCCTTTCGGTAAAGGGGCCTTAGGACGGAATTGTGTTCACAGGCAGTGGTCACCACGTGATCCCCTGAATGGATAAGCGCGCCTATGGCAATATTCAGCGCTTCCGTCGCATTGCAGGTAAAGGAAACCCTGGATGGGTCTGCAATGTGAAACAGATCCGCCAGCTTCTCCCTGGCGTCATAGATCAGACGGGAGGCGCTTAACGTAGGCGCATGGGCGCCCCGTCCGGCATTTCCAATGGTATGAAAAGATTTGCACACCGCTTCCTCCACCTGCGGCGGTTTCAAGAAAGACGTTGCGGAGGAGTCCAGATAAATCATGACATCTCCTCCGCCGTCAACGCCGCGCCCAAGGCTCCGGCATATCGGGCAAATGCATGGGTCTGCACAGGCTGTCCCAGCTTCTCTGAAAGCACGCGGATAAAATATGGGCTACCGCATAGCCCTCCAGTCAGAGCCGCGTCCCCGTTTATGCCAAAACGAGACGCAAGGCCAGCCACCCGGTAAGCCACCGAGTCAATCACGCCAGCGGCAATATCCTCCCGCTTCTCGCCCTTTCCAATATGACTGATTACCTCAGATTCCGCAAAAACCGTGCACATAGCACTGATGCTCAGCGCCTCTCCCTCTTTTGCCAGTTGATACATCTCCTCCAGAGAAGCCCCCAGGCGGGTAGCCATCACCTCCAGGAATTTTCCGGTGCCAGCGGCGCATTTGTCATTCATCAGAAAATCCAGCACTTTCCCTTCCGCCACTTTGATAACCTTCGTATCCTGTCCGCCCACGTCGATGATAGTCACATTTTTCTCGAACAAATCCCAGGCGCCCTTTCCATGACAGGTGATTTCCGTCACAACTTTATCCGCATAATCCACACAGACTCTTCCGTATCCGGTGGCCACACAGCGCATGGAAGCGGCAAACCCTTTTTCCTTTAGCTTTTCGTAGATGGCCTGAGCAGTCTCTCTCCCGTTCCACCCTGTGGGCAGCGTAAAAGAATCCACTGTTTTCCCGCCGTCCAGGATTACAGCTTTTGACGCAGTGGACCCAATATCAATGCCTACGCAATACTTCTTCTCCATAATCTTTCTCTCCAACTGCCGCCCTATTGATAATATTGCGACAAATAATTCACAAACTCCTCCACATAACTTTTCAATATGCACCCCTTCTGATGGATAATATAAAACTGGCGGCCCGACAGCTCCCCAGGCAGTTCAAACTTCAGCAAACGCCCCGCGTCCAGATCACTCTGTATGGCTTTCTCCGATATGATGGATATGCCAAGCCCTCCAGCCACCAGATTCTTAATGGATTCCTGATCGTTCATCCGAGCCGTCACCGAAAGATCTTCCTGTGAAATCCCCATTCTCTCCAGAAACAGTTTCGCGCTTTCCCCGCTTCCACTGCCCTGCTCCCGCAAAATCACAGGTTTCTTCAACAATTCCTTCAGCGGCGCCGGCTCCTGACTCTGCATGGAGAGATACGGTTCTGCCGCCGGCGTGATAAGCGCCATGTGGTCCTGGTAAAACTGCCGAAACTCCAACGAATCATCCTGCGTCTTCATCCCCACCAGACCAATGTCGTAGCTGCCCTTTTGCACCGCGTCAATAATATCCTGGCTATCCCCCTGGCTAATCTCAAAACAAACGTCCTCATGTTGTTTCTCAAAACCCGGCAGCGCCTCCGGCAAAATGTAGGCGGAAGGGATTGTGGAAACGCCCAGGCGAATAACTTTTGGCTCGTTTCCGTTCCAGCCTGTCACCAGATCGTCCCGCAGTTTTAAAATATTCTGGGCGCACTCATAGAACTCCCATCCTCTGGGCGTAATCTCAAAATTTTTGGCCGTCCGGGTCACTAACTGGGAATCCAATTCCTCTTCCAGTAGCCGGATGTGGGTGCTGATGGTAGGCTGGGAAATCCCTAATTTCTCAGCCGCCACGGTAAAGCTCTTGTATTTTACCACTGCAGCGTAAGACCGAAGTTGTTTAAAATCCATGTTCTCCCCCCTTGTTATGTGTTAACTTCAACTGTACCTTGTTTCATTGGCATTGTCAATAAATATTATTGGTTTTCTAAATGTGAATGGTCGTCCTTTTGCAGTAACTCTTGATACTCGGACATTTCATTGATATTCTGAAACTGCGCCTCTTCTGCATTGCTGCGATAAACGCCATATCCATGTTTTTTCAAAAGCTCCAGAACTGACCCACGCCCCCCTTCCAGAGCCTCTGCCATAGCATCCGCAAGCGCCGCGCTGTAGACTCCCATCAGCGGCTCCAGTCTATCGCCATGCTTAAGAATCGTAGCCGGAAATGAATTTCTTCCATCCATTTCCAGAAGCCTCTGCAATTCCGTAACGGATAAAAGCGGCGTATCCACACTCAAGACCAGGCACCGACTGTGAACCGCTTGCCGCAAACAGGCTTCCAGTCCACCCAGCGGCCCCCTTTCGGCAAACCGGTCCATCACCAGCCGCCCGGCGCAGCCTGCTCCCCGGTAGCCGGACGCCAAAATATCCCCAATGCCCAGTCGTCGGCCTTTCTCAATCTGAATGTCCAGAAAAGTCCGCTCCCGGTAAATCAAATCCGATTTATCCCGCCCCATCCGGCTGCTGCGCCCGCCCGCCAGAACAATCATAGAATACTCCGCGCCTATTTCTTGCATGTTAAAAACCCTCCCAAACAAAAGCGCAAATCCATGACACGGATTCACGCTCTAGTCTCAATAATAAATAAACTTCTTACTTGCACTGACTCGTTTCAATTTGAACCATTTTCCCTCGGTTCCTATCCAGGAACCCAGCTGAAAAGAACCGAACCTGCCCGTGGTAGTTGTCTTGATTCTCACATATTTCTTCGACAGCTTCATAGTTCCTTTTCCCTTTTCGCCCCATCCCTTATCCCTATACTGAAAGGTTACGGTATTGCCTTTTCTCTTGCCCACAATTTTCTGGGTATAGGCGCTTCTGTACGGATTGCTCCGATCGTATAGAATCTGGAACACAACCTGTTTCTTCGTAATCTTCTTAATCACCACTGTACGGTAGGATTCTGCGCCTGCTCCCACGAAATGCTTCTTGTAAGTGCCTGTGCGCGCCGCCGCCTGCACCTTCTCCGCAGGGACAATAATCGCCAATAGCGACACAAGAACCAGAAGACAGAGCAGTTTTTGATTCTTTTTTCTCTTCATACTTTTTTCCTTTCCTCTCTTTTCTTTTATTTTACCTTTCCGCGATTTATCTGTCAAGTTTGCAGCAGTTTTGAAACACGCTTTAATAAACTTTACACTTTCCCCTTAACACGCTATAATATCTTATATAAGAACGCCCAGACAATCTGCCAAAACAAGAGGTCACAAGAAGTATGGAGGGGTTGAAAATGACGGAAAAAGAAATGATTAAAATGACCATCGAAGAATTTGAACGATTGCAGGATTACATGATTTCAACGGAAAAGGACTCCGAGAGCTACCGGAAAATGAAACGGCGCTACATCGCGCTGAAAGTCATTCTGACATCCTCAGGAATTAACCTAACGGAACTGGATTTTATAAAGGAATAACACGAAAATTGGAGAATACAAATGTACAGCAAAGAACCATCCAAAGAACAGACGCTTCTCACATCCACGCCTTATCAGTATATCGGACGGGACGGCGCGCGGCGGGAAGAATCGGAAGAAGTCCTGTCGGAGCATTGCATGGAAATCTGCATAAACGGACAAACGGCCACAAAACAGGTCTGCATTCATAAGTTTCTAACCGAGCTGGCTCTGGGCTATCTGCTCACGGAAGGTTTCATTCATTCCGAAAGCGACGTGGCGCAGATAGCCATCTGCGAACAAGGCGCAAAAGCGGAAATTCTTTTAAAAGAAAAGCCAGCGGAAACCAGAAAGATTTCCCCGGTTATCCCGATTCCCTGGGAAACCGAACATATTTTCTCTTTAGCAGATCGTTTTGCAGCGGGTATGCCGCTTCACCAGAAAACTTTCGCCACTCATAGCTGTTTTCTGGCGCGGGGATCCGAACTTCTTTTCGCATGTGAGGACATCGGGCGGCACAACGCTCTGGACAAAGCTGTGGGGCATGCCCTGCGCCGCGGCATAGATTTACGGCAGTGCGCCATTTATTCCAGCGGCCGCATCCCCACCGACATGGCCATGAAGGCCATCCGCTCCGGCGTTCCCATCCTGGCCAGCAAAGCCTCCCCTTCTCAGGAAGCCGTGGCTCTGGCACAAAAATACAATCTGACCTTAATCTGCGCCGCCAGACGAGACCGCATGAAACTGTTCGCGGGCGCGCCCCCACTTACCAAAGGAGAAAACAATGGCTGAATTTACCCACTTTAACCAACATGGCGAAGCCGTCATGGTAGATGTAAGCGACAAAAAAGAAACCGTAAGAGAAGCCACCGCCGAAGGACGCATAACCATGAACCGGGAGTGCTTCCAGAAAGTGAAAGACCAGACCATGGGAAAAGGCGACGTGTTGGGCGTGGCCAGAGTGGCGGGCGTCATGGGCGCCAAGAGAACGTCGGATCTGATCCCTCTGTGCCATATCCTGAATCTGACGAAAGTGGAAATCCAGTTCTCACTGGATGAAGCCGCCTGCGCTGTCTGGGCCATCTGCACAGTAAAAACCACCGGAAAAACCGGCGTGGAGATGGAAGCCTTAACCGGCGTAAACCTGGCGCTTCTGACCATCTACGACATGTGCAAGGCCATCGACAAGACTATGGAAATGGACAGCATCCACCTGTGCCGCAAAAGCGGCGGAAAAAGCGGCGACTTCCTTCGGCCCGCCAGACAAAATTCAAAAGAAACGGGGAACGACAAATGACAAACCGGACAGACCCATACGGAAGATCCATTGATTATATGCGCGTCTCCATCATAGACCGCTGCAACTTAAGATGCCGCTACTGCATACCGGAAGGCATAGAATGGCTTCCCCCAAACGAAATCCTGACCTTAGAGGAAATCGCTGGGATATGCAGACAGGCAGCCGCCATCGGCATCCGCAAAATCAAAATCACAGGCGGAGAGCCGCTCATTCGAAAAGGCTGCATGGATTTGATTCATATGATTAAATCCATCCCGGACATTGAACAGGTCACGCTCACCACCAACGGAACGCTGTTGGCTTCCTACGCCAAGCGCCTCCACCAGGAGGGCCTGGACGCCGTCAACGTCAGCCTGGACACATTGAACCGGGAAAAATACGCCAAGATTACCGGATACGACGGCCTTGCGGATGCGCTCTCGGGCATATCTGAGATAGAAAAATATAAGATTCCCCTGAAAATCAATTCCGTATTACAGCGGGGAGTCAACGACGAAGACTGGCAGGAGCTGGCCCAAATGGCCAAAGACCGAAACATAAACGTGCGTTTCATCGAGATGATGCCCATCGGCCACGGCAAACAATTTGAATCCATATCCAATGAAGATATTCTGGCGAAAATCCAGGCGCGCTATGGCCCTGTGGAGAAAGTGCAAAAAAGCCTGGGAAACGGGCCGGCCTCCTACATTCACATACCGGGTTTCCGCGGAGATATTGGATTTATCAGCGCCATCCATGGAAAATTCTGCCACGCCTGCAACCGGATTCGACTGACCGCCACCGGACAGCTCAAACCCTGTCTGTGTTACGAAGACCATATTTCCTTAAAAGAGGCCATCCGGGGCGGCTCCCCTGAAGAAGTGCAGCGTCTGTTGCTGGCCGCCATCGACCAAAAACCGGCCGGGCACTGCTTTAACCAAAACCAGGAAATGATTACCGAGAAACAGGAAATGGCCCAGATCGGCGGATAACGGGCCATTTTCAATATTCCTCCACAATCTCCTGAAGATACTCCTTATATGCTTTCTGCACATGGGCCGGGCCAGCTATATGCATGCTTTTTCCAATACCCGTCACCCATCCGAAAAACTGCCGGCTGACCGCCACCAGGATGCGCGCCTTAAAGCATTTCTCATCCACTGGGGTCAGCATGGTTTCTTTCCCAAAGCGGTCCATAATCACCCCCGCAATCTCGTTTTTACACAACAGGACCACTTCCTCGTCCTGCCCTCCATACATGGAAAAGGTCTTCTTGGCAAACGCGGCCAGGTCAAAATTCTGAAAATTCTCTTTTCCCACCCGCTCCTGATTTTCCACCTGCATCCGCTGCATTTTATCCACCCGGTAATGCTTAATCCGGTCCGCCTCCTCATCGTAGGCAATCAGATAATAATTTCCATCATCCCAGGTCAGCGCCCATGGACTGACCTGGTAAATAGCCCCGTCTTTCTTCGGCGCAAGCCTCTTTCCCACCGTCCACTGGGCATATTGAAACGCAATCTGCCGATTTCCCAGGATGGCCGTGTGAATCTGATCCACATTGTAATAGATGGTCTCGTTGCCAGTTTTCGGCCGATCGTAGATAAACACATGTCTCTGTAACTGCTTGGCCTCATGGGCGCTGGCCAGACGCTCCAGTTTCCCAATCAGCTCCTTGGATTTCCTGCCAGTGATAAATTTCGAAGACTGCACCGCGTCCACCAGAAGTTTCAGCTCCGCCATCTCAAACTCTCTGGCGCCCACATAATAGCCGCCGTTGGCTCCCCTAGACTGGAGAATATCCAGACCAAATTCCGTCAGCGTCTCGATGTCGCTGTATATGGTTTTCCGGTCGGCGGACATGCCGTAAACCCCCAGCGCCTTTCCTATATCCGCCGCCGACATCACGTGCCCCTCATCGGTTCTCTCCAGCAATATCTTCATGATGTAGAGCATCCTTAATTTAACCGTCGAAACCGCCATCTTCGCACGCCTCCATGTATTCCCGGTAATCCGTCTCATCTGCAAACAGACGGTATTCTCCATTCACATATCCCATATAGCCATCCCCCACAATATATCCCTTCATCCTTCTCGCCGCCTCCCATTTACGTTTTCCTATACTTTAACAAAGTGGATGTCCAAAAATCTCCCCATCCATCAGAAAACGTTTCCGGGATTTTCACCTGTCACAGTAAGCTTGAATAGCCCTGGCGGCAAACTCCGCCGTGCCCTCGCCTCCGGCCTTGTCAATATTTTCCGTCATGCTCCCGCCCCCTGCGTACATCTGTCCCAGAGACCATAAAATCTCATTGGAACAATCATAAAAATGTTCCGTAATAAAATCCTGCAATTTCTTCACCTGTTCCCGCACCGACCGCTCTGCCGGGTCCAACTGCTGCATCTCGCCAAACTTTGCCAAAATTCCCATAAGGTCCACGCTTATTTCCCTCTCCTGCTCCCTTGTCCGCCCTTTGGCCTTCTCCTGAAACTGGCGAAACTCTGGAGTATGGCCCCAAGACTCTTTCGCCTGCCTGGCATACTCGTCAATCTTTTTCGTGTCAAACGCTGTAAAATCCAAATTCTTCACTCCTGTCATTTTTATTCCACAGGCCAGGTCAATGAGATTTTCCAGATGCTCCTTCTTCATCCGAAGCAGCGCAATCTGCTGCTCCAGCGCCCGGTTACGGTCGAAATCGGGACTGTCCAAAATCCCTTTAATCTCTCTCAGCGGAAATTGCAATTCCCGAAACAACAAAATATACTGCAAACGCTCCAGCGCCGCGTCGTCGTACAGACGATATCCGGCCTCTGAAATTTTCGCCGGACGCAAAAGCCCAATCTGGTGGTAATGGTGCAGCGCGCGTACACTCACTCCCGCCAACTGGCTGACTTCATGAACGGTCATCATAATCTGCCACCTCCTGTGTAAAACCAATGTAAACCATCACGCAACGTCAGAGTCAAGAGGAAAATAAAAAAATTTTTGACATCCTCCCTATAACCCACTATACTATAGTCAAAAATATTTTCCAAATAAGCGATTGCGAAACGGGCGTTTCACAATCGCCTAATTGTCCCAACAGAGAAAGGAAGATTTATGAAAAAATTCAGATTTTGTTTAAAATGCC
This sequence comes from uncultured Lachnospiraceae bacterium, assembly GCA_910588775.1. GTDB lineage: Bacteria > Bacillota > Clostridia > Lachnospirales > Lachnospiraceae > MGBC164599. The sequence goes on from CAJURH010000004.1 coordinate 19,151, forward strand.
TGCTGCTGGCGGTCTCGCTGAACATATTTTTTTGCGCCGCGTCCGTCCATGCGGCCAAACTGCCCGCCCTGAAAGTAAAGGGCTCCCAGTTAGTGAACGCCAAAGGGAAAACTGTTCAGCTAAAAGGAGTCAGCTCCCACGGTCTGTCCTGGTTTCCAGAATATGTAAACCAGAAGTCTTTTCGCCATATGAAAAAGAACTGGGGCATAAACGCCGTGCGCCTGGCCATGTACACCAGCGAATACAACGGCTACTGCACCGGAGACGCCGCCAACCGAAAAGAATTAGAACAGCGCATCCACAAAGGCGTCCAGTACGCCACCCAGGCGGGGCTTTACGTAATCATCGACTGGCATGTGCTCAGCGATGGCAATCCACGCACATATGAGAAACAAGCCGTCCGGTTTTTCAGGAAAATGGCTTCCAAGTACAAAAATCACACCAACGTGCTCTACGAAATCTGCAACGAACCCAACGGAGGAACTTCCTGGAGCGTTATCAAAACTTACGCCAAAAAAGTCGTAAAAGCAATCCGCTCCCAGGATAAAAAAGGGATTATCCTCATCGGAACGCCCAACTGGTCACAGGACGTGGACGCAGCGGCCAAAAGCCCCCTCAAAGGCTACAAAAACCTGATGTACTCCCTGCATTTCTACGCCGGAACCCACGGGGAGGATTTGCGCCAGAAAGCCAAGACCGCCCTGGAGAAAAAACTACCCCTGTTCGTATCAGAATTCGGCATCTCCGACGCATCCGGAAATGGAGCATTGAATAAGCGGGAAGGGAAAAAATGGATGCAGTTTCTCAAGAAACATAAAATCAGTTACATAGGCTGGAACTTATCAAACAAACAGGAAAGCTCCGCGCTTCTGAAACCCGCCTGCCAAAAAACATCCGGCTGGAAAAACGCAGACCTCTCCCCCTGGGGAAAATGGTTGCTGAAACAATTCTAAATCATCCATGCAAGGCCATAATGTCTTTGCCGTCCACATGAACCCATATCTCATCTTTCGCGCCCTCCTGGCGGCAAAACGTCTGCCAGGATTCCTTGGGCATTTCGATTCGAATACGGCCATTATCCACCCCGTCTTCGGGCCGCAAAAGAACCACCGTGGAAAAAACATCCTCCACCACCCGCAGAATCTTACAGCGGAAAGTATTCTTCCGCCCAGGAGCCTCTTTTTGCAACACTGGCTGAATAGAATGGCTGCGTACGCCGATACAGTAAAACCCATCCGGGATTTCCCCCTCGTATTCCAGCGCAACGCCCCAATCCTCCGCGTAGATCCGGTTTTCCCCCGCCAATCGGGCCTTGGAAAAATTCTTGCAGCCGGACAACACCGCCGCGGCGCGGGACCCAGGCGCCTCAAAGAGCTGTTTCACCGGTATCACCGGACTGGACTTCCCCTGATCCATCACGCACACCCGGTCACAGACCCGGTAAATCTCTTCCCGGCTGTGGGAAACGAAAAGCGTGTTGCCGGAAAATTCCTCCAGCAGACTGGCCAATTCCAGCTCCAGCTTCCATTTCATGAAGTCATCCAGCGCGGAAAAGGGTTCATCCAACAAAAGCGCCCTGGGTTTCGACAAAAAAATCCGCGCCAATGCCACCCTCTGCTGCTGACCTCCGGAAAGCTGCTGGGGTTTATGGCTCTCCAACCCATCCAGACAAAACTTGTCAATCATCGCCTCTATGGCCCGCGCCGCCTTTTTCTTATCCTTTTCATAAGGTTTCAGTCCCGCCATCAGATTCTGCCGCACCGTCATATTGGGAAACAGCGCATAATTCTGGAACAAAAACCCCACACGCCGCTGCTGGGGCTTTAAATTAATCTTCTCTCTGGAGTCAAAGAAAACCGTCCCGTCCAGTTCAATTCTCCCCTCATCGGGTTTTAATATCCCGGCTATACAGCGAAGCGTCACGCTTTTGCCGCAACCGGAAGCGCCCAGAATTCCGGTCACGCCCGCGTCCGCCTGAAACTTGGTCTCCAGCACAAACCCGCCCAGTTTCTTCTTAATATCCACATATAAAGACATCTCATTCCCTCCTGGCCGCCTTCTTCCCCGCTCTCTCCCGTCTCTCCAGCAAATTCACCACAACCAAAACCACGGCGGAAATGGCCATGTTGACCATCACCCACCGAAATGCCAGCGCGTCGTTGTCCGTGCGCCAGAGCTGATACACCGTTGTGGAAATGGTGGCCGTCCGCCCGGGCGTATACCCGGCAACCATGCTGGTGGCGCCGTACTCCCCCAGCGCCCTGGCAAAGGCCAGAACCGCCCCAGCTAAAATCCCCTGCCGACAGGCCGGCATCCGAATGCGCCAGAAAATATACGTATTGGACAAACCAAGCGTCTGCCCAGAAAAGGCCAGCGTCTCATCAAAACTCTCAAAAGCGCCCCTGGCCGTCCGGTACATAAGCGGAAACGCCACCACGGCGGCGGCAAAAACGCCGGAATACCAGGTCATCACCAACCGCGCATGAAAAACTTCCCAAAACCAAGCGCCCAGGGGCCTTCTAGGTCCCAACAGCATCAGAAGAAAATACCCCACAACGGTGGGAGGAAGCACCAGTGGCAAAGTCAGCGCCACATCCAAAATCCCTTTTAAAACAGGATGCAGCCTGGCGATATAATAAGCCGCCAAAATACCACCGAAAAAAACAATCACACTGGAAATCAGCGCAATCCGCAATGAATTATAAAACGGAAACCAGTCCATCCCGCTACCTCACCCGCTTAAATCCCACTTCTTCAAACACTTCCATACACGCATCCGTCTGCAGATAATCCAGAAACGCCTGGGCTTCGGCCGGATACTGAGCGCCCTTCATCACCGCTGCCGGATAAATGGCGGGTTTGCACAGATCGCTGCCAGCCTCCGCCACTGTATCCAGTCCGGCGGCAAAAGCGTCCGTGGCGTAAATGATTCCCGCATCCACCGTGGCTTCCGCCACCTGCGTGGTTACTTCCTTTACGTTGGAACCATAAGTAATCTTATTATCCGCCTCCAGCTCGTCCAGGATTCCCAGCGTATTTAAAATTTCCACAGAATACTGTCCCACCGGCACGTCCTCGTTTCCCAGCGCCAGAAGCTTCAGCTTATCCGCGCCCAGGTCCTCAAAAGATTCAATCCCCGCCGGATTCCCTTCTGGAACGGCCAAAACCACCTTGTTCTCCAGCAGATTCACCCGACTATCCTCCACTACAAAATCCAGGCCCTCTTCATTTACGGAAGCGTCCGCCTCTATGTCCAGTTGATCCATCTGCTTTTGCGCCGCGGAAATAAACACATCGCAGTCGGCGCCCTCTTGAATCTGCGTCTTCAGCGTGCCCGACGAGTCAAAACTAAATGCCAGTGAAACGCCAGGCTCCTCCTTTTTGTACATCTCCTGGATTTTTTCAAGAGTTTCCGTCATGGACGCCGCCGCGAACACATGCAAGGTCACTGGAGTCACCGTTTCCTCCTCCTGCTCTTTGGACGCGCCCACCGTTTGCGTCTCTTCCTTCGCCTGATCCGCCCTACCGCAGCCAACCAGCAAAAAGACCGCCAGTAAAACCGTCGCCTTCTTTATCTTCATTCTCACTTACCCCCTTTTCAAATACTGTTATTTTTTCAAAAAAATAACGCTATCCTCATTATACATTTGAAAAAATAAATTGTCAACGTCCCAGCGCCAGCGTCAAATGAAAAAAAGAATTGTCAGATTTCCTGGATTGTCGTATCATGAATAAGGAATCATCCGAAACACGCATATGAAAGAGGGGAAAACACCATGCAGCTTCTAAAAGACCGCATTCGAAAAGACGGGATTGTAAAACCCGGAAACATTCTGAAAGTAGACAGTTTTCTGAACCACCAGATGGACATCCCTTTCATCAATGAATTGGGAAAAGAATTCAAACGCAGATTTGACGACTGCGCCATCACCAAACTCCTCACCATCGAGGCTTCTGGCATCGGCATCGCCGCACTGACTGCGCAGCATTTCCATACGCCCATGATTTTTGCCAAAAAAGCGCAGAGCCTGAACCTGGACGGGGATATGTACACGGCAAAAGTGGAATCTTTCACCCACAAGAAGGTCTATGACGTTATTCTATCCAAGAAATTCCTCACCGCGCAGGATCACGTACTGATTATCGACGATTTCCTGGCCAATGGGTGCGCTCTGGAAGGACTGATTGAAATTGTACGCACATCTGGCGCCTCTCTTGCAGGAGCAGGGGTGGTCATTGAGAAAGGATTTCAGGGAGGGGGAGACCGCATACGCCGCATGGGCGTGCGCCTGGAATCCCTGGCCATCATTGATTCCATGACTGAGGACAGCCTCACATTCCGGGAATCACACATTTTGGGAAAATGAACACAGAAAGGAAGCGACTGAAAATGAAAGACTCTCGAAAGATAACCTTTGCGGCATTATTCGCCGCTCTCACCTGCGCGGCCACCATGGTCATTCGCATCCCCACCTTCAGTACCGGCGGGTACATACATCCGGGGGATGCGCTGGTCATTCTCTCCGGCGTATTTCTGGGACCCGCATGCGGGGGCCTATCCGCAGGCATTGGCTCGGCCATGTCCGACCTGCTGGGCGGTTATTTCTTCTATGCCCCCATCACCTTTCTCGTCAAAAGCGCCATCGCATTCCTGACGGGAAAAGCGCTTCAGTTTCTCATCGCCCACAAAAAAAGCGTCTGGATGGGCATAGTCGTCGGCGGATTGCTGGATATCGCGCTGGTTATATTGGGCTATGGGATTTACGAAACCATTTTATATGGGCTTCCCGCCGCCGTGGCAAGCGCGCTCCCCAATCTGATTCAGGGAATCGGCGGACTGGTCTTATCCATAGCTCTATATCCAGTATTATCAACAATACCAAATTTCTCTTATGGATCCGGTAAAGCAATAAAGAGACGAAAATGAAAATCTATAAAAGACGGGAAAAACCCATTGGTTTTTGCCCGTCTTATCTTTAAATAATTTCCTCTCAATAAATCGAATATTAAATGGCGCCTCCTTGGATTTAGTCTGTTTCTGCACTAAATATTTAGAAAAAAACTGCCTCACAAGTTTTTCAACTTATGAAGCAGAATAAACAAACCTTATGGCAACTGCGCCTTCGTATAATACCCACTGTCCAAAAGAACTTCCCGGTAGTTTTCTTTATCCACCGCCTTTGTGCCGCACAAATAAGAGGGAACCGCCTTTGTCCCATTTTTGTACTGCTTTTGGTCGTTGGTGTCCGTTTTGTTCCCTTTTATGCAATCCACCGCCATCTCGGCACACCGCTGGGCCAAGATCTGCGGATCTCGGAACACGGACATGGCCTGATAACCCTCCTCTATGTTTTCCACAGCGGTCAGTTCCGCATCCTGGCCAGTTACCAGCGTCCAGTCTTTGCCCTTTGCATATCCCCTATTCTCCAGGGCCTCCCGGATGCCATAGGCCAGGGAATCCGATGACGTGCAGGCAATATCCAGATGGCCATCCAGATAATTGGCGTCCAACAAGGCTTCGCAGTTCATCTGGGCCGTATCCTGGGATTCATATAGAATCGCCGTATCCTCAAATTTCACCCGGCCTGACCTGCACACCAGCCGGCCCGCGTCCAGATAAGGCTTTAACACCTCCATAATCCCCTGGTGAACCATCTTGGCGCTGTAATCCTGGGGATCACCCATGAAAAATTCGATGGTGTAAGACGGCGCGTCGTTTCCGGATTTGGCTTCCTTTAGCCCTTTTTCCTGAAGAATGTAATTCCCAATCTGCCGTCCCGCCTCCAGGTTATCAAATCCTGCGTAATAGTCCACCGCATCCGTGTCCATCACCAACCTGTCATAAGAAATCACCGGTATCTTCTTATCCTTGGCCTTTTCCAGCGCCTCTGTCAAATCCGCAGAGGAAACTGGCGCCACGATCAGACATTTCACCTGCTGTTTCACCATCTCTTCCAACTGACGGATCTGCTGTTTCGCGTCATCCTCCGCAAATTCCGTCTGCACCTGATAGCCCGCCTCGCTGAGGCAAGTGTTCATAATCGCCGCCGCGTGAATCCATTTCTCACTGGACTGTGACGGCATAGAGATGCCCACAACGTTCCCCTTCTTTCCGTTTTCCGAAGTCACCTCACCCAGAATGCTGCTGTTTTCCGATGTGGCTTTCGGTTTATCCGCCTCCCCGCCATCCTTGGCCTCTTCCCGCCCACATCCGGCCAGCCCCAAAATTAAAACGAGGCAAAACACCCAGCTTTTGACTTTTATCCTCATGAAAATCCTCCTCTCAACATTTAGTAGCAGCAAGCGATTGCGAAACGCCTATAACGTCTGAAAATGGTTTCGCAACTGCCCGCTTATTTCAGCAATCTTTTTACCATGTACGCGTTGGCCTCCCGCTCCTGCTTATCGTCCAGAGGCGCCAGCTTTCCATCCCCGTATTTTCTCTCCAGCGCTTTCTGAATGAGATAATCGCAGAGCTGGGGATTCTTGGGCAACAGAGGCCCATGCAGATAGGTGCCGATGACGTTCTTGTAGACCACTCCTTCATAGCCGCTTTTGCCGTCGTTGCCCGCGCCGTACAAGACTTTTCCAAAAGGCTGATTCCCCTGAATATACGTCCGGCCTCCATGGTTCTCGAAGCCCACCACCGGCATTTTGCACAGCGGGCTTTCCAGAACAATGTTGTCGATGAGTCGTCCCTCACCCTGTTCTGTATACAGATCCACCAGGTTCAACCCTTCAATGGTCCCCTCTCTGGTCTTATAATATTTGCCCAAAAGCTGGTAACCGCCGCACACCGCCAACACCACGCCGTCACTTTCCACGTATTTTTGAAAATTCTGCCGGATTCTCTTTAATTTATTACACACTAGCATCTGTTCCCGGTCGGATCCGCCCCCCAGAAGGACGATATCCAAAGCCGCAAAATCCACGCTGTCCTCGCTTTCAAATTCCACCGTCTGCGCCTCGATGCCCCGCCACAGACAGCGCTTCATCAGGCAGGCGATATTTCCCCGGTCTCCATACAGATTCAAAAGATCCGGATAGAGATGTCCAATGGTCAGCTTTCTGTTTTTTTTCTCCTGTCTCATGACTTCTCCCCTTCCAGCCTTTTTAAAATATTCCGGGTGCTAAATAAAGCGGTGTAGTTCACCAGCACATACAGATTCCCGCACCCGTCCACCACCCGTCCCCAGATGGCGGATTCCACGTCCGCTTCCAAGATGGAAGGAATGTCCGCGTATTTCAGCCGCAGCCGCATGTCCTGGCAACGAATGCCGCTGACGGTAATAGAATGAATGCAATCCCCGGAAAATTTATCAAAATCCACGTCCCACAGCCAGGACACGTCCGTGCCGTCCTGATCGTTGTCATTGATGACGATAATCAGATCCTTCATGCGATCGTCTGTCATAACCGCCGAGATATTCTGGTTAAATCCCGCCGGGTTCTTGGCCAGATTCAACACAATGGCCGTGTCCCGGATGCGAAAGCTCTCCATTCTCCCGTTTTCCGGATGGAAGTCTTTGAGCATCTGGTTAAAATGAGCCAGAGAAAGTCCCGCGTGTTTTCCCGCCGCATAGGCCGCCAGAATATTGTATACATTGTAAAATCCCCGGTAATTGGCCACCAGATGATTCTCACCTACCCGAAAGGAAATCTGATCTCCCACCTGCACTTCTTTTGCGTCATAATCAATCGAAGGCCGGGAAAATCCACATTGGGGGCAGGTGTAATCGCCCAGTTGGCTGTAATGGTAGAAACGATACGACAACCTGGCGCCGCACTTGCGGCAAAACCGCCCTTCCCGAATCTCACGGTCATCAGACTTGGCCACCTGTTCGCTTATGCCGTAAGTCACCCATGGATTCTTGCATTCCATGGCCAGAAACGTCGACAACGCGTCGTCCCCATTGACGATCACCTCCATCTTCGGCGCGCTGTCCATCACCTCTTTTAAGATTTCCATGGTTATGTCAATCTCTCCGTACCGGTCCAACTGATCCCGAAACAGGTTGGTCAGCGCCATATAATCTGGGTGAAAATGTGGAAAAACATGGCGCGTGGAAGCCTCATCCACTTCGATGCACGCGTAGTCTGCATCGAGCCTTCCCCCCAGATCCGCCGCCAACGCAAAAGCCGCCGCCACTCCGTTTATCATGTTGGAGCCTGTGCGGTTGCAGACCACCTTCTCCCCTTCCGCTTCCAGGGCGGAGCAGAGCAGATTGTTGGTGGTCGTCTTCCCGTTGGTGCCACATACAATAAATATTTTCTTACGGACTTCCATAGCCAGTTCCTGCAAAATGGGCGGATAAATCATGAGCGCCAGCTTTCCAGCCCAGGTCACGCCCTGCCTGCCCATATATTGGCAGATAGCGCAGGCCGCTTTTGCAGTCCAGACTGCCAGAACCTTTCTTATTTTCATTTTTTCCTCCACTGTATAACATGCGCTTAATCTATATACAATGTTTCATTATACATGATATCTTCCTTTATTTCCATAGCGCGATTTAAAAAGGGATGAACGCCGCCCCGACCGCATACACATAGAATAACAAAAAGAAAAACAGGCAAACCATGAGATTCCTTTTATTTTTATCCGAAGTCACCATCCCTCTGATCATTTTCTATATTGTAGCTTTTGGAATTTTACAGAAAGTAAAAGTTTATGAATCTTTTATAAACGGCGCCGAGGACGGCTTGAAAACCGTGGTGAAGATTCTGCCCACTTTAATCGGCCTGATGGTAGGCGTAGGCATTCTGCGCGGTTCCGGTTTCCTGGATATGCTGGGCAAATATCTGGGCAAAATCACAGACCCACTGGGTTTTCCAGCGCCTCTGGTGCCATTGGCCTTTGTGCGCATGTTCTCCTCCTCAGCGGCCACCGGGCTGGCGCTGGACATTTTCAAAGAATACGGCACAGATTCCCACATTGGATTCATCGCCTCATTGATGTTAAGCTGCACGGAAACGATTTTCTACACCATGTCCGTCTATTTCATGACTGCCAAAATCACAAAAACGCGCCATACTCTCTTAGGCGCGCTGTTGTCCACTCTGGCAGGCATTGCCATAAGCGTGGTATTGGTGCATTATTGTCTTGTTGTCTGAAAAATTATGAAGAGGGGTTCTAAACGTCCCCTCTATTCATCTTCTTCCCTCTTTTTGCCGCCGATAATCGTGGAGTAATCCAGCAAGGTCACTCCGGTGTCCTCATCCTGGATGACCTTCGGCGCCTCGCCGGCCGCTTTGGCCTTTTCCAGCAATTCTTCCGCCGTGAACAGAGGAATGGCGATTTTGGCTATCGCTTCTTCCTCTTTCTCCTCAGGCTTTGGCGTCTCTTCCTCTTCTTCTGAAACTTCGGCTTTGGGCGCATCCGCCTCTTCTGTTTTTTCTTCTTTCGCCTCTGGCTCCTCAGAACCCTTGCTGAGATCTGGAATCTCCGCCGTAGGCATTTTCTCTTCTTCTATATTCTGTACGGGAATGGCTGCCGCCTCAATTTCCTTTTTCAATTCCTCATGGGCCTGATCCGCCGCCTGTTCCGCCGGAGATCCGCCCTCCAGGCCGAGAATCGTCTCCACTGGTTCCATATCCTCGATAAAACCACCCGTGCGGGCTATTTTCTTGGCCGCTTTCAGCTTTTGTTTCTCTTCCCGCCTTCTCTCCTTGGCTTCCTCTTTGAGACGGGCCACTTCCGCCTTCTGACGCAGGCGCATTTCCTTTTTCAACTGCCGTTGGGTCTTGGGTTCCTGCACGCCCTCGTCCGCTGCCGCCACATCGTCTTCCAGCTCGTCCTGGGGCGCTTCTCTATCCTTGCTCCACAATTCCGCCAAGACGAACAACACAATCAGAAACAGCACACCCAAACCAATGATGATCAAGCCTTCTGTGGACTGAATCGCCATCAGCAGATAGCCGACAAACCCAATGGTAATCGTTACCCTGGTAATGTCCCCCCGCAGGGTGATGGCTTTCGGCTCGGCCCCGGCCAGACTGGTGTCCAGCACCGTAAACATGCTGTTGTCCAGATCGATTTCCTGAACCCGGTACCGGTAAATCTGATTGCCGTCCTGCACGATAATGGAGTCGCCTATAAGAACGTCCCTGCCAGATATGCTCTTGCCATAAGTCACCGACCCCAGCGGAAGGTTGGTCTCTACATCCGCATCGTCAATCGTCACTGTGGAGATACCCATAAACGGCGGCACAGCCAATGCCAGAATGCAGATAATCGCTAAAAACACAACTAGATGTACAATAAACTTTAGAAATCCGGACATTTACATACACTCCTTCATAGTTTTCGCCACTTGATTTTTATTTTAACATCTAAATGCCAATCTGTACATAAAAAGTTTACGTCATGTTTTCTTTTTTCCCTCATATATTGGGAATAAGCAGAGAATGATAAAGGAATGTCATGCTAAACTGGAAAAGAACTCTATGGGCTTCGCTGCTTCTTGTAAGCGCATTTTGCGCCGGCAGCGGAGCGGCCATTCTTAGAAATGAAAAACTGCCCCGGAAAGCCTCCATAGAATCCGAAGCCAACGGCAACTGGGGCTTGAGTTTCCCCGAAGAAGGCCAGCCGCCCGTGGCCAATGCGTCCATGGAAGAACTGGAAAAATTCGACGCTTATTACGCGCAGGACACCGAAGACAAGCGGATCTATCTGACTTTCGACTGCGGATATGAGAACGGAAATACGCCGCTGATTCTGGACGCTCTGAAAAAGCACAAAGCCCCGGCCACTTTTTTCGTGGTGGGAAACTTCGTGTCTGACAGCCCGGATATGATCAAACGCATGGTGGAAGAAGGCCACGCGGTGGGGAACCACACCTACAGCCATCCAGATATGTCGAAGATTTCCACCCAGGAGTCTTTTGGCAAGGAGCTGTCCCAGGTGGAGGAGCTGTACAAAGAAATCACCGGCGAAGACATGACCAAATATTATCGGCCTCCCCAGGGCAAATACAACGAGAACAATTTACAAATGGCAAAAGACATGGGATATAAGACTTTCTTCTGGAGTCTGGCTTATGTGGACTGGTATCAGGATCAGCAGCCCAGCAAAGAGGAAGCGTTTGAGAAGCTTCTGAGCCGCATTCACCCCGGCGCCATCGTCCTTTTGCACAACACTTCCTCCACCAACGGCCAGATTCTGGATGAACTTCTGGGTAAATGGGAAGATATGGGCTACACTTTCCATCCTCTGGAAGAATTATGGCAGTAGTTCGTCACAGCCCCTTTTCATAAGGAAACCATTCCACCGTATAGCCTTTTCTGTTCAGCTCCTCTTCAATCTCGTCCAGTATCTCTTCCTTCTCAGCGGCTATATGGTGAAAATGGTATCCAGACGTGACGTTCATCAGCGGAGAGGATTTTCCAGACTGCATATCTTTGACAAACCTGCGTATGTCGTTCTGGCATTTGATGTGCATGGGCGCCGTAAGCTTGCCATACGTCCGGTGATTGATAATCACGTCCAGCACGCTGCCGCCCAGGTTCACAATGGCGCTCAGCTCATCTTCCACCTGTTCGTTTGTATGATACACTTTAATCAACCGGACTGCCTGCTTCGGTTCATCCAGATAATACCCTCTGGAAGTGGAAACAATCGGGTGACCTTCCGTGCGCAAAAGCGCAATGTCCTGGACGACCACCTGCCGGCTAACGCCTGTCTCTTTCCCCAACGCAACTCCCGGCAATGGTTGGCAGGCGTTTCTCATCAACGACAAAATCTGTTTTCTTCTATCCGCCCCTGTCATTCCCTTTGCCATGTATGCACCTCCTACGAAAGCGTCTTCATATGCTTCAGGCTCACATCCAAAATAGGGGCCGAATGGGTCAGCGCGCCGCTGGAGACGAAATCCACGCCCAACCCTGTGATGGTCTGGATATTTTCCATAGTCATGTTTCCCGAACATTCTGTCTGCGCCCGGCCGTCGATGAACCGAATGGCCTCCGCCATCTGATCCGCCGTCATATTGTCCAGCATGATGATGTCCGCCCCGGCTTCCACCGCCTCCCGCACCATCTCAAGGCTTTCCACTTCCACTTCAATCTTGCGTACAAAGGGCGCATACGCCCGCGCCGCCTGCACCGCTTCCCTTACGCCGCCGGCCGCTCCAATATGATTATCCTTTAACAACACGCCATCGGAAAGATTGTAGCGGTGGTTTTCGCCGCCGCCCACACGCACCGCGTATTTCTCAAACACCCGCATGCAGGGAGTGGTTTTCCGGGTATCCAAAAGCCTGGTCTTCGTACCTTCCAGCATTTTTGCCACGGTATGGGTATACGTGGCGATGCCGCTCATACGCTGCAGATAATTCAGTGCGGTCCGCTCCCCGGAGAGTAATACTCGCACATCTCCGGTAAGCTTCGCCAGAAGCTGACCGTCCCTTACCGCGTCTCCATCTTTCACATACGTTTCCACCCGCGTATCTTTGTCCAGCAGAGCGAATACCCTTGCAAACACCGGCAGCCCCGCAAGGATTCCGTTTTCCTTACAGATTAACTGCACTTCGCCCTTCTTATATTCCGGCATCACCGCATTGGTGGACACGTCCTCACCGCTAATGTCTTCTTCCAGCGCCAGACGAATGTATTTATCAGCAACAAGCTGCATGGTAATTGGGTTCATATGATTCTATCTCCTTTTCGTTCTCCTGAATATGCATCGCCGCCCGTCTGGCAAACACCAGGCTTTCCAACAGACTGTTGCTGGCCAGCCGGTTTTTCCCATGAACGCCGTTGCAGCTGGTCTCCCCCACCGCATAGAGATGATTCATGTCTGTGGCCGAATGGCTGTCCACATAAATGCCCCCCATGAAATAATGCTGCGCCGGGACAATGGGTATGGGTTCCCGCAAAATATCGTAGCCTTCTTCCATGCACCTCTGATAGATGTTGGGGAAATGATTTCTCACCACTTCCGGCGGCACCTGTTCAAAAGAGAGCCACTCATGCGCCACGCCTTCCCGACGCATTTCCTCGGTGATGGCCTGGGTGACCACATCTCTTGGCAAAAGCTCATTGACAAAACGCTGTCCCTGATGGTTCAGGATTATGGCCCCCTCGCCTCTGGCCGATTCGGAAATGAGGAAATTTCTGCCCGGCCTCTCGCTGTACAGACAAGTGGGATGAATCTGCACATAATCCATATGCTCCAGAGTAATTCCATGTTTTCTGGCAATGCGGCAGGCATCCCCGGTCAGCAGCGGAAAATTGGTGGAATGCTCATACAGCCCGCCGATTCCTCCGGTGGCCAGGACCGTGTCCTCTCCATAAATCCGCAATTCTTCCCCGGTCTTTTTCTCGGCGGCCACGCCCATACACTGTCCCTGGTACACCACCAGATCCACCATCTTGGTGTACTCCATGATTTTCACATTGGACAGCTTCTTCACCTGCGCCAAAAGAGCCAGGGTAATCTCCTTGCCGGTGATGTCTTTGTGATAGCAGATTCGCGGACAGGAATGGGCCCCTTCCCGGGTATACTTCAGGCTACCGTCTGGATTTTTCTCAAAACGCACCCCGAACTTTAGCAGGGAATCGATTGCCTGCCGGCTTTCCCGGATCATAATGTCCACGCTCTCCCGACGGTTTTCATAATGTCCAGCTTTCATGGTGTCTTCAAAATACGCGTCATAATCCGCCTCATCCCGCAGGACACAGACGCCTCCCTGGGCCAGCATGGAGTCGCAGCTTGCCAAATCCCCTTTTGAAAGCATCACAATCCGCTTATTTCTAGGCAGATGCAGCGCCGTGTAAAGTCCTGCCACCCCGCATCCGACAATGACCACATCGTAGTACAGATTCATCGTTTCCCCTTTCCCGATGCAATTTCCAGCATTTTTTTCAAGGTTTCCCCCGCTGGCCCCGCCAAGCGTTCATCCACTTCCAGAGCGTTTTCTCCGGTGCGCAGCGCGTGAGCCACTTTCTCCAGCGTGATTCGCTTCATTCCTTCGCAGACGGGACGGGTCTTTGCAAAATAAAACGCAGCGTCCGGCCGCTTCTCTTGCAACTCGTACAACACGCCCTCTTCCGTAGCGATGATAAACTCCTTTTGGGGACTGTCCGCCGCGTAAGCGATAATGCCGCTGGTGGAGCCTATGTAATCCGCCATCTCCAACACCTGACCATTGCACTCCGGATGCGCCAGAACTTTCGCCTGGGGATGAATTTCTTTAAGAGCGCTGATTTCCTCCGCCTTCATTTTTTCATGAACCGGGCAATAGCCATCTGGGATTATTATACTTTTTTCCGGAACCTGCCGCGCCACGTAACGGGCCAGGTTTTTGTCCGGAATAAACAAAATGCGTTCATTCGGCAAATTTTTCACAATATCCACCGCGTTGGCGGAAGTGACGCACACATCCGACCAGGACTTAATCTCGGCTGTGGAATTCACGTAACAGACCACAGCCAGATCCGGATACTTCTCCCGGGCCGCCTGCACCATTTCCCTGGTCACCATATGCGCCATGGGACAGTCCGCCTCCATGTCCGGCATCAATACCGTCTTATCCGGGCTTAACAATTTACCGCTCTCCCCCATAAAAGACACCCCACAAAACACAAGGGTTTTGTTTGGCAGCCCGGCGGCCAGTTTGCTTAAATAAAAAGAATCCCCCACATAATCCGCCGCCGCCTGCACCTGGGGTTCCACATAATAGTGGGCCAGAATCACCGCATCCTTTTCCCGCTTCAACTGTTCAATCGTTTCCTGTATGTTCATTTTCCTTCCCCATTTCCGCCTGTAAAAGCAAGGCTCTCTACATATATTAGATAACAGTATAGCACATATCTTGACAGGTGACAAGACAGATAATAAGGTTTTCAATCGTTATTTCCTAAATATTTGTGAGTAACTCATACATTGTATTTTATACGATCAAATATTTATTCAAGAGTTTCAGCATTCAGTTTAAATATACTTATCCCATCAACTTCCGAAACCAATTCATATTTTCTCTCCAAAGCCTCTTTTAAAACATACATCTCCACCTGTTCCAACTCCCCAACAGCTATCCATTTAGGCGGTGTATTTTCAAACATATCTTCAAACTCCTCATCCATTTCCGGGATTCCCCGCCTAAAATCTTCTTGGAAAGCTGCGTAACGAAAACAAGGAATTGTATCTGTCTCCATATACCATTTTGCCGGGATATTATAGGCCAATACATAACCTTTATCCTCCTCTGGAATAACAGACGCCTGTTTTCTATGTAAATCGCTTTCCTCCTTATAGTAATGCGTTGTAAACTTTAATAAATTCCCTCCTGAATAGATCACGAGCCGTGCTCCATAATATCCCCATGTAAATATAAGCGCCAGAAAAATACAAATGTACACACCTTTCTTTTGCCACAAATTACACAATGTATTTTTAAGATTCTTCCCATTCATCAAATTCTGCATCATACATATTCCTACCAAATATAAGGGGACCGCCAAAGTAAAATAATGCATATAGGAATTGCCCAGACAAAGGCTTAATAAAATCATAATACCGCTGAAAAAAACACATATACCCAGTTCTTTAGAACTCTTTTTAACATATACAGGAGCAGCGAGAATCACCGCAATTAAGGGCATGCTTTTTAAAATCCATGCAATCCATCCCTGTAACCCTTTATTCAACCCGTGCAAAGCATAACCTGTTGAAAATCCATAAATTCCAAGCAGCATCTGTTCCATAGCATCCTTTTCATAAAAATACAAAAAAACCGGAATAATGACACAAGCGACGCCAAGTAAAAAAGCAAAAATATTTTGCAGCAAATTGCGGACTTTTTTTCGTGACGCCAATAGAATCGCCACGCATAAAATCATGGAACAGCATAATGTTGCGTTGGTAACTCGAGTAAGCCCTATAGCAGCCACACATATTCCATACCAAAACGCACAAAAAGGATTGTGCAAACCGTCCGCTTCTTTCAAAAATTTTAAAATAAAATATTGAACGCTTAAAATAAATGGAAGGGATAACTCCTCCGTCAATGCTCCGTTTTCAAACGTTACGCCAAACAAAAGGACACTTAAAAAAACCGCCCCAAACGCTTTTTTGTTATCATTTATAAACAACCTGGCTATTTTATACATAAATAAGGCAGATATGCAGAAAAAGACAACCTGAATAATAAAAATCCCAATCCTCTGTCCAAAAAGAGCATGTCCAAGCGCATGAATAAAAAATAATATCGGACCTTTTTGATCAAAATAATCCAAATATAAAACACCGCCATTTGCAATAATTTTTCCGCCTAACATGAAAGAGGCGGCATCCCACGCATATAAACCAGGATACAGAGGACTGGAAAACGCTGAATAAAATAATATAAAACAAACAGAACACAGGGCGATTAGATAATATGCCCTTAATTCTTTTTCGAAAACCATATCTATAATACGCCCTATCCTTTTCAAACCAATTATACTCCCCTCCAAAATGATTCAAATTTGTCAATGTATAAATCACATAACAACTAAGATTTACAAGGTAAAGACACAATTAGCAGAAAGCTCGTTCCAAATGAATGCAAAACAGGCCACCCTCAAAACTCCCTTACGTTAACACTGCTCTAACCATTCATTTCTGGCCACTCACATAATACTGTCCGCCAAGCGGAAGCCACCTCAATAGTTTTTCCGCTCCAAGCGCCCGCTTAAAAAATCCCTTCCTTGGGAAAAAAATAATATAGGACACTTTAATATTGTGAAAACCAGCCCGTTTCATTCTACTGACCAGCCTTCCCCGGCGCACCAAAACCGCATCCCTGTCAAACTCACAATCACTCACTAATTTTCTTGTAACCGGATTCACCGGATTATGTTCAAAAATATAGATGCATCCATTTTCTTTCAGTACCCTGTTACACTCCGACAACAATTTTTCATGTTCCCCATGCGGTACATGATGCAGCACACAGGCAACAAGGATAATATCAAAATTCTGATCTTCAAACGGTATTTTTTTCCCATCATAACATTCAAAATGCACATTCAAACCTTGTAGCTTTTTCGCCTGCATAATGCTTGCACTGGATATATCAATGCCATAATATTCCATCCGCATAAAATATTGCTGGAAATGAACAGCATTCATTCCATCACCACAGCCCAAATCCAATATCCTGGCTTTGCCACTTCTATTTTTTACCCCCCCCCCACTCCTTTTGAATGATCTCTATTTTCTGTCTGCCAAAATAACCGCTGTCTACCCCACTGACTCCCTGCACATTTTTCGTATGGATCTCACGGTAATTTTCAGCAAAGTTGTCAAAATCCGATTTTTTATTCATCTTTTTCTTTTCCTTCTCCAATCTGCTCACACTTTTCATTTTTCTTATGCCCAACAGATATCCGTTCACTGATAATATATCTTGGTCTGGCTTTTACTTCCAGATACATCTTTCCAATATATTCCCCCAACACTCCCAGACATATCAGCTGTATCCCTCCTATCAAACATATAATACTTGTCATGCTTGTCCATCCGGCAACAGTCTCTCCCATAAAGTGTTTGACAACAGACCATGCGACTGCACAAAAACTCAAAAACGCAATAAACATCCCTATCCCGGTAATCATACGTATTGGCTTAATACTTAGGCTGGTAATCCCGTCAAACGCCAATGCCATCATCTTTCGCAGTGGATAATGGCTCTCACCGGCCGCCCGCTCCTTCCTTTCATAATACACAGATGCGCTGCGAAATCCCACCAACGGAACCATTCCCCGCAGAAAAAGATTGACTTCCCTGAAATTTGAAAACTCTTCGAGAACCCTTGCGGAAATCAACCAGTAATCCGCATGGTTAAACACGACCTCCGCGCCCATAATATGTAAAAATTTATAATATCCTTCCGCTGTAACCCTTTTTAAAAAGGAATCGGAGTCTCTCTTACTGCGTACGCCATATACAATCTCATACCCGTTATGATATGCATCCACCATCTCCTCCATTGCGCAGATATCATCCTGCCCATCACAATCGATAGAAATCGTAATATCTGCAAAAGCCTTCGCTTCCATCAAACCCGCAAGGACCGCGTTTTGGTGGCCGCGATTCCTGCTCTGTTGAATCCCAGCAAAATGCCTGTCTGACATCGAAAGCTCTTTAATTCTGCTCCATGTCTGGTCTCCGCTTCCGTCATCTACAAACAAAATCCTGCTGTGATCACTGACTTTTCCTAACTGCACCAGACGCTTTAATTCTTCCAAAAACCGCCCTGAAGTAATTGGCAACGCTTCTTCTTCATTATAACAGGGAACTATCACATACAATATTGTTTCCATAAAACAAACCCCATAATTTTATCTTTCTTTCCACTGATTGAGCAATTCCGTATCTCCAAATACATGAATTTTAGAAATCTCTGCGCCTTTATATATTCCATATTTATTCTAAAATATTTTATATAAAAAAATCTTATATACACTGTCTTTATTTTCAAATACTTTCTCTAACTTTAATGAATTATTATTTAAAATTTCTACGGAAGATATAAGATATTCACAGCCTTTTTCTGTTAATGCCTGCGTATTTACCTGAAAATTTTTAAGCACGACGCCTCTGTTTTTGTTTATATTATACTCAAACGGTATTTCATTTGAGAAGAAATAACAGCGAGATCCCCAGTCATCAAAGTACACTTTCAGTTTTTCGTTTTTGTTCAGCTCCGGTTCAATAATCTTCCTAAAATCCAATTTATGCTTTAAATCATAGTTGTTGGAATAACCATCTATGCAATAAAACCCATTATATAAGGGAATGGAGGGATATAATCCCACGCTTCCCACAAGATAATCATTTACCGGACGCCCTATATACTCTTTTATTTCAGCAAACAATTCCGGAGAAAAAAATTCTTCCCATGAGGCATAGCCTTGGGTTTGATACGATCTTTGAAACAGCTTTATAATATTTTTCTTAAGCATACTGTAATGACCCACATACCCTGTCGCCATTGCTATAACAAGAAAAGTAACGGTATATTTTAAAAAACGAATTTTACCATTGCTGCATAATAGATATAGAAAATACAAAGTGTAGCCAAAAATAATGTACCACAGGCACGGATTCAGCCAATAAAAACGATCTACCTGGAAAGAAACAAATAATCCGCCTAAACTGTTTCGCAAGTCTACAACAGGCTTAAAACGCCAAAACGCATAAAAAAAAGCTATGAATAAAATGCATACATAGAACATGAGCATTTGCCGGAATTTCCTTTGTTCTTCATCTTTTAAAGATTTAAAAACGCATAATACGAAGAAAATAACAGCCGCGCTGACAACCAGAATAAATTTATGATAGGATGCCGCGTGACTATGCCCAATCTCCAGTAATTCCCAGAATTTTGTCAAAAAAGGATCCGCCTTTATAACCCATTCTCCTCTGTGAGATACAAAATCTCCTCCCTGTGAGAACAACATCTGACTTACCAAATCATAATTTAAAATCAGGTATTCCACCAATAAAATAATAAATCCCCCCAGAAATTTCCACTTGTTTTTATGTTTCGAAACCCATGCATATACGCAAAACAACATCCATATGATAACATCTGCATATCCCGCCAAAACCAGGGATGAACAAAAAGGGAATAAAAAAATAATTATGTAAGAAATCTTTTCCTTTTTATTTTTCCACAACAAGATACTTGCATACAAAAGCAACGGCTGCCCCATAACCGATAACCCATAAACGGAATAAAACGGAAGAACGGAAAATATAATGGCTGTGCATAATGAAATCCAGGGTTTGTTAAGTAATTCTTTCAAACATAGAAACATGCCCAGATATGCGGCTACAGCTACAATAAAATAATTCAGCAAAAACGCTGTCTCCCCCCCCCCCCCAATAATCCATACAAAATAAGCATTCCCGGTACGGGTATGACAATGGATGCTTTCGTAGCGCCACCAAGAAATTCCGGAATCTCTTTCTCCCCAAAATGTTTTGCCTGCAAAATATAGGACAAAACTTCTCCGTCAAGCTGATCATGTATATAAATCAACGTATCTTTCCCAAGCAGAATCAATGGCAGATACAGTATAATTACAATCATTAGGCCACTAATAAAACATTTTTTCCAAGTGTACATCATATTTTTCACCTCATCCTATTTCGATAACGCCGCGCAAAAGGAACGCATTTCCAAATATATCTATATTCATTTTCCCCCCCCCCTTATACTTCTGTCAATATATATGCTAAAAATATTAATTATCAACTCAACCTAACACTCTTATGTCCACATACAAGAACTGTTGGCGAACCTTTTTTAGGGGCGCCCGAAACGGCAGCGCGCTGCCTAGACCAGCAATGCCACCCAGCAGACAAGACTCTACTGCAATTACGCCCAAGAAACTCTATGGCCTACCAGGCGTTTAAAAAGCGCACTGTCCCGTGAACTGCGCAAAATCAAAAAAGCATTATTCATATCTCCCACATGGAACATTGAAAGACTAATTCCCAACATAATGAACTGGGCGAATGTTTCGGAAAAATCTTTGTGAAAAACACGAAATTCCCACGAATTTCAGAGAGAGTCTATCTTGAAAATATCTGTGGAATATCCCCGCCGAATTTCTCTATACCGGAAAACCAAAGCGCTGCACATCCCTGGACACAAACCGGGTGAGATGGTATAATATAATTGTAAAATCAAAAAGGAATCTGTTGCAAACGCCGAAAAAAACTTGTGATCCAGAATTTAAAAAACATCGCGCTTTTGTATTTTAGAAGAAAGACGTACCATAAAAAGTATAAACGAAAAATACCAGTTAGGAGACAGGACTGTCCATAAATAGATGTGGACAGCCCGCAAAGAATGCGAAACAGACCCAGCTTTAAATGATACAAAGGAATTTTATAAGAAGAACCCAGTTTACTGATGGGGATAAGCAGGATACAAAAAAGCTTGACCAGCTCGTGTGGCTATAATAATTCTAGTAGGTAGTTGCAAAACCCCTTTGAAAAGTCACGAGATTGGATAACAGATATTCTGCACTTATTTATTTTTTATAGAAAAAAGGAATATGACATCATGAAAAAATGATTCTATTTGTCATTTTACAGCAATACACAGATTGGGAAGCATCGTGCTTGTTATTCAGATAATTTTCCGAATCGGCTCCATCTTTCCCACAAAAAAAGTCCCTTCAAAAATAAATTTAACATAAAACAGACAACGGCAGTAAGCCAACTACACCGGATTATACGGAAGCAAGCGCCATGAAAAAAGTCATTTACACACCGCTGACGGCCACCCCCTTTCAACAAACAAAAGAATACAGAGAATCCCTGCCCCAAAATCCCACGCTGGCAAAATACATACGCTGCTTCTGGGGAAGCGGCAGTCCTTATCTTAAGGGAAACGCCGCCTCAGCCACAATCGTCATCCCAGACACATGCGTGGACGTCATCTATCACATAGACCACACGGAAAACACTATTTCCGGCAGATTCTGCGGAATCAACGATGCCAGTTTTGTAGCCTATACGGATACGCAACCCGGCCACCTGATCTCTGTATTTGCCATCCGTTTCTATGCCTGGGCCGCCTACGCTTTTTCTGAAGATTCTCTGAAAGGCACCCGAAACGCCTGCTGCGACGTGCCGTCCAGATTCCAATGGCTGGACCAAATTCTACGGCGGAATCTGCTGGAAAAGCATACTTTAAAGGAGAGAACGCATTTGACGGAAGAACTGCTTCTTTCCCATTCCAGCCAGGCAAGGCAGCATCACGCAGTCAACGCCGCAGTGGGAGAAATTCTCCTGCAAAGGGGCGCTTTAACCGCCGCAGACCTGGCCAGAGAATGCTTTATCAGCGGCCGGCATCTGGAAAGGCTGTTCCACGAATATATCGGCATCACCCCCAAGAAGCTGTGCAGCCTGGTTCGTTATCAATATCTTTGGAACGATATTTTAAGAAATCCCCAGTTTAACATTTTGGACGCGGTCTGCAAATACGGCTATGCCGACCAGCCTCATCTGCTGCGGGAGTTCAAACGTTACCATACCATGAATATCCAGAAGGCAAAAACTTACGCCCAGATCCATGTCGGAAATATACAATCATTTTCTTAAGAATTTGTTATAAAATAGACGCAGAGCATTTACAGAAGGAGGATATGCCATGAGATACTGCAATACCTTGATTGCCGTAAAAGATATGCCCGCGTCGCTACAGTTTTACAAGGATTTATTTGGCCTGGAAGTGGCCACAGATTTGGGGTGGTGCAAAACATTGACCTGCGGACTGACTTTGCAGGAACATTTTGATGAGATCGCCGGGTTTCCAATCGAAACCATGAAATACCGTTCCAACACCATGGAACTATACTTTGAGACGGAAAATTTTCAGGAGTTTTTGACGCTTCTGGACGCTCACCCAGAAGTGGAACGCCTTCACGAACCCAGGACTTATCCGTGGCTTCAGCAGGGCATCCATATCTTCGACCCGGACGGCCATCTCATCGAAATCTCCGAGAGTATGTATTCCGTAGCCTGCCGAGAGTTTGAAAAGGGCGCCAGCATAGAAGAAACAGCCCAGCGCACCCAGCATCCGGTGCACGTAGTCCAGGCATGGCACGAAAAATACCAGTCGCCTGCCGCTCCCACTATGAGCGTGTGCGGAACCGACTGTAGCGCCTGCAGTTGCTACGGGAATATGTGTGAAGGCTGTAACGCCTGCAGCGGTAGAGTTTTCCACGCGCCAGAAGGGCATGCCTGCGCCATTTATGACTGTGTAACCCATCAGAAAAAACTAAAAAACTGCGGCCAGTGCGACTCCATCCCGTGCCAAATCTGGATGGATACCAAAGACCCCAGCTTTTCCGACGAAGCGTTTTCCGAAAATGTCAAGACGCGCGTCCAGAACTTGAAAGATACACCGCTCTAAAATACATTGAATGGATAATCGCGAAACGCTTGATTTGGAAAGACTACGTTGCCCAGTTAACTGATTCATATGGAAACGGACTCCTGCCGATGGGAGTCCGTTTCCCTGTCTAGTTTCTCTTTTTCATCCGGCGAATTTTTTCCTTTTCCCCGTCCTTCACCGCTCTGGACTCCAGAATCTTCTGAAGCGTCTTTTGATATGTAGAATCATCCAGAGACGAACCTTTCAGAAACGCCCGTGTAGATTCCGGGAACCGAATATAATAGATGGAAATCGCCCAGGCCACCGCCATCTTCACATAATAAGATTCATGGCGTATGCCCTCCAACAGCTTCATAGCTTCCTCTTTGTAGGATTCTTTCACATAATAATTCAGCAACATCACCGCCGCAAACCGAATGGAATATTCTTCTTTCGCCTGGAAATACGGCTGCAGAAACGACCATATTTCTTCTGGGTATGTTTTCGCCAGTTTCAACCCGGCACAGAAGCTGTCGCAGGTGGACCAGTTGTCGATTTTCGGCAGGAAATCCCGAATGCAGTCCATCGCTTCTGGCAGCGGCGCCTGGACTTTCCCAATGACCATTCCCTGAAGCATGACTTCCTCGTAGCTGTCGTCCCGAGCCTGGGCCAGGTAGGCTCTCCAGTCCCCTTTCGCGATTTTTGCCGCCATCTTGCGCAGCTTCGGCAGACGCACGCCCAGAACGGTTTCCGCAGGGATATTGGGTATAAGGGAGCTGGCAAACTTCTGGAATTCCGGCTCGGCCAGTTCTTCCAACGCGCGCCGGATAGCGTCTCCATGGACAACGCCCTCGTGGATACCATCCTTGGGGATACCATCCCTGGAAGCCATGGCGGCGGCCGGACTTCGGGACGGATTCTCCAGGTCCAACAGGAATTTCTTGACCTCCAGTCCGCCTGCATAGCCGGTGAGATCTCCGTTCTTTCCAACCACCCTGTGGCAGGGCACCAGAATCATAAGGGGATTTTTGTGGTTGGCCATGCCCACTGCCCGACAAGCTCTGGGATTCCCCACGCTCTTAGCGATTTCCTGGTAACTTCTGGTTTCCCCATAGGGAATGCGGCGCAACGCTTCCCAGACCTTCTTCTGAAAGGCTGTGCCCGCCAAATGTATCGGCGCCTCAAATTCCTTTCTCCTGCCGTTCAGATATTCCTTTATCTCCGCAGCCGCCTGGCATAGAAGCGTCGTCTCCTTCAGGTTCATATACAGCTCCCGCGGACGCTCTCCCAGAAAAACATCCGTAATGCCCAAACCGTCCTCAGCGACGCCCATTGTGCCAATTCTCGTTTCATAAAACCATAGATTTTTCATCTGTGAGATACCTTTTACAAAAACTGCGCAATCATCTTCGCGCAGACTTCCACTCCCAGCTTGGAGCTGTCCAGCATCATATGATAATACTGTCTGTCCCGCCATTTCCTGGCGGTATTGGCTTCGTAGAACCCAGAGCGGCGTTTATCGAACCTTTTCAACACGCTCTGCGCTTCCTTTTCTGAAATCCCATAACTCTCAACGGCGCGCCGCATCCGGTATTCGTGGTTTGCGTAAATAAAAACGTTCAGCACGTCTGTCCTCTCCCGAAGCGCCCACCCAGCGCAGCGGCCCACAAACACGCAGCGACCTTCCATGGCCAGCCTCTCTACAATCTGGTTTTCTGTGAGAAATAACCGTCCTTCTTCTGTCAGGCCATCTCCCTGTCCGGCGGCGCGGGCCGCCATGCCGATAGAATACAGCAGGCTATTGGTGAAATTTTCTTCCAAATGTTCAATATATTCCGCTTTCGTATTCCATTCCTGCGCCGCCATCTGAAGGATATCCCTGCCGTAACAGGGAATCCCCAGCATTTCCCCCACCCGCGCGCCTATATCCTGGCCTCCGGTGGCATACTCCCGTTCAATCGCCACAATCTGATATCCCATTTACACCGCCTCCGCTTTCTCAAACTGGCTGTTATAAAGCCCTGCATAAAATCCCTGGGCCGCAATCAGCTCTTCATGATCGCCCTGTTCAATAATGTCCCCGTCCTTCATCACCAGAATCAGATCCGCATCCCGTATGGTGGACAGCCGATGGGCGATGACAAAGCTGGTCCGGCCCTCCATCAGGTTATCCATGGCTTTTTGAATCTGCACTTCGGTGCGGGTATCCACCGAGGACGTGGCTTCATCCAGAATCAGGATTCGATTATCCGCCAAAATAGCCCTAGCAATGGTCAAGAGCTGCTTCTGTCCCTGGGACACGTTGCTGGTCTCCTCGTTTAACTCCATCTGATAGCCTCCCGGCTGGGTCATGATGAAATCATGGATGTGGGCCGCTTTCGCCGCCGCCACCACCTCCTCGTCGGTGGCGTCCAGCCTGCCATAGCGGATATTTTCCATAATCGTGCCGTTAAACAACCAGGTATCCTGCAAAACCATGCCAAACATTTCCCGAAGCTGGCTCCTGTGAAAATCCTGCACGTTATGGCCATCCACCTTCACCGCCCCTTTGTTCACGTCGTAAAACCGCATCAAAAGTTTCACCATGGTGGTCTTTCCCGCGCCGGTGGGTCCGACAATGGCCACCTTCTGGCCGTCCTTCACCTCCGCGGAGAAATCATGGATAACCACATGTTCCGGGTTATAGCCAAATGCCACATGGTCGAATTCCACATTCCCTTTCAGATTGGCTATATTCACGGGATTTTCCGCCAACTGGTCTTCTTCCTCCTCGTCCAGGAATTCAAATACCCGCTCCGCCGCCGCTGCCGTGGACTGAAGCATATTGGTCACCTGGGCTACCTGTGTGATGGGCTGGGTAAAACTGCGGATGTACTGGAAAAAGGACTGGATGTCTCCCACTTCGATGGATTTCTGAATGACAAAATATCCGCCCAGAAGAGCCACCATCACGTAACCCACATTCCCCACAAACTGCATCACCGGCATCATAATCCCAGAGAAAAACTGGGATTTCCAGGCGGATTCGTACAGCTTCTGGTTGGTTTCTTCGAAGACGTTCACCACATCCTCTTCCTTATTAAATGCCTTCACAATAGAGTGGCCCGCGTAAATTTCCTCAATCTGTCCATTCACCTCGCCCAGATACTTCTGCTGCCCCCGGAAATATTTCTGGGAATGCTTCATTACCGTGCCGATAATCCCCATGGAGACAGGCAAAATCAGAAGCGCGCACAGAGTCATCCACACATTAATGCTGAACATCATAACCAGCACGCCAATAATCATGGTCACTGAGGTAATCAGCTGGGTCACGCTCTGGTTCAGACTCTGTTGCAGGGTATCCACGTCGTTGGTCACCCTGGAGAGGATTTCCCCGTGGGTTCTGCTCTCAAAATATTTCATGGGCATCCGGTGCATTTTTTTCGATATATCCCGGCGCATGGAATAAGTCACATCGTTGGAAATGCCCGTCATCACGAATCCCTGGATAAATGTAAAGCATGCGCTGACCAGGTAAAGTCCCAGCACGCCCAGGAGGATTTCCCCAATCCGGGTAAAATTAATCGCTCCCGTACCGCTGACCTTAGCCACCAGGCCGTTAAACAGCTCCGTGGTGGCTTTCCCCAGAATCTTCGGGCCTACAATGCTGAACACCGTGCCCGCCACGGCGAAAATCAACATAAACAGAAAACGTATTTTGTATTTATCCATATACCGGAACAATTTCCTCAGTGTGCCTTTAAAATCCTTGGCTTTCTCGCCACCGCCCATTCCGTGGCCATGGCCCATGGGGCCTCTGGGCCTGACATCTCTTCTTTCTTCACTCATCCTGCCAACTCCTCCTCTGATAACTGTGACATGGCAATCTGGCGATAGACTTCACAGCTCTCCATCAGTTCCCGATGGGTTCCCTGTCCAGCCACCCGCCCCCGATCCAGAACAACAATCAAATCCGCATGGATAATGGTGCTGATTCGCTGGGCCACAATCAGCGTGGTAGTCTCGGCCGTAACTTTTTTCAAAGCCTTCCGAAGCGCCACGTCCGTCTTAAAGTCCAGGGCGGAAAAACTGTCATCAAACAACAGGATTTCCGGCTGCTTTGCGATGGCCCTGGCAATGGACAGCCGCTGCTTCTGGCCGCCGGATACGTTGGAACCACCCTGTGCAATGGGCGATTCATATTTCTCCGGTTTCTCCATAATAAATTCTTCCGCTTGGGCGATGGCCGCCGCCTGCTCCACCTGGGTCTGAGGCGCGCCAGGACAGCCGTATGCGATGTTGGAATGAATGGTGCCGGAGAACAAAACGCCCTTTTGGGGCACATAACCCAGTTTATCCCGCAAATCTCTCTGGCTCATCTGGCGCACATCCACCCCATCCACTTTCACCGATCCTTCCGTCACATCGTAGAACCGTGGAATCAGATTTAACAAAGTGCTCTTTCCGCTGCCGGTGCTGCCGATGAACGCCACCGTCTGTCCTTTTTTCGCTGTAAACGTAATGTCCCGCAGAACCTTTTCATCCGCATCCGGGTAAGAGAAGGAAACGCGCTCAAAGGCAACCGTGCCTTTCTCCCCTGTATGGGCTTTCTTCGGATTTTCCGGGTCGTTTATTATGGACTCCGTGTCCAGAACTTCCGCAATCCGGCTGGCGGACACGCTGGCCCGAGGCAACATGATGGAAAGCATGGTCAACATTAAAAAGCTCATGATAATCTGCATAGCGTACTGGATAAACGCCATCATATCCCCCACCTGCATGCTTCCGTTATCCACCGCATGGGCTCCCGTGTACACAATCAGCACGGAAACGCCGTTCATAATCAGCATCATGGCCGGCATCATAAAAGTCATACACCGGTTTACGAACAGCGTGGTTTTCGTCAAATCCCAGTTGGCTTTCTCAAAACGCTCTTCCTCATGCCGCTCCCGGCTGAACGCCCGAATAACTGGGAGTCCTGTGAGGATTTCCCGGGTCACCAGATTCAGACGGTCAATCAATACCTGCAGTTTCTTAAACCGTGGCATGGCGACCCCGAATAACACAAGCATCAAAAGCAAAACCATCCCCACGGCCAGCGCGATAATCCAACTCATGGACGCGTCAGTTCTCAAAACTTTCAGAATGCCGCCAATCCCCATTATGGGCGCATACATGGCAATCCGGAAAACCATGGCCATCATAAGCTGGATTTGCTGAATGTCGTTGGAACTTCTGGTAATCAGGGAAGCCGTAGAAAACCGGTTGTACTCCCCGCTGGAAAATCCAATGACTTTACGGTAGATGGCATTTCGCAGATCATGCCCTGTCACCGCCGCCACCCGCGCCGACAAAAACGTCACAAGAACCGCCGCCAGCATGCTCAAAAAAGCCAGCCCCAACATCAGAAGCCCGATTTTCAGAATGTACCGAATCTGCATCCGATCCACATCTCGGCCCAACTCCTGGTATTCCTGCTGAATGTAAGACACCGCCGTCTGGGTAATCAGAGAATCCGGCATGGCGTCAATCTGCTGGCTGGATTCCTCCAACGTCTGCTCCAACGCTTTAGGCGGCATCCGCTTTATCGCCTCCAGAAGATCCGCTTCCTCGGGCAGGCCCATCTGGCCCTTAATCATCTGGGCGCGCTCCTCGTCCTGGGTCAGTGAATACAGCATGAGAATTGGTTTTCCCAGAATGTCATTGAGCCTCTGCCGCTCTTCCTTGGTCGTCTCTTCTTTTAAGACATAGCGCTCCTCCTCTTTCTCGTAATGGCTCTCCACCTCTTTGAGGCTGTCTTCATCCATGAACAATTCCAGATTCTCCATGGAAAAAGTCCGGATTTCCTCCGGCACAGCATCCAAAATTCCCTTTTGCTGGATACCCACATTGACAATATCCGAAGTGTACGTGGGCATCGACAGGTCACAGTACGCCTGTAGGAAAAGCAACGCCATGATACAGAAAATGTATCCGGCGGAACGCTTCAGATATTTTACAATCTTACTCATAAATTCGCATGTCTCCTTTCCATCCTTTTACCATCCCATCAATTACAAAATCTCTTTCAAATGCTATGCGTTTGGTCAAAATCATTTTTGATTCGCTCTGTTATCTCGATGGATTCTATGTTTTCAATCAACTGCTTCAGAAACCGAGACAGCAGACAGATTTCCGCTTCTGTGAAATTTCTGGTCATCTGGACCTCATTCTTCTCCATCATCCCTTCCAGCCGCCTGGCTACATCCCGTCCCTTCTCGGTTAAGTAAATGCGGGACACCCGCTGGTCCCTCTCATCCTGCCTGCGACAAATATAGTCCGCCTTCTCCAGCCGCTGCAGCGATACGTTCACCGTGGGCGGCTTCACCTTCACCCGATTGGCAATCTCTTTCTGACTTAAGCCCTCCTCTCGGAAAAGGTGCCACAGAATCGGCGGCTGTCCCGGGTGCAGACCAAACTTGTTTAAAAGCTGAAAATTCTTCTGAAAATATGCATGGGTCGCCCGCATAAACAGCCCCTGAATGCTGTTTTCCAGTTTTTCATCCATTATTTCTCTCACCCCACTTTCCAATCCCGGCATAATTAATTAGCTGAATAATAGTATAGTAAGGTATTTAAACCAATATAACAAGAGTCTTTGGTAATTTTATACTTTATTAAGAATTCTAAACAGACAAACTAACCGTATATTTAATTAGTTGAATATCTATTAAAATGTCCAATTCAAAGAAAAATGCCACGAAAATATTTGGCGGAAAGTAAAAGATTTAATAAATGGATACAGAAAAGATATATTGCCGTGATAAGATACTACACGAAAGGAGGCCACAATATGACCCAAAAACTTCTGGTGGTGGAAAACGCTCCTCTGATGCAGGAGGCCATCACCGATTATTTCACCAGCAAAAGCTGGCAGGTGCAAGCAGCCGCCAATGGAGAAGAGGCTTTGGAGCTTCTGGCGCGAAACAGCTTTCACCTGGCGCTGTTGGACGTAATGATGCCCAAAATGAACGGATTCACCCTGTGCGGCAAAATCCGGGAGACCAGCGACATTCCCATTATCTTCATCACCGCCCGCGTGCTAGAAGAAGACGAGTTAAACGGCTACGCGCTGGGCGCCGACGACTACGTGACTAAGCCCTTCTCCTTGCCAGTCCTTTACGCCAAAGCGATGGCCCTTTTAAAACGCGCTTCATCCACAGGCATAGACCAGCGGTTGCGTGCGGGCTCTCTGGAAATTGATCTGAACGCCCATCAAATATGGAACCAGGGAGCGCCTGTGCATCTTCCGCCAAAAGAATACGAGATGCTGCTTTTCTTTCTGGAAAACCCTGGGCGGATTTTCAGTCGGGAACAGCTCCTAATCCGCTTCTGGAGCTATGAATTTGACGGAAGCGAACGGGTGGTGGACAACCGCATCAAGAAACTGAGAAAAGCCATCGGCGCCTGTGGCTGCGTCATCCAGACCGTGCGCAAATGCGGATACCGTATGGAGGTGAAACCATGAGAACAAAAAGAAGAAGAAAGCTCTGGCCGCCCGTGGTGACAGGCTTCGCGGTCCTGTACCTGATGAGCATGGGCCTTGCCACCTATCTGATGAAAACAAAATACGCCGAAGAGTTCAAAAGCAACGCCAGCCTGCGGCTCTCCGCCATTCAACAGCAGACGCAAAACGATCAGACGTGGAAAACAGACTCGGACTATTACAGCTACCTGGCTTCCCAGATAGCCACCGTGGAAACCTCCGGGCCATACCAACAATTTTCCGTGGCCTTCTACCAGACCGACGGCCGTCTCCTGGCCAAAACCCAGGAACGAATCGGCGTGACGTCTTTTACCGAAGACTCGGAAACCCTCTACAATTATCGCACCCTGGAACATTTAACCCAGGAGGAAACAGCAATTTTAGCAAAATACGGACAGCTCTCCAAGAATAGCCACAACCCGTCGGGCGCCCCGCCGAAATACCGCTTTTTGATGCGCACCGCCAAAGACTCGGGCAAATTGTGTCAGATTCTGGTACAAGAAGTCACTTGGGCAGAAGACTCCGAAAAGCCCACTTCTTATGAAGACCCGGTCACAAAGACCCACTACTCCTACGAAAACGAACAGGGCAACGATTACACGCAGACCCACAGCCAAGTGGTCTGGGAACGGAATTATCCAGATGACGACAAGAAAACATGGGAAGAAAACCAGACCAAAATCCAGGAGGCCAGCCTTTTATTTCCGTATCTGTTCTTCAACGGATACGACCAGTGGCGACGCTGGAGCCTAAGCGAATACCTCCAGGCATTTGACAATCGGATAGACATCTCCTCCGCCAAAATCGAGCGCACATTGACCAGATTTTCCCAGGATTCCTACCAGATCCAGGAAAAAGACCGCCTGTATACTTATATCTGGGCGAACAATGACGCCAACTCCCAGCCAACCTGCTACGCCGAGCTGCGTTTCGAGAGCCACCCCTGGCTGGCGGCCATGGACTATCTAAAATACGAATATCTGGCAGGACTGGCGCTGATGATCGCCTGCATCGCAAAAGTCCTCCATGTGACCAGCCAGACCTATCGGCAACGCGCCGCCCTGGAGGAAATGCGTCGGGACTTCACCAACGCCATGGCCCACGAGCTGAAAACGCCCTTGGGAATCATTCGGGGATTTGCCGAAAACCTCCAGGAACATCACATGGAGCACAAGCGGGAATACTACCTCTCCCAGATCATCGGCCAGACCGAGGAAATCGACCGCCTGGTGACAGAGATGATTGACCTGTCCAAAATGGACGAGAAGCAACTGACCCTCCAAAGGGAAACCGTCTCCATGCGCGCACTCATCCAGGAACAGATACAGCGGCTCACGCCCATGATTCAGGAAAAAAATCTTCAGATACAGTACGACTGCGACAAAGATTTTCTCTTAGACGGCGACCCCGGTTATCTGGCGAAAGCCGTGGCGAATCTTTTGTCCAACGCCGTCCTCTACAACGCGCCCGGCGGCAACATCCGCATTACTACAGACGCCACAAGATGCAGTATCGAAAACACCACCGAACCGCTGACCCAAGAGCAGCTCACCCACGCCTTCGACATGTTCTACAGCGGGGATAAAAACCGCGGTTTATCGGATAAGCATCGGGGACTGGGATTATTTCTGACAAAAAAAATCCTAGCTCTGCATCGGCTGAACATCACCCTTCAAAATACACCCATGGGCGTGCAGGCGCAGATTGAACGCAATTCCCCCCGCAGGTAATTTGGAATAAATTGGCCTGGCTAAAAGCGGGTGGCGGCATCTAACGGTGAGGAGCATTTTACTCCATCTGGCTTTTCGCGGGAACGAATATTGAGATGGAAGGAAAACTGAGCAAATACAGCCGCGCCGGACATTGCCATGATAAAACATATGACAACCGCAGGGATTTCATCTACCTGCATAAACAGCAAATGAAATCCCGCGGATCAAAAATGGTAAACCTTACCGGCATATCAGCCGGCCATCTTCCAGATCCAAAGTAAGCATGTCCCCGGCCCGCACATTTCCCGACAAAATGCTCTTGGCCGCCAGAGTTTCCACCGTCTTTTGCAGATATCGTTTCAAAGGCCGTGCGCCGTACACCGGATCGTATCCGTTCTCCACCACATGAGCCTTGGCCTGCTGGGTCAGCGTAAGCGCAAGTTCCTGATCCGCCAGTCGGCGGTTCAGATCCATCACCAGCAAGTCCACAATCCGGCCGATGTGGTTCTTACTCAGCGGACTGAATAAAATCACTTCGTCCAGACGATTTAGGAATTCCGGGCGGAAATGGCTGCGCAGATCCCGCATCACCATGTCCTCGCACTCCGTCTGGATCTTTCCCTGGCTGTCAATCCCTTCCAACAGGTAGGAAGCCCCGATGTTGGACGTCATAATCAGTATGGTGTTCTTAAAGTCCACGGTCCGCCCTTGAGAATCCGTAATCCGGCCGTCGTCCAACACCTGCAAAAGCACGTTGAACACATCCGGGTGCGCCTTTTCGATTTCATCAAAAAGAACCACGCTATAGGGCTTCCTGCGAACAGCCTCGGTCAGTTGACCGCCCTCTTCGTAACCCACATATCCGGGAGGCGCGCCTATAAGCCGGGACACAGAATGTTTTTCCATATACTCACTCATGTCGATGCGCACCATATTGTTCTCATCGTCGAAGAGACTCTCTGCCAGCGTCTTGGCCAGCTCCGTCTTCCCCACGCCGGTGGGACCCAGAAACAGGAACGATCCAATGGGCTTAGTGGGATCTTTGATGCCGGCCTTGGAGCGCAAGATAGCGTCCGTCACCTTACGCACCGCCTCATCCTGGCCCACCACCCGCTGGTGAAGCACATCTTCCAGGGCCAGAATCTTGCTGCGCTCCCCTTCCGTCAGTTTCGCCACGGGAATCCCGGTCCAGCGGGAAATAATCCGGGCAATCTCCTCGTCGGTGACCCGCTCATGGAGCAAGCTGTGATCCGAATGTGCCATCTGCTCCTCCGCCTGCAAAAGCTCCTGCTGCAGCCTGGGCAGCTGGCCATACTGCAGTTCACTGACCTTTTCCAGGTCATAATCCTGGGTGGCCTTTTGAATCTGGCGGTTCACGTCCTCCATCCGCTCCCGGATTTTCTGGACTTTTTCCACGGAGACTTTCTCATTGTCCCACTGGGCTTTCTTGGAATTAAAGGCGTCCCGGCTTTCCGCCAGTTCTTTTTGCAAAGCCACTAAGCGGTCTTGGCTTAGGCGGTCGTTTTCCTTCTTCAGCGCCGCCTCCTCAATCTCCATCTGCATGATCTTCCGGGACATCTCGTCCAGCTCCGTGGGCATGGAATCCAGCTCCGTTTTAATCAGCGCACATGCCTCGTCCACCAGGTCAATGGCTTTATCCGGCAGAAAGCGGTCGCTGATGTACCGCTGGGACAGGGTGGCCGCCGCCACCAGCGCGCCGTCGGTGATTTTCACCCCATGGTACACCTCATAGCGTTCTTTCAGGCCACGGAGAATGGAAACGGTGTCCTCCACCGAAGGCTCATCTACCAACACCGGCTGGAACCTGCGCTCCAGAGCCGGGTCTTTCTCAATATACTGGCGATACTCGTCCAACGTTGTGGCGCCGATGCAGTGCAGCTCCCCTCTGGCCAGCATGGGCTTTAACATGTTGCCCGCGTCCATGGCCCCGTCGGACTTGCCCGCGCCCACAATCAGATGCAGCTCATCGATAAACAGGATAATTTCCCCTTCGCTCTTTCGCACCTCTTCCAGAACCGCCTTCAGGCGCTCCTCAAATTCGCCCCGGTACTTGGCTCCGGCCACCAGCGCACCCATATCCAGGGAGAAAATCCGCTTGTTTTTCAAACCTTCCGGCACATCCCCCCGGACAATCCGCTGGGCCAGACCTTCCACCGCCGCGGTTTTGCCCACGCCCGGCTCTCCGATAAGCACTGGATTGTTCTTAGTCTTCCTAGATAAAATCCGGACAATGTTGCGAATCTCCCCGTCCCGGCCAATCACCGGGTCCAGCTTCTGTTCTCTGGCCCGCTCCACCAGGTCCTGCCCGTATTTATTTAGGGTGTCATAGGTGGCTTCCGGATTGTCGCTGACCACCCGCTGATTGCCACGCACGGTGGACAGCGCCTTCAGGAAACGCTCCCGGGTAATCCCGTATTCCTGGAACAGCTTCTTCACCGACGGACTGGCATAACGGATTAGAGACAGAAATAAATGCTCCACCGAGACGTATTCGTCCCCCATCTGTGCGGCCTCGTCCTCCGCCTCCACCAAAGCTTTGTTCAGATACTGTCCGTAATGAAGGCTGCCGCCGGACACCTTCACCCGGGCCTCCAGCGCCTGCTTAAGACTCTTCTCAAAAGCCTGGGGCTGGATTTCCATTTTCTCCAGCAGCTTTCTTATAAGACTGTCCTCCTGGTGATATAAATTGTAGATCAAATGCTCCTGCTCAATCTCCTGGTTTCCATATTCATAAGCGGCCTTTTCCAAATCCTGGACAGCCTGTATTGATTTCTGTGTAAATTTTGCAATGTTCATAGCAATCCCTCCTCATCTGCAGGGTTTCTTTGTTCTGTTCTATCAGAACTATAACACTTGTTGTTAGCGCTGTCAAGGTTTGAGCGCTAATTTTTTAAACAAATTTTCCAAGGGCCGTCTGACTTCTCCCCTTATTTCTTCATTCTTTTACCCAATTAAAGAAAATAACAGTTGCCGATTCCGGCCACAGACCGTATAATACAAGTGTCTTGTGTTATTTTAAGAAAACCTGCGAACAAAAATGCTTTTTTATCTGCCAGACAAGCCTTTCACAATATGGGCATTTACATATAACAGCAGATAATTAAAATCTTTACAGTTCAGAAAAGGAGCATCTATGGGTGGATTTTTTGGTGTAGCGGCAAAACGAGACTGTGTGTTAGAACTTTTTTATGGTACGGATTATCACTCCCATCTGGGAACGAGACGAGGCGGCATGGCGACTTACGGTGAAGCCGGATTCAACCGGGCGATCCATAATATCGAAAACTCTCCTTTCCGCACTAAATTTGACCGGGACGTAGGAGAACTGGAAGGGTATCTGGGCATCGGATGCATCTCAGATTTTGAACCACAGCCACTCCTGATACAATCCCACCTGGGTAGTTTTGCCATCACCACAGTGGGCAACATCAACAATTTCGATGAATTACTGCGGGAGGTTTACAAAGACGGGCCCGCCCATTTCCAAGAAATGACTAATGGTCAGGTAAATGCCACGGAACTAATCGCGGCCCTGATCTGCAAGAAGGACAACCTTACGGATGGCATCCGCTACGTGCAGGAAGCAGTGGATGGGTCTATGACTCTGCTTTTGATGACCAGCGAGGGCATCTACGCCGCCAGGGACCGTTACGGGCGAACGCCCTGTGTGTTGGGACGCAAAGAGGACGCTTACTGCGTTTCTTTTGAGAGCTTCGCCTATATCAATCTGGGCTACAGCGACTACAGGGAGCTGGGACCGGGGGAAATCGTGCGCATCCGCCCCGACGGCGTGGAGACATTGGCGCCTGCCGGAAAGGATCTGCGCATCTGTTCTTTCCTGTGGGTTTATTACGGCTACCCCACTTCTTCCTACGAAGGCGTAGGCGTAGAACAAATGCGTTATACATGTGGACAAATGCTGGCCAAACGGGACGACGGCAGCGTACACCCGGATATCGTAGCCGGCGTGCCGGATTCCGGCATTGCCCACGCCATCGGTTACTCCAATGAATCGGGCATTCCCTATGCGCGTCCCTTCATTAAATATACGCCAACCTGGCCCCGTTCTTTCATGCCCACCAACCAGGGCAAGCGGGAACTGATTGCCCGCATGAAACTGATTCCAGTGAAATCGCTGATTCATGACAAGCGGCTGCTGCTGATCGACGACTCCATCGTGCGGGGAACCCAGCTGCGGGACACCACGAAATTCCTCTACAGCAGCGGCGCCAAGGAAGTGCATGTGCGTCCGGCCTGCCCGCCGCTGATTTACGGCTGCAAATTCCTTAGCTTTTCCCGCTCCAAATCCGAGATGGAGCTGATCACCCGCCGGGTCATCCACGATCTGGAAGGCGACGAGGTTTCCCCTGAAACAGTGAAAGAATATGCCGATCCCTGTTCCTGCCGCTATGCGAAGATGGTGGAAGAAATCTGTAAGAGACAGAATTTCACCACGCTGCGCTATCACCGCGTGGACGATCTTCTGGCTTCCATTGGCCTGGACCCCTGTAAAGTATGCACTTACTGCTTTAATGGAAAAGAATAATTCTATTCTTCCATCCAAAACGTCTCCCTTTTTTCCAACCGGGGAGACGTTTTGCCTTGCGGCTTTTCCAAACTTACGTTATACTCACATTCGAGAATATCTAATGCAAAAAGGAGTTCTGTCACAATGAAAATAAAATTCACTCTCCCGCTGATTTTCCTGACCACAGGCATCTTGCTCGGCGGCTGCTCCAAAAGCTCCGCCAAAGAACCCGCCGTCTACGACAACAGCGGCATCGCCATGGGCACCGTAGTCTCCCAACGGATTTACAGCCAGGGAGAGGACAAAACCGGAGAAATCCTGCATCTTTTGACTCAGGTGGAACAACAGTATCTCTCCTGGCGGCAGGAAGACTCAGGCATCGGCCAAATAAACCAACAGGCGGGGAAAGCTCCGGCCGCCGTGGACGGGCAGACCATGGACTATCTAAAGGAAAGCCTCTCCCTTGCCGAAAAAAGCGGCGGCGCCTTCGACCCCACCATGGGCAAACTGACCCGCCTGTGGGACGTGGAATCGGAAAACCCCCGCGTTCCTGATGAAGAAGAAATCCAGCGGCTTTTAAAAGAAAGCGGTTTTGACAAAATCCAACTAAACAGCCAAGATGGACAAAACCAGGTAAAGCTGGAAAAGGGCTGCTCCATCGACCTGGGGGCCGTGGGAAAAGGCATTGGCTGCGACGAGGCGGCGGCTCTGTTGGAAAAGGACAAAGACGCGCAGGGCGCAGTCATCGCCGTGGGGGGCAGCGTGCTCACCTGGGGCGCCAAGCCGGACGGAACAGACTGGAAGGTGGCCATCCGGGACCCGCGGGGTGAACAGGAAGACCTGCTGGGCGTGCTTACGCTTAAAGGGGAACGCTACGTGTCCACATCCGGCGATTATGAAAAATATTTTATCCAAGACGGGAAGCGCTATCACCACATCCTGGACCCGGACGCCGGCTACCCCGCAGACGCAGGGCTCATATCCGTCACCGCGCTGGGAGAAAACGGCCTCATAAGCGACGGACTGTCCACGGCCTGCTTTGTCCTTGGCCTTAAAAAAGGCGCCGATTTGTTGAAAAAATATAACGCAGAAGGCATATTTGTGGATCAGAAGAACCAGGTCTATGTAACCGAAGGGTTAAGCGACATCTTTTCCCTGGAAGCATCTGGTTATATTGTTTTTCCTTTCCCTTCGTGATACAATAGAAACCAATGAAAAACCAGGAGGAAAATTTATGGGAATTGTATTGAAAGATATCCTGGCCGCGCTCCCCAAAGATGGACAGGACGCTGTCTGCAGAACGGATATTTATCTGCAGGAGGACAAAATCGTGGGAATTGGAGAAATGCCAAAGGGATTCTCCCAGGACCGGGTCATGGATGGAACAGACCGGCTGGCGATTCCGGGCCTTGTAAACGCCCACACCCATTCTTATATGGCGCTTCTTAGAAACGTGGCCGACGACCTGACTTTTGAAGACTGGCTGTTTAAAAATATTGAACCCATCGAAGATAAACTGGAACCAGAAGACGCCTACTGGGGCGCCTGCCTGGCGATTTTGGAAATGATGAAATCAGGAACCACCTGTTTTTCCGATATGCAGATGCACATCCACCAGACTTCCAAGGCTGCGGCCGAATCCGGCATGCGGGCGGTAATTTCCCGTGGCCTGGTGGGCAGCGGCGACAACGAAGCCGGGCAGATCCGGCTGAAAGAGGCGTATGAGGAAAAAGAAGCGTGGAAAGACTGCGACCGGCTGACCTTTTTCCTCGGGCCCCACGCACCCTATAGCTGCGACGAGAATTTCCAACGGATCGTAGCCGGAGAAGCCGCTAAAAATCACATGGGCGTGCATATTCATTTATCCGAGAGCCGAAACGAAGTGGAAAATATCCGCAGTCAGTACGGCGCATCGCCCATCGCCCTGGCCAAACGGGCAGGGCTGTTCGACGGACTGGCCGTGGCCGCCCACTGCGTCCATATGGATGAAGACGACCTGGATATTCTGAAAGAATGCCGAGTGAGCGTCATCACCAACCCGGCCAGCAACATGAAGCTGGGCAACGGATTCGCCCCTGTGCCGGACATGCTTGAAAAGGGAATCAACGTCTGCATCGGCACCGACGGAGCCGCCAGCAACAATTCCCTGAACATGTTCCATGAGATGAACCTGCTGGGCCTGATCCACAAAGGCGCAAGAGAAAAAGCCGACTGCGTAAGCGCCCGGGAGATTTTCCGCATGGCCACCATAAACGGCGCGAAAGCGCTGGGCATGGAGCGGCAAACAGGCTCCATCGAGATAGGAAAGAAAGCGGACCTTGCCATCTTAAACCTGCGCACTCCGTCCATGACGCCGCGAAACGATCTGCTGGCCGGACTGTGCTATTCCGCCAACGGCTCCGAGGTGGAGACGTTGATTATTGACGGTCGGATTGTCATGGAGGACCGGAAGGTATTGACCCTGGACGAAGAGCGGATTTACGCGGAGATTTCCAGAATCTGCAAGCGGCTGGGCATTGAAAAATTTTAAAAATGAAAGAATTGTGAAACGCTTATTTTGTAAATGCAGAATAGCTGTTTCGCAATTACCGAATGTGAAAGATATTTAGGAGGAACCATTTATGGAAAGCGAAATCAGAGATATTCATTTGGCCGAGTCCGGGGAGCGGAAAATCCAGTGGGTGAAGAGAAACTGCGATCTGCTGCGGACGCTGGAAGAGGAATTTTCCAAGACAAAACCATTTGCGGGCAAGAAAATCGCCCTATCCGTGCACTTGGAGGCAAAGACCGCCTACTTGTGCAAAACGCTGGCGGCGGGCGGCGCACAGATGTTTATCACCGGGAGCAATCCCCTCTCCACCCAGGACGACGTGGCGGCGGCGCTGGTGAAAGCGGGCCTGGAAGTCCACGCCTGGTACAACAGCACGCCGGAAGAATACAACGCCCACATCCGCAGCGTGTTAAGACCCGGCCCCAACATCATCATCGACGACGGCGGGGACCTGGTGCACATGATGCACACGGAATTCACGGACTTAATCCCGGAAGTCATTGGCGGATGCGAGGAAACCACCACAGGCATCATCCGGCTGAATGCGATGGACCAGGCCGGACAATTAAAGTTCCCCATGGTTATGGTCAACAACGCGGACTGCAAACATCTATTTGACAACCGCTACGGCACCGGACAATCCGTATGGGACGGCATCAACCGCACCACCAACTTAATCGTGGCCGGGAAAATCGTTGTTGTGGCCGGATACGGCTGGTGCGG
The DNA here is from genome assembly GCA_910588775.1 of uncultured Lachnospiraceae bacterium. GTDB lineage: Bacteria > Bacillota > Clostridia > Lachnospirales > Lachnospiraceae > MGBC164599. The sequence continues at coordinate 59,070 of CAJURH010000004.1, forward strand.
CAAAGGCACAGCCATGCGCGCCAAGGGCTTAGGCGCCCGCGTCATCGTCACCGAGATTGACCCGGTAAAAGCCATCGAAGCCGTTATGGACGGATTCGACGTCATGCCCATGAAGGAAGCGGCCAAGCTGGGCGACTTCTTCATCACCGTCACCGGATGCGAAAAAGTCATTGATGAAGAAGACTTTGCTCAGATGAAAGACGGCGCCATACTCTGCAACGCCGGGCATTTTGACTGCGAAATCGACATGGCGCGACTGCGGGAAATCGCCGTGTCCAAACAGGAAATGCGCCAGAACATCATGGGCTATCAAATGGCGGACGGACGCGTAATCTGCGTGCTGGCGGAAGGAAGGCTTGTAAACCTGGCGGCAGGCGATGGCCATCCGGCGGAAATCATGGACATGAGCTTCGCCATCCAGGCGCTGTCCGCCAAATACCTGGTAGAACACCAAGGCCAGCTAACGCAGAAGCTCATCGACGTTCCTGTGGAGGTGGACCAGGACGTGGCCAGACGCAAGCTGGACTTCCTGGGGAAATCCATCGACGTGCTGACGCCGGAACAGGTGAAATATCTCAACAGTTCAAGCATCTGATAGACAAGCTAAAGAGGGAGGGAACTATGAAAATCGGTATCGGAAACGACCACTCGGGGCTGCAGATGAAACAACAGATTGCAGAGTTTCTCCAGGAAATGGGGCATGAAGTGGTCAATTATGGGACAGACGAAAGCGCAAGATGCGATTATCCCGTTTATGGGGAGAAAGTCGGCCGCGCCGTGGCCGCCGGGGACGTGGACAAAGGCATTCTGATTTGCGGAACGGGCCTTGGCATTTCCCTGGCGGCCAACAAAATCCACGGCGTGCGGGCGGTGGTGTGCAGCGAACCCTGCACCGCCCGTTTATCCAGGCAGCATAACGATGCCAATGTTCTCGCCTTCGGCGCGCGCATAGTAGGAATCCAAATGGCAAAAATGATTGTGGAAACCTGGCTGTCCACAGAATTTGAAGGCGGACGGCACAAAAGACGGGTGGACATGATTGCGGACATCGAAAACAAATAAGCGGGGGAAATGAAACATGGATTACAATCAGCAAAGCCTGCAGATGCATGAAGAACACCAGGGAAAAATAAGCGTGCAAAGCAAAGTGAAGCTTCTGACCAAAGACGACTTAAGCACAGCCTACACCCCAGGCGTGGCCCAGCCCTGCAGGGAAATCACGAAAAACAAACTGGATGTTTACAAATATACGGCAAAAGGAAATCTGGTGGCCGTGGTCACCGACGGCACCGCTGTGCTGGGCTTAGGGGACATCGGGCCGGAGGCGGCCATGCCCGTCATGGAAGGAAAAGCCATTCTATTCAAAGAATTCGGCGGCGTAGACGCGTTTCCCATCTGCCTGGACACCAAAGACGTGGACGAAATCGTGGAAACTGTGGTGCGGATGGCCCCCACCTTCGGAGGCGTGAACTTAGAAGACATTTCCGCCCCCCGGTGTTTTGAAATTGAGCGAAAATTAAAAGAAAGACTGGACATTCCCGTCTTCCACGACGATCAGCACGGCACGGCGGTGGTGGTGCTGGCCGCCATCCTAAACGGCCTTAAACTGACTGGCAAAAAAGCCGAAGACTGCAAAGTCGTATTAAACGGCTCCGGCGCCGCCGGAATCGCCATCGCCAAACTGTTGCTCCGATTCGGATTCACCAACCTGATCCTCTGCGACCGAAAAGGCATGATCAACCAGAAAAACGCAGGAAATCCGGTGAAACAAGAAATGGCCAAAGTCACCAACTTAAAAGGCGAAGAAGGCAGCTTAGCCGACGCATTCGTAAATGCCGACATTTTCATAGGCGTTTCCGCACCAGGCAGCGTCACCGGTGACATGATCCGCTCCATGAACCCGGACCCGATGGTTTTCGCCATGGCCAACCCCATACCGGAAATCATGCCGGACGAAGCCAAACAGGCGGGGGCCAGAATCATCGGCACCGGAAGGTCCGATTTCCCCAACCAGATTAACAACGTGCTGGTGTTCCCTGGCATCTTTCGCGGGGCCCTGGACGTGCACGCCAAAAGCATCACCGAGGAAATGAAAATGGCGGCGGCCAAGGGACTGGCGGCCCTGGTGGATGAGCGCCGACTAGCCCCGGATTATGTCATACCAGACGCTTTTGATGAGCGGGTGGCGCAAGCGGTGGCGCAAGCGGTGGCACAGGAAGCGGTAAAAAGCGGCATCTGTAAACCTCTGTAGGAAAGAAAGGAACGCAAAAAATATGGACGATAAATTAAAAAAAGATTTGCAAAAACTGGCCATTCAGATCCGTATGGGCGTGGTGGAAGAAATCAAAGCCCGTGGATTCGGCCATTTAGGCGGAAGCTTAAGCGTCTGCGACGCGCTGGCCGTTTTATACGGAAAAGAAATGAAAATCGACCCCAAAAACCCACAATGGCCCCAGCGGGACAAACTGGTGTGCTCCAAAGGCCATGCTGGCCCGGCAGTCTATTCGACGCTGGCCGTCAAAGGCTATTTTCCCTATGAGGATATTAAGACCTTAAATCAGCCGGGCACCAATTTCCCCAGCCACTGCGACAAGAAGAAAACCGTAGGCGTGGACATGACCACCGGATCTCTGGGACAGGGAACCTCCCTGGCCGCGGGCATGGCTCTGGGCGACCGCTTAAAAGGCCGGGACAGCCGGGTTTTCGTCATCGTGGGCGACGGCGAAAGCAACGAAGGCCAGGTATGGGAAGCCTTTTTGTTTGCATCCGCAAAGAAACTCTCCAACTACGTTGTGCTCCTGGACAACAATAAGAAGCAGCTGGACGGCTATGTGAAAGATGTATTTGATACAGGCGACCTGGCGGCCAAAATGGAAGCTTTTGGCTTTGACACACAGGCCATCGACGGAAACGACATTGAAGCCCTGGCGGCGGCGCTTAAGCGGACCCAACAAGGCGGCGACAAACCCTACGCCATCGTCATGGATACTGTAAAAGGAAAAGGCGTCCCGGAAGTGGAAGAAACCATGGCGAACCACAGCATGAACGTAACTCCGGAACAATGCGACAAATGGCTGGCAGACCTTAAAAAGGCATGCGACGCCTTAGAAGGATAGGAGGGAATGAGATGAAGATTGTATATAACGGAGAAAAAGATTCCCGCGCGTTCAAGGAAATATTGGGCACACAGCTGGAGGCTCTAGCTAAAGAAGACCCGGATGTAATCTATCTGGACGCAGACTTGATGAGCTGCATCGGCACTGCCAAATGGGCCATGAACTCCAGCCAGGGCGTTAACTGCGGCATCGCCGAAGCCAACATGGCCGGAGTGGCCGCCGGACTTTCCTCCAGCGGATTCAAACCCTATATCCACAGCTTCGGCCCCTTCGCCTCCCGCCGCTGCTACGACCAAGTATACCTGTCCGCAGGTTACGCAGACAATCCCATCACCGTCATCGGATCCGACCCGGGCGTATGCGCCGCATTCAACGGCGGCACCCACATGCCCTTTGAAGACATGGCCCTGTACCGCGCCATGCCCGGCTCCACCGTGCTGGACATCGCCGACTGCAACCAGTTAATCAGCGTGCTAAAGCAAGTCAAAAACATGGACGGCGTGAAGTACATCCGCGTGGGCCGCAAAAACTGCGCGAAAATCTACGAAGACGGCGCCGAAATCCCCATCGGCAAGGGCGTAACCCTGCGGGAAGGCAAAGACGCCGCCGTATTCGCCACCGGAATTATGATCCACGAGGCGTTTCAGGCTGCAGAAACCCTTTCCCAAGAAGGCATAGAAATTGCCATCATCGACATGTTTACCGTAAAGCCGCTGGATGAAGCCTGCGTTATCAAATACGCCAGAGAAACCGGCGCCATCGTAACCGCCGAAAACCATAACAAAATCGGTGGCCTCTACAGCGCCGTTTGCGACGCGCTGGCCGCCCATGAGCCGGTTCCGGTGGAATATGTGGCCGTGGAAGACGTATTCGGCGAAGTGGGACCCCAGGACTACCTGCAGAAACAATTTGGACTGACCGCCGAGCACATTGTGAAAAAAGTAAAATCAGCCATCGCCCGCAAAAAATAAATACTTTAAATAAGGGAAAGCCTGCCAGAAACATACAGGCTTTCCCTTTTTACTGGGCAAAATATCAAAATCTATTTTTCGGCTTGTTTTTCCCTTACCGCTGATGTAAAATACAAAAGAAATTATAAAATCAGAAAAATCCCCCGAAATGGATAGATAACTATGAAATCATTCAAAGACAAAAAAACACTGGGACTGACTCTGGCCATACTCGCAATCCTTCTGGCCTCCACAGCCGCTTTATTCGTACAATTTCGCTCCTCATCTCAAGATAAAACAACCCATAAGACAGCCGCTCTATACCAAAACGGCCAGCTACTTCGCCGCATCCCCCTTAAGCCAGGCGCCGAGGATACTTTTACCGTGGAAAGCGGCAAAGACGGATTCAACACAATCCAGATTGTAAATGGAAAAGTGGGCATTGTGGACGCCAACTGCCCCGACCGGCTGTGCGTCAAAATGGGGATGATCTCTTCCAGCGCCTATCCCATCAGCTGCCTGCCCCACAAACTGGTGATACAGATTGAAAACAGTGAAAACAGCAAGGAGGAACCGCCCGTTGACGCACTCACCCAATAAAAAAACGCATAAAACAAATGTAAAAAAACTGACCCTCCTGGCCGTATATACCACCATTGCGCTGACCATTTTCACAGCGGAATCTTTTCTGCCGCCACTGGTTCCCCTTCCGGGCGTGAAACTGGGGCTTTCCAACATCGTCACCCTGTGGCTTCTGATGCACACAAAGGCGCGGGACGCTCTGTGGGTATTGCTGTCCCGAATCGTCCTATCTTCCTTTTTTGCGGGACAGATGATTTCTATGCTGTACAGCCTGGCCGGAGGATTGCTCTGCTTCGTGGCCATGGCTCTGCTCTTTCATATTTTAGGCAGTAAATACATCGTTTTCATCAGCATATTTGGCGCCCTATTCCACAACCTGGGGCAAATCATCATCGCCATATGCGTCACGCAACTGCCCACCATGGCAGCATATCTCCCCGTTCTTGCCATCAGCGGCGTTGCCACCGGAACCTTTACCGGGCTGTGCGCCTTCTACTTAAAACGCCACCTTCCCCCTAAAATCGCCTGGCCCATGTGACTCATACAGGGGCAGGCTAATGCTTTAAGAATAAACCCCATGTCAACACACTTGATGTAATTTATTTAAATAACTTTATTATAGTATAAAAGATTTATAACATAATCAGCAAGAGCGCGTATAAAAAAATTATTTTTTCTGTCACACAGACAAGAGAGCGTTGTCTAATTAAGTAGGAGGTAAAAAACAATGAATAAAAAAAACAATGAAGAATTACAGGCTCTGGTGGATAAGGCCACGGCAGGGGATAAAAAAGCCCTTGAAGCCCTTGTCACAGGCGTGCAGGACATTGTATTTAATTTATCCCTGCGAATGCTGGGCACATTTGCGGATGCGGAGGACGCCACGCAAGACATTCTGCTGAAAATGATTACGCATCTGTCGTCCTTTAGAGGTGACAGCTCATTTACAACATGGGTATTTCGCATCGCGGTGAATCATTTAAAGAATTACAAAAAGCATATGTTCGCCCGCTATCCGCTTAGTTTTGAGTATTACGGCGATGACATAGAAAACGGTAAAATACAGGATGTGCCAGACCTGACGCAGAATGTGGAAAAGGATATTCTGGCGGAGGAACTGAAAATGTCCTGCACCAACGTAATGTTGCAATGCCTTGATACAGAAAGCAGATGCATCTTCATACTGGGTACGATGTTTAAAGTTGACAGCCGCATTGCAGGCGATCTTTTGGAAATGACTCCAGAAGCGTATCGCCAGCGGCTTTCCAGAATACGCAAAAAAATGGCGGACTTTCTTGGACAATATTGTGGAGAATATGGCCGCGGCAAATGCAGGTGTAAGGACAGAGTGAATTATGCAATACAAGCCCATCGGATAAATCCGCTGCAACTGGATTATGCGACGGCCACAGAAATTCCCATTCAAACTATGCTGGATGTAAAAAACGCTATGGAAGATCTCGACGATTTATCCCATGATTTTTCGTTCTGTAAGCCCTACCAATCCCCCGAACGCACAAAACATCTGATACAGGAATTTTTAGATTCCACGCAGCTTTCCATTATTCAAAATTCGTAAAGGAGACGCCAGATTATGAATACACAGTTCATACTAGATTACCTATGGGCATTGCAGATGAATAACAACCGTGAATGGTATCATGCAAACAAGGAAGATTTCAAAAAGGCAAATGCCGCGTTTGAAGAGCTATTGCAGGCTTTGATGTTGGAAATCGGGAAGTTCGACAGCAGCATTTTACACAACAATCCGAAAGACCTTACTTTTAAGATTGTACGGGATACCCGCTTCAGCCATGACAAATCGCCGTATAATCCTGCGTTTCGCGCCCATATTTCTTCTAAAGGTAAGCTGCCTGTTCCCGTTGGATATTATGTTATGATAAAGCCTGACAATCAGTCCTTTTTAGGCGGCGGTTTGTTTGCAGATATGTTCAAAGACGCAACAAAGATGATACGAGATTATATTTCCCAGAATGGCGAAGAATGGGAAAGAGTCATTCATGCGCCAGAATTCGAAAAAAATTTCACTGTACAGGGAACAGCATTAAAAAGAGTTCCTGCGGGATATGAGAAAGAACACCCGCAGGCGGAATATCTAAAATTTAAGAGTTGGTACCTGGAATATCCTATAAAAGACGAGGAACTAAACGATACAGAAACATTTATTGCAAAAGCAGCAGAGATTTTCCAGAACATGAAGCCTTTTAACGACTATCTGAACAAAGCGCTTGCAGGCTTTCAGATGCCGACAAGATAACGAAGCATTCAAACTGAGGTTCAGCTTCAAAACTTCATACAAGCCAAATACAGACAAAGGCAGGAGAAAATCTACGCTCCTGCCAACACATATCTATTTCATCCCCAGATCTCATCCATGATTCATCCTCTCAATTCAACCTCCATAGATGTTTTCCAGAAAAGAAAACACTTTGCCATAATAGGCGTCCGGGTCCACATAGTTGGAAAGCCCATGCCCGGCCCCAGGCACTGTCAAAAGCTCTTTGGGTCCGGCCGCCTTTTCATACAGTTCACGGGCCATAGACACAGGAACGAAATCATCCGCCTCCCCGTGGATGAACAAAATAGGCAGACGACTTTTCGCCACCTGCGCAAGGACGGATGCTTTCTTCAGATTATAGCCGCCCCGAAGCTGGAAAATCAGATTCGTCTCATACAGAATGGGAAACGGGCCCACGTCATACCAGTCTTTTAATTTCCGCGAAAAAATATCCCACACGCTGGTATAGGCGCAGTCTGAAACTACAGCCTTCACCTGGTCCGGCAGTTTCTCTCCGGCGGTCATCAGCGCCGCCGCGCCACCCATGGACTGGCCGTGGAGTACAATTTTCGCCTGCTTATCCTGGGAAACTATGTAGTCAATCCACTGGAGAATATCCTGCCGGTCCGTCCAGCCCATGCCGATGAAATCCCCCTGGCTTTCCCCGTGGCAGCGCAGGTCCGGAGCCAATACCCAATAGCCCTGGGCCGCATATTCCGCGCCTATGTACTCCATCTCTTCCTTCTTCCCCGTATAGCCATAGCCATGAAGCAGCAACGCCCATTTACGGCTTTTGGGGCTGCCTGGATAGACGTTGGCGACCAACTCATACCCATCGTGGGAAGTCAGGGCCACCCGCTTGGGCTTTACCCTGACCAGCCAGGACTGCCGCTTCTCATAAGCCTCCAGCATGTTCTCCTGGGTCTCGTCACTGATCACATAGGAAGCCTCCACATCCGCTTCCACGCTGGCATAAGCGTCATTCTCCCATATGCTCTCCTGCGGCCGGCAAAGGGCCACGTTAATCAAAACATTCCCCAGCCAACAGGTAACGGCCAACGCCGCCAGCAAAAGACAGACAAACAGCCCTGCTACGATTTTCTTTGCTTTTCTTCTTCTGTGCCCTGTCATTTCCCACTCCAACTCTCATTCCTGTTCATCTATAGGTAATTGCGAAACGCCTCTTTCGATAAATAGCGTTTGGACAAACTCAGAAAATACGGCCACAGCTTCGCAATTTCCCACTGTTAATTTATAATACGGTAATAAGTTCTGGCCGTCAGCGCATAGATGACCCCGTAGACAAACGCAAAACAGCCAATGGTCGCCAGCGTGCACACCGCAAACAACCCCTCGTTATACAGATTCATCAAAGCCAGCAGCCTTCTCATCAGCGGAAACGCAAACCCAATGTGCACCATGGCCGTGACAAGCGGCAGGAAAAACACCATAAGAACCTGACTGCTGATGGACCTGCGCACTTCCCGCTTGCTCATGCCCACCTTCTGCATAATCTCAAACCGTTGCCTGTCCTCATACCCTTCTGAAAGCTGCTTGTAATAAATAATCAGCGCCGTGGCCATCAAAAACAGCAGCCCTAAGAAAATTCCCAGGAAGAAAAGCCCACCATAGGTCTGGTAAAAAGACCCCCTGTTCAACTCCCTGGCGCCCACATCCACATAAACCGACCCCTCAAAAGCTTGCGTCATTCGCGCCTGCAGCTGCCTCTCCGCCTCTTCAAAAACAGCCGAATCTCCGGACAGATTATAGGACTTCTGATAACAAACGCCTTCAAAGATAGCGCTTGTCTGGGCAATACGCTCAACGACCTCTATGTCATCCACCACCAGGTAATAAGCATTGAGCTGCGGCGAATTAACTTTCTTCTCCAGAAAAAAATCATCCAGCTCTTCCGCAATCACCCATTTGTTCCCGTTGATGGACAGTTCTTTTCGACCGTCCGCCTTCTTCTGATTGGAAAAAAACAGCGCCTGGCCTGGCTTAAGCTTACGTTTTTCTCCCATACAGGCATTATAATCCTCCAGCGGTATAAAAGCAACCCCGGCAATTTTTCCCATGTTTTCCGTCAGATTTTCATCCCCGGACAGAATCGTCATCTCCTCGCCTGTATCCAGAACCGCCACCTGGGCGCTTCGGCAGAAAACAGAATCCACCGGCGCAAGCTCCCATTCTTTCAGGGTTTGTGCCTCTATTTCCTCCATCTTCTCAAGGCTTTTTTCATCCGCCCTATAGGCCGTCAGGTTCACCTCCTGCGGATATCTTCCGGTGATAATCTCCTCCCGGCCAATGTACAGACAGACTGTCGTGGAGATCATAAGCAAAACTCCGGTGGACAAAATACAGATATTTGCCAGTCCCACCGCATTTTGCTTCATCCGGTAAATCATGCCGGAAACCGCCGTAAAATGACTGGTCTTATAGTAAAAGCCTTTCCACTTGCGCAACGTTTTCAGCGCCGCCACGCTCACCGCCACAAACAGGCAATACGTGCCCGCCATCACCAGAACCACCGCCACAAAGAAATAAGATATGGCTTCCATGGGCGATTCGGTGGTGACCGCAATCCAGTATCCTCCGCCCAGACACAATATGCCCAAAATCGCCAGCAGCCACCTGGTTTTCGGCTCCTTCTCTCCCACATTGCCACTGCGCAAAAGCTCCGCAGGATTGGCCATATGAATCTGCCTTAGATTATTCAGATAGGACAACAGGAAAATCCCCCCAAAGAGCGTCAGCGCACGGACGATGGATTTCCCCGATACATAGAAACCCAGCGGCGCTGGAAACGACAGCAATTTTAACAGGAACAGAAAAATCATCTTGCTCCCCAAAACCCCCAAAAGAATTCCCAGCGCCAGGCTTGCCACCCCGTTGACGAGCGTTTCACAGAACAACACCCAACCGATGTGCTTCTTCTCCATTCCCAAAATGTTGTAAAGCCCCAGTTCCTTCTTCCTGCGCTTCATCAGAAAACTGTTGGTGTAGAACAGGAATATCAGAGAAAATATGGTAATCACCCCGGTCCCCATTCCCATAATGGACTGCACGTTATGACCACTGGGAATCTTCTCAATTCCCGGATTTAAGGTGAGAAAACTCATAAAATAATACATCGTCACCGAACAGACGCAAGTGAACAGATACGGCAAACAGGTCTTTTTGTTCTTATTCATGTTCTGAAGCGCCAGCTTAAAATAAAATCCCTTACTCATAATGATCACCGCCTGTCGCCAGAATTCGCAGCGTGTCGGAGATCATCCCATACATTTCCTCATCCGACTTCTCTCCCCGGTAAATCTGATGGAAAACCTGCCCGTCCTTGATAAACAAAACCCGCTTGGCGCGGCTGGCCGCCATCACGCTGTGGGTCACCATTAGGATGGTCTGCCCTTTCTCATTGATTTCCTGAAAGGCTGTCAAAAGATCCCCCGCCGCCCGGGAATCCAGAGCTCCCGTAGGCTCATCGGCCAAAATCAGCTGTGGCTGAGTAATCAAAGCCCTGGCCACCGCCGCCCGCTGTTTCTGCCCGCCAGACGCCTCGTAGGGAAATTTGCGCAGGATTTCCTCAATCCGCAGCTGCTGGGCGATGGGGTGCAGCTTACTCTTCATATTTTCATAAGATTCCCCGGCCAACACCAGCGGCAGGAAAATATTATCCTGGATATTAAAGGTGTCCAGCAGATTAAAATCCTGAAACACAAAACCTAAATTCTTGCGCCGGTAAGCGGCAAGCTCCTTCTCCTTAATCATGGATAAGCTCTTCCCGTTTAAAATCACCTGACCTCTGGTGGGTTTATCCAGCGCCGCCAGAATATTTAACAACGTGGTCTTGCCGGAACCGCTCTCTCCCATAATCGCCACATACTCCCCCTGCTCCACCTGAAAACTCACATCTGTAAGCGCCTGCACCTGATTCCCGCCAAAGCGGGTGGCGTAAATCTTCTGGATATGCTCCACTTCCAATATAGACATACTCCCATTCCTCCTTTGATGTTCTCATTTATCTTGCAAACAGTATAACAAGAAAAGGGGGCGGGCTGCCTTAGCTTTCGCTTACAGATTGCGGTCCAAACTTACAATTTGGTAAGAAACGAAGACCTTTCCCCCTCCTTCTTCTTCTCCCGCAGCTCCCGAAAGAACCGCTTCAACAACTCCGAACACGCCTCCCCCAAAACCCCCTCTTCAATCTCCGCCTGATGATTAAACTGTGGCGCCTGAAGCAGATTCAGAATAGACCCGGCGCAGCCTGCCTTCGGGTTTCGACATCCCATGACCACCCTCTGAATCCGGGACTGGACGATGGCTCCCGCACACATCTGGCAGGGCTCCAGGGTCACATACATGGTGCATCCGTCCAGCCGCCAGTCGCCCAGCTTACGGCTGGCCTTGCGGATGGCGTTCAACTCCGCATGGGCCAGAGTATTCTTATCCGTATTGCGCCGGTTGTAGCCCCTGGCGATTATTTTCCCATCCAACACAATCACGCACCCGATGGGCGCCTCCTCCAGCGCATAGGCTTTCTTCGCCTGCCGGATGGCCTCTTTCATAAATTTCTCATCTTCCGTCATTTGCCGCCTCCCTTTCGTCTCCAGTTGAAAAAACAGAAATATTATAAAATATTATTTAGAAAACCGCTTAAAAAGCTCCTGAAATTAGATTATAATATAATTACCTTAAGAGATAAAGAACAAATAACCCGAAAGAGAGAAGGGAGAGATATGGAACAGATGAACATGCAGGAAAACGCAAGATTGATTTTAGGTCTGAGAGCCGCCGGATGGAGCGAGAAAAAAATCAATGATTTTATCCTCTACATTGAGACAGGCGAGGAACAGTACAAACCAGAACCGGACACAAAAGAAAAAACTGAATAAATTCTAGGAACTGAAAAGGGCAGTAGGTCTGGGAGCTGCCCGCTTTTCGTTTATGGAAATTATTATTTATGCGGAGCCATGTGAAAATGGACATATGCACTAAATTTTTCACACGCTGCAATAATTGTTGAAAAAAAATATCAGGTATAGTAAAATCTACAGTGAAAAAGTCAACAATTTAAAATGAGCAATCTAAGGAGGTATCATAATATGAATGAGTGTTATGGATGCAACACCTGCAAAAGCGCGGATAAGCCACTAGAAGAATTCATTGCGGGACTTCCCATGGAAACGTCCCACCACCGGGTAGACGGCCAGAGCGCCAAGTGCGGCTTCGGGCTGCAGGGCGTATGCTGCCGTCTGTGCGCCAACGGTCCCTGCCGTATCACGCCAAAATCACCAAGAGGAATCTGCGGCGCAAACGCAGACACCATCGTAGTGAGGAATCTTCTTCGCGCCGTGGCTTCCGGCTCCGGCTGCTACATCCATGTGGTGGAAAACACAGCCTTAAACGTGAAGAACATCGCCCAGACCAAAGGAGAAATCAAAGGCGTAGAGACCTTAGACCGTCTGGCCTCCATCTTCGGCATTGAAGAAGCGGACGTGCACAAACGTGCGGAAGCCGTAGCCGACGCTGTATTAAAAGACCTGTACAAACCGGAATACGAGAAAATGGAACTGACCGAAAAGCTGTCCTACGGCCCCCGCTATGAGAAATGGAAAGAGCTGGGCATCCTGCCAGGCGGCGCCAAATCCGAGGTGTTCCACGGCGTTGTGAAATGTTCCACCAACTTAAACTCCGACCCGGTGAACATGCTCTTAGACTGCCTGAAACTGGGAATCTCCACCGGCATCCATGGGCTGGTGCTGACCAACCTGCTAAATGACGTTGTGCTGGGCGAACCGGAAATCCGCACCGCGCCCGTTGGACTGCGCGTCATCGACCCCGACTACATAAACATCATGATTACCGGACATCAGCACTCCATGTTCACATTCTTACAGAACCGTCTCACTGACGACGATGTAAAAGAAAAAGCAAAAAAAGCTGGAGCCAAAGGTTTCAAACTGGTTGGATGCACCTGCGTAGGCCAGGATCTGCAGCTTCGTGGCGCCCATTACACCGAAGTCTTTGACGGACACGCCGGAAACAACTACACCAGCGAAGCCATTCTGGCCACAGGCGGCATCGACGCGGTGATTTCCGAATTCAACTGTACGCTTCCCGGCATCGAGCCCATCTGCGACGAGCTGAAAATTAAACAGATCTGCATCGACAACGTGGCCAAAAAAGCCAACGCAGAACTGAAAGAATTCGACTTCGAGAACCGTCCCGCCGTCACCGACGAAATCATCGACGAAGTAATTGAAGCTTACAGCGCCCGCCGCAAAACCGTGCCCATGAACCTGATGAAAGACCATGGCTACGCCAACACCCTTACCGGCGTAAGCGAAGTGTCCTTAAAGAAATTCCTGGGCGGAAACTGGAAACCGCTCATTGACTTAATCGTATCCGGAGACATCAAGGGCGTTGCCGGCGTGGTTGGCTGCTCCAACTTAACCGCAGGGGGCCACGACGTGCTCACCGTGGATCTGGTAAAAGAATTAATTGCCAAAGACATCATCGTTCTCACCGCCGGATGTTCCTCAGGCGGCATCGAAAACTGCGGCCTGATGGAACCGGAAGCCGCCAAATTGGCTGGACCGAAGCTTCGGGCTGTCTGTGAAAAACTGGGCATCCCGCCGGTACTCAACTTCGGCCCATGTCTGGCCATCGGACGGCTGGAAATCGTGGCCACCGAACTGGCGGAAGCGTTAAACGTAGACCTGCCGCAGCTCCCGCTGGTTCTCTCCGCCGCACAATGGTTGGAAGAACAAGCGCTGGCAGACGGCTGCTACGGTCTGGCTCTTGGACTGCCGCTACACTTAGGACTGCCTCCATTTGTAACCGGAAGCCCCGTAGCCGTACAAGTGCTCACAGAAGATATGAAGAAACTCACCGGCGGACAGGTTATCATCAACGCCGACGCCAAAGAATCCGCCGATATTCTTGAGAAGATTATAGAAGAAAAACGGCAAGGGCTGAATATATAGAGGAAGGGGTGAGATGCATATGCGACGCATCATAATCGATTATCAGAAATGTGACGGCTGTAAGAACTGTTCCATCGCCTGTATGCAGGCGCACAGGGAAACCGAAGGAACCGTCTACGACCTGGATCTGACAGACCCCCACAACGAATCCCGCAACCATATCTTAAAAGACGCCGACGGACAGTACAAACCACTGTTCTGCCGCCACTGTGACGACCCCAAATGCGTGGAATCCTGCATGAGCGGCGCGCTTCACAAAGATCCGGAAAGCGGCCATGTATTCTACGACGAGACACGCTGCGGCTCTTGTTTCATGTGCGTGATGAACTGTCCTTACGGGGTGCTGAAACCAGACGCAGTAAGCAAGACCAAAGTAATCAAATGTGATTTCTGTATAAACGCAGGAGGAGAGCCATCCTGTGTAGCCTCCTGTCCCAAACAGGCTATCTACGTAGAGGAGGTGTAGGGATGAAATATGTGATTATAGGCGCCGGTGTGGCCGGCGTAGAAGCGGCAAAAACCATCCGTCAAAAAGACAGCGCTGGGGAAATCCTGATGATTTCCAAAGACGACCACGTGCATTCCCGCTGTATGCTGCATAAATTCATTGCAGGCGAACGGGATGAAAAGGGACTTGATTTTACAGAAGATGACTTCTTCAAAAAGCATAACATAGACTGGATGAAAAACGCGCAGGTAACGGAAGTTCATCCAGACGCCAAGGAAATTAAGCTGGACAGCGGTGAAAAAATAAGTTACGACAAACTTCTCCTGGCAAATGGCGCCGACAGCTTCATTCCCCCAGTGGGCGAGCTGCGGAAAGCCAAAAATGTCTACGGTTTGCGGAATTTATCCGACGCGCAGGCCATTGTAAAGGAAGCCAACCAGGCAGAAAACGTGCTGATTATCGGCTCCGGCCTGGTGGGACTGGACGCGGCCTACGGCCTCTTAGAGCGGGGCAAAAAGATTACCATCGTGGAAATGGTGGACCGCATCCTCCCCGTACAGTTAGACAAACACGGCGCATGCGCTTACCAGGCGCTGTTTGAAAAAGCTGGAATTCGCTTCATCCTGGGCCGGAAAGCCTCTGAGGCGGTCTGCGAGGCCGATGGCAAGATTCACAAAGTGACCCTGGACAACGGCGAGGACATTCCCTGCGATCTGCTCATCGTAGCCGCGGGCGTGCGCTCCGCCATCGCCTGTCTGGAAGGCAGCGGCATCGAATGCGACCGGGGCATCACCGTAGACGCTCACATGAAGACCTCCAAAGAGGATGTCTATGCCGCTGGAGACATCACCGGTCTGTCCGGAATCTGGCCCAACGCGGCAAACCAGGGAAAAATTGCCGGAGCTAACATGTGTGGCGCCGCTGAAGAATACAGCGATCGGTATGCCATCAAAAACACCATCAATTTCTTCGGCCTGGTAACCCTCTGCGTGGGCAGAATCCTGGAAGAAGACGGGGATCAGATTCAGATTAAAGAAGACAAAACCCAGTACAAACGGGTGATTCTAAAAGACGGCAAAGTACAGGGCATCCTGCTGCAAGGTGATATCTCCCATGCGGGAACCTGGCAATACCTAATCAAGAACCAGATCGACATAAGCAACATAGAAAAAGAAATTTTCCATATCAACTTCGCTGACTTTTATCAAGTGGACGAAAAAGGCCAGTATCAGTGGGCAGTAAAATAAAAGCCGCTCCCTTTTGACAGCAACAGCCCAACAGAAGACACCGCTTCTTCTGTTGGGCTGTTTCCATAATTACAAGGGAATGGACTTATATTTCCTTTTCTTCAATTCATTCAAAATTTTCTTATATTCAGACGTGTTGCGCATGGTCCCTCTCCCATATCCATCTGAGGTATAGAGCATAATCCGGCTGTCCGTAACTTCCACCCGATATCCCTTCTTTTCCATGCGTCTTTTCAGCTTCTTCAAATCATTTTCGTAAGTTTTTATTAACTTCCTGTAACTGCTCTCAATTTTCACATACGCTTTGCAAAATTGTTTATTATTGATAATCCCTCTGTATATCTTCGGATAATGTTTCTTCGCATAATACAGATAATGCGCAATGTAATACTTAAATTCAGCATAAGCCATTCGGCCGTTTTCACAATTACTGATATACTGCTGCCATACATCCCACCCTGCATCCTGGGCCGCATAATAGGCATACATGGACACCGAATTATTCATGCCCGCCCGGTAAGCCATCAGCTCGTTCAAAAGCCCATACGCGCCCTGCACATTAGCGGACAGATTGGGAGCTGGTTTGGCCACATATGCATTATACCGATAGGTCCGCAAGCGTTTCGGTATGGAAGCGGCCATTTTCTTGGTGGGATAGACATTGGTCAGAGAAACCTGCACGGACTTCTTATTCCCCACGAAATACGCGTATCCATTCCATTTGTTCTTGGCATAGAAATGGCTGAACCCGTGAGTTTCCTCGTGAACTGTCGTGTCTATATTCTTGTAAATCCTGCCGCTGCTAAACCAGGTGAGAATGTTATCCCCGGCCTGCTTCTGCTTCCTTAAGATATAGGCCCCGTCCTTATCATACTTATCCAGAATCTTCAGTACATTCTTCTCTGTAACTTTTGCATTCAGACCGGGGACCTTCACCGCCGCCTCTGCCTCCTGTGCGGTCGCTGGTAACCATGCGGCAATCGTAAGCAGAAGCACGGCTGCCACCAGACGCATTTGATTTTTCCTCTTTTTCATACTTTTTGCCTCTCGTAGTTCTTGACCCGAAAACCATAAATTTCCCTATAACAAATATAGTATATACAATTTGCCAGGAAAAATCAACGCATCGGATGCCGCATTTTACGTTATTATTTTGTTATCATACAAAATGGAATTTAATCGATCACCTTTATTTGAAGAGTTCTCCTTTTTATGCCTCCGGACGCCACTTGAGAGGCTACGCCAAATCTACGAATATCTGTATTCTAACTAAAGATCAAATCTACTCACCGCCCCTTCCCAATCATCTCAAACGCAGGATACATTTTCAGTGGTATATGCAACAAAAACATATAGCCCATCCGAAGATATTCTCCCCAGCCAGGCTATATGCTATAATGGAACTGAACATATTTATATGTTAAAACACGAAAATTCTATTTTCTCATAAACAGCAGACCAAAAGATCTGGGCCCGCAGTTACTGGCAATGGCAGCGGACGCCTTTTGCAGATAAACGCGTTCAAAAGGACAATGCTGCCGCACCATTTTCTGAATATAAGCAAGGCTTCTCTCATCCATTCCCGTGTAGGTAATAAACAGTATGCTGCGGTCAATATTTCCCGCATCTTTCAATGCTTTGCGCACATAACTTCTTGTAACACGCGCAAAATTACCCATTTCCATACCACCAACAACCATCTTGCTTTTACGCAGCTTAATAACCGGATGCAGAAGCAATGTATCGCAAAGCGCCTGTACCCGTTTGGACAAATACCCCGAACGGCACATAATATGAGCACTGTCAATAATAAATGCAGAGGAAATACGACGTCTGATCTTTTCCACAGCATTTATTATTTCTTCCTTTGAGGCATGCTGTTCCGCCATAGACGCAGCATACAACACCGACAGCCCCAGGCTGCTGGAAAGGTGACCGGAATCAAGCACCGTGATATTGTCAAAGGATTTCGCCGCTTCCAAGGCATTGTAATAACCCTGGCTGACATGCTTCGCCATGGTAATATGTATCACATTCTGGGCTATGGTCAACTTCTCCGCAAAGAATTTTTCATAATCCTCCACATCGGGCGGTTGGGAAACGCCCTTTTTGCCCGCGACGATATGCTCCACAAGCTCATCCGCCTTCAGCTCCTGTTCATCCAGAAAACGCCCCTGTTCCGTGCAGACATAATAAGGACAAACGGAAATGCGAAATTTCTTTTTCAGCGATTCCGGCAGGTCACATACGCTGTCTGTAGTAATCATAAGCGGAAGCCTCTGTGTCTGTTCAAAGATCAGGATATCTTTTCCGATTTCAAACTGGTTGACCTCTTCAGTGAGCTTTACCAGCTTCTTTGGAAGAATGTTCAGCACGGCCGCTTCCAAGAGCGCGCTGCTGACCGGCTTTGCTAGATAGCCGCTGAATCCCTCTTTCTGATACAGAAGCTGATGTTCGCTTCCCGCATTGGCCGTCAGCGCAATTACCGGCACATCCTGACACAGACCCGCCGGCTGCGCGCGCAGCGCGTGAAGGCATTGAATGCCGTCCATCTCAGGCATTAGGTGATCCATCAAAATACAATCGTAATGCTGCGTCTGCGTCAGTTTCAGACACTCCGCGCCACTTAAAGCCGTGTCTATCTGAATCTTTGTTTCGGCAAGCAGCTTACGTACCACCATCAGATTCATTTCATTGTCATCCACCACAAGCAGACGGGCCTCTGGGGCTTCAAAACTCTGCTTATACTGCTCGTCATCATGGGTCTTCATGCGGGAAGCCAGCGTAAACGTTCCTAGTTCCTTATTATCCACAATATCTTGATCCAGCGTGACACTGAAAATAGAACCTTTCATATAGACGCTGTTGACGCTGATCTCCCCCTCCATCAGTTCCACTAGCTGCTGCACAACGCTTAGTCCCAGACCAGTGCCTTCAATATGGCGGTTTTTCTTTTCATCCACTCGCTTAAAAGCATTAAAAAGATATGGAATGTCTTCCTTTTTTACCCCCTGTCCCGTATCCTCCACGCTATACCAGACACGCACCCGGTTCAGCGCCAGACGTTCGCACCGCACCGAAAGGGTAACCGAACCATGGCTTGTATATTTGACGGCATTGTTCAGCAAGTTAATCAGAATCTGTTTGATGCGCACTTCATCGCCACAAAGCATACTTGGAATGGAAGAGTCTACATGCAGCCGAAATTCCAGCCCCTTTTCCTTTGCCTTGATCCATATCATATTGACAATATCTGAAAAAAGTTCCCCCGTGCTGTATGAAACGTTTACAATTTCCATTTTCCCGGATTTAATCTTGGACAGATCCAGAATATCGTTGATAAGCGTCAGCAGCATTTTGCTAGCGCCCTGAATATTCCTGGCATTTTCCGCAACCTCATCGGGAATGTCCCCCCGGAGAATAATCTCATTTAACCCGATAATTGTATTGATAGGCGTGCGGATTTCATGACTCATACTGGAGAAAAAATTATTCTCCGCCTGGTTCAATTCCTCAATTTCCTTTTTCTGCTGTCTGGAAAGATGGTTTTCCTTCTCATAAAGCCGGATTAAAAACAAAAGAAGCACACTGGTCAGAAAACCCACTAAAACTACGGAAATGGCAGAATCAAAAAAGGAACGCGCCTTGGTATTTTCCGCCACATATTCCGGAAAATTATAGGAAACATAATAGCAAAGCAGTGTCTCTACTATGCAGAGCGCAAAAAACATTATCTTGCGCCTTCCACCAAGCGTAATGCTGATATAGATGAAGCAAAGCACAAACCATTCCGGCACTCCGCTGTAAAACCCGCCAGCGGTGAAATAAGCTACCGGCAAAATCAGAATCAGCAGCGCCACGATGGAAGTGGCTCCCGCATTGATGCACTCCTTTTTAATGCTGAATTTCACAACCGTCGCCATAAAAACAAGGCTTACCGCCAATATAGCCAGATTTGCAACGCTTCTGCCCATGGGCAGTATAAACATTAACGCAACCATACAGATGCCCGTAACCACCCGAAACATACGCTCCCGCAAGCGGATTTTATGATCAAAGATGATTTCAAGCCATTTTTCTATCACCCAACGCCTCCTCCTTTCCTAATTAAAAATATCTAGAATGTGTTTGAAAACCACTTTCTGCAGATAGCGGGAATGGTTTCTCAAACACACCCTAGTGGATCTCGCTTTCATCCTGCTGTGGAGTTCCTAAAAATCCGCCAATGCTCTCACAGACTTCTTCGTACATGCGTAGCAGTTTGGGATGGTTTTCCAGAATGTATTCCGCATCTTCGTCTTTCCCTGCCCGCTCCAGCATTTTTGCATATTCTGAAAGATCTTTTGCGCCAATAGTCAGGGACGTGCTTTTTAAAGCATGAACTTTCACCGCATAATCCGCCCAGTTGGCCGATTGACAAAAAGCGTCAATCTCATCTTTCTTTTCCTGGCGCTGTTCAAAGAACATCTGCAGCATTTCCCAATAAAATTCTTCCTCGCCACAGCAGTAATCAAGTCCCATCTGCACGTCAATGCCCGCCTGCACAAGCGCGTCATAAGATAGGGGCGGCGCATCCTCCAATCCGGATTCTTCCGGCAAAGCGTCGTCCATACAAGAAACTTCCTGAAAAGATATTTTCTGAGACAAGGCTGTTTCTGGTTCTTCCTGATCAGCAAATTCGCCGTAAAGTTCAACATCGCTTTCCAGGGATTCGTTTTTCACCGCGTCCACCGAATTGTAATGTATGCAGCTCTCTGGCAACGCCCGGCGCAACGCCCGCTCCAGAACGGAACGTTCAATGGGCTTTGGCACAAATTCCGTAAATCCCTCGTTTCGGAACATATTCCTTGCGCCGCTGACAGTATTTGCAGTCAGGGCAATCACCGGCACATCCTGATAGGCTCCATTATCAATTTCACGAATGCGCTTCAGCGTCTCTACGCCATCAAAGCCTGGCATCATATGATCCAGGAAAATCATGTCATAGGAAACTTCGGTACATCGCTTCACGGCCTCTCTTCCACTAAGGCAGGTGTCCACCTTTATTCCGTAGCTGCCCAAAACGCCTTTGGCCACCACAAGATTCATCTCTTCGTCGTCAACAGCCAGAACACGAACCCCCTCACAGGAAAATGGCCTGCTTCCCCCACCCTGCGTTTCTTCAAACTGGTTTTCCTGCGCATCTCCATTGAGCAAATTTACAACGGAAAGGGCAAAAAAAGGCTTATGAATCATAAGTAGCTTGCTGTCTCTGTCCAGAACAAACTCCCTTTCAGCAATCACCGCCACCTGAACGGTGTTTGTCAGCTCTTCATAATAAGCTTGGTTCTCTTCGTATTCGGACTGCGCAATAAATACATGTGTCAAGTCATGATTGTTCATCAGGTTGAGAAGCCCCTCGAAGTTATGCGCCTGATACCCCTCAATGCCAAGCCCTTCCACCAAATGCACAATCAGCTTGTCATAATACTTGCGCACCTCATCGCTGCTGTATTTGTCCGGCCGGAAATAACACGCAATGCAGAGCCGCTCCACATTGGCAACCGTCATACTCGGTGTGTCATCCGCCACGCCCTGCGGAAGGCTAATACGAATCTTCATTCCCCGCTGTTCCTTGCTTTCAAAATGCATAAATCCTCCCATGGCTTCAAGAAGTCCCTGAGCAATGGGTATCCCAAGCCCCAGGCCGCCCGCCAGACGGCTGCTTCCGGAATCCGCCTGATAGAAATCATCATGCATCTGGGTCAGTTGGAAATCCGTCATGCCGATACCAGTATCATAAATATCCATGATCAGATTAACTCCATAACCCTCCCTCCGAAATTCAATACAGACGTTCACGCCGCCCTCTTCTGTAAACTTGATGGAGTTCTCCAACAGAATCTTCAACACATGGGAAATCTTTTCTGAATCTCCGATCAGAACCGCCGGCACCTTCGGATCGATGTCAAACACCATTTCCAGCTGGCGCTTGCCGCTTTGCACTGCAGTGGTCGTAATCACATCGTTGAGTACAGAAGTGATCATATATTCTTCTTTTGCGCAAGTCAGCGTGCCTTCCACAATCTCCGTATAGTCAAGAATTTTATTAATCTGATTGGACAGACGTTTGCCGGCCATCTGTATGGACTGCATGTCCATCCGGATTTCCGGAGAAATGTCCTTTTCCAGCGCCACTTCGCTGATTCCAAGAACCATATTAATGGGTGTGCGGAACTCATGAGACACATTCGACAAAAATTCAGCATTCTGCCGCCTCGCCTCCTCAAGCTGGGCATATGTACTGCGGTGCCTTTTTCGGTCTTCCATCCTCCTGTTGATCCGATATCTGGCAATGGCCGTCGCTCCCGCCACCACCGTGGCGCCAAGCGCCAGACGTATCATGTCACGTACGCTCATCTCACTCCTAATCGTGTGTAGAATCAGGTAATGATACAGCAGTTCCAGCATATACAGCGCGACTATCGTATATAATGGAAACTTTCTATCCAGCATGGAAAAAACAAGGAGCACCATACAGGCTACAGCAGGTATATCAAACAGGCTGACTCTGTGCACTCCAAAGAAAAAAAATCCGACCAGCAGCAATCCGGTGCATAGATTTTCATAAAGCGTTTCCGAACCGAATCTTCCAATATGAAGGCACCACACCAGAGCGTTTCCAATCAGGAAAATCGGAACCATCCACCGCTCCCATGAAAACGCAATCGTAATCAGCATCAGCATTGTGCCAACCATGGTAACCACACCGGCCAAAAGCAAATGTTTGCTTGTCTGCCCTTCCACTCTCATTCTTCATCAAACTCCTTTGCAACCCGCTTCAGCAATTCCGGAGGGTAAAAAGGCTTTTTCAGGTAATTCGCCGCTCCAAGTCTGATTGCGCTCATTACATCGTCCTCGTCTCCAGACGCCGTCAAGAAAATCACAGGAACCTTAATGGAGTAATTGTTCATCTGCTCAAAAGTCTCAATGCCATCCATGCCTGGCATTGCAATATCCAGAAGAACCAGATCTATTCTATCCCGCTCAAGTCTGTCAAGCGCCTCTTCACCTGACTTGGCAAGAAGCACTCTGTACTGCTTCTCCAGAATCATCTTCGTCCTCTTCAAATTCATTACATCATCATCCACCACTAAAATGCTTTTTTTCATATAGCAACCTCCCGTTTGACTCTCTCAGAAATTCTTCAAAACCCTTTAGAATCTAATTTTAATAGATTATGACGATAAAATCAAGCCCAATGGTTCCCATCCCATCTAACAGATTTTCACATACATTCTGAATACCCAAAACTTTTCTTTAATAGCGCAAATTGTCTTGCAGCGTTCAACAGACGCTGCACTGTTCAACTTTGCTTCTCCTTTTTTTGATATAATTGTCAATAGTATAACATATCCATATTTATAAATCAATATGCACAATACTTACATTGAAACGCTTTCTATTCCTTTTTCTCCTTTTCGGATGGTCTTCTTTATCCATCCCTATACTTTTTAGCCCGTTCTAGTTCCTATGCCGTTCCATCCCTCTGATATCCGGCGCCTTTCTTCAGACTTTCGCATACCTGCGGGTCTTCAAAATACAGGCGTATATCCGTTTCCAAATTCCTCTGGGTTCCCATTGCATCGTCACAATCCGACCTTATATTTCTATCCCTTCAAGCTCCTTCGTGACATCTGTAATAAGTTTTAAAACACGCTCTAAACTACTGGAATTAATCGTTGATTTTTTTGGATCTTTTACATATAATAAAACCACTTAATAAACAGCATAGAGGAGAAGTTATATGAAAAAAGCAACTGTATACTTTACCAAAACCATTACTCCGGAAAGCCTTGTGAAGATTTACGACGCTTTGAACCGAAAACTTCATGGAAAAGTCGCCGTGAAAATTTCCACCGGCGAACCCGGCGGACACAACTTCCTTCAGCCCTCCCTGATCGCGCCCCTGGTGCAGAAATTACAAGGAACCATCGTGGAATGTAACACCGCCTACGAAGGCCGCAGAAATACCAGCGAAGCCCATTGGCAAACCTTCCGCGACCATGGATTTGCCGCTATCGCGCCCTGTGATCTGATGGACGAAGAAGGGGAGTTGGTTCTGCCTGTGCGAAACGGGCGCCAGTTAAAAGAAAATTACGTAGGCAGCCATCTGGCCAATTACGATTCCATGCTGGTTTTATCCCATTTTAAGGGACATGCCATGGGCGGTTTCGGCGGCGCGCTGAAAAACGTAGCCATCGGCATAGCCTCCGCTTACGGCAAAGGATGGATCCACTGCAACGGCGCGCCCTGCAACAGCATGGATGATATGTTCGCCGCAGACCACGATTCTTTTCTGGAGTCCATGGCCGACGCGGACAGCGCAGTGATCGACTACCTGGGAACCCGGAACATGGCCTACATCAATGTGGCCAACCGCCTGTCCATCGACTGTGACTGTGACGCCAATCCACACGACCCGGAGATGGCCGATATCGGAATATTCGCTTCCCTGGACCCGGTGGCTATCGACCAGGCGTGCGTGGACGCTGTGTATGCTTCCTCTGACCCGGGCAAAGCTTCTCTAATTGAGCGGATGGAATCCTTAAACGGCATCCATACGGTGGAGGCCGCCGCCGCGCTGGGACTGGGAAACCGGGAGTATGAAACGGTGAATCTGGATTAAGCTTTTCAAAGAATGCTGCAATGATGTATGCCGATGGCAAAAGTTCTTTGTCGTCGGCGTGAACCATTGCGGCATTTTTCAGCAGGATTTCCTAAGTCACAAACAAAACCTCAATTAATATCCGATTAACCTTAACAGCTCCCTCAAATCCGTCAATTCTTCTCCGTAATAAAACTCGCCGAGATTGGGAAGCGGCGGATTGTCTATTTCGGGCAGCGCTCCTGTATACTCTTTTAACAAAACTTTCTTCATTTTTCAAGACTGATTTATTAAAATTCAATTTTTTAGCGCCCTTTTTCATTTGACATCTCCTCATGGCCAAAAAAACAATTTACAAACAGAATAATTTATGTTATCCTAAAATAACGATTTAGTAAAACAATAATAAAAACACAAAGACGAAGAGAGTACATCGGCGGATATGCCACAGAGAGATCCCACGAGGGAGCGGTTTTTGCAGCTTCCGGCGCTGAGAGGGGATGTATGGATTCCGATGGAACATGGCTTCTGAGCGGCGCACCGAACCGGAAAGGAATCTTATAATTTTCCTGACGGCTAGACTGCGACAGGATTCGCCTGTTACAGCGATAGGGTCTATGGACGGCAATGTTTCATGCACCCAATAAGGTCTGCACTGTGAGGTGCAGATGAATGGAAGTGGTAACGCGGATTTTTCTCGCCTTCTCCTGGATTTAGGAGAAGGCGTTTTTGTGTTAAAAAAAGAAGGAGAAGAAATATGAGCAAGGGAAAGTTCTATATGACGACAGCCATCACTTACACTTCCGGCAAACCTCATATCGGCAATACCTATGAGGCCATCCTGGCGGACAGCATCGCCCGGTTTAAGCGGCAGCAGGGATATGAGGTTTTCTTCCAGACGGGAACCGATGAGCATGGACAGAAAGTGGAGTTAAAGGCGGCGGACGCCCACGTAACTCCCAAGGAATTTGTGGACAACGTGGCCGGGGAGATTCGGGAAATCTGGGATCTGATGCACACTTCCTATGACAAATTCATCCGCACTACCGACGACTACCATGAGAAGCAAGTGCAGAAAATTTTCAAAAAACTCTACGACCAGGGCGACATTTACAAAGGTTATTACGAAGGGCTATACTGCACCCCCTGCGAAGCCTTTTTCACCGAATCCCAGTTAAAAGACGGCAAATGTCCGGACTGCGGGCGGGACGTCGCCCCGGCGAAAGAAGAAGCATACTTCTTTAAGATGAGCAAATACGCCGACCGGCTCATCGAACACATCAACAACCACCCGGAATTTATTCAGCCCGTCTCCCGGAAAAACGAGATTATGAATAACTTCCTGCTGCCCGGACTGCAGGATCTGTGTGTATCCCGCACCTCTTTTCAGTGGGGCGTGCCTGTAGACTTCGATCCGAAGCATGTGGTCTACGTATGGTTGGACGCGCTGACCAACTATATCACCGGCATTGGCTACGACTGTGGCGGAACCCAACCGGAACAGTTCCAGAAAAACTGGCCGGCGGACTTGCATTTAATCGGCAAAGACATCATCCGTTTCCATACCATTTACTGGCCTATTTTCCTGATGGCGCTGGACCTGCCTCTGCCCAAACAGATTTTCGGTCATCCATGGCTGCTCCAGGGCGAGGGGAAAATGAGTAAATCCAAGGGAAATGTGTTGTACGCCGACGAACTGGCAGATTTCTTCGGCGTGGACGCGGTGCGCTATTTCGTGCTACATGAAATGCCTTTTGAAAACGACGGCGTAATCACCTGGGAGCTGATGGTGGAGCGGATGAACTCCGAGCTGGCTAACACCTTGGGCAACCTGGTGAACCGCACCATCTCCATGTCCAATAAGTTCTTCGGCGGCGCAATTACCAACACAGGCGTGTGTGAAGCGGTGGACGAAGACCTGAAGGCTGTAGCCACATCCACACTGGCCAAGGTGGAAACCAAAATGGAGAGCCTGCGGGTGGCCGACGCCATTACGGAAATCTTCACGCTGTTCAAGCGGTGCAACAAATACATCGATGAAACCATGCCTTGGGCGCTGGCCAAAGATGAGACCAAGAAAGACCGACTCTCCACCGTCCTGTATAATCTGGTGGAAGGCATCTATATTGGCGCCACTTTGCTGGAATCTTTCATGCCAGAAACATCCCAGCGCATCCTGAACCAAATTCAGGTCCAACCACGCACGCTGGACACCTTAACCACATTCGGTCTGTATCCATCCGGAGGCAACGTGACCGACCAGCCGGAAATCTTGTTCGCCCGTCAGGACATCAAAGAAGTGCTGGAAAAAGTGGAAAAACTGCACCCGCCCAAAACAGAGGACGCGCAGCCGGAAGAGTCCGGCTTGGACATCGAGCCAAAACCGGAAATCACCCTGGACGACTTCGATAAGCTACAGTTCCAGGTGGGCGAAATCATCGCCTGCGAACCGGTGAAAAAATCCCGGAAGCTTCTGTGCTCCCAGGTGCGCATCGGAAGCCAGACCCGGCAAATCGTATCTGGCATCAAAGCCGACTACACACCAGAAGAAATGGTGGGCAAGAAAGTCATGGTTTTAACAAACCTAAAGCCGGCCAAACTGGCAGGCGTAATGTCGGAAGGCATGATTCTGTGCGCCGAAGACGCCGACGGGCATCTGGCGCTTGTGACTCCTGAAAGAGATATGCCTGCAGGGGCGGAAATCTGTTAAATTGAGAAAAATCTGGGGCTGGCCGCCATAGGCTGCCAACCCCTTTATCAATAAACTTAACTAGACTGTAAATATTTATCCGCCTTTTCTTCCGTAAGGCTGTACTGTTCCATAATCGCCGATTTAATCTCCGAATCATCATGATTCAGATTTCGCAACGCTTTTATAATTGCCTGAATTCCTTCCTTTCGCGCCTCCATTCGACCTTCTCCCGACCTTCCAGCTTACTCCTTTTACGCAATTTTTCCGTCTTCGGCTCCATGACCTCCAGCAACGTATCAAACATACAATCATCTCCCATCCACTTTCTAACCAGTTGTCGTTCGCCATTATTCTGTTTTCATCAAATGAACCAAAACAAAAAAGCGGGGAAATCCCCCGCCGTCGAATTAGATTTCCCCACACCGCTATTCCATCATAGACCCCAATATCTGATTCACCAACTTGCCGTCCGCCCTACCTTTCACTTTGGGCATCAACTGTTTCATAATTTTGCCTTTGTCCTTATTCGTGGGCGCATCAACGCCCAGTTCCTTCAGAACTTCACCGATAACTGTCCGAATCTGATCCTCGTCCATCATCTTGGGAGCGAATTCCTGATAAACGGCAATCCGGCCCTTGCATTCCTCGATAATGTCTGTTCTGTCCGCTGGCGTTAAATCTAGGGTTTCCTGGGTCTGCTTGATTTCCTTTAAGATAACCTCGTTTTCCTCAGCCTCGGTCAGATCCTCCCGTTTGTCAATGGCCTTATTTTTCAAAGCGGCCAGCAGCATGGACAAGGAGTCCTTCCTGGGTTTATCTTTGTTCTTCATGGCCTGGGTCATTTGGCTTCTGACTTCATCTATCTTACTCATTTTGAGCGCCTCCTAGAAATTCAGTTTTTCTTCGTAACTGTTCAGCGCCTTCGGCAATGGGATTTTCGCCGCATGCTCCCACTGAATAGTTACTTCTCATCTACATTATTATAAGGGCTCAAAAAGAAAATGTCCATAGCTGAGCGGCTATTTCTCCCACTTGAATAGGACCACGCCTGCAATGGCGATTGCCATTCCGATGATTTTCCGCCACTCCAGGGGCTGCTTATCCACGCCGAACATCCCCAGCAGCTCAATCACATAGGCGACGATTAACTGGGAAATTACAATGAGCATCACAGACTTGGCTGGCCCCAGGGCGCCCATGCTCTGTATTACCGTCACCGTAATGAACGCACCGATGACGCCGCCCAGCAGCGTATATTTCGGCTCCGTTTGCATAAGCGCCGTTACATGGGGCCGTCCTGTGAAAAACCATGCCGCCACGCAAACAAGAAGCGCCGTAAGCTGCACCCAGCCCGTGGACACCCACAACCCCGCCTGCTTGGTCACCTGTGTATTGAAAACCCCCTGCACGCTCATCAACGCGCCGGATAATAAAGCGATCAAAATCCCGTACATTCCCATTTCCTCCCGGATGCGTTATCTTCGTTTCTATATACAGATAACATCCCCAACCTCCTGGAAAATATACCAATCGCTCACTGAAAAAATAATTGGTGATAAGCATTCCCAGCGTGACGCCGATCCGCACCGCTTTGATGCTTAATTTAGACCGAGACTCCTCTGACTTTCCATCGCAAAGAATCAACACCCCACCGCGCAGTTTAAATGGGTATCCGCGCAAATCACGGCCGTCATCCCTCCTTTCACCGTATAAAAAATAAATACAGTCCCGGCAACCCGGAAGTCAATCCCAAATACCTGATCCAGCACATAGGCCCCCATGACAAGTCCTCCCACCAGATCCTGTAGGCGCTGATTCCCTCCGCACCCAAAGTTGCAAAGTAAATGCCCCGCATGCCCAGATAGACAACGACAAACACAAAGATCCTGCACACGCATAGAAACACCGCGACTTTAGTAAATCTGAAGGCCGTCCAGTTCCCATTTCTTTTTTATCAGCCATTGATTTTGCTCCTTGCCCCATGGGCGTGTTTTCGTTTTGTAAACACGTTCGCAAATTTTCTTGAAAATTTTTGTTAAAATTTAAAAAAGGGAACAGCAGACTTACCCATAAAGTAAAAACCGCCAATCTTGTAGCGGCCAACAGCTTACAATTTCAAGCAAGAAACGCCTGATAATCTTCTTTTACAAAACGATGGTAAATGGTATGCCCCATCTCCTCTTTCACACAGTAATAATAAGCATCCACGTTTCCATCTGGAAAATACAATACATAATCAAAATCCGCGCCTTCCGGCATTTTCTCACACACATAATCCGGTGAATACTTCGCAAAAATTTTACAAATATCCTCCAAACTGCAATGGGGATGCCTGCCAAAAAATCCGATCAAATCTTTCAGAAATTCCGGCTCCGGCGCCTGCTGGCGCACATACTGGGCTCCCTCTGGCGGTATCCGCACCTCGATCCGGCCTTTATGGGCGGCAAACTCTAATTTTCCCAATACGGTATCCGCAAACGCAGGCGCATCCGACAAAAACCGGGCAAGCGCTTGAGCTCCCATAACTTGAAGTCCCATCCACCTGCACAAAGATTCCGCCGGATAATACAGACGAACCGTTTCTTTGGCATAACCCAGCTTAATCTGTGCTTCTTTTATCTGATCTATAATATTCTGTATAAATTTCTCCGGGTTCATTTTGCACTCCTTTTTCTATCCAATTTTTCCAAATTCCTTTTCCTCAAAATATATTATAGCAGACTTCGCCGTTTATTTCTCTAAAATTTTTTTCATAGAATTTTCCCATTTACTTTATGGACAGCTCCGGCCAAATCTTATATAATATTTTTCATGACAATCAACCAATTAGAATATTTTCTGGTCTGCGCCAGATGCGGTTCTGTGACAAAAGCGGCAGAAGAATTGTACACCACCCAGCCCCATGTGAGCATGGTTATCAAGTCTCTGGAAAAAGAGCTGGGGGTAACTCTGTTCTACCGGAAAGCCCGCGGAGTGGAGCTTACGAAGGAGGGACGGCGGATTTACCCATATGCGGCAAACACGCTGAAAAATACAGCGTTTATTTTCTCCGCCTGCAAAGAAAACGCCCATGCAAGCCTGCGCATCGCCGCCAACTCCAGCAGTCACATGACTGCCCTGTTGGCCGATTTTTACCAAAGATATCCGGGCCGGGACCTTTTTCTACAATACACAGAGTGCAAAACCGAAGACATACTGACGTTTGTTTCGGAACAGGAATATGACCTGGGCTTTTTATTCGTGCCGGAACATAAAAAGCCGGCTCTGATTCAAATGCTCAAACACAGGCGGCTGGAATTCGCCCCTCTATGCACGGCGGATCTGGTTCTCTACGTAGGCAAAGAACATCCGCTGTACGGCGCCTGCGCCATAACCCCGGAACAATTATTGGGGCTTCGTTTTATCCAACTGGAAGATGACTTCTTCGCCGTGGAAGATCTGCTATATGACGTCCATTTCAATCAGATTGTGAAAACAAATAGCAGCCATATGATGATTTCCATGCTGGAGCATACAGACCTGTGCAATCTGGGAAGTTTCTGGTTAAAAGACTTGTTTCGCCAGTACGATTTTAGCCGGATTACAGTGAACGGCTTCCAGGACAAAGTGTCCTTTGGCTATGTGCGCCCAGGTTCCCGCCCCTTGGGTGCACAGGAGAAATCATTCCTGAAATTTTTGCGATCGGCCATGCGCCGGGACGCTTTATGAGGCTGCTATAACGAATCTTTATGAAATATATATAAAAAACAGAAAATATCCATGCATATGCTTTTGCGCTATACTATGGTCAGAGTTTTTTAGACCAGGAGGCGTATATGCGTAAAACATCCAGAAATACAGAAATCCATATGGAAAAAGGACCAATCGGCCGGACTTTACTGCTTTTTACCGCACCGATTCTGCTGGCCCAGATTATGCAGCAATTTTACAGCATTGCAGATTGCATGATTGTAGGTCATTTCGGAGGCGCATACGGACTTTCCGCCGCCGGAGTGGCCGGACTGATTCTGTCGGTTATTGTAAATTTTTTCATCGGATTTTCCACTGGCGTCAGCTATGTCACCGCTAGGCTCTTCGGCTCTTACGACTATCCTAAGCTGAAACAGACCATACAGACTATGATTTTGCTGTGCATTTTCACCGGAATTGCGTTTACCGCCATAGGAATTTTCCAGGCTGAAACATTCCTTCTCTGGCTGAACTGCCCGAATCCGATTCTGGGGGACGCCGCCTTGTACCTGCGCATCTGTTTTCTGGGGATGATTCCCCAACTGCTTTCCAATACAGGCACAGCCATTCTGCGCTCCATGGGCAATACGAAATCCCCGCTAATCTACCTGGTGTTTTCATCGCTGCTTAACATATTACTGGATCTGGCGCTGGTTATCCAGTTCTCTTCGGGGCTTGCGGGAGCCGCAGCCGCTACAGTCATCGCCCAATGGGCCATGGCTTTTCTGATTCTGTGGAAATTGTATACGCTGGATGAATCTTACCGACCTGATTTTCGCCAAGCCTTGCTACCATTAAAGGAACTGAAGGAAATCCTGCATCCGGGTGCGGCATCCGGCCTGCAAGCTGTATTTATGAGCATTTCCTCCCTGATTATCCAGGTATACATCAACCAATTTGGATCGGACGCCATCGCGGGCATGACCATTTATGCCAAAGTGGAAGGTTTCCTCTACTATCCCGCCTTCTCTTACGGCATCGCCCTGACTGGATTTATCGGACAAAATCTTGGCGCCAGATGCGTAGACCGGATACAGCAGGCCATGCGCACCAGCATCGCCATTGCCATAGGATGTACGCTGCCGGCCAGTCTGCTGCTGGTGGCCAGCTCCAGATACGTTTTGCTGTGCTTTACGAAAGATCTGGGAATCCTGGCTTATGGACAGGAGGCTATCCGGCACGTCCTGCCCTGGTATTTCCTCTATGCAGTGAATCAAGTATATATTGGCGCGCTAAAAGGTCTCGGCCACATCAAATATCCTTTGTTTTGTTCCATCGTCTGCTACTGCCTATTCCGCATTGCCTGGTGCCGGACGCTGCTACCCCTGTGGCCAGATATGCGTGTTGTCTACTATTGCTATAATTTCAGCCTGCTTCTTATGCTGATACTCCTAAGCGGCCGATATTATCACATATCCATATGGAAAACATCAAGAAAGATTGGAGACAAAATAATATGAAATTCATGATCGCATCCGACATACATGGATCAGCCTTTTATTGCAAAGAAATGCTGGACGCTTTTCAGCGGGAACAAGCGGACAAGTTGCTGCTTTTGGGCGACATCCTGTACCACGGACCACGAAATGATTTGCCAAAAGAGTATGCGCCCAAAACCGTTCTCAGATTATTAAATGAAAAGAAGGAACAGATTCTATGCGTAAGGGGAAATTGTGACACGGAGGTAGACCAGATGGTTCTCGAATTTCCCATTCTGGCAGACTACTGCATCCTCTGCATGGGAAACCGAATGATCTACGCCACCCACGGCCATCGCTTTAATAAAGAGTCCTTGCCGCCCCTACAGGCTGGAGACATTCTGCTGCACGGCCATACCCACATTCCCGCATGGGAATCCTTTGGTGACCAACTACTCTATCTGAACCCTGGTTCCGTGTCCATACCCAAAGAAGGAAGCGCCCACGGATATATGACCCTCACCGACAAAGAAGCCCTGTGGAAAAGTCTGGATGGCGCCATTTACCACTCCCTGACCTTTTAAAAAATATGGGAAGCCAATGATACTACTTTTCTGCATCTCCTGGCTTCCCCCGTTTACCTATAAGATCTCTATGCTTTCAGTCCAGCGCGACCGACTTAGCGCCGTCTGGAAATCACAGTAGAGAACTATAGAAACATAAAAAAGCCCCTAAAATCCACCAAAAACAGTGGATAGATAGGGGCAAAAAGCATCTTATATATAATACATATCCTGACTATATTCTTTGTAATCTAGATACCGCTTCTTTAAATCATCCAGCGTAATGCCTTTTAGCAACTGATCCAACTGACTATTTACCTGGTCAATGACCAGCTCTTGAATACTTGCCGCAATGCCACGGCCATGGCTATCCACAGGCGCCTCCTCATCTTCAATCTGATAGCTGCCGTCCAGCGCTTCCAGAATCGCCGCCACTGTGATTTCCTTAGGGTCCGCATTCAGCCGATAACCACCCTGGGACCCTTTAATCCCTTTCACAATCCCCGCTCGCCGAAGGCTTGCAAACACCTGCTCCAAATACTGCGGCGAAATGCCATTGCGCTGGGCTATGTTACCCAGAACGATATGTTCACTGCCGGAATTGGCCGACAAATCTATTAACGCCCGCAGGCCGTATCTGCATTTCTTTGAAAACTTCATAGCCGCCCTAACACACAGCCTTAAAGGCTTCCTCCAAATCCTGAATAATATCGTCAATATTTTCCGTGCCAATAGACAGACGGATGGTATTGGGCTTAATGCCCTGGTCCAACAACTCTTCCTCTGTACACTGGCTATGAGTGGTGGTGGCCGGGTGGATTACGAGGGATTTCACGTCCGCCACATTCGCTAACAGAGAGAACAACTCCAGGTTATCAATGAAGTCTTTTGCCTTCTGCGCATCCCCCTTGACCTCAAAGGTAAAAATAGAACCGCCCCCATTGGGGAAGTATTTCTGATATAAATCTTTCTGTGTGGAATCTTCGGTTACGGAAGGATGGTGAACTTCTTCCACCTGTGGATGATTGTGGAGATATTCTACCACCTTCAATGCATTTTCCACATGGCGCTCCACCCGCAGAGACAGCGTTTCCAACCCCTGAAGGAAAATAAACGCATGAAATGGAGAAAGTGACGCTCCCGTATCCCTAAGCAGTATAGCTCGGATTTTCGTCACGAACGCCGCTGGACCAGCCACCTGGGTAAAGCTTACCCCATGATAACTTGGGTTAGGACTTGTAAGCGAGGCAAATTTGCCAGAAGCCGCCCAGTCAAATTTTCCGCTATCCACAATCACACCGCCCAGGGTGGTTCCATGCCCTCCAATAAATTTTGTGGCGGAGTGCACCACAATATCTGCACCGTATTCAATGGGCCGCACCAGATATGGCGTTGCAAATGTATTGTCCACCACAAGCGGAATCTGATGCTTATGAGCAATCTTGGCTATGGCCTCAATATCCACCACATCCGAGTTGGGATTTCCCAAAGTCTCAATAAAAATAGCCTTTGTACATTCCTGGATAGCCGCTTCCACTTCTTCATAGTTAAATATATCCACGAATGTCGTCTGGATTCCATATTCCGGGAATGTATGCGCCAGCACATTATATGTACCACCGTAAATATTCTTGGCGGATACAATATGATCGCCACTCTGCGCCAGATTCTGGATGGTATAAGCGATGGCCGCCGCACCGGAAGCCACAGCCAGAGCCGCCACGCCGCCTTCGAGAGCCGCCATCCGTTTCTCAAATACGTCCTCCGTGGGGTTAGTCAAACGCCCGTAGATATTCCCCTCCTCCGACAAACCGAAGCGCGCCGCCGCATGGTCACAGTTGCGAAATACATAAGAAGATGTCTGGTAAATGGGCACCGCTCTGGCATCCGTCACTGGGTCGGCCGTCTCCTGCCCTACATGTAGCTGCAATGTCTCAAACTTAAACTTTCTGTCTTCCCGTTTTATTTTCTCACTCATATCCATTCCCTCACTTTGTCCGTATTTTTCCTATATTCTTTGTATGTTTAGTAGGAATTGATACGATTATATTCCTATATTGCCTACTTGTCAACTAGCTTTTCCAAAAAATACTGGTGGATGCGCAAATCCCCAGACACCTCTGGGTGAAAGGCCATGGCCAGTTGGTAGCCTTGACGGGCGGCGACAATTTTCCCATCGGCCTTCGCCAGAATCTCCCCCTGACCCATAACTTTTGTAATATACGGTGCACGGATAAAGGGCATGGGGACTGGCCCCACCCCTTTGAAATCCTGTTCTGTATAAAAACTGCCCAACTGCCTTCCATAGGCGTTTCGTTTCACCCGGATATCCATGGTCCCCAGATACGCGGAATGCCCTTCCACTTCCCGCGCCAGCAAAATCAACCCAGCGCAGGTTCCCATCACCGGCAGTCCATCCAAAATCCGGCGGCGAATTTCCTCAAATAAATCCAGTTCATAAAGAAGCTTACCCATCACTGTGCTCTCCCCACCAGGAAGAATCAGCGCATCCATGGGCCGCTTCAGGTCTCTCTTCTGACGAATCTGAAAATGGCGGACTCCCAGCGCGTGAAGCGTGCATTCATGTTCTGCGAACGCGCCCTGCACCGCCAGAATCCCTACGGTTATCTTATCCATTTTACTTGCCCCGCTCCGCCATCAGAAGCCCAATCTCCTGCTCATTTATCCCCACCATGGCTTCTCCCAGGTCTTCGGAAAGTTCCGCGATTAATTTTGCATCCGTATAGTTACTCACCGCTTTCACAATAGCCTGGGCGCGTTTGGCCGGATTTCCCGATTTGAAAATGCCCGACCCCACGAACACGCCTTGCGCCCCCAACTGCATCATCAACGCAGCGTCCGCTGGCGTGGCCACGCCTCCCGCCGCGAAGTTCACCACCGGAAGCCTGCCATTGCTGTGCACATATTCCAACAGATCCACCGGAACCTGCAGCCGTTTGGCCGCCTCTGGGATTTCATCTTCCCGCAAATTCTGAATATGTCGGATTTCCCGATTCACGGCCCGCATATGGCGCACGGCCTGCACCACGTCCCCGGTCCCGGGCTCGCCTTTGGTCCGAATCATGGACGCGCCCTCTGCAATGCGGCGCAGCGCCTCGCCTAAGTCCCTGGCTCCGCAGACAAAAGGCACACGGAATTTTCTCTTATCAATGTGATATACGTCATCCGCTGGAGACAACACCTCGCTCTCATCAATGTAGTCAATATCAATGGCTTCCAAGACCTGCGCCTCCACGAAATGCCCAATCCGGCACTTGGCCATCACCGGGATAGAAACCGCTTCCTGGATTCCCCGAATCATTTTCGGATCGCTCATCCTGGAGACGCCTCCCGCCGCGCGAATGTCCGCCGGAATGCGCTCCAGAGCCATAACCGCGCAGGCCCCCGCGTTCTGGGCGATTTTTGCTTGCTCCGGCGTGGTCACGTCCATAATCACGCCGCCTTTTAACATCTGTGCCAGTTGCTTATTCAGTTTGTATCTTTTTTCGTCCATGATTCAAATCCATACCTTTCATATATGTATAATACACTTCAAGTCACACTCTATTATACACATACCTGACCTTGTATAAATATCCAACTTTGTATTTTTTTATCAGACCAGATTGATTTCCGAAAGAGCATAGA
The DNA here is from genome assembly GCA_910588775.1 of uncultured Lachnospiraceae bacterium. GTDB lineage: Bacteria > Bacillota > Clostridia > Lachnospirales > Lachnospiraceae > MGBC164599. Next base: position 95,398 of record CAJURH010000004.1, read on the forward strand.
AAATCCCGTCCTGGTTATTGTTCCAGGTATGGCGCGAAATCCGGCTTTTCAACTCCTCCGGCGCATTTCCCATGAGAAACCCCGCCCCCACCGTTTCCAGCATTTCTGCGTCGTTGTAATTATCCCCGAACGCCACTGCGTTGGCTATATCTATGTTCCACAGATCGCATAGCTTTTGGACGGCAACCGCTTTTGTTATGCCTTTCTCCATGATTTCCAGCAGATAATCAGCGGACTTTACGATGGAACAGTCGGGAAAAGCTTCCTTCAGCTTTTCCTCTATTTCCAATATATCCTCTGGATTGCAGATACACAGAATTTTATTGATCTGAGAATCCGACGCCGCGTCCACCGTCCCTTGCATAGACCGGGCTTTTACAATCCGCTCTTCCTCCATGATTCTGGGATCGCTTTTGTCTTTCACAATCCACTGATCCAGAGAATATGCGCTCCAGGCCAGGTCGAAACGGCTCGCCTCCAGAAATTCTATGATTTTCCCAGCGGTCGGCTTCTCCATTCCCTTATGAAAAAGCACATTTTTCTTTTCATCCAGAATCAATGCGCCGCTGTAAGCGATAATCGGACACTTGAATCCATATGTATCCAAAATAGGATATATGCCAGAAGGACTCCTGGCCGATATGATCACAAACGGAATCCCGTTGTCCTGTAACTTCTCAATAGATTGCCGGGTCAGCGGTGTAATCTCATGTTTCGAATTCAACAAAGTGCCGTCCACATCGCTGAAAACTATTTTCATCATCTTCAACCGCCTTCCATAGATTATAAATAAAATTCATTGGCTCTGCGAACGTCTTTTAAGGGCCCTAGCTTCTGCTCCAATTTTTCCTGCAAAGGAGACGGCAAAATACGAGCGCGTTCCGAACAGATAGCCGTACACGCCATGCAGAGCATGCACTTTTCGGCATCAGTTTCCACTGCATCTTCTTTTACGGATATAGCCTCTGTAGGACAAATTTCCACGCACTTTTTGCACTGTTTGCAGGTCGGCAACGAAACTGGCGCCGCAGGCATGCCGCCCCACTGCTTATATGGACGATTTCCCGGAACTTGAAAAACCCCGTCTGGATCCGTCTCCAGCTTCTCCAAAACCTTCTGGGCAAATCCACGAATCTCCGCTGCGTCCTGCTCATCTGGCCTTCCCTCTCCCACCGCTGGAACTATGGAATGCTGCGCCACAAGGGCTGCGGAGGCGATTACCTGAAATCCGCATGCGGACACTGCGTCGTTCAACTCCACCAGGGCGTCTTCATAGGCGCGAACGCCATAAACCGCCAAAGTGACAGCCCTTTTCCCACCACCATCCACTTTTTTTAGTTTTTCAGCGACGAATGCCGGAATTCGTCCGCCGAACACCGGAGCGGCCACCACCGCCATTTCCCCATCGGCCTGGGAAAATCCCTTCTCCTTCCCCAAATTTACAGGATTTACATTTTCAGAAATCCCCTCCGCCAAAAACTCCCCGGCTTTTCTCGTGCCGCCTGTGGGGCTGAAATAATAAAAATCAATTTTGTTTAACATACGCATTTCCTCCCTTGCCAACTATTTGATTTATCCTACCATGTTTACCAAAGTTCTTCAACACATCTATACACAAAAACACATTGACCTTCCACCAAAAACATTGTATATTTATATTATGTAAGAAAACCTTTGGATTTTCAACAAAAGAAGAAGAGGGGGAAATACTATGGCGCTTATCAAATGCCCGGAATGCGGTGCAGAGATATCTGAAAAAGCAATCGGACTCAACGCCGCCGACAATCGCCGCGACAACCGCCTCGGGGCGCTCCTTGA
>CAJURH010000004.1:97225-123276 GCA_910588775.1 uncultured Lachnospiraceae bacterium
TTTGCCAGCATTGCGGCGGACAGATTGACAAAGACTGCGTAATCTGCCCCAAATGCGGCAAACAGGTGGCGGATCTATCGCAGAACACTCCAGACAATTCGTCTCCAATCATTATCAACAACAATAACTCATCCAGTTCAAGCGCCGCCAGCTCAGCCGGAGGCGGGCCGGGGATGATGGGTTACCCGGTGGGACGACCCGTGAACAAGGTGGTCTATTGTCTTCTGGCTTTTTTCCTGGGCGGATTGGGCATACACAAATTTTATGCGGGTAAGACTATGATGGGTATTATTTACCTGGTGTTCTGCTGCACAGGCATACCTGCCATTGTAGCTCTAATCGAATTTATTCTGGCCTTATTAAAACCGGCGGATATGAATGGAAATATATGGCTATAGCGCCAGACTGTTTCCAATCTTCTATAAAGGCACGCAACGGTGAACCGAAACGTGCCTTTATATCTCATTTCATCACAAACAACTGTCTAAAACGCCAACTGCACCAGCAGCATATAACAAATCGTCCCACCCGCCACGGACAGCAACATCTGCCTTTTCCAAAGATGCAATCCCACCACCACTCCTATGCTTATTAGTTCCGGCATTCCATGACTTCCCGAAAACACCGACACATTTTTCAGACAATAAACCACCAGCAGCCCAAACACGGCCGACGGAAGGACTTTCCCCAGATATTGTATGTATTTGGGCGCAGGCTTACCCGGAGGGAAAAACAAAAACGGAAGAAACCGGGTCAGCGCCGTTCCCAGAACCGCCATTCCTATGGTAATCATCTGTTCCGTAAACGACATCTCTACACCCCTCCTTTCTCCATAGGCTTCCTTATCAGCGTCAGAATGCCCAGCATGGCCACCATCGCCACGACAATAAAACGCTCCGCCCCAAAAGCGATTAAACACAACAGCGAAATCCCAAGCCCCGCCAAAGCGCTGGCATGATTCTTCTCTTTCATCCACTGTTCCAGAAAGATAACCACAAACATGGCCGTCATGACAAATTCCAACCCTTCTGTGTTAAATTTAATCAGCGAACCGAAAATCCCGCCCAATGTGGAGCCTGAAAACCAGTAAAAATGATTCAAAAGCGTCACGAAAAACATGAACCACCCCCGATCCACATCCTCCGGAATCTGAACTGTGTAGTTAATGGAAAAACTCTCGTCGCACATGCCGAAAATCAAATAGGCATCTTTCCATCCATTTCCCCGGTAATGGTCCAACATGGAAATCCCGTAGAACAAGTGCCTGGCGTTAATCATAAGCGTCATAACCAACGCCTGCAGCGGATTAAACGCCCCCAGCAGCAAATTCACCATGACAAACTCCACCGATCCCGCGAAAATAGTCAAGCTCATCAACATCGGATACCAGAAGCTGAACCCGGATACATGCATATAAATCCCATAAGTCAACCCAAGAAACCAAAATCCCGCAAAAATAGGAATCGTATGGGGAAACGCCGTTTGAAAAGCTTTTTTCAGTTGTGTCCTTTTTCCCATGCCCCGCGTCTTCCCTTCTTTGTAAATCTTTTTTTGTATCTTCCAATCATACCACCTGCCGTGGCTGCAATCAATTCTTTCTGACAAAAAAACCATTCTACGTCTTCCCAAAAACGGTCAATGGCGTATAATGATAATGAACCGATGCGGTTAAAGGAGGATGCCATGAACGAAAAGTTTTTCTCCCTGCCCACAGAAAAACAAGAAGCCATCATCAACGCAGGCTTTCACGTTTTTTCACAAAATTCCTATAAAAAAAGCCCCATGAGCGAAATCGCCGCAGCTGCAGGCATCAGCAAATCCCTGCTCTTTCACTATTTTCACAACAAGAAAGAACTCTATCTGTTCCTGTGGGAAAAATGCGCGCAGATTACCATAGACGCCCTGGAAAACAGCGGCTGCTACCGCCAAACAGACCTGTTCGAATCCATGAAAATCGGAATGTGGGCAAAGCTTCAGCTCATGCGGCGCTACCCCAGCCTGGGCGCCTTCGCCATGAAAGTTTACTACGAGAAAGACCCAGCTGTGTGCGCCGACGTGCAAAAAAGCATCGAAAAACACGCCGCCTACAAGACAAACGCAACTCTGTTAAATTTTAACCCAGACCAATTCATTCCCGGCCTGGACCTGGAAATGATGTACCAGGACATGTACTGGGCCACTGAAGGCTACCTGTGGGAAAAGACCCAGCAGGGCTGCCTGGACGTGGATGAAATTGAGCGGAATTTTTTGAAACTGATTGATTTCTGGAAATCCATTTACGCAAGAAAAGGAGAGCCGACATGAACGCCATTGAGACAACCAAACTAACCAAATATTACGGCAAAGCCAGAGGCGTCCTAGACGTGAACCTGGCGGTGGACGAGGGGGAATGCTTCGGTTTCATCGGCCCCAACGGCGCGGGCAAATCCACCACCATTCGCGCGCTGCTGGGGCTGATCCGCCCCACCTCTGGCCAGGCAAAAGTTCTCGGCATAGACATTCGCAACGAGAGAACCAAGGTTTTATCCCAGGTGGGCTATCTACCTTCCGAGAGCGCATTTTATCCCGGCATGAAGGTGAAAGACATTCTTAAATTATCCGCCGACCTGCGCAAAAAAGACTGCGCAGACGAAACGAACCGACTCTGCCAACGGCTGCAACTGGACCAAAACCGAAAGGCCGACCAGTTATCTTTCGGCAACCGCAAGAAAGTATCCATCGTCTGCGCCCTTTTGCACAACCCGCGGCTCTTGATTCTGGACGAGCCCACCAGCGGCCTGGACCCTCTGATGCAGAGGGAATTCTTCACAATCATAAAAGAGCGAAATCAAGCGGGGGCCACCGTGTTTCTATCCAGTCACATACTCTCTGAAATTCAGCAAAACTGCGCAAGAGCCGCCGTCATCCGGGAAGGCCGCCTCATCGCCTGCGACCGGGTGGAAACCTTGGCGCAGACCCAGACGAAGCGCATTTCCCTGCGGGGAAACATATCCCTAAACGGACTGCCCGGCATCCGCAACCTGACCGAAACGGACGATTCCTGGCATTTTCTCTACGACGGCGAGATGAAACGGCTACTTCAGACGCTGGCAGCGGGAAACGTCACAGACCTATCCGTGACGGAACCGGACCTGGAAGAAATCTTCTTCCACTACTACGAAAATGGAGGTGAGGAAAAATGATTCTCTTAAAACATGAATGCAGGCAGGGCTTCAAATCCCTAGCCGTTTGGAGCGCCTCCATTGGATTTTTCCTTGTGATCTGCGTGTTCCTGTATCCAGAGATGGAAAACGAGATGAAAGACGTCAGCAATGTGTTCTCCTCCATGGGCGCATTCACCGCCGCTTTCGGCATGGACCGGCTGGACTTTGGAGAACTGACCGGATTCTATGCCATCGAATGCGGCAACATTTTGGGCCTGGGAGGCGCATTCTTTTGCTCCCTTCTGGCCACAGGCATCCTGGCCAAAGAGGAAAAAGGCCGGACTGCAGAATTCCTTCTGACCCATCCCATCGGCAGGAGCCATCTGCTGACGGAAAAACTGGCGGCGGTCGTCCTACAGATTATCCTGATGAACCTACTAATCTTTGCACTGCCCACCGCGTCCATCGCCTTAATTGGTGAGAAAATCCCCTGGAAGGAAATCTGCCTGCTGCACCTGGCCAATTTCCTGGCGCAAATAGAATTGGCCTGCATATGTTTCGGCGTTTCCGCTTTTCTACGCCGCAGCGGTCTGGGCATTGGGCTGGGCATCGCCACCGTCCTGTATTTCCTGAATATTCTATCCAACATATCCCAGCAGGCCGATTTTCTCAAATATTTCACGCCTTTTGGCTATACCGAAGGCGCGGATATTCTGACAAATGGACATCTGGATGGGGAGAAAATTCTGCTGGGGATGGGACTGGCCCTGGTTGGCGTATGCGCCGCTTATTGGAAATATTGTGGGAAAGATATTCAGTGAATGATTCCCAAATCCAACTAATACACACTCTAGATTGAACAAACGAAGCTTGCATGTTATAATCATTCTATCATTTTCATCTGCACACACGCAGCCAAAGGGGGACCTTCATTTGATTATCGGAATTCAAGACGAAATACTGCGGATACACTCCCTCAAACTGCTGGACAAGCTTCTGAAAGACAAAACCACGAAGACAAACATTCTCTGGGCCACGGATGCCTACAACGCGCTCGGCGCCGACTACCAGCGGGATAAGGAAATCACTTCCCCACTGATTACAGGACCCTGCTCTGGGATCATCAAAAACCGGGCGAGAAAAGCTCTGGAACAGCAGTCGGAACGGACCCGGCAACGGGCTGAAGTATTCACGCCGCTGTGGATCTGCAATAAGATGAACAATTACGCCGACGAAGCCTGGTTTGGGAGACCAGATGTTTTCAACATAGCCGGAGCGCCCACCGAAAAAGTCATATTTTCCGAAAAGCAGTCTTGGAAAAAATACGTTGACTCCAGACGGCTGGAAATCACTTGCGGCGAAGCCCCTTATCTGGTAAGCAGATACGACGTATCCACCGGCGAGAGCATCCGGCTAGAAAACCGGATTGGCATTCTGGACCGCAAAATCCGGGTGGTAAATGAAAATACAGACAGTGAAAGCGAATGGGTAAAATGGGTGACCCGGGCATTTCAATCCACTTACGGATACGAATTTCAGGGAGATAATCTGCTGATTGCCCGGGTAAATCTGCTGATGACCTACGAAGAATATCTCACAGAACGCTGGAGACGAAAACCCACCCCAAGAGAATATCTGGCCATCGCAAATATAATCACATGGAATCTTTGGCAGATGGACGGACTGACCGGAACCATTCCCTACTGTAAAGCTGCGGAGGAATACCACCAAATGACCATGCATGACTGGCTGACAAAAGACCAGGAAAAACCGCTGGAAACCACACAGCCCCACTGCCGGATATACGATTGGCGGGGAGAGGCCAGCCTTGAATATTTAGAAATGTTTGAAAGGGGAAAGTGATATGAAATTCGATTTTATAATTGGGAATCCTCCATATCAGGATGAAGTAATTGGTGAAAATAAAACATTTGCTCCACCAATTTATCATAAATTTCTCGAAAATGCCTATTCCATTTCGGATGTAGTTGAAATGATTCATCCAGCCAGATTTTTATTTAATGCGGGAAATACGCCCAAGCAATGGAATAAATTTATGCTTTCCAATCCACATTTGAAAGTTTTATATTATGAAAAAGATAGCTCCAAAATATTTACTAATACCGAAATTAAAGGCGGCATTGCCATTACTTATCACGCGAAAAAAGAAAACTTTGGGGAAATCGGAACCTTTACCGCATATCCACATTTAAATTCTATCCTTGGAAAAGTAAAACAGCACACGGCCTTCAAAAAATTCAGTGCAATCGTAGTTACACGTACGGCATATAAATTAACGGAGTCTATGCATAGTGACCATCCCGAAGCCATAAGCCAACTGAGCAATGGACATGCCTATGATATGTCAACCAATATATTTGAGCGACTTCCGCAAATCTTCTTTGATGAAAAACCAAACGATAAATTTAGATACATCCAAATTTTAGGCCGTGAAAATAATGAAAGAATCCATAAATATATCCGAACTGATTATGTAAATGAAGTTTGCAACCTATATAAATATAAAATATTTTTGCCAAGCGCAAACGGAAATGGCTCCTTTGGAGAAACACTTTCATCGCCAACGATTGCTGAACCGGGGATTGGCGCAACCGAAACTTTTGTCAGCATAGGCAGCTTTGTTTCATTTGAAGAATGCAATGCAGCGTTAAAATATATCAAAACAAAATTTACCAGAGCGCTTCTTGGCGTCTTAAAAGTGACTCAACATATTACGCCAGAAAAATGGGCTTACGTCCCACTCCAGGATTTCACCCAACAATCCGACATAGACTGGTCAAAATCCATAAAAGAAATCGACCAGCAGCTATACGCCAAATACAATCTGGATGAAAATGAAATCGATTTTATCGAATCCCACGTAAAGGAGATGAGCGAATAATGGCCAACACCCCAAAAATCAAATCCTTTACCCGCGTCATTCCCATGATCTACGCCTACAATACCCCTGGCGTTACCTATCACGACGGCTGGACCAAAATCGGGTACACAGAGAAGCAGACGGTAGCCCAGCGAATCGCGCAGCAGACCCACACCGCCGATATCCGCTGGGAATTGGCCTGGCAGGACAACGCCATGTACAAAGACGGGTCTGGAGAATATTTCACAGACCGGGATTTCCACTCTTTTCTGACATCAGAAAAGAACATAAAGCGGGAACCAGGCACGGAATGGTTTCGCATCGACGGCCCACAGTCCCAAGATTATTTCAATGTGTTTTCACGCCGGGAAATTTCGAAAAACACAGAAGAAAAGCGCACCTATGACTTGCGGGAAGAACAGCAAGAAGCAGTCACCATCACCAAATCCTATTTTGAAAACGGAGGAACAGAATTTCTGTGGAACGCCAAGCCCAGATTTGGGAAAACGCTGACCGCTTATGATTTCATTCAGAAAATGGGGTTTACGAAAGTCCTGATTGTCACAAACAGGCCCAGCATCGCCAACTCATGGGCGGATGACTTCCGCAAATTCATCGGATGGCAGGGCAAGCTCTGTTTCGTGTCGGACACGGAAGCCCTAAAAGGCAAGGCGGGCGTGTTCACCCGCGACCAATACCGCGCGTCTATGCAAAGCCAGGAAGAAATAAAAGGCATGGTGGCGTTTGAATCCCTGCAGGGACTGAAAGGCTCCGTCTATTTTGGCGGTCTCCACGACAAACTGCTCTGGATAAGCCAGTTGGAGTTCGACCTTCTGATTGTGGACGAAGCCCAGGAAGGCGTGGACACCATGCGGACAGACCGGGCCTTTTGCAATATCCACCGAAAACACACCTTATACCTGTCCGGCACCCCTTTTAAAGCGCTGGCAAATGAACAATTTTCCAAAGACCAAATCTACAACTGGTCCTATGCCGATGAACAGGAGGCCAAAGAAAGCTGGGACAAAGAAGATTACAATCCATACGAAGCCCTGCCCCGGCTAACTCTGTACACCTATCAGTTGTCCAACATGATTCACGGACAGATTCAAAAAGAAATCGACCTGTCCGGGGACGGCACTGCGGTGGACTACGCCTTCGACCTGAATGAATTTTTCGCCACAAACGAAAGTGGAAAGTTTGTCCACGAAGAACAGATTCGAAAGTTCCTCCATGCACTGTCCACCCAGGAAAAATACCCTTTCTCCACACCGGAACTAAGGCAGGAACTGTCACATACCCTGTGGCTGTTAAACCGCGTCAGCAGCGCAAAAGCCCTGGCCAAATTATTGAAAGACGATGCATTTAAGGAGACCTTTGGCCAGCACAAAATCGTATTGGCCGCCGGAGACGGCAAGCTGGACGAGACGGATGTTTCACAGGAATCATTTGACCGGGTACAAAAGGCCATTGCGGAAAATGAGAAGACTATCACCTTAAGCGTGGGGCAGCTTACCGTTGGCGTGACAATTCCAAAGTGGAGCGGCGTTCTCATGCTCTGCAATATGCAAAGTCCCTCCGCCTATATGCAGGCCGCCTTTCGCGCGCAAAACCCCTGCGTCATAACGAGAAACAACCAGCGGTTCCGAAAAGAAAACGCCTACATATTCGACTTTGACCCTGCCCGAACGCTGATTATTTTTGACGAGTTTGCAAATAATTTATCTGCCCAGACGGGAACTGGCGACAGCCGCAAGGACAACATCCGGCGACTTTTGAACTTCTTCCCTGTTCTGGGTGAAGATGATGAAGGACGGATGGTGGAGCTGGACGCCGCACAGACCCTCTCCATCCCCAGAATGCTCAAGAGCCGGGAAGTGGTCCGCCACGGATTTATGTCCAACTTCCTTTTCCAAAACATTAGCAACGTGTTTGGTGCGCCGGGCATCGTCCAGGAGATTGTGGAAAAACTGACGCCCGCCCAGGAAGACCCGAAGAAGCGGGAAAAAGACGCCATTGAACGCATTTCCCATGTGTCCGTGGACGAAAATGGAGAACCCCAGATTTCCAACGAAATCGTAATCGGCCAGACACAGAACCTGTTTGGCCCAAAATTTTACGAGAAAACCCGTCGGGAAATAGAGCCGCTGGTTCTTGCCCTAGACGAAAACGCCCCTGCCGCACAGGTGGAATCTCAGGTGAAAGCGCTGGCAGATACAGTGAAAGAAACCATGAAACAAGACGTGGTCACCCCAGTTCTGGACGCGTACAACGCAAAGCGCGGCGCTCAAAAGCGGATAAAACAGCAAATCGACCGGGAAATTGACCGCAAATTTCAACAAATTCAAGAGGACCATATGCAACAAACCAACATTGCAAAAGCCGAATATCATCGCCAAAAACAGGAGGCAAATACGCCCTCCCAGATCCAGGAGGCCGAAAACCAGTACAAAACCAACCTGGAACATGCCATGAAAACATTTATGGAAAACGTGCAGGAAACCGTTGAGAGCGCCATTCAGGAGAAACCAAAAGAAATCGTGGAACAGATGGAACGGCAAAAAGCGGTGGAGGAAAAGAAGACCGTGGAAGATTCCATCCGGGCGCATCTTCGCGGATTTGCCCGAACCATTCCCAGCTTCATCATGGCCTACGGAGACGGGCGTTTAACCTTGGAGAATTTCGACGACTATACGGAAGCGGATGTTTTCCAGGAAGTCACCGGCATTTCAGAAGATGATTTTCGCTTTCTTCGGGACGGCGGCGATTACGTGGACCCGGAAACCGGCGAAACCGCCCACTTCGCCGGACATTTATTTGACGAAACTGTGTTCAATGATTCCATCGAAGAATTCTGGAAAAAGAAGCAGGCGCTTGCGGATTATTTTGACGAAACCCAGGAAGAAGATATTTTCGACTATATCCCACCTCAGAAAACCAACCAGATATTTACGCCAAAATGGGTGGTGAAAAAAATGGTGGATGAACTGGAGAAAAACAATCCCGGCTGCTTCGACGACCCCAACAAAACATTCGCGGACCTGTATATGAAATCCGGCCTTTATATCACGGAAATCGTCAAACGCTTATTCCGCAGTCCGAAAATGAAAGAGATTTACCCAGATGATAGCCAGCGCATCCGGCATATTTTAGGAGAGCAAGTCTATGGAATGGCTCCCACTAGAATTATTTATCTAATCGCGACCAATTACATATTGGGATTTGATGAAAATCTGAAAAGTAACGCCGCCCATTTCGTCCAGGCGGATGCGGCCACGGCCGCCAAGAACGATGCTCTGAAAGACCTGGTTGAAAAATATTTTGGACAGTAGAACATAGAGAAAAGTGAGCCTATCCTGCCAACAACAGATAGGCCCACTTTTCACTCACGGTATTCTGAGAAGAATCCGCTTAACACATCCAGGGTTTTCAGCAATACGGAAAGTTCCTCCTCTTGCAGTTTATCTAAAATGGCCTGGACCATTTTCCTGTGGTATTCTTCATGACGTTCATATGCCTTTATTCCCTTTTCCGTCAGTTTCACGAACACCACCCGTCTGTCTTCCTTGCTCCTGCGCCGCTCCACGTATTGTTTTTTCACCAGGCTATTCATGGACGTGGTGAGAGAGCCCACCGTTATTTTCAATTCCCTGGCAATGGAAGACATATTTTTTCCTTCTCCCAGGCCCACGGCTTCTATCACGTGCATGTCGTTGTTGGTAAGGTCTTTGAATTCTTCGGTTATAATGGCTTTCTCTTCTAAATCCCAGATTTCATGGATTAACTTGACCAAAGTATGATTGATCTTCTTATAAGCGTCTTCCATCGCCTTTTGCCCCTTCCTTTCCGGCTGCCTTCGCGGCAATTTTTTTACGGCATAAGGGAATTTATCACTTCTCGTACAGTCTCTATATGATCGGCCTCGTAGGCATACGCGCCGCAAAACAGCAGCCCTTCTTCCACTTCACCTCTGGCGGCATGAATCAGCGCCTCTGTGATGCAGTAGGGAGTCTGAGCCGGGTCACAGGCGTCCAGACAGCGGTGACAGGCGCCATGGGCAATGCACTCCCCGGACATGACTCTCTCCATAAATGGATTTAAGATGGCACGCCCTGGCATCCCCACCGGGCTTTTCACAATGGTCACCTGCTCCTGAGCCGCCTTTACATACGCCTCTTTGTAACGGATGTCTGCGTCGCATTCCTCGGTGGTGACGAATCTGGAGGCCACCTGGATAGCGTCCACTCCCAGCGCGAACGCGTGCGCCGCCTGCTCCCGGTTTTTGATTCCTCCGGCCAGCGCCGTCAGAATCCGGCATTGACATTTCTCTTCGTATTGCCTCACAATGGACATGATTTCTTTTACTTCATCATCGTAAACCGCCGAATGAGACTGCGACTGTCCTGGCAAATATTTCTCCAACTGGTCCCGGGTAAATCCCAGATGCCCGCCTGCGCAGGGTCCCTCAATTATCAACAGGTCCGGCATTCGCTTGTATTTTTTGTCCCAATATTTTAAAATAACTTTCGCCGATTTGGCGGTGGATACGATGGGGGCCAGCTTCACCTGGGCGCCTTTTGCGATTTTCGGTAAGTCGACGGGAAGCCCCGCGCCGGAAATGATGATATCCGCTCCAGCCTCTATAGCCGCCCGGACATAATCCTCGTAATCCCGCATGGCGACCATGATGTTAAAGCCAATGACCCCATCTGGCGCGAGAGCGCGGGCTCTGGCGTATTCTTTTCCGATGGCCCGCAAATTAGCCTCTTTTGTATTTCGGTCAAAATCCGGTTCCTGATAACCGATCTGAGCAGCGGAAATGACGCCAATGCCGCCCTCTTTTGCAACAGCCCCCGCAAGACGGCCCAGGCTAATCCCCACGCCCATGCCGCCCTGTATAATCGGAAGCTTCGCTTCTATATTCCCCATTTTCAATGGTTTTATCTGCATATTCTCTCTCCTTCAGGCCATTCCCTCCGCCTATATATTCCCGTTACATCTTCCGGAACCGATCGTATCTGTGCTGCGTAAGCTCCTGGCCGTCCATGTCCCCGTATTTCTCCAGAAACTCTTCCATCCATTTCCCCAAGGGCTGAGTTACCGACTGGATATTCTGGGCAGTCAACTCCGCAGGCTCAGAAAGCGCTCGCTCTATAATGCCCAACGCATATAAATCCCCGGCTGTCAGCTTCATCACTTCCGCCGCCTCCTGTGCTTTGGAGCTGTCTTTCCACAGGATGCTGGCAAATCCTTCCGGCGATAAAATGGAGTAGATGGAATTTTCCAGCATCCACACTTCGTCTGCAGTGGCCATGGCAAGGGCGCCGCCGCTGCCCCCTTCTCCAATCACAATGGAAAGTATGGGCGTCTGCAAGGCCGACATCTCGTAGAGATTCCTGGCAATGGCTTCTCCCTGCCCCCGCTCTTCCGCCTCAACGCCGCAAAAAGCGCCAGGCGTATCCACGAAACATATGACTGGACGGTGAAATTTCTCCGCCTGCTTCATCAGACGCAGGGCTTTGCGGTATCCGTCTGGGGAGGGCATCCCAAAGTTGCGCTGGATGTTCTCCTTGGTGTCCCTGCCTTTTTCCTGGGCGATGACCGTCACCGGCATTCCACGGAAATTGGCAATGCCGCCGATAATCGCTTGGTCGTCTCCAAAATGCCGGTCTCCGTGAAGTTCCGTGAAGTCCGTAAACAACGCTTCAATGTAATCTTTGCCCACTGGACGCCCTTTCTGGCGGGAGGCAAGCACCCGGTCCCAGGCTCTGGCTTTGTCCAGCTCCGGTGGAATTTTCAACGTCTGCCGGGCCTCGGCCGCTGTGTCTTGCCGCTGCAATTTCCCGCCTTTATGAAGTTTTAGCAGACGACTTAATGCTTCTTTCATCTGCGGACGCTCCACGATCGCATCTATGAAACCGTGTTCCAGAAGAAATTCCGACCGCTGAAAGCCTTTAGGCAGCTTCTGCCCGATCGTCTGCCCGATGACCCGCGGTCCGGCAAATCCAATCAGAGCGTTTGGCTCAGCCAGGATAACATCCCCCAGCATGGCGAAACTGGCCGTCACGCCTCCCGTGGTTGGATCGGTCAGCACTGTGATATAGAGAAGCCCTGCGTCGTTATGCCGCTTCAAGGCCGCCGAGGTTTTCGCCATCTGCATCAGTGAGACAATTCCCTCCTGCATCCTGGCGCCACCGGAACAGGTGAATATAATAAGCGGAAGCCTCTGTGCCGTGGCGCGTTCCACCGCCCGCGTAATCTTCTCGCCCACCACTTCTCCCATACTGGCCATGAAGAAACGTCCGTCACAGACTGCAAGCGCCGTCTCTTCCCCGCCAATGCGCGCCTTACCCGTAATTACCGCTTCGTCAAGCCCGGTGCGTTCTTGAAGAGCCGCCAGTTTTTCTTCGTATCCTTTGTACTGCAATGGGTTTTTCGTAGAAAGCCCCCGGTCCCATTCCTCAAATGCGTCTTCATCCGTCACCGATTCGATGCGACGGTACGCGTGCATCCGGAAATAGCCGCCGCATTTAGGGCAGATGTAATTGCCTTTTTTCACATCTTCCGCAATAATCGCCTCTTTGCACATATTGCATTTACGCAAAAGCCCTTCCGGCACTTCCGGTCCTCTTGTGTCTGCGGCTCCCTGGCCTCTTCTCTTTGGCAGTCTGGTTTTCTTAAACACATTGTCTAGCTTCATACCATGTCACCTTGCATCTTTTCAATAAATTCAATGTCAACGTTGCCGGATAGATAATCTGGATGATTCAAAATCTCGTACTGATAGTCCACATTGGTGTCAATCCCCTCAATGATCACTTCCCCCAGCGCGCTCTGCATTTTGCTGATGGCTTCCCGACGGTTCTTGGCCCACACGATCAGCTTCGCCACCATGGAATCGTAATAGGGCGGGATTGTGTAGCCGCTGTAAATGGCGGAATCGATGCGGATGCCTTTTCCTCCCGGAAGATACATATCCGTAACGGCGCCTGGCGACGGACGAAAATTCTTCTTAGGGTTCTCCGCATTGATGCGGCACTCGATGGCATGGCCCGTAAGGCGCACATCCTCCTGCCTGTAGGAAAGTTTCTTGCCGGACGCGATGCGAATCTGCTCTTTGACCAGGTCAATTCCGGTGACCCACTCTGTGACTGGGTGTTCCACCTGAATCCGGGTGTTCATCTCCATAAAATAATATTTTCCCGAGGGCTCCAGCAGAAATTCAATGGTCCCCGCGTTCATGTATCCGGCCGCTTTCGCCGCCCGCACCGCCGCCTGACCCATCTCTTCCCGCAGCGCTTCCGTCAGCGCCATGGACGGGGATTCTTCGATCATTTTCTGGTGATTGCGCTGGATGGAGCAGTCCCGCTCCCCTAAATGAATCACATTGCCGAAATTATCCGCCAGTATCTGAAACTCAATGTGCCGGGGATGCTGGACAAAATGCTCGATATACATGGTTCCATCCCCGAAAGCTTTCTGCGCCTCGGTCTGGGCCGTCTGGAAACTTTGCTCAAATTCCTCTTCCGTATAGGCCGTGCGCATCCCTTTACCGCCACCGCCCAGGGCCGCTTTCACGATGACCGGATAGCCAATCTGCCTAGCAACTTCCGCTCCCGTCTGCGCGTCAAAGATTGCCTCCGTGCTGCCAGGTATCACGGGGACGCCCGCCGCCGCCATGGTATTCCTGGCCTCCTGCTTGTTGCCCAGTTTCGCAATCACCTGGGAGTTTGGCCCAATAAATGTAATACTGCACTGCTGGCACAGCTCCGCAAATTTACTGTTCTCGGACAGAAAACCAAAACCCGGATGGATGGCATCCGCCCCGGTGACCACCGTGGCGCTGATAATCCGTTCCATGCTCAGATAACTTTCTTCTGACGGCGCAGGACCAATGCAAATGGCTTCATCCGCCAGCTTTGTATGCAACGCTTCCCGGTCTGCCTGGGAATACACGGCCACCGTCTCGATTCCCATTTCTCTGCAGGCGCGGATAATCCGCACTGCAATCTCTCCCCTGTTGGCTATCAATACTTTCTTAATCATCGTACCACCTTATCCAATCCATTATTCAAGAAGAGCATTAGCCCACCATAAAGGTCAGTTCCGCACTGACGATTGTCTTGCCGTCCACACTGGCTGTGGCCTCGCCTACGCCCAGCGGTCCTTTTTGTTTAATGATGCGTGTTTCCAGGCGCAGTTTATCTCCTGGAACCACTTTTCCCCTGAATTTACATTTGTTGATACCGCCGAAATAGGCGACTTTCCCTTTGTTTTCTTCCATACTCAAGATTGCCACTGCCCCGGCCTGGGCCAGCGCTTCCACGGTCAATACCCCAGGCATCACTGGCTCCTGGGGAAAATGCCCCGCAAAAAATTCTTCCCGATAAGATACGCATTTATAACCCACTGCATACTGACCCGGCTCATAATCTTCGATGTAATCCAGCAACAGGAACGGATGACGGTGGGGAATGATTTCTTTAATCTGGTTAATATCTAAATGTTTCATACTGCCTCCTATTCAATCCGGAACAGTTCCTGCCCGTATTCCACGGTCTGGCCGTTCTCCACATAAATCTCCGCCACGGTTCCGTCGTAATCGCTCTCAATCTCATTCATCAATTTCATGGCCTCCACGATAGCCAGCGTCTGCCCTTTTTTCACCGTGTCCCCCACGGACACAAAGGGTTCTGCGTCTTCTGCGGGAGCCGCATAGAATGTGCCCACCAGGGGAGATTCCACGATTTTGCCATTCTTTCCTGCCGCCAGAGCTTCCGGTTGGGCTGTGGGCGCGGACTGCACAGACATTTCCGTCGCCTGCACTTGAATCATGTTTTGATTGGAGCTTGGCCCTTGCTTCTTGGTCAGATGCAGTTTCACGCCGCCTTCCTCGTATTTCAGTCCGGTCAGTTCCGACCTGGACACGGTCTCGATAAGCCTGATCAGATTTTCAAATTCCATATATCAACACCCCCATGATTACCCTGTATACTTTTTCAAAAGCAGCGTTGCGTTGTGGCCGCCGAATCCCAGGGAATTGGTCAGCGCATAATTTATTTCCCTCTCCACGGGAGCGCCCACCGTGTAATTTAAGTCGCATTCTTCATCCACGTCCCTGGTGCCCATGGTCTGGTGAACAAAGCCGTCCTGGATGGCCTTGACACAGACGATGAATTCCACGCCGCCCGCCGCGCCCAGAAGGTGCCCGATCATGGATTTTGTGGAGTTAATGGCCACCTGGCTGGCCGCTTCTCCCAGCGCCAATTTAATGGCTTTTGTCTCGAAGAGGTCGTTGTGATGGGTTCCAGTGCCATGAGCGTTGATGTAATCCACCTGAGACGGCTGGATTTCTCCCTCGTTTATGGCCAGCTCCATGGCTTTGGCCGCGCCGCTGCCATCCTCGGCCGGCGAGGTGATATGATAAGCGTCCCCGGTGGCTCCATAGCCCACAAGCTCCGCGTAGATCTTCGCGCCTCTGTTCCTGGCGTGTTCCAGCTCTTCTAATACCACGATTCCCGCGCCCTCTCCAAGGACGAACCCGTCTCTGTCCTTGTCAAACGGAATGGACGCGCGCAGGGGGTCCGGGCAGGTGGACAACGCGGTAAGGCTGGTAAAGCCCGCCACTCCCAGTGGACAGATGCAGCTCTCCGCACCGCCCGCCAGCATTACATCCGCATCTGCGTACTGGATGGCCCGGAATGCGTCTCCGATGGAATGGGCGCCGGAAGCGCACGCTGTCACCACATTGGTGCACTTTCCTTTCAGACCTAACTGGATGGAAATGTTTCCGGCCGCCATGTTGGAAATCATCAACGGTACCATCAGCGGATTGACCCGGGACGGCCCTTTGGTCTGAATTTTGTCGTATTCCCGCTCCGTCTCCCGCAGGCTGCCGATTCCGGAACCGACGATAACTCCCACCCGATAGGGGTCTTCTTTGGCAATGTCAAGCCCTGCGTCTTCATAGGCTTCTTTGGCCGCCGCAACTGCGTACTGGGCAAAAGGCTCCATGCGCTTTGCCGCCTTAAATTCCATGCGCTCTTTGGCCACAAAGCCTTTGACCTCCGCCGCCAGCTTCACTTTGTAATCGGATGTGTCAAACTGGGTGATTTCCCCGATTCCCACTTTCCCGGCTTTTATGCTATTCCAGAACTCCGGCACGTCATTCCCGATGGGCGTAACCGCCCCCAGCCCTGTTACGACCACTCTTCTCTTCATACTGCTATTCATCTTTCTTTTCCTACCTCCTATATCACAGTCCGGCCGGCTCTTTTTGCTCATCACCAGGCGTCCCTTCTCTCAACGGTCTGCCTTGACGGGCTGAACTGTTTCCATTACATCACCATGCCGCCATCCACGTGAAGGGTCTGCCCGGTGATATATCCTGCCTCTTCAGAAGCCAAAAACGCTGCCGCTGCCGCCACCTGCTCCGGTTTTCCGAATCTGCCCAGGGGAATCTGGGCCACAGCCGCCTCCTTGACTTTAACTCCCAGCACATCGGTCATGTCTGTCTCAATGAAGCCCGGCGCAATGGCATTTACGGTAACGCCTCTGGAAGCCAGTTCTCTGGCCGCGGCTTTGGTAAGGCCAATGAGTCCGGCCTTGGAGGCCGCATAGTTGGCCTGGCCCGCATTCCCGGCCACGCCGGAAACGGAAGACATATTGATGATGCGCCCGCTTCTCTGTTTTAACATCTGGCGGGACGCGAAGCGTATGGTGTTGAAGGCGCCTTTCAGATTGGTGGCGATGACTTTGTCAAAATCTTCCTCGGTCATTTTCATCAGCAGGCCGTCTTTTGTAATCCCGGCGTTGTTCACCAGAATGTCCAGACTGCCGTATTCCTGAATTACATCCTGTATAAATTTCTCGCACTGTGCGTAATCGGCCACGTTGCACCGATAGATGGATGCCGTTCCGCCCTTTTCCTGGATTTCTCGCTGCGCTTCCTGCGCCTTTTCTTCCGATCCGTTGTAATTAATCACCACGGCTGCCCCCTGGGAGGCCAGTTTCTGGGCAATCGCTTTTCCAATTCCCCGGGAGGCGCCCGTTACGATGGCTGTCTTTCCTTCTAACATTTCTATTCTCCTTTCAGGGCGGCGACCGCCTTTTCTATGTCTTCCCAAACGGAAATGTTGCAGACTTTATATTCGGAATTGATTTTCTTCATGAATCCAGCCAGCGTTTTTCCCGGCCCGATTTCTACAAACTGATCCACGCCGTCTGCAATCATCGCCTCCATGCTCTGCATCCAGCGCACTGGAGAGCTTACCTGTCTCACCAGCAGGTCCTTGGTCTTTTCTATGTCTTCCACTTTCTGTGCCGTCACGTTGGTCATGTAGGGAATGGAAAGGGGATGCAGGTTGGTATGTTCCAGTTCCTTGGCCAGTTCCTCCCCGGCAGACGCAAGCATGGGGGAGTGGAATGGGCCGCTTACGTTGAGCATCATGGTCCGCCTGGCCCCGGCTTCCTTTAATTTTACCGCAGCGTCTTTTACGCCTTCTGTCCTTCCTGTAATGACAATCTGGCCTGGACAGTTGTAGTTGGCAATGCCTACATCTGGAAATTCCTTTAAAACTTCCTCGATTTTGTCCGCGTCCATGGCCATCACCGCGCACATGGCGCCTTCTCCCGCGGGCACAGCGTTCTGCATGAGAATGCCCCTTCTTCGCACCAGCCGAACGGCATCCATGTCATCCATGCCTCCCGCCGCCGCGATGGCCGCATATTCGCCCAAGCTTAATCCTGCCGTGATGTCCGGCTTCAACCCGGCCTCTTCCACTGCCTTTGTCATGGCAAGGCAAGCCGTGACCATGGCCGCCTGGGTGTACTCGGTGAGATCCAGTTTGTCGTTCGCTTCAAAACAGAGAGATTTCATGTCCAGGTCCAATGCTTCGCTGGCCCCTTCAAATATTTCTCTGGCGGCGGCGCATTTTTCATAAAAATCAGCGCCCATCCCCGCTTTCTGCGCTCCCTGTCCCGGATAAATAAATGCAATCTTACTCATACAACCCTGTTCCTTTCACCAGCGCGTCGGTCTCTCTTACCAGTTTCTCAATCAAAGCCTTGCAGGACATCCGCTCTTTCACCATCCCGGCAATCTGTCCCGCCATGACGCTTCCGTTTTTCACATCACCGTCCACCACCGCGTTTCTCAAGCCGCCCAAGGTCAGGTATTCCAGTTCTTCGAAGCTGGCTCCCTGTTCTTCCAGCGCCATGTATTTCTTGGTCATCTCGTTTCTGAGGGTGCGGATGGGATGGCCGGTGCTCCTTCCAGTCACTTTGGTGTCAATGTCCTTGGCCTTTAAAATCCGTTCTTTATAGTTATCGTGCACCTGGGCTTCGTCCGTCACCACAAAGCAGGTGCCCATTTGCACGCCCTTGGCGCCCAGCATAAACGCGGCGGCGACGCCTCTCCCATCGGCAATGCCTCCGGCGGCAATCACCGGTATTTTCACCGCGTCCGCCACCTGGGGAACCAGCGTCATGGTTGTGCTCTCACCGATATGACCGCCGGATTCGCAGCCTTCCGCCACCACCGCGTCGGCGCCGCTTCGCTCCATGCGTTTGGCCAACGCCACGGAAGCCACCACGGGGATTACTTTCATACCTGCGCCTTTCCACAGTTCCATGTATTTCTCTGGGTTTCCGGCTCCAGTGGTCACCACTTTGATTCCCTCTT
Organism: uncultured Lachnospiraceae bacterium; assembly: GCA_910588775.1. Classification (GTDB taxonomy): domain Bacteria; phylum Bacillota; class Clostridia; order Lachnospirales; family Lachnospiraceae; genus MGBC164599. The sequence continues at coordinate 115,932 of CAJURH010000004.1, forward strand.
CGGCGACGACTTTGGCCACCTCATCTGCATAGGGACTCATCAGCATAATGTTTACGCCAAATGGCTTGTCGGTTAATTTCTTCGCTTCTCGTATCTGCTCCCGCACCCAGTCCGCTGGGGCGTTGGCCGCGCCAATCAGGCCCAGTCCTCCCGCCTCGGATACGGCCGCCGCCAAATGATGTTCGGCGACCCATGCCATGCCGCCCTGGATAATGGGATATTCTATCCCCAGTAATCTGCTTATTTCTGTCTGCATTTTTTGACCCCACCTTTATTCTTTCAAATCCATTCATAAAGAGCCGCGCCCCAGGTCAGTCCTGCGCCGAACCCGGCCATCACCAGTTTCTGACCCTTTTTAAGCGCTCCTCTTCGATTCATCTCATCTAATAAAATCGGTATGCTGGCCGACGATGTATTGCCATATTCCTGAATATTCATCGGGAATTTCTCTATGGGTTCCCCCAAACGTTTGGCCACGGACTCCACAATCCTTTTATTTGCCTGATGGAGCAGAAACCAGGAAATCTCCTCCTGGCTGACGCCATTTCTCTCCAAGGTTTCCCGAATCACCTCCGGCACTTTCTTTACCGCAAATTGGAAAACCGCCTTGCCGTCCATCTGCATAAAAAATTCATCGCCGTTGTATCTTTCGTCTCCCTGGACAGGCGCATTCAAAACATTCCAGTCGTGTCTGCTCTTTAAGGTAAGCGCGCCGCCTTTGCCGCCGTCGGAATGAGTCACCGGAAAATACATTCGCCGAGCGTCCGCCTTCAACACTGCCGCCCCCGCCCCGTCCCCGAATAAAATACAGGTTCCCCGGTCTTTCCAGTTGGTCAGGTTGGAGAGGCTCTCGCTGCCGATGACCAGCGCCGTTTTGTATATCCCCCCAGCCAGATAGGCCGCCGCTGTATTGTAGGCAAGGACAAAACCAGTACAGGCTGCGCTTAAGTCAAAACAGGTGGCATTTACCGCCCTCAGCCTTTTCTGGACTTCGCAGGCCGCACAGGGAAGAATCACATTGGAGGATATCGTGGATACCAGAATCAAATCGATCTCCTCCGCAGCCACGTCCGCCTGCCGAAGCGCCTGTAGTCCCGCCTCGCAGGCCATGGAAACCGTCGTCTCCCCGTCCACGATATGGCGCCGCTTTACCCCGGTCCTCTCCCGTATCCACTGGTCACTGGTGTCCACCAGCCCGGCAATGCCGTCGTTATCCATTACATGGGATGGGATGTAGGAACCCGTCCCGCATATATTCACAGCCATAGTTTTCCCTCTAAATTGTTTTGATTTTAAATTATTTTGGTTTTCAAAGTATATACCCATTATCTCCGTTTGTCAAGCCCTTTATGCGCATAAAACCAGATTGACATAATTGTGCCGATCGTGTTACCATTCACAGATAACAATAAGAAAAAGGGGATAAGAAAATGAGGAAGATAAAAGCTATTTTATTTGATTTGGACGGAACCCTGCTTCCCATGGATACGGAACGATTTACAAAGGGATATTTTGAACTGCTGGCCGCAAGGATGGCCGCCAGCGGTTATGAACCCAAACAGCTCATCGACGCTATCTGGGCCGGGACTGCCGCCATGATAAAAAATGACGGGAAGCAGACCAACGAGAAGGTTTTCTGGAATAAAATGGCTGAGATTTACGGGGATAAAATTCATGCCGACATAAATCTGTTCGATGAATTTTATGAAAATGAATTCCAGGAGGCAAAGATTTTCTGCGGCTGCAATGCCAAAGCGGCCGAGACAGTGGCGCAGATCCGGAAACTGGAATACCGAACCGCACTGGCCACCAATCCAGTCTTCCCCGCCTGCGCACAGAAAAACCGCCTGCGCTGGGCGGGACTTACGCCTGGGGATTTTGAACTTTGCACCTCTTATGAAAACTCAAGTTACTGCAAGCCAAATCCGCTCTATTACGCCGCTATAGCCAGACAGATGCGCCTGAACCCGGAAGAATGCTGTATGGTGGGCAACGACGTAACCGAGGATATGGTGGCGGCCTCGGCAGGAATGCGGGTATTTTTGCTGACCGACTGTCTGATTAATAAAAAGCAAGCGGACATATCCGGCTATGCCCAGGGGGATTTTGACCAGCTTCTGGACTTCGTCAAAGAACTGTAGAAGATTTTTATTGACATATGTCATTAATATACTTATAATAAATTTCATATTGTACTCTTAGTTTTTTGGGAGTGCATTTTGACAATACGGAGGAAAGACAATGCCTAGACCATGCAAAAAAAGGCGTATCTGCGCCAAGCCTTCCTGCCTTCATTTCGGTCCGCAAGGGACGAATGGCGCCCCGGCAGTCCAGGCAGTTCTGATGACGCTGGATGAATACGAGTGCATCCGCCTGATGGATTACGAAGGTCTGACCCAGGAACAAAGCGCCGCGCAGATGAATGTGGCGCGGACCACGATTCAGGGTATTTACAGCAGCGCCCGCCAGAAGATGGCCCGCTGTCTGGTGGAGGGATGCGCTCTGCATCTGGAGGGCGGCAATGTGGTCCTCTGTGAGAAAACAAAAGAATGCTGCCAGAAATATTGCGGCAACGATAAAAAGAAGAAAAGAGAGGGTATTCAAATGAGAATTGGCGTAACTTATGAAAATGGACAGATTTACCAGCACTTTGGTCACACACAGCAATTTAAGGTATACGACGTTCAGGATAACAAAGTGGTACAGTCCGCTGTCATTGACACAAACGGAAATGGTCATGGCGCGCTGGCTGGATTTCTGCAAGGTTACCAAGTGGATACTTTAATCTGCGGCGGCATCGGCGGTGGCGCGCAAAATGCTCTGAATGCAGCGGGAATCCGTCTGTTCTGCGGCGTATCCGGAGACGCTGACAGCGCCGTGGACGCTCTGTTAAAAGGCGAGCTGACCTATTCAACTGAGGCTAATTGCAGCCACCACCAACACCACGGTCATGGCGGCTCCTGCGGCGACCACGGTTGCCACCACTAAAAAAGGAGACTTTCACTATGGAACAGACTGCCGACAGAGCTTTTCAGGAAATGCTGCTTCCAGCTAAGGAACGGCTACGGGGACGGCAACCGGAAGATGTGGCCAAAAAATCCGGCGCGGTCTATGACCCGGAAGCCGCTCTGTTAAAAATAGCCAGTTTAAACCAGATCGTTGAAGTCACGTTCCCAGACTTTACTTGTCGCCAGAAACTGGAAAACTGGCGTCATCTGCTGCTTCTCCATTACCTGGACATGGCTGACGGATTTCCTGTTTCGGATCAGCTCATGCCCTTTGGAGATGTGAAAGACGGGCTCATCCGTGGAACCAAGTTCGACCAGACGGTGGAAGTGGAACTGATGAAACTCCTGAAAGATATGCAGCCGGAACAACTCCAGGAAATCTGCACCGCATTGGGGGCAGAAATTGTAAAATCAAAAGCGGATTTTGCCGCAGTATTTCCCTTTTTTCCCCACTATCCGGTAACCTTAAACGTCTGGTTTGCGGATGAGGAATTCAGCGCGACTGGAAAATTATTGCTTTCCAAAAGCGCAGACCACTATTTGACCGTGGAGGACGCCGTCACTGTCGGAGATGTATTGCTGAAACTTTTAAATTCATAATTGCATACAAAAAGAGCAGCCGGATCGCATATCTTCCGGCTGCCCTTTTTTTGTCCTATAAGATAAAAAGCCCTCCAGGTAAAAGCGCACTGCGGCGGAAAAGGATTCTGTTGCCAAAAGCAACCCGCCGCAGACAGAGAATCTTTCTTATCAGGATTCCTCATCGTCTTCAATTAATAAATACACATCTGTATGGTACATCCCCTTGGAAGAAGCCTCTTCATGACTGGCCACATAGATGTCGATGCAATTTTTCTTAATGCCAGATCCACAGTCTTCCGCCACATACACTTGCCCATTAACCACCACTTTCGTCCCATAGGGAATCTGCTTGGGGTCCACTGCTATGGTGTGGTTGGTCACCGGAACGGCTCCGCTGGCTGTGGAATTCATACCGGAATATGGCCCGCAGCAAATGCTGCATGCGCAATAATGGGTGATTCGGAAATCTCCCAGCGGCTCCAGTTTCGCCGTGGCGGAAACATTCACCACCTCGCCCTCATTTACGATAATGGCGTTGGCCGCCTCTGTGGAGTCCTGAAGGTTTTCTGTAACCGCCTTGGCCCAGATGCTCTCTGAACTGCCCTCAGAAGGCTCAAGAAGCGCTTCGCCTTCAATCACCTGCTCTTCCAAGTCCTCTTCTTCTATATCCACATCCGCTGTGTTTTCCGATTGAGCGGCGTCCTTCTCTTCTCTTTGTTCCTTTTCGTCCTCTTTGATCTCGGACAGTACAGAATTCTGCACAAAACCGGACACTTTTTTTCCAGAATCGCTGGTATAAGAAATTCTGCTCCAGTTGTCGTTGCACACGCCGGTGCAGGTTACCCGGTCGCCTTTGGCCACCTCTCCCACGCTTAATCCGTCACGAATGCCCGGAAAATTCAAGACCTGGGATTCTTCCACTATCTCCAGCTTCTCGTTCATCTTCTTAATCAGCGGGTCGCTGGACAGATAATAGGATTCCGCATAGCCGTATACCTTCTTGCCCTTCTCCTCAATCACCAGCTTACTCCAGCCGTTGTCACACAGACCCACCCGGTCCACCTGCGCCCCGAAGGAGACGTTTTTAACGGAGGATGCGTCTATGTTGGGTTGTTCGCGGATTTTTAAGGAAGCGCTGGAACTGTAGACTTCCCCGGTGAAAGCCACCATTTTGCCTTTGTTGCCTTTCCCGTCTTCAAAATACTGTATCACGGCCGGTGTGCCTTTGGCCTCGATTTTATTAATCGCTGTTTTATAGTCCAACGTGACAGCTTTAACGCCTGTAGGCAATACAATCGCAAAAGAAATTGACAGCAAAACCGCTAAAATTTTCTTCACCCTGCACTCCTTTCTGCTGACTATTCTTCGGTATCCTTTTCTTGCGCTTCCGGGGCCTCGTCCTCTCCCTGGTCGCTATCCTGCGCTTCTTCGCTCTCATTTGAGGAAACTTCTTCCTGGTCCGCTTCGTTGTCAGACACGTCCTCGGTCTCTTCCTCCTGTTTGAATGTGAATTTCCGGTTGGCGGTTACTTTCAGCGTCTTCAAGACTTTCTTGTCCACCTGGATATCCGCCTTGTCTTTCCAGTCTTCTATCATGTCGTCGTACATATCCTGCTTACGCTCGGATATAATAGAATCTTTTTTCTCATTGGTGGACTCTTCGTCGAAAGCCTTCTCCAGTCTTACCACATAGTACGCGCCGTCTTCTTCCACCAGTTCACTGGCCACCTCTCCGTCCGCCAGATCTTTCACCACATCCTGCACAGACTGGGGCACGCCGCCAATGTCTTCTTCCTCTTCGTCATCTTCCTTCTCTGGCGGATTGGCCGTAAAATGAGTCTCCGTAACGCTTAACTCCTCGTCCACATCTTTGGCGATGGCATCCATGTCCGCGTTGGCTGTGGCAAGCGCTTCGTCCAAAATCTGCTGCGCCTTTTCCTTAGCGGTGGCTTCTTTCGCCTTCTCCTCCTCATTGGCGCTGGCGCTATCCCCGCCTTCTTCTGTATCTTTCTCTTCCACCGTCACATAGGTTACCGTGGTCTGCTGCGCCTCATTGTCGCTGACTTTTGTGTCCACGTCCGCCACCATGGGATCAAACATTTTCTTCTCGTAAGTTTGCAGCTCCAACGCGGTCTCAATGTCCGCCTGGGTGACTGCCAGATTTTCCAACGTTGCTTGTGAGTTCGCCTCTATAAATTGTTTGGCGGCTTCCGTGATTTTCTTCTGCTCTTTCTTGGTTATCTTAACGTCGTAGTCTTTGGCTTTCTCTCTAAGCAGGTACATCACCTCTACCTGTTCCACCACATCGTCGCGGGCCGACTCTCCATAAGTCTCCCCGGTCTTCTCATCTGATACCTGATCCCACAGCCCGTCGTTGGCGCCGCCAAAATACATTTCATACATGGCCTGGGTCTGGGCCTGCTGGTACCTGGTCATGAAGCTGACCACTCCCAGGGGAACCTGCTCCCCGTTTACTGTAACCGCCACACTGCTCCCATCCATTTTACTGGAACAGCCGGTCAATCCTGTGGCTGCCAGAACGCCTGCCAGGCATCCCAGTGCGATTTTCTTGCCTATATATCTCATAGAATAATTTCCTCCCGTGTCTTGTTATAATATTGAGTATATACTTTTTTCCCCCCTGAGGCAAGAAGATTTACGGAAATTTCACATTCCCTATCCAAAGATAAAATTTTTCAGATCCATCAGAAAACGCTCAACTTCGTCTGCCGCCGTCTTCTCGATTTTCAAAAGCATGCACGGCTTTTTCTCACTGGAAAACTGAAGCTTTCTTCCATATTTCTCTTTTAGCTTAAGAATTCTCTGAGAATCCATCTGCATCTGGGCAAACATGGTGAATTTCACTTCTTTTCCTCTCTGCTTAATCTCTGTCACGTATGCGCTGTGCCCCAGCGACTTCATATAGGCCAGCGAAAGCAGGTTCAATACCGTCCGGGGCGGCTCTCCGAAGCGGTCCATCAGCTCTTCTAACATGTCGTCCTGCTCTTCCTTACTGGAGATCCCCGCGATTCGTTTGTAGAAATTCAGCTTATGCGCCTCATTGGAAATGTACGTGTCTGGGATAAAGGCATCCATGTTCAGGTCTATGGCTGTCTCAAAGTTCTCCACGGTATGTATGCCTTTGGCTTCTTTTACCGCTTCGCTTAACATCTTGCAGTACAGGTCATATCCCACTGTCAGCATGTGCCCGTGCTGGTCCGCGCCCAACAGATTTCCTGCGCCGCGCAGTTCCAGATCCCGCATGGCAATCTTGAATCCGCTGCCCAATTCCGTATATTCCTGAATGGCGGACAGACGCTTTTCCGCCGTTTCTTTCAATATTTGATTTCTCCGGTACATCAGGAAGGCGTACGCCGTCCGGTTGGAGCGGCCGATGCGCCCACGAAGCTGGTAGAGCTGGGATAAGCCGTACCGATCGGAATCGTGAATAATCATGGTGTTTACGTTGGATATGTCCAACCCCGTCTCGATGATAGTAGTGGACACCAGCACGTCCACGTCTCCGTTGATGAATCCGTACATGATTTTCTCCAGCTGCCGCTCGCTCATCTGGCCGTGGGCGTAAGCTACCTGGGCGTCCGGCGCCAGCTTAGCCACCCGACCCGCCATGTCCGCAATGTCGTTGACCCTGTTGTACACATAATATACCTGTCCGCCCCTGTTTAATTCCCTTTGAATGGCTTCCCGCACCGTCTCTTCATCGAATTCCATCACGTAGGTCTGGATGGGCATCCG